>CACZJU010000015.1 GCA_902781515.1 uncultured Bacteroidales bacterium | reverse complement strand
CTCGGCTACAAGGTCAAGACGCGCAGTCACGCCGTCAACCTCGGCCTCTGCTTCTGATTAGGAGTTTTGTTACTTGGGCGGAAAGATAAACCGCACTTGCACTTCGCTGGTGGCAGGTGCGTTTGCTTTACTAGGCTACGAACTTGCGAAAACAGCAGAAGCGCCCAAACGGACACTTCTGTCTATATGTTTAATCTACTGTCTGTTTCTTCAGTTCAATTGATTGGGGGAATTTATTTCTTACCGATATATTCCTTGATCTTTTCGATTAATTGTGAGGTTGGCTTCAAACGCTCTACAATCTCAGTTTCTGTGACATCATAATAACAATTATAGTCAGCACGTTCACGCATAGATTGCATCTGAGAATAAAAAGCGCCATCTTCATTGGAAAAGATTCCAGTCTTCACATAGTATTGATGAAATCTAATAACGGCACCCTTGTGCGTTCCAACCTCATGTCCGTCATTAATCAGTAATGCACTGACTGCATGAAACAATGCATAATAAAGACGACCAGCTAGGTTACTCCACAATTTCCCTTCAAATAGAACATCTTTTTCAGCGAATGTGCGATCAGCCTTTTCTAATTCCATTGCTACAATTAGAGCTCTATCTTCTTCTCTAAGACTCATAAATAAGTTTTTTTTCTTTTTCTACATTATAAAAGAACATAGCGTGCGGACCTTTGTACCACTGGTCTTTTGTATATGTCTGGATACTGAACAATTGCCATAAATCGAACCCATTCACCATGATAGGATATGAATATTTCTTGAAATCGTTATCATCGACTTTTGGCTTATCAAGTAATAGAAGTAAATCCCAGTCACTGTCACTACGAGCATCGCCACGGGCGCGAGAACCATAAAGATACAGGGCACTACCCTTGGGAAGCACCTTTGTGGCGACTTGTCGTATGCTTTCTAAAATTCGTGCCTGTTCCATTATTAAATAGAATGTTTCTGCCGACAAAGATACATATTAATTTTTAGAAGCAAAAACAAAAATCACAAAATGTTGTTATTTGACGAGAGGGGGAAATGAAGAACGGAGCCTTGAGGGGCTCCGTTCTTCGTTATAGATTCGAATGTAGGGATTAGTAAATCCAGCGGACGTAGCAGAAGTCCTGACGATGAGGCAGCGCGGCGTTCTTGGGGTACATGCGGTAGCCAATCTTGAAGGAACCGGCATCGTTGAGCATGTGCTGGAGTTCGAAGGTGTACTTCGAGCCATCGCGACCGATTACCTTGAAGGGCTCTACGGAGTAGATGTGATCTACACCATCCTTGTCGGTGCTGAGTGTTACGAGTTCCAGACCGATTGCATCCTCGAGTCCAGCTTCGTCGATAACGACGCGGATGGGATACTTCTGACCTGCGAGAGGCAGACCCTGAATGAGGGCTTCTGGTTTATCGACGCTGACGATGCTGATCTTGTCCCAACGCTCTGCAACGCTTTCCTTCCAAGCGGCAATATCCTTAGCCAACTGGCAGTTGTCCTTCTGCAGGGCCTTAGAGCGGTCGCGCAGTTTGTTGTAGAACTTCGAGTAGTAATCGTCGAGCTGACGCTTCATTGTGTAATGAGGAGCGATGCGTGCGATAGAGTTCTTGATGACCTGTACCCAGCCTGTAGAGTAGCCTTTCTTGTTACGAGCGTAGTAGAGAGGCATAATCTCGTTCTCGAGCAGAGAATAGATGGTAGCTGCGTCGAGCTGGTCCTGATAAGCCTGGTTCTGATAGGTGCGCTTCTCGGTGAGTGCCCATCCGGCACCTTCGCGATAGCCTTCGAGCCACCAACCGTCCTTGACGGAGAGGTTGACAACACCGTTCATCAGAGCCTTTTCACCACTTGTACCACTGGCTTCGAGAGGACGTGTGGGAGTGTTCATCCAGATATCTACACCGCTGACGAGACGACGAGCGAGCTGCATATCGTAGTTCTCGAGGAAGATGATCTTACCGAGGAACTCGGGACGCTGCGAGATTTCGTAGATGCGCTTGATGAGACCCTGTCCTGCACCGTCTGCGGGGTGAGCCTTACCTGTGTAGAGGAACTGTACGGGATAGTTGGGGTTGTTGACAATCTTAGCCAGACGCTCCAGGTCGGTGAACAGGAGGTGTGCACGCTTGTAGGTAGCGAAACGACGACCGAAACCGATGAGCAGGGCGTTGGGGTTGATTTTGTCCATAAGGCTAACAACACGAGAGGGGTCGCCCTGATTCTTCAGCCAGTTCTCGCGGAACTGCTCGCGGATGTAGTCAACGAGCTTACGCTTCAACTGCATACGGGTTTCCCAAACCTCCTCGTCGCTGACATCGTAGATAGCGTGCCAGATGCTTTCGTTAGACTGATCGCTGAGGTGCTTCTCGTCGAAGTGCTTGCGATAGAGGATACGCCATTCGTTGGCACACCATGTGGGGAAGTGAACACCGTTGGTGACATAGCCCACGTGGCTCTCTTCGGGATAATAGCCTTGCCAAATACCAGCGAACATCTTCTTAGAGACTTCACCATGGAGCCAGCTTACGCCATTAACCTCCTGAGAGGTGTTGCAGGCGAAGGTGCTCATGCAGAACTTTTCTCCGTGATCATCGGGATTCATGCGGCCCATGCCGATGAACTCGTCCCAAGAGATACCCAGCATGTCGGCATATCCGCGCATATACTTAGAGAAGAGACCTTCGTCGAAGTAGTCGTGGCCTGCAGGCACGGGTGTGTGAACAGTGTAAAGTGAAGAGGCACGAACGAGCTCCATAGCCTGAGTGAAAGACATTCCGCTCTGAACGTAATCAACCAGACGCTGTACGTTGCACAGGGCAGCATGACCCTCGTTGCAGTGGTAAACATCCTTCTTGATGCCCAACTTCTTAAGAGTGAGCACACCACCAATACCAAGCAGAATCTCCTGCTTCAGACGGTTTTCCCAGTCGCCACCATAGAGGGCGTGAGTGATGGGACGGTCGTAGTCGGAGTTCAGAGGATTGTCGGTATCCAGCAGATAGAGCTTGATGCGACCAACGTTAACACGCCATACATAAGCATGTACGAAATAGTCCATGTAGGGGACATCGACTACCATAGGTGAGCCATCCTCGTTCAACTGCTGCTCAATGGGCAGAGAGCCGAAGTTCTGGGCCTCGTAGTTGGCAATCTGCTGTCCGTCCATAGACAGAGTCTGAGTGAAGTAACCAAAACGATACAGGAAACCAACGGCTACCATGTCAACGTTAGAGTCACTGGCCTCCTTCAAATAGTCACCAGCCAAAATGCCAAGACCACCTGAGTAAATCTTCAGTACCTGATTCAAGCCGTACTCCATGCACAGATATGCAACGGAAGCACGTTTCTTGTCGGGCTCAACATCCATGTAGGCACGGAACTGAGCATAGACGTCGTCCATCTTCTTCAATACGGCTTTGTCCTTTGCCAACTGGCTCATCTTCTCGTAGTTGAGATGTTCGAGCATCAGCACGGGGTTACCGCCGCATTCATCAAACAATTTCTCGTCAATGTTACGGAAAAGGCTACGTGCGTCGTGGTTCCAAGCCCACCACATGTTGTGTGCCAGTTCCTCCAATTTCTTCAACTCAACAGGAATGTTACTACGCACACTAATTTGGCGAAGAATAGACTGATTGACGTTGCTTGCTTTAATTTTCATGTTTAATAGGATATTTGAATAAATAAATAAAAATTGTTACATACGTTCTTTCCTCTCCTGCACTTTTTGCAGAGCGATGTCGTAGGCATCGTAGTAATAGGAGATGAAATGTTTCCAGAGAGCTTTTTCGGAAAGCGCGGCAGCATTGCTGCGAGCCTGATCCACCTGTTTCTTGTTCCAGCCGGCATATTCGAGCACACAACGTACTATGCCGTCTGCAACATCGCCATAGTTGTAGTCGTTGCGCTCTATTACGGCTGCACCGTCTGATAAAGTTGAGAGTTCACCCTTCACACTATTAGCCCACATTCCGAAGCCAGAGAGGCTGGTGGTGATGCAGGGTACATGGAAGGCAACACTTTCGAGCGGAGTGTAGCCCCAAGGCTCATAATAAGAAGCATAGACTGAGAGGTCGTTGCCAATGAGCAAATCGTAGTAAGGTGTGTTGAAAATACCATCATTACCATCGAGATAGCATGGTACGAAGATAACCTTCACTCGTTCATCCTTACGATTCGACTTGTCAAACCAACGCAGAGTGTTAATCACATTGTCGTTTGCCGTATCATTCAGATTGTGGGTGATGAACGGCATTGACAACGGAGTGTCGTAAACCTCGTCGGAAGCAAGGCGCTGCTGGAGGTCGAGACGAGGGCCAGCCACCCAAGCAGGAACCTCGATGAAGGCTACTACCGGGCGTGTGAGCGACTGCTGCCAGTCGAGACGATGAATTGCTTCGAGGAACACATCAATACCCTTGTTCTTGAACTCATATCGACCGCTGGTGGCAAGGATTATTGTGTCATCGGGAAATTCGGTTCCTGTAAGCGCATTTGCCACACGGAGAAGAGCCTTACGGGCTTTCTTGCGGTGTGTGGTGAATGAAGCGCCTGTAGGCACGAAGTCGCTCTCGAAGCCATTCATGAGCACAGCATCGCACTTCTTGTCGAGAAGTGCCTGACACTCACGGGCAGTAACATCGCTGACAGTAGTGAAGCAATCGACATTGTGAGCCGTCTGACGCTCGATGCTGTGTTTTGCCTCCATATTCAACTCCGCTGCCATCTGGTTGCCATTGTAGGCATAAAGATAGTCGTAGAGAGGCTTGTTGTTGCCGGCAATGCTGCGACCGATGCTGGTGGCGTGAGTTGTGAAGATGGTGGCAATAGCAGGAACGTGCTGACGAATGTAGAGGGCACCAAGACCTGTCATCCACTCATGTGCCTGATATACCACACGCTCGTCGCCGTCAGAGAGGTAATAATTATAGAAGCTCTCCACTACCCTGCCTGCAGCGTACGAGAACATTGAAGCCTCGTCGTAGTCACCATAACCACGCAGGGAGTCAACGCCGAATTCGGTCCATGCATCACCGTAGATGCGGTCCTTGGAGGGGAAGTATGGAGTGAAGTCCACCAATATCACATACGGCTTACCTGGAATGTTCCAGCGACCGATGCGTACACTGATGCCCTCGCGCTTTGCCTTCTTTACCCAAGGCGACCACTTTTTCGCATCCTCAATAAATAATGGGTTTTCCTTGCCGTTCCAGAAGTCTGGACCTATGAATACAAGGCGATCTTTCATTTGCGTCTGTAGTGTCTTCGCACGTGTTGATAGCACCGTATAGATGCCGCCTACCTTATTGCAGACTTCCCAACTCGATTCGAAGATGAATGTTGGCGCAATTTTGTTGTTTTCCATCAAAGAGTCTTAATTTTGCCGCAAAGATAGTGAAATAATCTTAAAATGCAACTCATGGCGTGTTTTGAATGATAAAAGAGCACCTTAATTCTTGATGTATGTCAAGTTTAATTATTAACTTTGCCACCATGAAACGGACAAAAACACTTTTTGCAGCATTGTTTTTCTTAGCCACAACATCGTATGCGGCTCAACCTTGGAAGCTTTTTCTTGCTAATCCCGAAGAGGGCGTGAAAATGAAAATAGACCTTTATGAGGAAACGGTGAATGTGCCTGGAATGGACATGTTCGGCCCCATGAACGGATATATGGCAGGAAAGGGAATATGGGGTACTTGGATGGTGACTTCATTCACTATTGAAAGCGACAAGCAGGCTACGCTGCGTTTTTCCAACGACCAAGGCAGCGAGACTCAGGCTGTGTGTCTGACACAACAGACGGATTCCACATATCTGATGGAACTGCAAGGAGGTGTTGTTGTAAAGAAGGTTGTAAACAAAAAGCTTCAGAAACTGCCTCCAAAAATGATTCTCAGACTTTCTAAATGACCTGTCGCACCAGTACTACTACGTACGACACATAGGCTGCCACCATGATGAAGCCCATCAGTCGGTTGATGCGGCGGAAAAGGAGCGAGAAAGTCCACAGCAACATCGGTCCACCTATGAACATTGCCACATCGAGCGGCTGTATCTGCTCAACATAGATGGGACGTATCAGGGAACATGTTCCGAGAACGAAGAAAACGTTGAAAACGTTGCTTCCGATGACATTGCCTATAGCGAGGTCCAGTTTTCCCTTATAGGCCGCTACAACACTTGTGGCAAGTTCGGGAGCCGATGTTCCTGCTGCCAGAATGGTAAGTCCGATTACAGCCTCCGGAACTCCAAATGTGTGAGCAACTTCTGTTGCAGATTTAATCAGAACCTGACCTCCTACGACCAAAACAACAAGGCCCAGAATCAATTTCAGCACTATCATGTACGTCTTTTGGTCTATATGCTCAACCTTGTCATCATCGTTCTTGCGGCGCGATAGCCAATAGTTGTAGTACATGAACAACGCAAAAAATATCCACAGGAAAAGACCGTCCCAACGTGACAAAGCATTTTCCTCAGCTCCACGTAAATAGACGTCGAAGCTCAATAACGAACAAATCAGAGCCGTGAAGATGCTCATAGGGATATCAACATACAGAGGACGGCGATGAATAACTATTGATGAGACAAAAGCCGAAGCGCCCAGAATGACAAGCGAATTGAAAATATTGGAGCCCATGACATTGCCAATAGACATATCGCCACTGCCGTTAAGAATGGAAAAGAAACTGACGACAAACTCAGGTAAGCTTGTGCCAAAGGCTACAACAGTGAGGCCGATAACAGATTCGCTAATGCTGAACTTACGTGCCAAATCCGACGAACTGTCAACCATCACGTCGGCTCCCTTGATAATCAGTGCCAAACCTGCTACGACACCTGCAAAATATAGGAAAATCATCATTCAGAACTAATGTTATTTTTCATAATTTCGTACAAAGGTACAACTTTTAATTTTTAATCTTTAATTTTTAATTTAAAAATCGTACCTTTGCAGGCAAAAGAAATGGTAATGAAAAAATATACCTTATTTATTATTGCGTGCGTAAGCGTGATGACGGCTTGTCGTCAGGCACCACAGACAACCGAAGAAGCCCCTATAGAGGCTGACACGACAGACGTTAGTTCTGAACCTGACTCCACCATTTGGGGACGATTGGGCGAAAGCACGGGAATGAGTGCGTTTGAATTTATTACAGACGCAGGCGACACGCTTGAAATCTATCGTACCAACCCTGAGAACGGTATTGACGGGAACTTGATGGGACAGATTCGTAACACAACGGACAAATTCGCATTGACGCTGCAAAGCGATGGCGAGAGTATGGCTACAGCCATCAACAGCACACAGTTGTTACGTAAATGGCGTTGCAAGGATGGTTCAATAACTATCCATTCTGGAGGACTCATCACCAGTGATAGTCTTTCACTGGACGGATGGAAACTATGGAACGGACATCTGTTGCTCGGTCAGAAGTTGCAGACGGAATATGGAGAAATGCACCGTATGGATACGATGGACATTGTACGCCTTTCTACCAGTGAACTTGTAATCAAAAATGAATACGGCGAGCTAACTCGTTATACACCTGATTATTAATGATATGGCACAGGCTTCGCAGAACCGAGAAACCAAAATGGTCCAATGTATGCACTGCAAGTTTGCAACATACAAACAATGGTTCAAAAATCCGATAATCAGCATTTGTCAAAAAACAGGTGAGAAATTCGTTGCAGAATCAAGACGTTTGTGCGACAGATTCGTGGAACGCACGACAACACCGGAAATAGAACATTTCGACCATTATTGAATTAACTTCTTTTTACATATTATAACACTACTTAACGTATGTTTTTATGTAGCATAGCATTATTTATTATAAATTTGCAGCATCCAAATAGAATATAACAATAAAAACAATAGACAATACAACGATGAAAGTTCAAAAGATTGCATTAGCATTAGCATTTATGGCAAGCACAACAGGTGTGTTTGCACAGTATGAGAACTTAGACAGCAACCTTGATCTGACAAACGACGATGTTCGTAACAGCAATGCCTACATCGGCGCAGAGCAGTTGGTAGACCCAGGCAAGGCAGTTAGCGGATACGTCACCATGATGCAGATGTACTACAACAGCCAGAACTGGGTTGAGATGTACGATAACTGGAAGTGGCTTATCACCAATGCTCCTATAGCCACTGTCAGCATATATGCTCGTGGTAGCGTGATGCTGGGACAGCTTATCCACTCAGAAACCGATGCTGCAAAGAAGAAGCAGTATCTCGATGAGCTGATGGGGCTGTTCGACACTCGCCTGAAGTATCTTCCCCTGTTGAATGCATCAATTCCAGACGGAAAGCGCGGACGTGCCACCGTTGGTGACGTGCTTATCGCCAAAGCCAACTTCTATCACATTTATGGTTACGGTGTAGATGGCAACGAATATACATACAACAAGATTTACGATATGTATTCGAAGGGCATCAAGGCTATCAACGAGGAAGGCGGTCGTGAAGTAAAGGGTGCATACATCCAGTATTTCTTCTCAGTTAGCCATGAGCTCTACAAAGTAAGCAACGACTACTACCGCGAGCAGTTCCTGAACGACTATCTTGAAACAAAGGATGTCTGTGAGAAGATGCTGCAATTGGCAAAGGAAGAGCCAGACCCTGAGAAAGCACAGAGCATAGTAGAGGAATACGACCGTCCACTGGCTGTTATTGAGCAAGTGTTTGCACAATCCGGTGCTGCCAACCGCGAGCAGCTTATTGCAATGTTCACCCCCAAGGTTGAGGCAAACAAGACAAATTTGGCTTATCTGCGCTCGGCTATGACCGTGTTGTCAGCCAACGAATGTGACGATACCGACGTTTATTACAAAGCTGCCGAATACGCCTACCAGATTGAGCCCACATACGAATCTGCTATCGGTATGGCACAGTACAGTAAGCAGCAGGGCAAGATGGACGATATGCTGAAATACTATGAGAAAGCTATCGAACTCTGCAAGACCGATGCTACTCGCGGACGTATATGCCTGATTATTGCCTCTGGTCTTATCAACAGCAAGCAATACACTGGCGCTCAGGTTTATCTGGATAAGGCTATGGAATATAATGCTGACCTTACCGGTCGTGCTAACTTGCAGAAGGCTGCTGTCTATACAGCCCTCGGCCAGTACCCACAGGCCCTCGACTTCTGCGCCGCAGCTGCAACGGCTGACATTACTGTCAGCGGTTCTGCCAACCGTCTGGCTACCAAGATTCGTGAGGTACAGGCTAACGCCGCTGCAAACGAACGTGCAAGGAAAGCATACGATGCTTATATGGCTAAGCAGAAGGCCGAAGAGGACTTCTGGGGCGGTGGCAAGAAATAACCCTGTCAACCTACTTTAGACGATATGAGAAAAACTCTAATACTTCTGCTGGCACTCGCTTTTGTGACGATTCTGCCAGCAGAAGCTCAAGAAACATATGTGCACTTCAGCAACGACATGGGATCGAAACATGCCAAGCGTATGCTGAAGATTTTTGAAAGTATCTCCGAAGAGAAATGGGAGAATGCACAGAAAAAAATCGAGGAACTGGACGAGAAAATAGAGAAACTGAAGGCCAAGTATCCAGAGGAAGCTGATGACCTGAAGGAAGCATTGCGTCCATTGCCAGATTTGGCTCGTGCCATGATGGACATTTCGCCCATAGCCCAAAGTATCCAAGACGGGAATAAGCACAATGCGGGTACAGCTTACGAATTTCTGAAACGTGTGGAGAAAGACAAGTATGCGCGCTACATCGATAAGTTCCTGGAGCAGATTGAGAACTCTCCACTGACATTGGGTGATGCAATCGACAAGACAGAAGGTATCCTCCACAATGAAGTTAAGAAACAAAACACTGTAGCTGCATATGAAAGACTGCTCAACCAGCTTCGCAAAAACTCGAAGATAAGGAAAAGAGTGAACGACGAGTGTGAACAACTGACATTCGAAGAAGTGATAAAAGCATCTAATATCGGACGTTGTAAGGAATACCTCGAACGTTTCCCTATGAGCGTCAATAGCAAGCACTACAAGCGCGTTACAGAATTTCGTGACAGTCTTGCCTATGACATGATGCCGCAAACTGAAGCCGGTATGCGCGAGTATCTAAGGGACTATCCTGATTCGTACATCGCTGACAAGGCAAAGGCAAATCTCTACGAATACGCTTTCAAGAATCTGGCTCATACGGAAAAGGCCTACAAGACCTACGTAATGGAGTTTCCTGACTCACCTCGATTGGAAGAAGCTCGTGACAGCATGTTCTCATGTGCTTGGCAAAATGCCGAAGGCGAAGGAACATATAAGGCATACGACACCTTCTGTCGCGCTTATCCCAAAGCTAAGATGATAGAAGAGGCAAAGGAAAAACGTATCATTGCAGGACGTAAGGAATTTGCGCGTCTCAGTGCCAAGAATGTACCTGAGGAATTACGCAAAGACAGTATCATTGTCAATTTCATACGTAGCAAGGAGTACAGCATTTACTCGCGCCGTATGTATGGAGTTCGCTCTGAGCACGTGGATACCCTAATCGAGAATATCACTGGCTCCAAAGGCGAATCGGTGCGTAAGATATACACCTTCGACGAGGATGGACTGATAGCCTGTGAACGTCACTCTCAAAAAGGTTATACATACTATGAATTCGGTATGGAAGAGGGACTGGGATTCTACTTGGCACAAATCACACAGCCCAGCGGAAAGGCAGTGACATATACACCTAAATTCTCCGCAAACGGACAACTCACAGAACTGCAAGCCTCAGACGGCAGTCGCGAGACTTACCAATATCCTAATGATTCTACCACCATTCGTTCGACATACGCAAAGGCTGCACGCACTCCTTCTCAAACAGAACGTTACGTTTGCGGTCGCCTCATGGAGACAAATAAAGGAGGTGTTCGTACTGTGTATGAATACAACGATAAAGGCGATGCCATTCGCAAGGTATCAAACAGCGGTAGCAAGGTGCTCGGTCTCACAACTTTCGAATACACCTACGACGAAAATGGTTGTTGGACTGAATGCCGACAGAAAGCTGTTGACGGTAGCATTCAGGAGCGTCGGAATCGTACTTACATCACCACCATCAAATCATCTCTCGAAATGTAATTAACACCACCCTATCATGAAACGTCTCACTCTTCTCATTCTAATTGTCAATTGTCAATTTTCAATTTTCAATTATGCTTTAGCACAGAGCTACCCCATCCAGCCTGTTCCATTCACAAGTGTGAACATAGAACAGGGAACATTCTGGGGACAACGCATAAAGGCCAGTCGTGATGTAACAGTTCCTTTGGCATTCTCGAAGTGCGAAAGTGAGGGCAGATACAAGAATTTTGAAGTGGCAGCGCGTCAGTTGAAGGGTGAAGATACAAGCGACGTGAAGGTTGGCGGATACTCATTCGACGATACGGATGTATATAAAACTATTGAGGGAGCAAGCTACCTGATGCAGACTTTCCCTGATGCTAAACTGAAATCATATATCGATTCCGTACTTGCAATAGTTGCATCGGCACAGGAGAGTGACGGCTATCTATATACAGCACGCACAATGAATCCCAAGCATCCGCACGACTGGAGCGGCGAGAAGCGTTGGGTGAAAGAGGAAGACCTGAGCCACGAACTCTACAACCTCGGACACATGGTGGAGGCTGCTATTGCTCACTATCAATCAACAGGCGAACGTACGTTTCTGGATATAGCAATTCGATACGCCGACTGCGTTTGTCGTGAGGTGGGCCCTAATGCTGGACAGGCTTGTGTTGTTCCAGGACATCAGATAGCAGAGATGGCACTCGCGAAGTTGTACACAGTAACGGGCGACAAGAAGTATCTCGACGAAGCAAAGTTCTTGCTCGACTATCGTGGCAAGACTACAATCAAACATGAATACTCGCAGGCTCACAAACCAGTTGTTGAACAGGATGAGGCTGTTGGACACGCTGTACGTGCTGCTTATATGTACAGCGGAATGGCTGATGTGGCTGCGCTGACTGGTGACACAGCATACATCGCTGCTATAGACCGCATTTGGGAGAACATTGTGAGCAAAAAACTGTACATTACAGGCGGCATCGGAGCAACTAATCAGGGCGAGGCTTTCGGACGCAACTATGAACTGCCGAATATGACGGCATACTGCGAAACATGTGCTGCTATTGGTAATGTATATGTGAATCATCGCCTGTTCCTGCTGCATGGTGATTCGAAATACTACGACGTATTGGAACGTACTCTCTACAACGGCGTAATATCCGGAATGTCGATGGATGGAGGCAGATTCTTCTACCCTAACCCACTGGAATCAAACGGACAACACGATCGTAAGGCTTGGTTCGGATGTGCCTGTTGTCCCTCTAACCTATGTCGTTTCATTCCCTCTGTTCCAGGATACTTCTATCAGACGATTGGACGCAATGTATATGTCAATCTGTTCGGAGGCAACAGCGTAACGCTGATGATGAACGGCAAGAAGATACAGTTGAGACAGGAAACACAATACCCTTGGCAAGGGGATGTGACAATATACGTTGACGACAATCGAGCAGGAGATTTCACACTACGCATCCGTATCCCCGGATGGGTTCGCAATCAGGTAGTACCCAGCGATTTGTATGAATATGCCGACGGACGCATACCTGCCTATTCTGTTCGTGTGAACGGCAAGGTTGTAGGTACAGAACTCAACAAGGGATACCTTTGCATACAACGCAGATGGCGCAAGGGTGACCGCGTGGAAATGCACCTCGAAATGCAGCCACGATTGATTACAGCCAATGAGAAGGTGGAAGCAGACAAAGGTCGTGTGGCTGTGGAAAGAGGTCCGTTGGTATATTGTGCCGAATGGCCAGAAAACCCGTTTGACTTTAACGGAATGCTTGTGTCACAAAAGCCTCGCTTCAATGAGAATCAGCATGAAATTGAAGTGGCGGGAACAGACATGAAAGCTACGGTAACATCACTCACAACAGATGCTCAAGTGCTGAAGTTCGACCAGTGGGGACGACTTGAAACACAGGATGTCAACCTGAAACTTATCCCCTACTATGCTTGGAACCACAGGGGACCTGGTCGCATGATGGTGTGGTTACCTTGGAAACTCAATTTGGTAACGCCTGGGGAAAAATAATCTCAATTGAGTTTCTTGCTGAGCTTCGTAATAATCTTTTTCAGCTCAACGCCACAATTGGGCTGAAGGAACAGTTGCCAGTAGTTGTCGGCACGTGAAGTATCGATGAGCACACGGCAGATTACCTTTTGATTACTCAATAGATCCATGATTTCACTCACCTTGAAAACGAACTTGGGATAATTGTAGAAGGGAGTGGACGCACTATATGAACCCGGCACATAGTCGTCTCCAAAATAATAGTAGACGAGATTCTCATCACGGTCATACAGATTATCGCGCTGTTCTGGCTCACCTGGTTCCGGAAGAGCCTCTACAACACTATGCCCAGTAAGCAACGGCCCGTCGATATAGTCGACAAACATCATTTTGCGTTCGATGGGATAAGATTCGGCAGCACTACTGGCATAGATGGGAACTGAAAGGGTAATCAATGAATCACATAACAGTTCTACCGTTACTTGCTGAGGAACCTTGCGTGATGACAGCCGTCCATACAACAGCTTATATGACTCAGCCATCGGATGTCGCTTTAACAAGAGCTGCTCTTCAACTGAGGGTGTGGAATGAAGCAGATGGATGTCGAACCGTTTGTTCTGACGTATTCTTATGATTCTGCTGAGGTAGCCTTTAGCTGTGACGTGAATAGCATTATTCAGGCTTTTCACACTCATAGTGAACAGGCCCGATACGTCTGTCTGAGCACTATTAAGGATTCGATGGTTCGCATCTATCTCGCTTACGGTAGCATTCCCGATCGGACCTTTGGCATCTGACACGCAACCGCTAACAACTGTTTGCCCCTGCCCTGAGTGGGCAAGGGCAAACATAAATACTAATATCGAAATCAGTCTTTTCATTACTTCTTCTTTGGAGTTGCTTTCTTAGCGGGAGCCTTCTTTGCTGGAGCTGGCTTCGGTTCTGCCTTCTTAGGTTCTGCCTTGGGGGCTGCAGCTTTCTTAGCTGGAGCCTTCTTGGCAACAGGCTTGGCTGCACTCTTTGGAGCAGACTTCTCAGATGGCAACGACTTGGGGCTCTCAGCATCAGCGGCAGGCTCGTATTTCTCGAGACGTGCACGCAAACGGCTGATTTCCTTGTCCTTAACCTCAATCTCAACACCCTGATTATGGATTGTGGTATAGAGTGCATTCAGTTCGTCGGACTCTACCTCCATTGGGAACAAATCCTGAACTCTCTTTATGAAGTCGCCCAGAATATTCATATAGTTTGTAAATGCATCGTAAGCGCTGTCATAGAATCCACGATACATACCTACAGAAGCAGGCTTCGTAGTCATGAATCGGAAGTTGTTGGAAGCCTGAATGCGGTCCCAGTCCTGCTTGATGCGGCGGTCCTTGCAAGCGAGGATACGGTCGGCCTCCTGATACAGCTTCTGGAAAGCCTCACGCTGCATACCGTTACCAAGCCAGCAACTTGTGTCGCGCTCTTCGTCGTTCCAGCTAACGGGATATGCTACCTCCATTGGACCTACGGACTTCGTGCGACCGATAATCTCGCTGGGAGTGGAGAATGTGATGCCGCGCTGCTTGGCAACTGCAGGCAGAGCACGCAGGAACTCGAGGATATTGCTGGACAGTGGCTGGAAGATACCCAGAGCGCACAGTTCCATGAAGATGTTGATTACCTGCTCTTCCTCTGGCAGTTGAGCAATCCAGTCAACATACTTGTCGGCAAACAGAGGATATTCGTTCCACGAAGAATCATTGAAGCGCAGAGAAATATCGTCGCTCAACTTATAGTCGCGCATCAGCAACTTAACACCTGGATCCATAGCGCAATGATAGAGGAAGTGAGGACTCTTCCAACCCAGAATGTGCTTAGCACCCTCTGCTATCATACCCTTGAAGCCCATGCGACCTGCCAACGAACCAATCTCGTCGTTGTATATCAACGATGAGTTGCGCATAACCTTTGGAGTCTGACCGAACAGTTCCTTGATCTTCTTAGCCTGACGTTTTGTTTCCTCAATGAAAACTTCTTCATTGGCAAGAGAAGAAAGACCGTGACTGTATGGTTCTGCAAGGAACTCTACACAACCAGTTTCTGCCAACTGTTGCAGGAGTTCGATTACCTCAGGTGCATAAACCTCCAGAAGCTCGATTGCAACACCAGAAAGCGAGAATGCAACCTTGAACTCCTTGCCGTACTGCTTCGTCATCTCCAGCATTGTGGTCAGTGCCGGCACATAACTCCGCTGTGCAGTTTCGGTAATTGCACGCTCGTTCTCGTAGTCGTCGTAATAATAATGGTCAGTACCAATCTCAAAGAAACGATACCTCTTCAAGTGCACCGGTTGGTGAATCTCGAAGTACAAACAAATTGTTTTCATGTCTTATATCCTATTTATATTTATATACAATGTGAAAAAACTCATACGTCAGCCGAATAGTCACTGATGTCGAAGTATCCGCGCTCTATAAGCTGGTTGTAGCACGAACGGATGCGCAGGCCCACCTTTTCCCAAGTGATGCCGTCAACCTCCTTCATACCTTCTTCAGCCAGATACTTGTGCAAAGCCTCGTTGGTGCATATCGAATAGATGGCATCAGCCATTGCATCGATATCCCAATAATCGACCTTGATGACATTCGTCAGAATCTCACCGCAACCCGACTGCTTTGAGATGATACTCGGGCACCCGCATTGCATTGCTTCAAGCGGTGCAATACCGAACGGTTCACTTACCGAAGGCATAACAAAGACATCGGAGTTCTTGTACATCTCATAAACCTGCTTACCACGCTGGAAGCCTGGGAAGTGGCAGCGGTCGGCAATTCCGTAAGCTGCTGCAAGGTCTATCATGGCATTCATCATATCGCCAGAACCTGCAAAGCAGAAACGGATGTTGTGCGAACGTGTGAGAACGCGCTTTGCGGCCTCAATGAAGTATTCAGGTCCCTTCTGCATAGTGATACGTCCGAGGAAAGTAACCACCTTCTCGTTGGGCTTCTTGTGAGGCTCTATAGCCTGATATTCCTCACTCAGAGGATATACTGCATTGTGCATTGCCACACACTTGCGTGGGTCTTGATGATACTGATGAATTACCGTCTGACGGGTGAGTTCAGATACACACATGATACAGTCGGCATGGTCCATACCATTCTTCTCGATACTGTAAACCGTTGGGTTCACCTTACCGCGAGAACGGTCGAAGTCCGTTGCATGAACGTGAATGGTAAGGGGCTTGCCGCTAACCATCTTGGCATGAACGCCGGCAGGATATGTCAGCCAGTCGTGAGCATGAATGACATCGAATTCCTCGCTGCGTGCCAACACACCTGCAATGATGCTGAAGTTGTTGATTTCCTCATGCAGGTTACCTGGATAACCTCCGGCAAAACCTATGCAACCGAGATCGTCGAGACCCTGCAGGTAGTTGAAGTCGGCATACAGGTGGTCGCGGAAACGATAGTAGTCCTCAGCGGTATGTCCCACGAAACGGTCCTTGATGTGGTCGTATTGTACATCGCGCCATACAACAGGAACCTGACTCATATTCACAATCTTGAGGAATTTTTCCTCATCGCCAGTGGGCTTAGGCATACAGAACGTAGTCTCCACATCGCCCTGTGCGTCCAATCCCTTCGTAATACCATAACTGGCTACGGCCAGTCCGCCATAAATCTTAGGAGGGAACTCCCATCCGAACATTAAGACTTTCATATTGGCTCCTCCTTATTTTAATATTCATTATACTTATCCAGCAACTTCACCACGCGCATGATGCCTGCTACATTCATAGCAAACGAAATGGCTCCACGTCCGTGGAATGGTGGGTTACCATCAAACAACTCAGGAATAGTGCCGATGCAGTGGTAGAAGAGTTCTTCTTCGTAACCCACAAGCTGGCGCTCGATGAAGCTTACGCGACTGCGACCGAACACACGCAGACAGGCTTCCATGTAGAATCCTGCCAACCAAGGCCAAGCGGTTCCCTGATGGTAGGCATAGTCACGCTGCGTCTGAGGTCCTACATACATTGGGTTGTATGCTCCGCTCTTTGGAGATAGAGAACGCAGTCCCTTTGGAGTCAGCAGTTCCTTGGTGCAGAAATCCAGAATTGTCTTCTTCTGCTTCTGGTCGAGCGGACTGTAGTCGAAGGCAACGGCAAACACCATATTCGGACGAACCTCCCACGACATCATCTGACCGTCAACATAGTCGAGCAGATAACCGTGCTCGTTCATGAATACATCTATGAAGCTCTTTCCTGCCTTGTTTGCAAGTCCTTCGAGGGTGATGCTCATCTTCTCGTCCTTCACTTGACGGCAGATTTCAGCACAGAACATCAGGGCGTTGTACCACAGGGCGTTGAACTCTACGATGTAACCTGTACGCGGTATGATGGGACGACCATACGATGAACTGTTCATCCATGTGATAGCCTTGTCCTTTCCACCCGGAGCGTATAGCAGGCCGTTGTTGTGCAGTTCCAAACCTGGGTGCTTGTCGGCACGAATCCATTCCATCATGTCCTGAACCAGCTTGCCATACTTCTCGATGCACTTGGGCAGACCCACAATCTTGCTGTACTGCTGTATGCACCATACTGCCCACAGCAGAACATCGGGCTGTTCCATCTCGTAAATCTTCACACCGATTGGGTCGCCAGCCATAAACTGACGTACAGCCTTCTCGGCAGTCTTCATCACCAGCTCGAACTTCTCAATCTCGTTGTTTGCCAAAGTAAGTCCTGGCAATGCAATGAAGAGGTCGCGAGCACGGCTCTTGAACCAAGGATAACCAGCCAGCACGTAGTTCTCACCATCGCGGTTGATGATGAACTGATGGGCAGAGTTCACAAGATTATTATAGAAGTTATCGCGCGGCGTGCGCACGTTAACCTCGAATTCTGTCAACTGTGCCAGAGTCTTGGTCTCAATCTCCGACAGACCAGCACTGAAGATTACGCTCTCGCCCTTCTTGATGTTGAACTCGAAGTATCCGGGAACGTACAAATCCTCGTTGGTGGCATATCCGCGTTCCTGCTCCTTCGGGTATTCAACTCCGCGATACCAGTCGGGATGGAACACAAATTCGTTCTTCTTGTTTATCTGCATGTACAGTTCAGGATAGCCCGGATACATACAGGTCTTTATGCCGTTCTCCACCTGCTGATAGTCGCGATTGGCACGACTGTTCTCGTGCGTGTACTCGCGAACACTACGGAATGCCAGGAATGGCTTCAGGCGCAACGTAGTGTCGCTGTGTGCCTCCAGCAGAGTATAGCGGATAATCAATCGGTTTTCGAAATGCTGGAATACCATTTCGCGACGCAGCAGCACACCACCAACGCGATAAGTGGTTGTGGGCACTTGCAGGCTGTCAAACTCGCGGATATATTTGTGTCCGCGTGGGGCGAAGTTGTCGCCGTTGTACTTGTGAAGGCCAAGGTTGAATTCAGCACCATGCTGTATAACCGTTGCATCAAGCGATGAGAGCAGAACATGGTTCTCATCGTCAAGCTCAGGAACAGGCACTACCAACAGGCCATGATACTTTCTCGTGTTGCAGTCCACCAATGTGGTGCACGAGTAGGCTCCACTACGATTCGAACGAAGAATCTCCTTGGGTAGAGATTCCTGCAGATTCGTCATCAGAGTCTTGTCAAAGCGCAAATAACTCATAGTCGATTAAGGTTTAGTGTTTTCTATGGACATTCAAAATTAAGGAAAATTTCTATACAAAAGAAATAAAAGAACAATTTATTTCTATTTTTTCTTGTTAAAGAGAAGATAAAGACGTATTTTTGTGTCATAAAACATAAAAACAGGCCATTTCTGATGCCAAAGAAGAGCGAGAACATAGAAGAAGTGATGAATAAGCTGTCGGAATTGACAGCACATCTTACTGAGGAACAAAAACTTCAGTTGCAGAAGAATATCATCACTCAGGATTTCAAGAAAAACGACATAATTTATCGTGAAGGTGACAGGCCCCGTTACATGCTGTGTCTGCTGTCAGGAAAGGTAAAAGTATATAAGGACGGCGTGGGTGGTCGCAGTCAGACCATGCGCCTCTACAAGCCAGTGGAATACTTCGGCTACAGAGCGTATATTTTAGGCGAGAACATACACTGCACGGCGGCAGCTCTCGAACATTCCGTCATTGCCAAGATACCCCTCAACCTCCTGATGTCGTTCATCAAGAGCAACAACGATTTGGCGTGGTTCTTCATACAGAGTCTGTCAAAGCTGCTTGGTATGTCCGACGAACGTACTGTCAACCTGACTCAGAAGCACATTCGCGGTCGTCTGGCAGAAGCCCTGTTGTTTCTGCGCGACAGTTACGGCCTTGAGGAAGACGGATACACACTCAGCATATACCTCAGTCGCGAAGACCTTGCCAACCTTTCCAACATGACCACCAGCAATGCCATTCGCACCCTTAGTGCCTTTGCCAACGAGCGCCTCGTGGTTATCGACGGAAAGAAGATAAAACTCATCAACGAAGAGGAACTGGAACGCATCTCCAAAATGGGCTAACCTTTTTAATTGAAAATTGATAATTCAATAACCCATAACCAATAACCCATAACCAATAACCCATAACCAATAACCCATAACCAATAACCAATAACCATTCAGCATTGAATTATGAACTGATAACCATACTAGGACCTACGGCCTGTGGCAAGACACCACTGGCAGCACAGTTGTGCAGTCGCATCGGGGGTGAAGTCATCTCCGCCGACAGTCGTATGGTATATCGTGGCATGACCATCGGGTCGGGCAAGGACCTCGACGATTACATTGTTGATGGAAAGCAGATTCCATACCATGTAATAGATATAGTAGATGCCGGTTATCGATTCAATGTCTATGAATTCCAATGCGCATTCCAGAATGCTTTCATGGACATCACCGCCAGAGGCAAGATACCGGTAATGTGCGGAGGCACAGGGCTTTACATAGAATCCGTCCTTAAGAGTTTCGAACTGGGACCTGTACGCTTTCCCGACCGCAAGAGCCTGAACATAGGGCTGCGCATCGACCGCGACCTTCGTCGTGCCAAAATCACAAAACGTCTGCGTGACCGCCTCGAAAACGGAATGATTGAGGAAGTGCAGGAACTTCTGAAGCGACTGACTCCTGAGCGTCTCATCCGCTACGGATTGGAATACAAATACGTGACTCTTTACCTCACAGGGCAGCTCACCTACGACGAGATGTTCACACAGTTGGAGATTGCCATACATCAGTTTGCAAAGCGTCAGATGACGTGGTTCCGAGGTATGGAAGAACGCAGGGGCATCCCCATCCATTGGATTGATGCCACCCTGCCCATGGAAGATAAAATACAAGAAATACAATCAATTCTTAACTCTTAATTCTTAATTCTTAATTATATTAGGTATGATGGATCGTTGGGGAATAATCTACAGTCCGAAAAGCGGAGTACTGCGCACACATCGCCGCTGGGAGGAAATTCGCCGTCGTCTTAACGAACTGGGAGTAGAATACGACTTCGTACAGAGCGAAGGAGGAGGTTCCGAAGAACGACTGGCTGCCATGCTTGCCCAGAATGGTTACAAACGCATCATCATCGTAGGAGGCGACGGATCACTGAACCGTGCCATCAATGGTGCACTCAGCGTTGACCCAGAACTGCGAAAAACCATTACATTCGGCATCATCCCCAACGGACACGGCAACGACTATGCCCGCTTCTGGGACATCAGCGAGGACGAACCTCTGAAGGCTGTAGAAGCCCTCATACAAGGTCGCGTGCGCAAGGTTGATGTTGGAGTATTAAAAGCAGAAGACAAAGTGCGCTATTTCCTCAACTGCCTCAATGTGGGAGTTGCTGCCAGCATCACCGATATTCGTCACAAGACCTACCGCTTCTGGGGCCTCTCATCGCTGAGCTACCTGTCGAGCATTTTCCTCATGCTCTTCCATCGTATGGAGCACTACGCCAGCTTCAAGGTCAATCACGAACAGATAGAAGGCAGCTTCATGAATATCTGTCTTGGCAATGCCCATGCCTACGGACTCACCCCCAATGCCGTCCCCTACAACGGTATGCTCGACGTCACCACTATCTCCCACCCTGCCATATCGCAGTTAGTGGCTGGTATGTACATGCTGTTCACAGGAAAATTCTTGACACATCGCAACGTCCGTCCCTATCGCTCCCGTCAGCGCATCGAGTTCCAAGACACTGGTAAGGCCTGCGTCAGCATCGACGGCCAAGTGCTCCCCAACACCGCTGCCCCCTTCGAAGTCTCCGTCCGTCAGGAATACATCAACTTCATCATCCCCTAACCCCACGCATTCCTAATCCCCCCACACAAAAGGACAGACCTCGCTGCATCGTGGGCCTGTCCTTGCTGTGTTGTGGGATTATGTGATTCGTGTAATCAAACAGCCATACCGGTACGCATTACTTCGCGGTATAGCATAGAGTCTTCGTTTTCCTCCATGAGCACCGGCTCAATTAGTGTGTTAACCTTGCGGATGTCGCCCCACAGATCAGCAGACTGTTCCCAGTGATTGTTTATTTCCGGTTCCGGTACGATAACTGCAACATCAATGTCGCTATCAGGATTAGCATACCCTTTTGCGTAGGAACCATAAATATACACCTTTGGCTCAGTCTTGTAACGGTGACGTATCACTCGTTTATATCGACGAACGGTTTCTATGGCTTCATCCCGTGTTAGAGTTCTCCTATCCATTGCGTCAGTTGTTTAGTTGTTTCTATGATGTGCTTGCAAGCGTCCTTGTTAAGTGTTCGAGCCGTCTTTGCCTTCTGTTCAGGATATCGGGCTTCGATGTACATAGGTCCCATGAGCGATAAGAACCTCATGTGTTCAGGCGAAATCTCGTCTTTTAGTCCGCATACATCTATCAATCGCAAATGACTGTGAGTGTATGGTGGGTCGTCATCGTGATTTGCCACATAATAGGCTTTAAGGGCCTTTTCAATGGCCTGATGACAGAGAAAGGCTACATAGAGCCAATGACCGCCTTGGTAGAGACATTCTGCTGAACTGATGTCTTCTTGCACCTGCTCTTGCCACGCCTTTATAATGTCCTCTTTGGCCATATTTTTATATTAAACTTTTATATTCTGGCTGTAAAATTACAGATTTATTTTTAAATACCACGCCCTTTCTAAAAAAAAATGCCTCGTATGTCTTTCAAAGGTATATTTCTCCGAATAAGTTTCAGATTGCGAGGGGGGTGCTGAGAATGTCGTCCAGCTTTTCGATGACATCGCTGGGGAGCAGTTCGCCGGAGTGGCCCTTTGCCCAATCAATTTCGGGGGCAACGGTTTGCAGTTGCTCTAAGGAAATGCAGGATGCACCAGTTGCATCTGAGGGACAGCATATCAAGTCCACGTACATTCTGCGCTTCATCGAACCAGCCCAATCTTCGTCAGGATATGGGTCTGTGATGAGCTGCCCGCTGAAAATGATACCCGCATCATCGCCGTCTGTGCGCATCATATAGAAATAATCGCCACGGCGAGCCTCCTGCCAGTCGCTGATGCTCCAGTTCAAGCGGAACATCCCATGTACACTCTCTTTCAGGCATTCCTCATAATCCTTTTCAGTAAACGAACTGATGGTGGGGTTCCAGCGCATCAGGTATGTCCGCGCGCCCTCTACCATAGGCACCACTTCGAACTCAATCTCCCACACGCAGCAGTCGCCCTCCGGGTCTTCCACCATTGGCTTGTCGGGACCTTCGAAACGGAACGGAGTGCCTGGCGTCACGTCAATGCCAATGATTTTCGTCAGACAGTCGTTATCCTCGCTGCTCAGCACCACGTAGTCCAGCGTTTCCTTTATTTGATACGGAAACTCACCACCATTATAGTAGAAGCAGCCATAGTACTTGTCCGGCATTTCTTCGGTTGTCAGCACCACATTCCCGTCGATGTGCTCCAGTATCTGTAGGTAATTGTCATCGTTGATATCTAGCGTAATGCGAGTCACCTCGCCCCTCCTCACCTCGTCTATCAACTCCTTCTCCACATCGAGTATCACCGCCAAATCCTCGAACTTAATCTCCTTTTCCTTCTCGTCTTCTTTCATGGTATCATTGTTTTAGTTTCACTCAGCAAAGATACAACTTATATTCGAAATGACATAGTTTATACAAAAATGAAATGCAATGCAATTTTGCAATATCGACGAAAGTCAATTTTGCAATATCATTCTCCCCTGTACAGTTCGTCCAGCGTCTGTCCAGAATCATTTACCCAATGCAGCCATCCGTTGCAACTGCGACCCGAGCAATAGCTGGCAGCAGTACTTGGACTGGCCTGTCCTTTGCTTTGTTGGGGATGGTTTGAGTGGGAGGTGTCTTACGCTAATACGACATCTGCGGGTATGCCAAGCATCTTGTGAATGCTGCGTGCCACTTCGAAGCTTAGTGAACGCCGCCCGTGAATCAGGTCGCTGAACATTGTCGAACTGATACCTATCATACGGGCCGCATCCTTCTGCTTCAGCCCTTTCTGTTTTACCTGCGTCAGAATGGCATCGGTGAGCAAAGTGCTCATCTGTCCAGGGAGCGGATGATAGGCGCTGCCGTACTCTTCCAAAGCCTCACTCAGCATCATGAACTCGCTTTTATCTTCGTCTGAAAGCAAATCCATGTCGCCTAACTGGGTGCCGCGCTGCATCAATGCCTCTGCACGAGCCTCGTAGTCCTTGTATTCCTTTTCGCTTTTGATAACCATATCCTATGCCCTGCAAATTTACAAACAAATATGATTATTGCAAAGAAATGCACCTATAAAGTTCACTGATTTGTGATTTTTAATACCTAACATTATGGTTAAACACCCTCACGCTTCGTATGATTTAAGAGCATACAAAAAGACAGACCCGCTGAGTTGGGGCCTGTGTTTGTGTTTGAGCGGGTGTGGTATTTTAGGGGCGGATTGCTACATTATCAAAAAAAACTTTGTATCTTTGTCGCAGCATTCAGCCGAAAGGCTTGTGCTAGACATCGTGGGTATATTGAATATACGTATTCAATTCTGAAGGTTCTACATCCAAAAATGTCCGACCAACATTATCACGAACCGAGGAATGTGAGTACGCCGTCGATAGGCGTACCACTTCCTGTCATTTCGTGATAAGGGTTAAAATCTTTGGTCGGACGCTAATCCTGGATGTAGAGGTGATATTGGAAGCAAGGTACGCTTTCTTTGTGCCCCGACGTCAACTTACTTATTGCAAAGATTTAGATTTTTAAAGCGTCCGACCAACATGCAAAAGAATCTATCCAAGGGCCATCGTGCCCCTATGCCATCGGTATATGGCATTCATGAGATATTGGCTGAAATACGCCAGAAGTCACTTACTGAGAAAGAGAAAGGTACAGACTTTGAACGTCTGATGAAGCTCTGGTTCTTGACCGACCCTCGCTATAGCAACCTTCAACAGGTGTGGCTGTGGGAAGAGTTTCCTGCTCGCAAGGACTTCAGTGGTAAGGATTTGGGTATCGACCTCGTCGCTCGTACAGAAGCTGGCGACTATTGGGCCATCCAATGCAAATGCTATGATGAGGATACCCAAATATCCAAAGGCTCGGTGGATAGTTTCTTGGCAAATGCCAGTCGTACATTCCTTGACCCTGAGACCCTTCAGACGCGCGATTTCTCCAATCTCCTATGGGTACAGACCACCCGCAAGCGTTGGGGTGCAAATGCCGAAGCGGCTATTCAAGGGCTGAGCAAACCATTCAACCGAATTTCCCTTTATGACCTTGAAATCTCTGCCGTAGATTGGGGTAAACTGCGTGAAGGTCTGTATGGCGAAGATGCCAAATTGCCGGGCAAGCAGCCGCTTCCCCATCAACTGACAGCAATGTCGCGAGCCTACGACTATTTTGTAGAACAAGGCAACGACCGAGGTAAACTGATTATGGCATGTGGTACTGGCAAGACCTATACCAGTCTGAAAATCATGGAACAGATGACGGATAAGAATGCCTTAGTATTGTTCCTCGTGCCAAGTATTGCCCTTTTGGGTCAGACGCTAAATGCATGGATGGCAGACAAACAGGAAGACATGAGGGCCGTCTGTGTCTGTTCGGATGCTAAAGCCAGCAGGAAAATGGTTGATGCCGACGACGAGGATGCCAGCGTGATAGACCTTGCTGTTCCGGCTACTACGAATACCAACAGCATTTTGCGCCAACTCAAGCAATATAATAAGGACAATTGTCGTATTGTCATCTTCTCCACTTATCAGAGTATAGACGTAGTGAAAGAGGCCATCGACCGATATGGTCGTGAGGTGGATTTGATAATCTGCGACGAAGCCCACCGCACCACGGGTGTTGTCCTGAAAGACAAGTTGGAAAGCAACTTCACGAAGATACACAACAACGACTTCATCCGAGCCAAGAAACGCCTGTACATGACAGCCACGCCTCGCCTGTATAGTGCCAATGTGAAGGTAAAGGCAAAGGAAGACGAAAATGTGGATATTCTCTGCTCGATGGATTCCAACGAACTTTATGGCGAAGAGTTCCATCGCCTGACGTTCAACGATGCCGTCAGTCAGGGACTATTGGCAGACTATAAGGTGCTGGTGCTGACGGTCAGCGAAGAGGACATCCCGCAAGAGATACGCGAAAGCATCAAGGCCAACTATAACTTCGCTCCAGAAAAGGACAAACTGCGTGAACTGCATTTCGACGATGCCACAAAGATTATCGGTTGTATAAACGGACTCTCCAAGCGTATCAAAGGCGATAATGGCATCACCAAAGAGCAAGACCCCATTATGATGCGTAGGGCTGTTGCCTTCTGTCAGACCATCAACCCCACGAAGAGCAACCCGAACTACAGCTCCACACAAATGGCTCGCTATTTCGGCGTCATCTGCGACGAGTATAAGCAGACGATGTTTGAGGACGAGAAGAAGGAAGTGGTGAATGTCAAAGCCAAGCATATCGACGGTTCTATGGATGCTAACACGCGTAATGAACTTATAGCGTGGCTGAAACAGGATGCCGAAGACCCACAGGAATGCCGTGTGCTCTGTAATGTACGTTGTCTGTCGGAGGGTGTTGATGTACCAGCCCTCGATGCCGTGCTTTTCCTTTCGCCACGCAATAGTGAGGTGGAAGTCGTGCAATCGGTAGGCCGCGTGATGCGAACCTTCGGACGTGGTACAGACAAAGAGAAGAAATACGGCTACATCATTATCCCCGTCATCGTGCCCAATGACGTGAAGCCAGAGGATGCCCTGAACGACAACGAACGCTTCAAGGTCGTTTGGACAATTCTGAATGCTTTGCGCTCTCACGACGAGAACTTTAATGCCCACGTCAACCAAATAAACCTGAACAAAAAGCGTCCGGCAAAGATTACCATCGCCCGACCGCCGCGAAACACCTATAGCTTGGGTACTCTGTCTGACGATGGTGAAGCAACAACTATGACCAACGACGAAGTGGCCCGCCAACTGGAACTCCGCTTCGGAACTTTGCAGGATGGCATCTATGCACGACTGGTAGAAAAGGTAGGCGACAAACTATACTGGGAGAATTGGGCTAAGAGTGTCGGACAGATAGCTCAGAAGTTTATCGACCGCATAACCCTGCTGATTAAGGAAAACGATAATGCGAAGAGCTACTTTAAAGACTTCATTAGCGGACTGCACAAAAACATCAACGACAGCATAGACGAGGGACAAGCCATAGAAATGCTTGCCCAGCACATGATAACACGTCCCGTGTTCGATGCCCTGTTTGCAGAATACCAGTTTGTGAAGAACAATGCTGTCAGTCGTGCCATGCAGGATATGCTCGAAGTGCTTGAAAGTGAAGGTATGGAGATGGATACGGCTGTGCTCGACAAGTTCTACACCTCAGTTAAGAACAACATCAGCAACATCGACAACCTGGAGGCTAAGCAGACCATCATTAAGAACCTCTACGAGAAGTTCTTTAAGGGAGCCTTCCCGTTGACGGTAGAAAAACTGGGTATTGTCTATACGCCAGTTGAGTGCGTTGACTTTATCATCCATAGCGTCGAGGACATTCTGCAGCAGGAGTTCAACACCTCGTTGACTGAAGAGAATGTGCACATCCTCGATCCGTTTGTAGGAACCGGAACATTCATCACCCGTTTGCTGCAAAGTGGACTGATAAAAAAAGAAGATATGCTGCGCAAGTACAAGAACGAAATCCATTGCAATGAGATCGTTCTGCTGGCGTACTACATAGCCGATGTAAATATCGAGGCCGTCTATCATGATATTATGCATCCTGAGAAATACGAGATGTATGATGGCATTTGTCTGACTGATACCTTCCAGCTGAATGAGCATGGGGATAATGATATCTTCTCACAGCTCTTCCCCGAAAACTCCGAGCGTCTGAAGAAACAAAAGAATGCACCTGTCCGTGTTATCATCGGCAACCCGCCGTATTCTGTGGGACAAGGCTCAGCTAATGATAATGCAGCAAATCTCAAATATCCAACGCTTGATGGTAAAATTGAGGGAACTTATGCGAAATACTCTTCGGCTAACCTCAACAAATCATTATATGATAGTTATGTGAAAGCGTTTCGATGGGCAAGTGACCGAATCGCCCAAATTAAAGATGGGGGAATCGTTGCCTTTATCAGTAATGGCGCATGGATAGATGGAAATGCACAAGACGGAATGCGTAAATGCTTACAAGACGAATTCACATCTATCTATGTTTTCAATTTACGTGGAAATGCTAGAACGAGCGGTGAACAGCGTCGCAAGGAGAGTGGAAATGTATTTGGTGAGGGAACGCGCACTCCTATCACTATCACATTACTTGTAAAAAATCCTGCAAAGCAAGGCAAAGCAACAATCTATTACCATGACATTGGTGACTATCTAACAAAAAGGCAAAAACTAGACATTGTTGAAAAATTCCGTTCAATTAGCAATATAGAATGGCAAGAACTGATTCCTAACGAAAAGAATGATTGGATAAACCAACGTGATGGGTTATTTGATGAAATGATACCTATTTTCCCAGATAAGAAGTTTAATACTAAATCTCATTCCTTTTTCTCAACCAATGCTATAGGTGTTGCTACCAAAATAGATTCTTGGTCATATGGCTTTTCTGAGCCATCCGTTGATACTAATATAAAGCAGATGATTGATTTTTATAATGAGCAAATAGGAATTAAGGACTTCTCAAGGGAACCCACCAAAATAAGTTGGACAATAACACTTCTTCAAAATAGAGAACGTGGAATAAAAATAGCATATGAAAAGGACTCAATAATAGAATCATTTTACAGACCTTTTATAAAGCAGAAATTATATTATCGAAAAAGTGTGGTGGAACGTCCTGGCATTTGGAGGGATATTATACCCAACGGAAAAACCAACTATTGTATTGGTATGACGGGTGTCGGCAGCTCAAAACCTTATAGTTGTCTTATTATCGATAATATTGGCGATATTCAGTTAAATATGAATGGTCAATATTTCCCTCTATACTGGTACGAAGAAAACAAGAACAAGCAGAAGTCACTATTTGATGAAGAATCGAACGATGACTATATCCGCAGGGACGGCATCACAGACTGGATATTAAAAGAGGTACGCACGCGATACGGCACAAGGAACATCACGAAGGAAATGATATTCTACTACGTCTATGGTCTGCTGCACTCGAAGGACTATCGCGAACGCTTTGCTGCCGACCTGAAGAAGTCGCTGCCAAGGATTCCCATCGTGGATAGCCTCGACGACTTTATGGATTTCTACAAGGCAGGCAAGCAGTTGGCCGACTTGCACTTGAACTACGAACAGGTGGCGCCGCATCCCGAAGTGGTGGTGCATATCGCCAGCGCCCAGCGTGCAGAAAAAGATGACTACGAATACTTCCGCGTGCAGCCCAAGATGCGCTTCAAGAGCAAGGAGGATAAGAGCACAATTATCTACAACGGAAACATCACCATCACGAACATCCCACAAAAGGCATACGACTATGTGGTGAACGGTAAGAGCGCCATCGAATGGATAGTAGAACGCTACTGCGTCAGCCAAGACAAGAAATCGCTCATCAAGAACGATGCCAACGACTGGGCGCGCGAACACGGCAAGCCCCGTTACATCCTCGACCTCCTGCTTTCCGTCATCAATGTCAGCACCCAGACGGTAGACATCGTGAACAACCTCCCAAAATTGAAGTTCGACTAATCCGCCATAGTCCATACTTTATATCTATCCCTCACAGAATCCTGCCATTTTGTGAGGGATAGCTTTTTGTACATTTATTGTTTTTTATTGCTGATTACACACTATTCCGATTATTCTTATTATTTTTGCAGCCATAAATTTGTCAGAAATGAGAATAGATATTTACGAAGGATTAATAGAACCACTTGACGACTACTTGAACGGCCATATTACGGAGAAGGAAGTAAACTGGGCGGAACTTAAATGGTGTGCCCACAGGATTAGGAATGAGAATGAACGTGGATTCCGAGATGTCCGCGAAGCACTTAATCCATATTACCACAGATTACTGATGGCTGACAAGAATTTTTTCCGCAATGGTAACACCGACACACAGGCAAAGAAATCGCTTCTGGAATTACTTGAAAGTGAAGGCCGCTATGCTGGACGACTTCTTAATGATGTGGACATTATTCAAGCAGCCGAGAACTGGGCGGAACAGCTTATTGCAGACAATCATGAACCAGGGTTCTTCTTTTGGATGATGAAAGTGATGTTGGAACATGACTATCATACCGACTGGAAAGCTGTGTATGACTCGTTAAGGGTAAAACTGGCAAAAGCCCAACATTCAGGCAATTTTAAGCTAAGCGAGATGCATTGCCTGCTGATGGGCATCACGCTGATTGAGTTGACAAACAATCCGAGAGAGAAGAAGAATGAACTGTTCGGGAAATTACGGCTGAATTGGGGATTCATGAAGTACATGTATTCCGTACTTATCCACTATATTGTGGGAATGCGTGTTAATAATTTCGCCGCTTTAGCCAATACAGCTTGCAATCGTAAGGCCAGTCTCCCTTATATACACTTGTTCTACAAGGCTTTCAAGGCTAAACATGACACTTTATGCCCAGAATGGCTAATAGATCCTCATAGCGGAGAGCTGGTGAGAGATCAGGCCGAGCGTCATTTGAACAGGATGGAACAGATTATTAAATCGACACCTCCTTCGGATGCACTAAATGAGCTTTGTGGTATCATATTTCCAAAGGTGATGGATGACGTGCTGAAGCAGTCTCGCCCAAAATCATACGAGGAATTAGAGGCTGCCGTTGATGACTTGACGAACAGATACAACAAGGTTTTGGAACAATTGACCAACGCCGTAAAGGATATGGAGACGGACAAGGTTTCTGTGGATGACTTGACAGCCGCATTTCTACGATTCCCCACACAACTTGCCTTGTCATTCTACGGTAGTATGTCAACTCTTTTAGCTTTGAATCCAACTTGGCAGAAATATGCACCACGGATTCAGGAACAGATTTTGGCCAAACGGGACAAGGATAGAATACATGTCGAAGGAGATTATGTAGTGGAGAAGAAGGTGGAGAATGAAGTAGGATATGTAGAGGCTGGTGGCACAGGCTTCTGCGTTTCAAAGAATGGGAAGGGAAAGAAATGACACAAGAAGAACTACAAAAAACGCTTGAAACTATTGGTAAGTACATTACGGTCAATGGCGACTTAGTGCTGAACAAACAGGTGGAAAACGAGATTGGCAATGTGGAGGATGGCGGTATAGGTATTCAGAATATCTATCAAACAACCAAGCCAAAGGTTGCCAAGCCTAAGAAGCAAGCAGAAAGGAAACTCAACGACAAACCCATGACCCTGAAATACTTTAAGCATGGCAATAATGGTGTGCTGATGAAACAGCGCAAAAGGGTACACCAAGTTTTTAGAATGTGGAGCAGATGGGGGTGGGTTGACGAGCATACAACAATAGCAGATTTTGATGCGTTCTTTGAAGGGGAACCAAAACATTGTAATATCACTTGGACAGGAAGTAATACTACAATTTTGACAATTTTGCTACAGAATCTTCTTGATCAACCATACATTGAAAGACAAACTGGATGTACGGCAAAGTCGTTGGTCAAGAATCAGTTTGGAAAGACGGCTAACTCGGACAGGACTCGTCTTGATGACATTTCAGAGGAGAGGATAAAACTTACATTGTTTGTCCTTGACCCTAAAAATCATGATTTGATATTTCAAAGTTCTGATGATTTGTCTGAAAAACAAGATATACAGGATGCTGCGCTAATGGAAATATTTGCAGCTAAACTTCGTTCTACCAAAGGAATATAGTTGTGTAAGCGATTACTCGCTGATGTAAGCGAAAGTGTAAAACCGCTTACAAAATTATTTATTCGGAACACTCTTGAAACACAGAGGGTTCCGTTTTTTGTTTTGTACTTTTTCGAAGTATGTAAGCGATTCCTGGGAAAACGCTTACGTATAGCGGGGTAATTTCCCCATTGCTGAGGGCAACAATAACTGCCCGAAGCAAAATGAAAAAGGATAAAAGAACTCGCGTTGGGTCAGAAGCACAGTACGGCCTTCGCCGCGTAGGAGAAATCCTTCGCAACTATTTGGAGAACAGTAACGAACCTTTAGCAGTTGCCTACCGCAGGTATCGGGCTGCTAAGGCTGTCGAAGAGCGAAGTGAACCCGATGGGAACTTCTGGGAGGTGTATCCGCACACGGAGCCGTGCGTCGACCTGAAGTTGTTTACACAAAGGCCTGGCCCCTTGGATGTTGGGGCCTTCCTTCCCGGAGTCATCACTCGCGACGGCGAGTACCATTACGCGTTCGTTCAGAATGTCGTGAAAGAGAGGCTGACGGTTCGGCGCACGCCTTGCATCTACCGAGGCGCGTACCTCAATGTCCACCGCTCGGATGATGGTTCGATGTATGTCACATTCAGACGACCTCGCCGCACGAAGAATTTCACCTTCGCGGATTTCTGCAGAGCGGCTGCCGAAGAATTATTCATAGTGAGTGGCCTTGTAGAAGAATGAGTTTTATGGTCAAGGTGTTTCAGTATTTCAGAGTTCAGTAAATCAGTAGTATATATGTATCAGTTATATATAGTTTGTAACTATCTAATAATCAATATAATATATATAGATTAGAGATATTGAAATACCCTCTAAATCTACTGAAACAATTGAACTCTGAAACGCTGAACGCATGGCCGATTTAAGTTTCATCTAAAAAGCAATCATTTAAAGTATTATGATGTACGACATTACGAAATCAACAGCGCCCGAAATGCCTAGCCTGAATGGCAAAGGCTTAGAGGCAATCAAGCTCATACTGAGCCAGACTTCAAAAGACATGCACGCTCCCCTACTGCCCATGCTGTTTCCTATACTTGGAAGCAAGGTGGCAGGTGCTGATGCAGAATTCCAATACCCCAGCGGACAATGGCTCGAACTGTGCGGTATGCTCGCTGCCCTTGTGGCCGATTCTGGCAACAACAAAGGTCAGTTGGGACTGCTGGTAGAGGCCATCAAGCGCGATGAGCGACTCTCTGATCAGGCAGAAATCAAGAAATATCTGGAATACCAGAAGACATGCAAGAAGCGTTCCCAGTCGAAAGACCGCCCCGATGCCCCCGACTTGTGCCTGAAATGCTTACCATCAGACGCGACACGTCCGGGTTACCTGAAGGCTCAGATGGCTGCGGAAGCGAATGGTGGCTACACCACCTTCATCGACCTTCCCGAGATTGACGGACTGAATGGGCTGTGCGGAGGGCATAAACAGGTTACGCATCTGCTGAGGCTGATGTTCGACCGTCAGATTTATCAGGCACTTCGAGCTACAGTTGACGGAGTCACGGGCTCTGCTTTGCTCCGGACCAACATAACCATGTCTTCCAACCCTCCAAGTTGTCGTGAGTTTTTCAAGTCCAACCTGTTCGATGGCACGTTGGGGCGTGTGGTTCTCAGCTACAAACCACGTTCCGACAGAGACGGGCGTATACCTCGCATAGGCAAGTTCAGCGACGAATTCTATGAACAGCTCGACCAGTATCTCCAACGACTGACCATCGTAAAGGGCCGTTATGTCATCCGTCCGCTCAACAAACTGATAGAGCGCCTTGCGGTGGAGATGGCTGAGTTGGCAGACCTGACCGATTCTGACTGTCTGCACGATATGGGCAAAAGAAGTTTGATTTCCGCTTTCAAGGCGGGCTGCATCATGTGGGCGCTAAACAACCAGACATGGACTCGTCCAATGGCTGACGTAGTAGAATGGCTGGTGTGGCACGACACATGGAGTAAGTGGCAAGTGCTGGGCGATATGCTGCTCAAAAACGGTATGGCAAGCACGACTGATAGCGAGAAGAAAGGCCCTGCCAACATGCTCGACAGCATACAAGAAACCTCCTTCAGCGAACAGCAGTTGGATGCTCTTCGTCAGAGTTTGGGAAAGCCCGTTGGTACTGCCACAAAGCGACAACTCCGAGTATGGTCTGCAAGAGGCTTCATCGAGTATTCCAACCAGACGGGTCTCTACACCAAGACGGAAAAGTACCTGAAGATGTCTGATGGGAAAAGTAAGAAGTAAGATGATGGAAAAGTATGAATTGCAAAAGCTCCGCGACCTCCCGATTGAGGGGGTCGCAGAGCGACTCGGACTTCAAGTATCTCGTCACAAGGCACTCTGTCCGTTTCACGACGACCGTCATCCCAGTCTCTCCTTCAACACTCGTAGGAACACCTTCCGTTGCTTTGTCTGTGGGGCGAGCGGTGGAACTATCGATTTGGTGATGAAATATTTGAACAAAGGCTTCCTCGAAGCATGCCAATGGCTTGACCCTCTCCAAACCGCCACATGGGGAGAACTAAAGACACACGACGCAGGGGAAAACTCCTCCCCTCGGGGAAAGGCTACGGGTAGGCGAGCCTTGCTCGGGAATGGACGGGAGGGGGTTCCGTTTGATGCTTCGCGCTACGAGCGATTCTTCGAGCACCCTTTTCTGAATGAGGAAGCACGGCGATTCCTATTTGAGGAAAGGAAACTGGATGAGCGTGTAGTGAGATGGTGCCGCCTCACTTCGTGGCGTGACAAGAAGGGAGTTTCGTGGCTACAGATACCTTATTATAATCGCGAAGGCAAGCTCGTGGGAATTCAGAACAGAAGATTAAAGTCCCCCTCGGGGGATTTAGAGGGGTTACCTCGTTTTCGTTTCCCAACTGGCTCACAATGCGTCCTCTACAACCAACCTGTACTCAACCTACTGAAACCCGGCGACGAACTCTACATCACAGAAGGCTGTTCCGACTGCTGGGCAATGCTCTCGGCTGGACATAAAGCTGTAGCCATCCCCTCAGCCACCCTCTTCAAGCAGCACGACATCGAACAATTGTCAATTATCAATTCTCAATTATCAATTGAATTCCACATGTATCCCGACCGCGACGAACCAGGCGAACGCCTCTTCCTTCAGTTGCAACAGGTTTTGCCCTCGCTCATCCATCACCAACTGCCTCCCGACTGCAAGGACTTCAGCGACTACTACTTGTCCACGAAAGTATAACCCTCAACCCTCATGCATTACTAATCTTTCGCCGCGGGCATTAGTAATGTTTGGGGCTGGGCATTAGTAATGCTTCGAAGGAAGACCATAGGTCTTATGGGATTAGTGGTGATGGGAGGGGAAAGAAGAGAAAAAGGACGGAAAATTTGGAGGTTTCGGGAAAAGTTCATAACTTTGCACCCAGATGAGAGTTGCATATAGGCGCGATTACATCAAGCTCCGCAACCGTCAACATTAATAAAGCCGTGGGTCGGGTACCTACGGCTTTAATTCATTTATTTGTGCTATAGATTGAATAATCGGAGGGGGTGAAAAATATTGAAGTTTTGGTGGAATAAATATGCAGAAATGTTTGTGTATGTGGGGATTTTTTCGTAACTTTGTGGTATATAAGAAAAGGCGGGAGCGGGTGCCCGATGTAGTCATTCGCAAAAAGTATTAACTCCTAATCATCAAAGAAATGGGAAACAAGAGAATTGGTAAATTGAAGTATTCGCTGGCGCTGCGCAAGAGCAATCCCAGCGAGAAGAACTCGGAGAAGAAGGTCTATGCAGTGATGCAGAGCAACGAGACCATCGGAGTGGAGAATCTGGTGAAGCACATGAAGGAGCACAACACTCCCTTCACAGGCGGTACGCTGAAGGGTGTGCTCTCCGACGCTCTGGAGTGCATCATCGAGCAGATGCTGGCGGGCAACCGCGTGAACATCCCCGGACTTGGCACGTTCTACGTCACCATCTCCAGTCAGGGTGTGGACAGCGCCAGCGAGTTCAACCCCGCGGCACATGTCACCGCAGTCACTCCTCACATCCTGTTCGACCAGAGCTACTGGGACGACATGGCAAGCAAGGTGGACTACGAGCTGACTACCACCCGCGAGGAGCAGGCCAAGGCCAGGAAGGATGCCAAGGCAGCCATCGATGCCGAGCTTGGCGTGGAAGGCGACGACACCGGTGGCGGTGGTGATGACCAGACGGAGTAAACAGAAAGAGGCGGCCAGTGATGGTCGTCTCTTTCGTTTTGGTTAGCGGACGAAGAGCATCTCGCGATACTTGGGGAGGGGCCAGAGTTCGTCGTCAACTATGAGTTCGAGTTTATCGACATGATAGCGGATGCTCTCGAGAAGCGGAGCCACATTGTCGTGATAGGCATTTGCCTTTTCGAGGACGTTTTCAATGCGGTTGGCAACGCGACGTGCATCTATCAGTCGTTCCACGTTCTCGGTGATGAAGCTCGAATGCTCGCTTATCTGACGGATGAGTTTCAGATTGTTGGCGTTGACGATGTGTGCTTCTTCGGCTGAGAATATCTCACCCACCTTGTGAACATTGTCGATGAGCTGGCTCTGATAGCGAGTGGCAACGGGAATGATGTGGTTGAGACAGAGGTCGCCAAAGATGCGTGCTTCTATCTGCACTTTCTTGGTATAGGTCTCAAGTTTGATTTCCGTGCGTGCTTCCAGTTCAGCCTCGTTCAGCACTCCCATTTTCTGGAACATCTCGATGCTTGAGGGAGCAAGATACTGCATGAACATGCGTGGGGCACTGGTTTCGACATCGAGGCCGCGACGTTCTGCCTCCTGTTTCCATTCGTCGCTGTAGCCGTTGCCTTCGAAGTGGATGGGCTTGCAGGTCTTGATGTCCTCGCGCACGATGCTGACGATAGCCTTTGTCTTATCGATACCTTGAGCGATGAGGGCGTCAACACGTTCCTTGAAGTTCGTGAGGGCTTCTGCCATTGCTGTATTCAGGACAATCATAGCTGCGGCACAGTTGGCCTGAGAACCTACGGCACGGAACTCGAAGCGGTTACCTGTGAAGGCAAACGGCGATGTACGGTTGCGGTCGGTATTGTCGAGCAGCAGTTCTGGAATCTGTGGAATATCGAGCTTGACGGACTTCTTGCCTGAAATGTTGAAGAGCTGGTCGTCGTCGCTTTCCTCGAGCTGTGTCAGGAGGTCGGACAGTTGTTTGCCGAGGAAGGAGGAGATGATGGCAGGAGGAGCCTCGTTGGCACCAAGTCGGTGGGCGTTGGTGGCAGATATGATGCTGCCCTTCAGCAGACCGTTGTGACGATATACAGCCATCAGAGTCTCTACGATGAAGGTGATGAAACGCAGGTTGTCGATGGGCGTCTTACCTGGAGCATGAAGCAGGATGCCGGTGTTGGTAGCCAGACTCCAGTTGCAATGCTTACCCGAACCGTTGACTCCTGCAAATGGCTTTTCGTGGAGCAGACAACGGAAGCCGTGCTTGCGTGCTATGCGCTTCATGATACCCATGATGAGCATATTGTGGTCGATGGCAAGGTTGGTTTCCTCGAAGATGGGAGCCAGTTCGAACTGATTGGGAGCCACCTCATTGTGACGTGTCTTGCAGGGAATGCCCAATTCGAGAGCCTCTATCTCGAGGTCCTTCATGAAAGCAGACACTCGAAGAGGAATGGAGCCGAAGTAGTGGTCGTCCATCTGCTGGTTCTTTGCCGAATCGTGTCCCATGAGCGTGCGACCAGTCATCAGGAGATCGGGACGTGCGGCATACATGCCTTCATCGACAAGGAAATACTCTTGTTCCCATCCGAGATTGGAAATCACCTTTGTGACATCGCCATAGAAATACTTTGCAACGGCTGTTGCGGCTTTATCGACAGCCATCAGCGATTTCTTCAGGGGAGCCTTGTAGTCGAGAGCCTCGCCAGTGTAAGAGATGAATACGGTGGGAATCATCAGTGTGTCGCCGATTACGAATACAGGGCTCGAAGGGTCCCATGCTGAATATCCGCGTGCCTCGAAGGTTGAGCGTATGCCACCCGATGGGAACGAACTGGCATCGGGTTCCTGCTGCACGAGAGCCTTGCCGGTGAACTCCTCCACCATTCCACCCTTACCGTCGTGTTCCACGAATCCGTCGTGTTTCTCTGCCGTTCCTTCGGTCAGGGGTTGGAACCAATGGGTGCAATGTGTCACGCCCAGTTCCATAGCCCAACGCTTCATACCCTCTGCCACCTTATCGGCAGTTGCAAGGTCGAGTTTCGTGCCGTTGTCCATAACATCGCACATCTTCTCGAACACCTCCTTGGAGAGGTATTTCATCATTTTCGAGCGATTGAAGACATATTTGGCAAAGAACTCGCTGGGACGGTTCTCACGATTCGGAACTATTACCGGCTTCTTCTTGAAAGCCTCGCCTACGACTTGAAATCTAAGAGTTGAAGACATACTATATTAATTGATAATTGACAATTGACAATTGATAATTTATTATTTATTTTTCGAAGTGCTGATAGTCTTTGCAGTTGGTCCAGTTGCCGCCCCATCGGAAACCGTGCTTGGTGAACAGCCGGTAGCACAAATCCGAACGGTCAATCTTCATGGGTATGTCCTTACGTTGCTCACGACGGAAGGCCCACTTGCGACCTTGGGCAGGCTCTACCCTATTACCAACGATATAGGGATTGTAGAGAGGGTTGACATCAACAGCCATTCCCATACCATGTTTTGAAATCTTGCGAGTGCCCGATATGAAGCGGAAGTTGAAGCACGATGTGTTGTTGGCAGTCATGGAGCGTTCATCGTCGGCATCATAGTCGTCAATCAGTTGCATTCGCTCAATCTTGTAACGTGCGATGTAGAGCTGTCGGAAGATATCGACGAGGTCCTTGGCAATGGCTTTGTTGCACACCATCTCGCCCTGTTGCGTCTGTCCGTTCTTGTCGCAGTAGGAAAGGCGCAGATAGCGTAATTCGCTACGGTCGAGCGTGCATGTCTTGGAGAAGCTGCGTCCCTGCATCCTCTGGAATATGCTATCCGGCACAGGATAAGCCGCAAACAAAGTGTCGGCATCGCTTGCACTTACTATATTGAATATTGAAAATGGAAAATTGAATATCATTCCCAATATCAATACCTTCAAAAATTTCTCACTTCTCACAATATATACTCTATTTCACGCAGATGATTCACTTCGTATGTAACAGGCTCCGTAGCACAGAAGAGTGAAGGATGCTGATTGAAGAAGATGACATCCAACCCGGCAGCCTTTGCCCCAAGAATGTCGCTCACGAAGTTGTCACCAATCATAATTGTAGTCTCCGGACGAGCCCCTGTCACCTTGAAGGCATACTCGAAGTAAGCAGGCTGAGGTTTGTTGGCTCCTGCATCCTCGCTCAGGACTACAGTATCGAAATAGCGCAACGTGTCGCTGGCTTTCAACTTGCGATACTGCACCTCGTGGAAGCCGTTGCTGGTCATGTGCATACGATACCCCTTCTGCTTCAGATAGTCGAGAAGGTGACGTGCACCATCCAGCAATCCAGGTTTGTCGGCACAGCGTTCGAGGAACCAGTCGCTCACCTCAAGACAGAACTCAGGAGTTACGCTCTCCCCCATTCCTACGGAAAGAGGACGACGGAAGCGCTCGACTATGAGGTAGTCGCGAGTGATGTCGCCGTTGGAGTACTGAGTCCACAGTTTCAGATTCTCGCACCAGTAGGGTTCTGTGAAATCGCTAAGCTTGGCGAAATACCTTCCCAACTGGAAATGCTCGAACACCTCACCCAAGGCAATATCGGCATTGCCATGAGTGTCATAGACTGTATCGTCGAAATCTATGAAGATATCAGTGTAGTTCATGATGCTGCATGCGGAACTCTGCCATCTCCTCGTACTTGGTACCCGGACGACCATAGTTGGCGTATGGATAGATACTGATGCCACCACGTGGTGTGAACAAGCCTGTAACCTCGATGTACTTGGGATTCATCAGTTTGATGAGGTCCTTCATTATCGTGTTTACACAATCCTCGTGGAAGTCGCCGTGACTGCGGAACGAGAACAGATACAGCTTCAGGCTCTTTGACTCCACCATGCGTACATCGGGGATGTATGAAATGCGAATCTCTGCGAAATCGGGCTGACCCGTGATGGGACAGAGAGTGGTGAACTCAGGACAGTTGAAACGAACCCAATAGTCGTTGTCCTGATGCTGGTTGTCGAATGTTTCCAACACCTCCGGAGCGTAGTCCTGACTGTATTTTGTCTCGCGACCTAACTGTACTAATTCTTCTCTTTTTCTACTCATTGAATATTTGGGGTTTAAGAGTTTAATAGTTTAATGGTATAATAGTTTAGGGGATGTGACGTTGGAAGAGCTTTGCTGCAAGCGCTCCGCTGATGTTGTGCCACACACTGAAGACGGCACCCGGAATGGTGGCAAGAGGATATGCCGCGAAATGTAATACTGCAAGCGACGAAGCAAGTCCGGAATTCTGCATTCCCACTTCAATGCTTATTGCCACACGTTTCTCGCGAGGCATCCGCATAAGCCATCCTACACCATATCCCATCATCAGACCCAGAAGGTTGTGAAGGACAACCACGATAATGACGAGCGCACCTCCGACAAGCAACCTCGATGCGTTGTGCGAAACCACGATTCCCACCACTAATGCAATGACGAGGGATGAGAATGCAGGCAGATAGCCTACTACACTACTGGTGAAACGAGGGAGAAAACGCTGACACAGGAAGCCTGCTGTGATGGGTGCTATGATAACGTAGAATATACTCAGCAGCATTCCCACGGTATCTACCTCAACCATCGTTCCTGCCAACAGCCACACGAGGAAGGGTGTCATCAGGGGAGCCAGCAAAGTGGATACTGCTGTCATTCCTACGGACAATGCCAAATCGCCTTTTGCAAGATATGTTATCACATTGGAAGCAGTTCCACCTGGACAGCATCCGACAAGGATAACACCAAGTGCCAGTTCCTTTGGTAAGGAAAAGACGGTGACCAAAGCCCACGCCAACAATGGCATAATGATGTACTGAGTCATACATCCCAGCACTATGTCACGAGGACGCGACAACACAATGCGGAAGTCATTGGGTGAAATGGTGAGACCCATTCCAAACATGATGACTCCCAGAAGAGGACTTATGGTGAAAGTGTCAATCCAAAGGAAAGAAGATGGCCAAGCAAGTGAAATCAAAGCCACCATCAACACCATAGCCCCCATCCATTGGGCGATGTAGTTACACAGTCTTTTCATCTGTTCCAACTGGCATTACTGGATTTCCACTACGAGGGGCTGCTTCAGGGCACGTGCCGAACTCTGCATCACGGCATCCCACACCTGTTGGTTGGGAACATCGTACTGACTCCAAGCACTTCCTGCATAATAGGTGAAAGTGGATTTGTCGAGATACGGAGCTGTGCCTACAACATGTCCGAGAGCACCATTACGCTCCTCCTTCAGGGGAATATAGCGAAGTGCTTTCATCTTCTCAGGGAACAGCACGCCGATATAGAGCTGTCCGTTCTGTACCTGTGGAGTTTCTGGTGTAACCAATGCGTCGGCATATGTGATGTAACCAAATTTCTTATTTATGGTGTAGGCCTGTGGCTGTGACTTGTGAACAGCAATACCTGCACACACCTGCTTCCCATTTGCACCCTCATAAGTGATGCTGAAGCGTGCCAAATGTGAACCGCGATTCTGAGTGATGAGACGATTTTCGCGAACTCCGTTTGCCTCGTACATCTGCTGGCGAACAGTGAAACGCAGAGGACCGTTGTCGAGGATTTCTGCCTTCTCATAGACATCGGGCATAAGCAGATTGTCGCCATCCATCAGAGCTGGAGCTCCAGCACCCAGAGTATTACCAACGGTGTATGCGTCCATACCCTGACCGCGATTGCGATGATAGGTGTAGAGGTCGCGATGAATCTGATTCCACTCTCCTCCCCTGTTCTCTTTCTTAAGGCGCGAATTCACACCGTAGCTCGTAAGTTCGTTATGATAGAGCTGGTCCTGAATGGGGTAAGTAACGTTCTTTGCAAAAGTGTCGAAACCGCTCACACCCTTGTTGTGCATCTTAGGACCGTAGAATCGCCAAGCGTTCTTATCGTTCTCCCAAGTAAGGTCGTCCTCACGATTGGGATAAACTCTTCCGTTCACATCAAGACGATATGCCTTGGGCTCGCCTGTGACGATGGTGAACTTTGCAGAACTGTTGGGAGCCACGAAGCACTGAACCAAGAGCTTACCATCGTAAGTAAGCTGATAAGGCTGCTCTACATTGTCGCCATCGAGCACCATAAACTGACGGCCTCCACCAATCTGCAGTTTGTCGAACACCTGCTTGGCATCCAACTCAACAACATCCTGACGATTGTCGCTTGTAGGATTCTTTACAACGAAAGACATACGGCGTGCATTATTTGCAATACGGGGTGCTCCGGGCTTAGTGCCGAAAGAAGCAGTATTGTCGAGATAGCGTACACGTTCGCAAGCTGCCAGCAACCAGGCACCTGTTCCGAATGGAGCCTGAGAACGAGCATCGACAATCTTCGTTGGATCTGGTTTCTCGCCGATTGGCTGCACATATCCCACACTGCCGTCGGCCTGTAAAGCTGTATTCGAAAGGTAGTTCCAAGCTTTCTCTATCGTCTCGCCATATTTCCCCTTATCGAGGTAACCATGATTGACACCCCAAAGGAGTCCATAGCAGAAGAATGCAGTTCCAGAAGTCTCAGGACCTGGAGCATCGGCTTCGCAGAGCATGGAACGGCTCCAGTACCCATCAGGACGCTGACAACGGGCTACGCCCTCTGACAACTGTTGGAAACGCTTCACGAAGAAGTCGCGTCCCTTATAATCTTTGGGCATATCGGCAAGTACCTTTGCAAGTCCTGCCAGCACCCATCCGTCACCACGTGCCCAGAAGCTCTTACCTTCGTCGCAAGCAGTCTTCACCTTCGGCCAGATGTATTTGCCATCGCGATAATAAAGCTGCGCATCAGCATCCCACATCAGCGAGTCACTCCAAAGGAAGTTCTCATAAAGTTTGTCGAGATACTGCTGTTCGCCTGTCAGAAGATACATCTTGGTCATAACGGGCATAACCATATACAAGGCATCTGCCCACCACCAGAACTTATTGTCCTTCATGGCACACTCATAGCCCATCACCTCCTTAGCACGAGCCACTTTATAGTCGGCAGGAACGAGGTTGTACATATCGACATAGGTCTGGAAACAAATCTGCCAGTCGCCAAAGAGCACGAAATCGTCACCTTCGCCGTACCACGCATATTTCCAGTTGCTGCGGTCGTTGGATTTGGCACCCTTCCATTCGTTGTGACGGCACCAGCGGTCGCTATACAGATACCATTCTGAACGGCCCGTCATACGATAGGCTTCCATGTTGCCGGTATAGTACGCAGCATTGTCCCAGAAAGCACGTTTGTATGGAGAATTGTGCTCCTGCCAAAAGTTGTTTACCTTCTCGATGCTCTTGAGGACATCGCTCGACGACTCAGCCTGCATTGATGCTGTAAAAGACACCAGCAAGGCGGTGATTATGAGTTTCAAATACTTCATGGAAATGTTTAAAATGTTTATATTTTCCGCAAAGATAACGAAACATTTGCGTAATTCAAAAAGTTTTTTGTAAATTTGCCATGTATTAGTTATTAATTAAAGTATAAAACTGACGATTATGAAGAAAATGATTATCGCAGCAACCCTGATTATGATGGGTACTGGCATGAAAGCTCAGGTTACAAGTCAAGACTATGTTGACCAGTTCAATAAGGAAGTTGTGAATCTGAAAGCAGACATAACTTCAATGAAAACAAAGCTCAGCGTTGACAAGAGCAACAAAGAGCTGAAAAATCAAATCAAGCAGAAGACTGCTGACTTGAAGACTGCACAGAAGAACCTGAAGACAGCAAAAGACGCTGCCAAGACAGAAAAGCAGGCCGACAAGGAATTGGTGAAGGCTAAGGCACAGGTGAATAAGCTGCAGGCTCAGAAGGACAAAGCCAACGCCGCTGTTGCCAAAGCCGAGCAGAAAGTGATGAAGGCTGAACAGAACGTGACGAAAGCCGAGCAGAAGGTCACCAAGGCCGAGCAAGCTGTTATGAAGGCCCAGCAAAAGGTGGAGGCTGCAAAACAGAATGTATCAAAGGCACAGGATGCAGTAACTAAGGCCAAGAACGATTTAGAGAAGGCCAAGAGCGTAGTTAACGAAATTGACGGCAAGAGCGAGATGAATGACAACACCATCAAGGCCGTTGAGGGCAAGAAAGCATCAGCTGTCACAAACATGCAGAAAGTCATCGTTGTACGTGAAGATGGCACAAGCGGAAACTAAACATCAGCAAACAGAATAATTAATGACTTGAATGGCAGGGGTCAGAAAGGCTCCTGCCTTTTCAGTAAAACAGAAATACACATGATATCAAGACTTTGCCGTTTGGCGTTATTGTTATGCTTAGTTTGCACCACACAGACATGGGCACAGAAAGTGAGTGTGAAATGGGAATTCAGCGACAAGGATAATCTATCAGTAACGGAGATTACAGGCGACCAGCAAGGTCTGCTCACCCCTTCGTATCTGGCAGGAAGTGGCATTGACTCCTTGGGTACAATGACATCCGGTAATGCTACCACAGGATATACTGCACCTACTTATACTCCTGCATTTACTCAACTATTCGTAAAAACGAAAATGGAAGGAAAGACTGGCGGACACAATATTGCCTTTGGTGTAAAGCCTGCTGCCAACCATACTTTCAAGCCCACAAAGATTTCGTTCGATGCAGCAAAGTGTGGAACCAACTACGGCAACTTCGATGTCTATATCAAAACCTCATCAACCAGCGAAGCAGCTCTGGCAACGGTGCAGGTGCCTCTTCGCAATCAGACAAAAGATGGTAATCCCGATGGATATTCACACCACGAATACAATGTCAGCAACTATCTGGTAAACGGAGAGAACTTCCTGCTCTTCCTTTATATATATAATGTAAACGGAACAGACACCTCAACTCCTAAAGCCATTGCTTTCCGCAATGTGGTAATAGAAGGCGTACTGGACGAGCCCATCTTCACTGCCGACCATTATGTAAAGTCGATTTCGTACACACCAAAAGACGGTGAGGCAAAGTCTATAACTAATATCGTAAAGCAACTAAAGAACGGAGAACAGGCAAATGTTGACGAACTTCAGTATGGCGACCCGACTGACTTCCAAGTAGAAACGCAGGACGGATACACAGCAGAAACAAGCTACAACGACAAGACGCTGACCGTGAACATAAAGGACGGCAATGGCGATGTGGTGTTCTACTTCAAAGTCGGATTCAAAGTTACATACCGCACAGACAAACCTGCTGCAAAGCCCTTGAACAGAGGTCTGATATCCGTCAATCTGGCAACGAGCGGAGGTAATGGAAATCTTGTGAGCTGGCGCTATCGTGAAAGCGACAACAATCAGGTAAAGTTCAAGCTCTTCAGAGGAACAAATGCTACTACGCAGAACAGTAAAGTAAATAGTGGCAACTATATCTACAATCGCACGAACTTCAACGATGCAAGTGGCACATCCTCATCATATTATCGTCTTGAAGTTTATGACCTCAACGATAATCTCATAGAGACAGAAATTAGTAAGAAAACATGGAGTAATCAGGCGCTGACTATTCCCTTGGGAGATGCACCTGTTGACACTCGCAACGGCGACCAGTATCTGCCCAACGATGCTGCCATCTGCGATATGGACGGCGACGGCGAATACGAAATTATACTGAAATGGTGTGCCCAGAATCACACCAAGGACGCAGCAAGCAGCGGAACCACATCCAACATCTTCTTCGACTGCATCAAACTGGACGGCACACGCCTCTGGCGAATCGATATGGGACCTAACTTCTTTGCAAGCGCACACACCATTCAGTTCATTGCATGGGACCTCGACGGCGACGGCTATGGCGAGTTCATGGTAAAGACCGGACCTGGCACCATCGACGGTGAGGGAAATTACGTCATCATGGGGAACGACGACCCACATGCTAACTGGTTGAACAGTCGCGGCAAACAGGTGGAAGGTCCTGAATATATAACAGTATTCGACGGCTTCACAGGTGCTGAGCTCTCCACCATTCCTTATCACACCAACTATGCCGCAGGTGCCAGCTACTGGGGCGATAACGATCAGAACCGCTCTGAACGCTATCTGGCTGCTATTGCCTGGTTGGACGGTTCCGACAAGAATCCAAGTCCCATCTTTGCACGCGGCTACTACAGCGGAGCCTTTGTGGCTGCCTACGACTGGGATGGTGTAACTTTGAAAGAGCGTTGGGTAAGTCGTAACACCACATCAGGCAAAGGACTATGGGGCGAAGGTGCTCACTGGATTTCTGTAGGCGACTGCGACGATGATGGTAAGCAGGAAATCATCTACGGTTCTGCCGCTCTCGACCACGATGGTTCTTTGCTCTATCGCACTGGTCTTGGACATGGTGATGCCCTGCACTTGGGCGACTTCATTACTGAACGCGACGGAATGGAGGTGTTCATGGTACACGAGAAAAAGCCATACGGATACGACTTGCGCGATGCAAAGACTGGCGAATTAATTCTTCACAAAACAGCCGACAGCGATACCGGTCGCGGACTTGCTGCTCACTTCGACTCTTCGTTTGACAATGCACAATTCATCTATAGCGCCTCTGGTGCAATGTTCGATTGCAAGACTGGCAATGAGATAGCTTCCACGTGGGCATTAGGTTCAAGCGGTGCAAGCATCAACTGCCGCATGTATTGGGACGGTGACCCCTACGACGAGTTCTTCGACAAGAGCATTATTGCTCATTGGAACGCATCTTACAAGTCCTTCGATCGTTTTCAGTTCAATGGTGGAAACTACCTGTGGGGCGAGCTGAACAATGCCACTAAATACAATCCTTGTCTGCTGGCAGACATGCTGGGCGACTGGCGTGAGGAACTCATTACATGGAGTAACACAGATGGCGCTTTCTATCTCAACATCTGTGCTACAAACTATACGAGCAACTATCGCATTCCGCATCTTATGGACGACCTCAACTATCGTGCACAGGTCATCAACCAGAACTGCTGCTACAACCAGCCACCTCATCTTTCCTACGACCCTGCACACACACATAAGATTCATGTGACCATTCCCGAAACAGGTTGGGCTCCTGTTTACACCGAATATGCTCTGCAGGTTCCCAGTAATGCAACGATTTACTACGTCAACAACTTCGACCTCAATGTCGATACTCTGAAGATGACAAAAATCACCACTACGATTCCTGCTCGTGCTGGATTCCTCGTTTACGGTGCTCCTGGCACAGAGGTAACTTTGAAGCCTGCAAGTGTTGACGCGACAGTGAGCGGCAATAAGATGACCGGCGATGGTATTCTGCCTGCAGAAATCGAGACCACAACATCGACATCGTTCTACAAGTGGGAATATCGCGAAGGCGTAGGTCTCGGATTCTTCCGTGTAGAGAAAGCCACAGTTCCTGCCGGCGAAGCTTATCTGAAGATTACAGCCGCTACACAACGCACTCATGAGAAATTCCTCATTGGCTCAACAGCAACTGGCATCAGCAGCGTTGCCAACGATGTGAAAGCTGACAGCGCCCCACTCTACTCGCTCGACGGTAAGAAAGCTGCAAAGAATCTCCACAAGGGAGTCTATGTCAGCAAGGGTAAGAAAGTCGTAAAGTAAACACAAAGTCATGAAACGCATAATCCCATTTTTCATTCTTTCATTCTTTCATTTTTTCATTTTTTCATTCTTTCATTTTTTCATTTCTCAATCTTTTGCCAATGAGAAACTGAACCTGAAGGACATTTGTTCTAGTACCTATTCTGCCAAGCGCATCTACGGAGTGCATCCGCTCAACGACGGCGAGCGCTATTCGCAGTTGAGTGCTGATTCGAAACAGATTGTGGCATACTCGTTCCGTAATGGAATGGAGACAGGAGTGCTGTTCGATGTGGCTCAGACTCGCGGCAAAGTAAAGCTCGACCGCATAGACGGCTACATCATGAGTCCCGATGAGAAGAATATTCTCATTCAGACTCAGACAAAGGGAATATATCGTCGTTCCAAGACTGCCGTTTATTATATATATAATATGGTAAACCGCACTCTCGTCCCACTTTCCGATGGAGGTCCGCAGGAGTGTCCCGTATGGAGCCCCGACGGATACATGGTAGCCTTTGTTCGCGACAACAATATCTTCCTTGTAAAACTGCTCTTCTCCAACAGCGAAAGTCAAGTTACGAAAGACGGCGAATACAACAAAGTCATAAACGGTAAGCCCGACTGGGTGTATGAAGAGGAGTTTGTGACCGACCGCAGTCTTGTCTTCAATGCCGACAACACCATGCTGTGCTGGATTCGTTACGACGAGACGGAAGTGCCTCAGTTCTCATTCCCGTGGTACAAAGGTCTCAACCCCTCGCGCGATCAGTATCTCACCTACCCTGGCGAGTTTGAATACAAATATCCTATGGCAGGCGAGAAGAACAGCAAGGTGAGTGTTCTTTCTTTCGACATCAAGAGTCATCAGACACGCACCATGCAGGTTCCCCTCGAACAAGAGGGATACATACCTCGCATATTCATGACCAGCGACCCAACGAAGATTGCCGTAGTAACACTCAATCGCCATCAGGACCGCATGGACATCTATATGGCTAACCCACGCAGCACAGAAGCCCGTCTGGCTGTTCGCGACGAAGTAAAGAACTACATCGGCGAGAATGCCTGCAACCAGATGCTCTTCTTCGACGGAGGCTTCGCAATGTGCAGCGAGCGCGACGGATGGAACCATATCTACCAATACGACCTTAACGGAACCCTGAAGCGTCAGGTAACAAAGGGCGAGTTCGTGGTTACCGATTTCTACGGCTACGATGCCAAGACCTCAAGCTTCTACTACGCTTCCACTCAGGAGAGCCCTCTTTGTCGTGGAATTTTTAAGACCGATGCAAAGGGCAAGGATACAAAGCTTTCAACAGAAAAGGGAACAAACGCGGCTGTGTTCAGCAAGTCGTTCAAGTATTTCATGAATGTATTCAGCAACCTGCAGACACCTCCCGTAACATCGCTCTGCGACGAGCGCGGACGTTCCCTGAAGACACTTATCGACAACAAAGAACTCGTAAACAAACTGTCGCAAAAGGAACTGGGCACGAAGGAGTTCTTTACATTCCGCACATCTAATGGAACCGAGCTCAACGGCTACATGGTAAAGCCAGCTTCCTTCAGTCCCTCAAAGCGCTATCCCGTCATCATGTTCCAGTACAGCGGTCCTGGCAGTCAGCAGGTACTCGACAGTTGGTACACAGGCAATATGGGAGGCTGCATCTATGAACAGTATCTTGCCCAAGAGGGCTTCATCAGCGTCTGCGTAGATGGTCGCGGCACTGGCGGTCGTGGTGCAGAGTTCGAGAAGCAAACCTACCTGCGACTGGGGCAGATGGAAGCTGAAGACCAAGTGGAAACAGCCATATATCTCGCCTCCCTCCCCTACATCGACAAGAACAGAATCGGCATCTGGGGCTGGTCGTTCGGAGGTTTCTGCACCCTCATGAGCATGTCCGAAGGTCGTCCCGTCTTTGCTGCCGGAGTTGCCGTTGCTCCTCCCACCTGCTGGCGCTACTACGATTCAGTATATACAGAACGCTTCATGCGCACTCCAAAGGAGAATCCCGAGGGCTACGATGTCAGCGCCATCTCACGTGCTCCACAGCTCTCAGGCAATCTTCTCATCTGTCACGGACTTGCCGACGACAATGTGCACTTCCGCAATACCGCCGAATACACAGAAGCACTGGTGCAGGCCGACAAAGACTTCCGTCAGCTCACCTACACCAATCGCAACCACAGCATCTACGGCGGTAACACCCGCAACCACCTCTTCCGTCAAATCACCACCTGGTTCAAAACCCAAATGTAACATTCTGTGGCTTTTGTTTTGACCTAATATAAATATTCGCTATATTTGCAGCGTCATACTTAATATTTAAATGTATGAGTACGCAAGCGATGACCCGTAAAATTGCAGACTATTTCAAGACCCAACCAGTCCTGAAAGCATGGCTCTTTGGTTCTTTCTCACGTGGTGAGGAAACACCACTAAGTGACGTGGATATCCTCGTGAATCTTGACCATTCACAACCCATAGGACTCAAATTCTTTGGAATGTGGAATGATTTGGAGCGACTGCTGGATCGTAGGGTTGATCTAGTAGAGGATGGAGAATTACTGCCTTTTGCAGAAGAAAGTGCTAACCGAGATAAATATTTGATATATGAGAGAACCGCTTAAAGACCGCATAAGACTGGAGCACATAGCAACAGCCGCTGACAATATAGCTCGTTATACTCATAATAAAACTTATGAAGATTTGCAAGCAGACGATATGATGTGCTATGCAGTCGTCTATAACATTCTTGCCATTGGTGAAGCCGTTTACCATCTTACCAAAGCCTACCGTGCGGAACATCCCGACACACCATGGGATGTAATAATGAGGATGCGCAATATCCTTGCCCATGACTACTATAAGCTAAAACTTCAGACAGTTTGGGAGGTTGTTCAACACGATTTGCCACCACTCCGCGAGCAAGTTGTACGCTACCTTACTGAAACTGATTGGAATGAGTGGGAGAAGAACGTGGCTGTAATTTCAGAGACAGCCACACATAAGAGTCTCATACAAACTGCATCTCGCATGAAAGATGATGGTCTATCAGCCAAGCAAATAGCTCGATATACGGGCTTGTCAGAAGAAGAGATAGAGAAGCTATAAATAAACCTCTTAAAATACATTGGGCTGAATAAACAGACAGTAGATAAAATATATAGACAGAAGCGTCCGCTTGGGCGCTTCTGCTGTTTTCGCAAGTTCGTAGCCAAGTAAAGCAAACCGCACCTGCCACCAGCGAAGTGACAAGTGCGGTTCTTTGAATTGAGGATTTAATTATGGAGGAGGGTGCCGTCGGAGGCGATGCCGTTGGCCTCAATGGTGATTTGGGCAGGGCGTGTACCTGTGAAGAAGCGGATGCGTGC
>CACZJU010000014.1 GCA_902781515.1 uncultured Bacteroidales bacterium | reverse complement strand
GGTATTAATCTTACTTTCGCAAGGCTATCCCTGAGAATAGGGTAGATTGGATACGCGTTACGCACCCGTGCGCCGGTCGCCGACAAAGAAAGCAAGCTTCCTTCTCGCTGCCCCTCGACTTGCATGTGTTAAGCCTGTAGCTAGCGTTCATCCTGAGCCAGGATCAAACTCTTCATTGTAAAAATATCGCTGATATTTTTACGAGCCTCTTTCGCGACTCGGCAATGCTCAAGCAAGCTTGGCACTGCGCTCGCTGCTCGGAGACTTGTATAATATCTTCTTTTCGTTATTCTGATATAAATGACAACGACGTCTGTCCCGACACATGAGTAAACTTATTAGAAAATCTACAGAATCGACGAGTCTCAAACAACCTCGTTTCAGAGGTCTGTTTCTCATTTGCGAGTGCAAAGGTACGGACTTTTTACAAACTGACCAAATATTCTGAGAACTTTTTTCATATTTTTTTGTTTTTGCATGGTTGATTTGGCTATAAGACGTGTAATTTGTACCTTTGTACATATATAATATATAAATGTAACGCGCGCGTATAGACGAGAAAAAAACATAGGATATAAATATTAAAAGCAATGAAAGGTTTTCTTAAGTACACTTTAGCCAGTTTATTGGCTTTATTTTTGTTTACCATAGTATCGACTATCATTATGATAGTTTCCTTTGCAGGCATGATGGCTACCGACGGCATGAAGGCATCCGTGAAGGACAACACGATTTTGCGAATCGACCTGGGCGGTATTCTAAACGAACAGACGCAGGATGACCCGTTTGCAATGATTATGGGTGCAGGTGAGGAAGGTATTGCCGGTTTGCAAACCATGACCGAAGCCATCAAAAGGGCAAAGGATAACAAACACATCAAAGGTATCTACCTGGAGAATGCCATACTCTCCGGAACACCAGCCACAGTGCAGGAGTTGCGTCAGGCTTTGGTGGAATTCAAGAAGAGCGGCAAGTTCATTATCGCCTACAGCGACACATACAGCCAGTCGGGCTACTACATCTGTAGTGTTGCCGACAAACTTATGGTAAATCCCGAAGGCATAGTGGACTGGCACGGTCTTGCCTCTATGCCCATGTTCTTCAAGGACGCAATGGCAAAAGTGGGTGTGAAGATGCAAGTCTTCAAGGTTGGTACTTTCAAGAGCGCGGTGGAACCGTTCACAAACACAGAGATGAGTGAAGCCAATCGCGAACAGGTAACGTCATTCCTCAGCGGTATTTGGAAGAACATGCTGAACGATGTATCCAAATCACGTAAAATCAGCGTAGAGAAACTTAATACACTTGCCGACGAGTACGTAGCGCTTCATGCCGCATCATATATGTTGGAGAACAATCTGGTGGACACGCTGACCTACATCGATGGCGCCAAGGCTTATTTGAAGCAAAAGATGGATCTTGACGAAGACGAAAGTCTGTCGTTCATCTCGCCGAAGGAAATGGCAACGGTGGAAGTGCCAGAATACAAGGAACAGGACGACAAGGTGGCAATCTACTATGCGGTAGGTGACATCGTGCAGACCTCAAACGGAATGTCCATGAGCGGCAACAGTCCACAAATTGTTGGAGAAAAGGTTATCGACGACCTGCGCGAACTGCGTGAGGACGATGACGTGAAGGCAGTCGTACTGAGAGTCAACTCCGGAGGTGGTTCAGCATACGCCAGCGAACAGATTTGGCGCGAAGTAGAACTGCTGAAGGAAGAAAAGCCAGTAGTTGTCTCCATGGGCGGAATGGCAGCATCAGGTGGATACTATATCTCATGCGGAGCCAATAAGATCATCGCCGAACCCACCACCCTCACCGGAAGCATCGGAATATTCGGTATGATTCCTGATATGAGCGAACTCATGACTCAGAAGATTGGCGTGAAGTTCGATGTAGTGAAAACGAACGCCTTGAGCGACCTCGGAGCTATAGGTCGCCCGATGAATGCCGAAGAATGTGCACTGATGCAGGCTATGGTGGAACGTGGCTACGAGACATTCACCGGTCGTGTAGCCGTGGGACGCAAGATGGACATTGCAAAAGTGAAGGAGATAGCCGAGGGACGCGTATGGACCGGCGAGCAGGCTAAGGAACTGGGACTGGTTGACCAGTTAGGCGATCTGGAAGCAGCTGTCAAGGTGGCTGCGAAGTTGGCAAAGGTGGAGAAATACAACACTGTGGATTATCCCAAGCCCGAGCTTTGGTTCCAGTCACTACTCGACAAAAAGAAGTCAGGCTACATGGAGGCCGAGATGCGCGATATTATGGGTGAATACTACACCACTTTCTCGCTGCTGCGCACCATCAAGTCGCAGGACAAGCTCCAGACACGCATACCTTTCGAGCCAAATATACAGTAAGAAGGGAAGTTAAAGGGTAGTTAAAGGGTAGTTAAAGGGTAGTTAAATGGAAGGAGACCTTGTACGCATCAACGAATGGTTACGCCCGCTGAGTTGGCTCTACGGGTTTGGTGTTGGTGTACGCAACGCCCTCTTCGACATGGGCATATTGCCATCACGTAGCTACAACATCCCCATCATCAACGTTGGCAACCTCACAGTAGGCGGAACCGGCAAGACTCCGCATACGGAATACCTTGTGCGTCTGTTAAGTCACCGTTACCGTGTAGCAGTACTCAGTCGCGGTTACAAGCGTAAGACCAAGGGGTACATCTTAGCCACGATGGAAAGTTCCGTACGCGACATTGGTGACGAGCCTTGGCAGATGAAGCAAAAGTTTCCCGACATATATGTGGCAGTAGATGGCAACCGCCGTCGCGGCATCGAGCACCTCTGCAACGACAAGGCAACCAGAGATGTGGATGTGATTCTGCTCGACGATGCATACCAGCATCGTTATGTCAATCCGGGTGTGAACATACTGCTCGTTGACTATCATCGTATGATTACCGATGACTGTCTGCTTCCTGCAGGACGTCTGCGCGAACCGAAGGAAGGCAAGCGTCGTGCCAACATCGTAATAGTCACGAAATGCCCCCACGACATCAAGCCCATGGGCTTCCGAGTTGTTCAGAGGGCACTCGACCTGAAACCCTACCAGAAGCTCTTCTTCAGCACACTCCGATACGGGACCATGCATCAGGTATTCGGCAACGGCAAGACACAATTGACAGAAATCGGCAGCAACGAATCGGTGATGCTGCTCACAGGCATTGCCTCGCCCGAACAGATGCGTATCGACATCAGTCGTCACACAGAGCGCATCACACTACTGCCCTTCCCCGACCATCATTACTTCAGCGATGCCGATGCACAAGCCATCAACCAAAAGTTTGAGCAAATGCCATCGCCTCGCCGCATCATCACCACAGAGAAAGATGCAGCACGCCTGAAGCTCCTCAACGGCCTCACCCCCGAAGTGCGCGAATCCATGTACGAACTGCCCATAGAGGTAGAGATTATGAGAGAACAAACCGAAAACTTTAACGATAATATTACTGGCTATGTACTCAAAAATTCAAGAAACAGCATCTTGGCTAAAGGACAAAATAACTTCTAAGCCAAAAATTGCCATCATCCTTGGCACAGGTTTGGGACGTTTGGTCGATGAAATAGAAGTCACACAGACCATTCCCTACGCACAGATACCCAACTTCCCACAATCTACGGTCGAAGGGCACTCCGGTCAGTTCATACTTGGCCTGCTCGGTGGCAAAGAGGTTGTAGCCATGCAGGGACGCTTCCATTTCTATGAAGGCTACCCCATGAGTCAGGTTACCTTCCCAGTGCGAGTGATGTACGAACTGGGCATCCGCACCCTGTTCGTCAGCAACGCCAGCGGCGGCACCAATCCCAACTTCAACGTGGGAGATATGATGATTATCGCCGACCACATCAACTTCTTCCCCGAAAACCCATTGCGCGGTCCCAACTTCCCCACCGGTCCACGCTTCCCCGATATGCATGAGGCCTACGACCACGAGCTTATAGCCCTTGCCGACAAGATTGCTGAGGAAAAGGGCATCAAGGTGCAACATGGTGTCTATTTGGGTACACAAGGTCCCACCTTCGAGACTCCAGCCGAATATCGTATGTTTGCCCGTCTGGGAGCAGATGCTGTCGGCATGAGCACCGTGCCCGAGGTCATCGTAGCTCACCACTGTGGCATCCGTGTGTTTGGCATAAGCGTCATCACCGACCTTGGTGGTTTCGACAATCCTGTGGAAGTAAGTCACGAGGAGGTGCAGATTGCTGCCAACAAGGTACAGCCCAAGATGGCAGAGATAATGAAGGAAATGATTAAACGCCTGGAGGCGTAATTGATAATTGATAATTGACAATTGATAATTGGAAATAGCAGAATTGGGTGAATTCGGCTTAATAGAGCGACTCACCAAAGATATAAAGCCCGAGAACGGAAGCACAATACGTGGCGTTGGCGACGATTGTGCCGTATTGCAATACACAGGCGAACGCCGCGTGTTGGTAACCACCGACTTGCTCATGGAGGGCGTACACTTCGACCTTCAATACACACCGTTCAAGCATCTTGGTTACAAATCCGTAATGGTAAACCTGAGCGACATCTACGCCATGATGGGCACACCCCGTCAGATCACCGTAAGTCTTGCCGTGTCGAAGCGCTTCAGCGTTGAGGACATCGAAGCACTGTACAGCGGAATGCTTTTGGCATGTCAGGAACACCATGTAGATCTTGTGGGAGGCGACACCACAAGCAGCCTCACAGGTCTTGCCATCAGCATCACTGCCATCGGCGAGGCACGTCCCATGGATATTGCCTATCGCGATGGAGCCAAGCCCACCGACCTCATCTGCGTCAGCGGTAACCTCGGCGCCGCCTACATGGGCCTGCAACTGCTCGAACGTGAAAAGGCAGTGTACACGAGTCAAGTCAATGAGTTAAAAAGACAAATTAAAGAGGCAGAAAACAACGGCGACAGCCAGAAACTCTCAACTCTCAACTCTCAACTCTCAACTCTTAGTCAACCGGACTTTTCAGGACGCGAGTATTTACTGGAACGCCAACTGAAGCCAGAGGCACGTCGCGACATAGTGGAAGCACTCAACAAGGCAGGCATACGCCCCACCTCAATGATGGACATCAGCGATGGTTTGTCGAGCGAACTCATGCACATCTGCAAGCAGAGCAATACGGGATGCCGCATCTACGAAGAGCGCATACCTCTGGACTACCAGACAGCAGTAATGGCAGAGGAACTGAACATGAACGTCACTACCTGTGCCCTCAACGGCGGCGAGGACTACGAACTGCTGTTCACCGTCCCCCTCACCATGAACGATCAGGTAAGCCAGCTTGAGGACGTGAAGGTCATCGGCTACATCACCGAGCCCTCACTGGGCTGTGCCCTCATCACTCGCGACGGTCAGGAATTCGAGTTAAAAGCCCAAGGCTGGAATCCGCTGAGCAGCGAGAGCAGTTCTAAACTCGTTTAAGAATTGCCGAGTCGCGAGGTGGAAGGACAAGAGCCCCCCTGAGCAGCGAAAGCCGTGACTAATATACCATATTATAATATAATACGCGTACGCGCGCAAAGAACAACCATGAAAATTAGACTATTATCTATCATTGCCAGCATCATTTTGTCCCAATCCATCGTGGCTCAGACTTACAATAAAGGTCAGGTAAGGGCAGAAAAACAAGACTCAATAGTATATACTTTTGAAAAAGTTTATTATAAGAATCCTCCTCTTCGTGTGCCTGGTGTTGGAGCTCTCGCAGACTCAACGGGAATACACCCCATGTATTTCCCATCTGGAGATCAGGAGTTTCTATTATTGAAAGGCCCGGTCGTAAAAGGTGTCACAAAAAGCACCGATGGAGCACCCACATCATTTGCGCTTGACGACAACGGATGGTATATGCTGAGTTTAAACAAAATTGTCGAAGGCTTTAAACTCAAACGCGACCCCAAACACAACAATCGAATAGTTTCCGGATTCCCTACCACCGAAGAATATAGCAATTTAGAATACAAGTATGATGAGGAAGGTTGGCTCTTAGAAGAAGTATATGATGTTGCCGATGAGTTTGTCAATACGGACACATACCAACATAACATGTATCACGATCCCTTGGCAAAGGTGTCAACTATGCAAATGGCTTATGATGGTCCTGTTACCGTTGATAAGTATATTTATACAATGACAGAAATGGATTGTTTTCACAACTGGCTGGAGCGTGATGTAGCATACTACGAAAAAGGTGTATTTAAAAGCAAATGGCATGAGAGCCGTACACTATATTATCTTAATGTTATTGATAAAAACAGAGGCTCAAATGTGACTCGACCATTTACGGGCAAGCAGAGAATCGGTCTTATAAATTCCAACGATGGCGGAAGAATGTTTTTCTATCATGGGACAAAGTGGAAGTATGTTCGTATATGGGGGCAAAATGAAAGAAAAACACATATGAAGTCAGGGATGGCTCTTAAATCAACTTCAGAAAAACCGATATTCCCTGGTGGTCAGGATTCACTGAATACATATCTACAAAAGAACCTTCAATATCCCGAGGTAGCATTGAAAGATAATGTACAGGGTACAGTAAAGGTTAAATTCAAAGTAAGTGAAATAGGGGAAATAGAAGATATCGAAGTTGCAAAGAGTGTTTCTACGGAATTAGATAAAGAAGCTGTTAGACTGATTCAAAATATGAAACATTGGATTCCAGGCAAGGAAGATGGAGAAACAGTAAAAACCACTTGTACACTCCCATTAATATTCTCCATCGCCCAACAAACTAAAGAAGAGCCAGAGGAAGAGGCGAAGAAACCGCAGAAAGGTGAAATCCCAGGCCATAGTCACGAATATAAAGTAATGGAGAAAGCCGGTGGTATGAAGACGATAAAAGAGAACGGCAAGCCCTTATACATTGTGACGGTAACGAAGTGGAAGAAATGCTCATCGTGTGGCCGTATGGAAAAACTGTCTCAACGGGAGGAACGCTTCGCCACCAGTCGCGAGGCCAGCGAATTCCGCAAAGCCCTCTCCCACCCCGACGAGTAAGCTCTTGCTCCACTGCGCAAGGAGAATTTAAGGAGTTCACCCTCAAAGCCCAAGGCTGGAATCCGCTGAGCAGTGAGAGCGGTGATTAAACTTGTTTAAGCAATGCCGAGTCGCGAAGTGGAAAGACGAAGTCAATCATTATCATAGCGAGAGCAATTCCTAAAGCCCTATACCATATTTAATATACGCGCGCACGCATACGTAACAATCCCCATCCGCGAGAGGCGAATGGGGATTATTGATTATTCATTTTGCATGTGACTCTTGTAGAACTCGCTCGCCTCGCGACTGGTACTAAAGCGTTCAGTCTTCGTGTAAACCTTTTCCGAATGCTGACAGAGCCAACAGGTCTTCTTAGTCGTTACCTCCACATAGTAGAAAATCTTGTCTCCCTCTTTCTTTGACCATCTCCTGGCACTCCTACTCTCTTTGTATTCATGCTCGTGCCCCTCTATCTCTCCTCTCTTCTTCGCCTCCTGCACCTCCTTTTGCTTTTCTTTCGCAGAGATGTCGCGGTTTGTTACAGGTTTTAAAGGTTCGTCTATTGTTTGCCCCTTAGCCAACATTAGCAGTTTATCTTCTGTCCTTCCCATTTGGGCATTGGCATAGAATCTTTTTGCCAGAGTGTAGTCGGTGAACATAAATGAATACGATTTCAAAGGAGTCCTCTCCTTACACTTCGCGTCAGAACATTCACGGAAGGTATAATACCTTACAATATAGTATTTTACCTCCTTTTCTTGGTATCTTGTAGGATCATATTCCTCCTCTACAGGCTTGTTCGCGTTCTCGATTTGTACCCTTTCCTGAAGATTCTGCCAATAACGCTCAGCTCGCTCTTTGCTCGGAAAACGCATTCTGTGAGGAAGCGGCACACTCTTTAAATTACAGTCCCCATTAACACATTTATAGTATGAATCGTACTTAACTAGGTAAGACTCTTTTTTCACGACCTTTGTGCCTGGAGTCTTAGAAGCAGCCACTATATAAAGACGACCAAGGGTATCGAAGGCCTCTTCAATATCCTCCATCGGAGCTTCATATTTTATGCCCAGCGTATCCAGATCATGCTTCGTGGCTATCATATACTCCCACCTCTCATTCTTCGCCTCCGAACGTTTGTTCATTTCTGCCACCAGTCGTTGAGCCATCTCCATGCTCTCTGCCACGGCTGGCGACTGGTCACCCGGTTCCATCATAAACTGTGCCACATCATCGAAGCACAGCGTAGCCCACAAGCCCTTGCTCACAGGGGTTTTGCTAAAGTACTTGTCTTCAAGTTCTTTCTTCTTTACAAACACCAGTTTATCAGTCTCGGCCTTGAATGTAAACTCATTAGGAAGGTCAGCCACTCTCCGGGATTTGCTATCATCATATATAGCGCCCTTCAAAATTTCATGCGTTATGTGCTTATGTGGAGGCGTCGGTCCTTCATAGCTTTCCTCCCATTTCACTGTTTGAGGATCGAACTGCACATAGAACTTATCCTTCCAACTATGTTCATGTTTTGGAGGCTCTGGCAGCTTTACGTTGTCACCAATGCAGCAATATCTCCATTGCGTCCCATCGTGGTAATACATTATTCCACCATCTTTGGAATTGATAAGCCCTATCGTCTGCTTACCTGTAGCAGGACGCGTGGCAACAGCCCCTCTGTCCTTGTCAATAACACTCAGATAATACAGAGTGCGACTTTCGTGCCACTTTCCGCCCAGCCTGCCACTTTCATAATATTTCACGTCACGTTCCAACCAGTTGTGGAAGGGATCAGTCTTTGTAATCGTGTAAACGGTTTTGCAAACGGTACTTCCCTCACCACTATATAATGAGCTCACTAGTCTTTCAGATATTGGATCGCGGAAGTTGTTAAAACTGATAGTATTCGTACTGGATGCACAAGGGCCGTCAAACGTCGACTCAACGAGCCAGCCATCCTTGTCATATTTGAACTCCCTAGTGCTCTGTTCTCCATCAAAGTCAACGTCAACACTAGTAGCACGAACGATCCTATTCTTCGTACCACGTTGGATAGTTTCTCCAGTAAACTTATTAGTCTGCGACATAATGAACCAACCATTGTCATCAAGCCCAAAAGACTCGTTTTCACCGTTGGTTTTCTTTATATAGCTCTTCACCACAGGTCCTTTCACCATCAGGAATCCCTGATCGCCCGAAGGTGTGTACTTAGGCAAGTTTGCGCTATACTCGGCAAATGCATTCGGCACACCAGGAACGGGCAGAATCGGTTTCTCCGTATTCTTCACCTGTGCCGACTGTGCCATTAGGCCTTGGCAAAAAACTATTGTGGCGAGCAGCACCACAGCAATACTGAAAATACGTTTCATGGTAATCATTATTTCTTAGCCTTGCGGAAGCCGGCAACGGTCAGACAGATGCCAATAGCAAGATAGATATACGAGGACATCTGAGGAGCCATATAGCGACTCTCGCGTCCGTCACCATATACAAGCGAGCAGATGACAAGAAGAACTATCATCACCAAGACTACCAAGGAAATGCACAGGGTTGTTATGTGAGGCGGAACCACCAATGCGGGACGTGCTACAGCCAGCAACTCCTTATCCTTGTTAGCGCAAAGTGCAGCATAGGCAGGCAGCAACAGCAATGCCCAGCTTATCCATTTAATCCATTCCGGCAACACAAAACGGATATTTGTCTTGACATCGAGCCACTGCCACAAGGTATAGCTCAGACGCTGATAGTTGACAGTGGGCAGGAAGAAGTATATCACATACAGCATCACAAGCCCAACCGTCATAGGATGAGCCTTTACAGTCTCTTTGTTTGCCATGAATGCAACACACATCGCAGCCAGCAGATAAAGACTGAAGCCCCACTCCATCACTGGACGTATTTCCCTGCTGTTCATGAACCACGAAAACAGCAGCACCAGCACAATAGGAATCAGCGAAGCCATACGCAGGTTGATGCGGAAAATGGGACGCAGCGACTTCAGAGCCTCATTGTCGCTAAATGCACTCAGCAACAGATAAATCGGAGCCAGCAACATCAACACCAGCAACAACTTCAAAAAGAAACTATCCGTCGTAGAGATGGCCTTTGTCATAGTAGAGGAATACCCCATAAAAGACACCAAAGGTAGGAAAAGATGACTAATCAGCATCACGGCACAGCCTACCACCATGCCCAGTTTGTTCGTGTTTTGTTCCATAGTAAAAAAACTTTTCATGGTTATCATTGTAGCAAAGGTAGTGAAAACCGAGTGAAACACCAAAAAATAAATTGGATTTTATTTTGTTCGGCTCTTGACTTTTTGTACCTTTGACAACCAAACACGAATGAATTGATGAAGCAATTGCACATTATAACGCCGGTGAAGGACAGTATTGATTCGACACTGGAAACTGCGAAGGCTATAATGGCGTCGAAACTCGATGTGCCTCATACATACACCATTTACAACGATTTCTCGACTCCCGAGAACACGGCACGGCTGGAGCAGGCAGCAAAGGAAACAGGTTTCCAATTGGTGAACCTGAGCGACTTGACCGACCATCCGTCGCCAAATTATTTGTTGGTATTGAGACGCGAGAGACAGATGTGTTTGGAAGAGGATGCCGGACTACTGATAGTGGAGAGTGACGTGACGGTAAGGCCCGATACGCTGCAGGGCTTGTGGAACGTTGCAAAGGAGCACAGCGAGGCGGGCATAGTGGCCTCGGTAACGGTGGACGAAGAGGGTGATATCAACTATCCGTATCTCTATGCCAAAGGACAGGAGAACAGGATTGTGGACACACGTCGGCATTGTTCGTTCTGTTGCTCGCTGTTGACAACGGAACTAATGCGACGTGTAGACTTCGACGAGTTGGATGCCGCAAAATCGTGGTTCGACGTGACAATCTCTCACCGCTCGCTGGAAACTGGGCTGCATAATCTGTTGGTAACGAAGTTGCCAGTGGTGCATCGCCCACATGGCAGTCGTCCCTGGAAGCAGTTGAAGTACAAGAATCCTCTGAAGTATTACTGGCTAAAGCTGACGAAGGGACTGGATAAAATTTAGTTTAGAGTTTTGAGTTGAAAGTTGAGAGTGTAGAGTGAAGGACCATGGAGAACTGGATAAAGCGAATGATTGAGGCAATTAAGCACCCACGAAGAGTGGTACTGTGCGATGCTCGGGATGCCGAGCTCAAGGACTTTGTTGTCCGACTGCCACAGTTGTTTGCCGAAAAACAAGGGGAAATCCTCTATTTCCACCGCAATGAGCTACGTACCTTCCAGCTACACGATAAGACGTTGGTGGTGAAGTCCTTCGCCAAACCCATATCCTTCAACCGCATCGTCTACGGCTTCCTGCGCAAATCAAAGGCGCAGCGCAGCTACGAGTACGCCCAACTCCTGCTCAGCAAAGGCATTGGAAGCCCCAAGCCCATAGCGTGGCTGACGGTCCGCAACGGGCTGCTCTTCACACGCAGCTACTACGTGTCGCTCGAGTCAACATGTCCCTACTGCTACAACCACCTGCTCGAGGGCAAGATAACTGACGAGGCTGAGGTCCGCCGTTATCTGCGTCTCGTGGCTCGCACCATAGCGCGATTGCACAACGAAGGCATGGTTCACCGCGACCTGTCGGGCGGCAATGTTCTCTTCGGCGACGGAGACTTGGTGGAACTTATCGACCTCAACCGCATACGTTTCCGTAAGGTAGGACTGGCAGAAGGCTGTAAGAACATCTCGGAGCGTCTCTTGGCAAAGAGGGAGTGGCGGGAACTTATGGCTCGCGAATATGCCGACGAGCGTGGTCTTGATGCCGACGAATGTCTGCGCATGATGTCGGAGTTCAATGAAATAAAGGACTGAAACAGATGAACATAGTATTGAAGGTGTTGCCCCGAATACTGCGTGCCTTTGCCGCATGGCCGTTTGCTCCCCGTAGGGTTGAGCAGCCACGAGTCGTCATGACCCTGCTGGTGAAGAACGAGGCCGATAAACTGGAGCAGAACCTTCTGTTTCATCATGAAATGGGAGTCGATGGATTCATCGTTACCGACAACAACTCTTCGGACTCGACACCCGACATCCTGCGCCGCTACAAAGAACGAGGATGGGTGCTGGACATCATCGACGAACCTTCCACCGGCTACGAGCAGAAAATGTGGGTGGATCGTATGGCGATGATGGCAATCGACAAATACAAGGCCGACTGGGTGATAAATGCCGATGCCGACGAGTTGTGGTATGCTCCATCGGGAAGTCTAAAGACCGATCTCGGACAGTGCTCCAAGCGTATCATGCGCTGCACGTCACATTGCATGATGCCCGAAGAAAACAAACCCCTCAGTGAATGGACCACCCGTGTGGAACCTGTGGCAGAGGCCGCTCGTTACGACCTGTCGCCATACAGCATTTTCCAGCCCCAAAGGGGCAAGGTGGCTCATCGCGCCGACGGATATCTGCACATCGCCATGGGCAACCATAAGGTGGCAATGCTGCCGCGAACAATAGTCCAGGGTCCCATACGCATCTACCACTATTCTGTTGGTACCAGACAGGTGTTCATAGACAAAATGGTGCAGGGCGGACGTGAGCTTGAGAAGCACAGCAGTAAGCATGGTGGTCGCCATTGGCGTTACTTCTACGAGCTTTGGAAACAGGGACGCCTGAGCGAGGAATACGACAGAGTCATCGGCCTGAACCATCGCGAGCAGTTGATTGCCGACGGACTTCTTGTGGAGGATACCACCATCCGTGACTATTTCCTAAAACATAATCTCCGATCATGCGACTGATAAAGATGACAGGCGGACTGGGCAACCAGATGTTCATCTATGCCCTCTATCTGCGCATGAAGAGCAGGTACAAGGATGTGCGTATCGACCTCTCCGACATGCAGCACTATCACGACCATTATGGCTACGAGCTGCATCGGATTTTCGATTTGCCGAAAGATGAACTGACGCTGCCGCAATGGTTGAAGAAGATGTTGGAGTTCCTGTTGTTCCGGACAATACTGGAGCGACATGAGCATGGTTCGCTGCGTCATTACGACGGCCCTGTACGCTGGCCATTAGTTTACTACAAAGGTTTCTATCAGAACCTAATGTATTTCCAAGGGCACGAGGATGAGATTCAGCGTGCCTTTACATTCAATGTGGAGAAGGCCAGCGAGCGTAACCGACAGCTGGTAGAGGAACTGGAAGGCGAACGGAACAGCGTAGCGCTGCATGTGAGACGCGGTGATTACATTAAGCCTCAGTTTTACAACCGGATAGGATGCGTTTGTCAGGTTCCATACTACAGACGGGCAATAGATGAGATGAGTAGGCTTGTGCCCGATACCAAGTTTTATGTCTTCTCGGAGGATGTGGAGTGGGTGCGCGACAACCTATCATTGCCAGAGGGCACAGTGTTTGTGAACTGGAATAAAGGTAACGACAGTTGGCAGGACATGCTGCTGATGTCGTGCTGCCACCACAACATCATCTGTAACAGTACCTTCTCGTGGTGGGCTGCGTGGCTCAACGCCCATGCCGACAAACAAGTATTGTGTCCCGATCACTGGTATGCCGATGATGGTGATAACATTCCACTTTATCCCGACAACTGGATGCGTATTTCCACCAACAATGAATAAGGAACAGAGTTTGCAACTGAAGGGAGTAGCCATACTGATGATGCTGTGGCTGCATCTGTTTAACACGGCAGAGCGAGTAGCGGAGTGCACATCGCTCATAAACTACTTCAACGGCAAACCTTTGGCCTATGCCTTGGCTCGTGTATGTGGGATGTGCGTTCCCATATACCTTTTTATATCGGGCTACGGAATGGCAAAGGCGCAGGATTTGGGAACCAGCGCCACATTGCGTCGTCTATGGAGAGTTTATAGTCGCTTCTGGTTGGTATTTGCCATATTCATCCCTTTGGCGTGCAGGCTTTGTCCTAACGCCTATCCAGAGAGCTGGAAGACATTTGTTCTCAATCTCCTCTCGCTTGATGTTTCCTATAATGCTGAGTGGTGGTTCATGCTGCCATGGGTGTTGCTGATTGTTGCTGCTCGTTGGATTGTACCTTTCGTCAAGCGCAATGGCATGTGGACTAACCTTGCAGTATTTCTTTTGTTGTTCGCCCTGCTCTTTTTCCATGACTTTCCGTTTACCATGATGGGCGACACGATATTTTCAGCACAACTGAGCCGACTTATGGTGGTGATGCCTGCCTTCTATGTCGGCATTTGTATGGGGAGCCATGGACTACGCTTCGCAAGGAAACTCTCGCTGCAACACACCGCTTGGCCCTCGCTTGTAATGCTATTGCTCTGCATGGTTCGCGGAATGCTGGGATCAAGTTCGGTGAATGTGCTCTTTGCCGTTCCACTGATAATACTGTTTACTATATGTAGTGTGCCGCAATGGTTGCAGTCAGTGCTTGCCATCTTCGGTCGCTATTCCATTTACATGTGGCTGACTCACACTTTCTATGCTTACTACCTGTTCCACGATGAGATATACGCACTGCGCTATCCGATTGTGATGTACTTGGTGCTTGTGGTGGCATCGCTGGTAACAGCTGTAGTGCTCGACCGAATATATCGCCTCATGGAATCACTGATTAGCAGAAAACAGAGAATATGAACCGTCACGCCTATCTCGTCATTGCCCACAACGAACCACTCTTGCTGCATACACTGCTCGATGCGTTAGATGTAGAGTGGAACGATGTTTTCCTGCATATAGACCGTCGTAATGCTTCGCTTTTTGCCGAAGTCAACGACATAAAACTGCAGAAGGCAGGACTGTTTGTGGTACAGAACCCCATTGAGATATATTGGGGGCACACCTCGCAGGTGGATGCCGAACTACTGTTGATGCGTGAGGCAACGAACCACGGTTCTTATCAATACTATCACTTGCTTTCGGGCTGCGATTTGCCGATAAAGTCGGCAGAAGAGATTCGCCGTTTCTTCGACGAACACCAAGGTATGGAATTCATAGGTTTCTGGAACGACGAGGCCCACCAGCGCGATGCCTTGCGTAAGGTGCGTTACTATTATTTCTTTAATCGTTGGAAGCAGCGTTCCTCATCGCGCTTGCTCCACATGGTCACCTCCCCGCTGCGCAACCTTATTCTTAATATGCAGAAACTGGTGGGCGTGAACCGTCAGCGTGGACGTAAGATAGATGTAAAGAAAGGTTTCAACTGGTTCAGCATCACCGACGAGTGTTGTCGCTATGTGTTAAGTCATGAGACCGATATACACCGACTTTTTCACCACACACTCTGTCCCGACGAGATTTTCCTGCAGACGATTGTCTGGAACTCTCCCTTCCGTAGTCGGTTGTTCGATGTCGACGATGCCCAGCGCGGTTCGATGCGAGCCATCGACTGGCTGCGTGGCAATCCCTATGTGTGGAGGAAGGAGGATGTGGACTATCTTGTGGAGAGCCCATATCTTTTTGCCCGCAAGTTTGCATCGGACGATATGGAAGCAGTGGACAAACTCACCAAGTGTAGGTGTCGGGGAGAGCATCACGCTTCATACTCGCTGTAAATGGTATCCAGCGAAGAAGACGATTCAAGGCTTCCAGATGGCGAATCCAATATGGCTCATGCAATATGGCTTTGACTCCTGATATTGCACTTTGTTTTTGCTCGGGGTCAACGTATTTCCTGATGAAACGATATAATTGTCCGGTCCTCATGCAATGACGATAGCGGCTTACGGGAGGCTGTAGTTTTTCTTCGATAGTATTGATGATGTAGGCATCTTCGAGGTATTTCCTGACTCTCTTTTTAGCGTTGGCAGTTACGCTGCTGGTGTGAATGCGGAAACGGTTGAGCGGAGTGTGAATGCGGATGACATCGCCTTCCAAAGCCAATAGCGACCAGAAGAGCCAGTCGCCAGAGGAGCGCATATTTATCCATTCCTTGCTCTGTATGCGGTCGTAGGCATCGCGACGGAAAACGGCTCCGCTGGCATTCTCAATGTAGCAGCGCCAATAAAGGTTGCGACGGGCAAACTCCATACCATTGAAAACACTGTATCCTTCAGTCCGAGTGGGTTTGTGCCGATGAGGTACTACTACGTCGTTGGAATCGATGTGAAGTGAGCTTGTGTAGCAGATAGAAGCACTTGGATTGGCTTGCAGAGCCTCGACACAGGATTTGAGAAAATCGGAAAGAGCCTCATCGTCGGCTTCCGCTATCCAAATATATTTTCCCTTGGCTAACGAAATTCCCTTTTCCCATTGCACGAACGGCGAACCAGAATTTTCTTCGTTCACGATGATGGTCGATACTTTCGGGTGCGATTCGTAGCGTCGCATTATCTCCACACTGTTGTCGGTGGATTTGTCGTCGAGAAGTATGAGTTCCAGATAAGGATATGTTTGGGCGAGAATGCCTTCAATCCTCTTCTGTATATATGTCGAATAGTTATAGTTGGGAAGAACGACTGAAACCAAAGGGTCTTTCTGCATTGCGTATTTACTTTTTCATGGTTTGTATCGCAAAGGTACGTCTTTTTTTAGAAAATATGTGTATCTTTGCAGAAAATAAACATAAACGGGCAACACACAATGGACATATCGATAATAATCTGCTCTACTCATCCCAAAACCGATAGGGAACTTGTGGCGAATATCGACGATACGATAGGGGTGACATACGAAATTGTTCACATTGATAATTCGGCAGGAGAATATGGCATTTGTGCGGCCTACAACAAAGGAGTAGAGCGTGCCAAAGGTGACATCCTTTGTTTTATGCACGAGGACGTGGAGTTCCATTCCGAAGGGTGGGGACAAAGAGTGGTGGAATATATGTCGCAACCTGAAGTAGGAGCGATAGGCTTGGCGGGAAGTGTTTTTGTTCCGGCTGAGAGTGACTGGAGGTTTGTAGGTATCAAATTCCACACACTAAGAGTCATTCAGGGTTTCTATTCTCCAAGCGGACAATATTGTACCACCGGTTGCGGATGGGAACCAACTGGGAATCTCCATCAGGTGGCAGCTCTGGACGGAGTGTGGTTCTGCATTCGCAGGGAGACATTCCAAAAGATTCGGTTCGACGATGTCACGTTCCCTCATTTCCATCTCTACGATTCGGATATATCGATGCAGGTGAATACCTTGGGACTGAAGCTCTGCGTGTGCGACGACATCATTCTGGAGCATTTCTCAGAGGGTACGTTCACGGAGTCTTTCAACGAAGGCCTCGACCATTTTCTCAAGAAATGGGGTTCCCTTCTTCCTATGGTAAGAGGATGTGAGACGGAAATCAGCGAGGCGGAGATGAGGAAGGAGACGGAACAGGCTCTGTCGGGATATAAGGACCGTCTTGCCCACGACTGTATGTTGCTTTCATGCAAGAAGGCGTTGAAGGAGGGTGATTTGAAAAGTCTTAGCAAGGAAAAAAGGAAGTTTATTTATCGTCAGGAGTATGTTTTTGTAAAAAAGGCAATAAAGTCCTCTGCTCCGTTCTTCGATGCTTGGCGAGCTCTTCACAACTATCCTTGGAAAAAGCCGAAGCTGAAATGGAAACTAATTTACAAGATGTTCTATTATCGCATCTTACATTAATAAATATAATAAAGGCGCATCAATAACGACGCGCCTTTATTCTTGTATAATGTTTTGCAGCTTACTTCGTGAGTAATTCTATCAGCTTATCGACAGCGGAGATGAGACCGTCGGGGTTCTTACCGCCGGCTGTAGCGAAATGGGGCTGACCGCCGCCACCGCCCTGAATCAGTTGGGCTGCCTCGCGAATGTTCTTGCCGATGTTCACACCCTGCTGTACGATGCTGTCGGACGCGGCAGCCGTGAGCATGGGTTTGCCCTCATTGGAGCTACCTATTACCACTAGTGCATTCTCCACTTCGGCACGCAGTTGGAAGGCGATGTCCTTTACGAACTCGGGAGCCATAGTGGGTACTACGGCTTTCATTATAGTAATGCCGTTGATGTCCTTAGCATTGTCCTTCATCGACTGCTTCAACTGCATAGCCTTTTCACGCATCGAATTTTCGATTTGTTTCTTCAGTTGGGCGTTTTCGTCGATGAACTTCTGAATGGCACCCTGCAAGTCGGGGACATTGTTGAAGAGACGGCGCAAGTCGGCGATGGTGTCGGTAAACTGATACATCATCTCCTCCACCTTCTGACCCGTTACAGCCTCAATACGACGAACGCCGGCAGCAACGCTGCTCTCTGCCAGAATCTTCACCATGCCGATTCGACCAGTGCTCTTGGCGTGACAACCGCCGCAGAACTCAACGCTGTCACCAAACTGAACGACGCGAACCTTATCACCGTACTTCTCACCGAAGAGGGCAATGGCACCAAGTTTCTTGGCTTCCTCGATAGGCATATCGCGATGGTCTTGTAAGGGAATATCCTCGCGGATTTTGGCATTCACCAGACGTTCCACCTGACGCAGTTCTTCATCGGTTACTTTCTGAAAGTGCGAGAAATCGAAACGCAGGTATTCGGGTGTTACCAGCGAGCCCTTCTGTTCGACATGTGTTCCCAGTACTTCGCGCAGGGCCTGGTCGAGGAGGTGTGTAGCGGTATGGTTAGCCTCGCTGGCGTGGCGTGAATCAACATCTACACATGCCATAAATGGAGCCTCGGGCTGTATGGGCATCGTCTTAGTGATATGTACGGGAAGGTTGTTTTCTGTCTTGGTATCGATGATTTCGATGGTTTCGTTCTCACTTACCAATACACCCTTATCACCCACTTGACCACCTTTCTCGGCGTAGAATGGGGTCTGGTCGAGCACCAACTGGTAGTAGGTCTGCTTCTTCTGCACCACCTGACGATATTTCACGATACGGCACTCGCTCTCTGTCATATCCCAGCCGAGGAACTTGCTCTCAGCTATAGAATCGCCGAATACTGAACCGACCTCAATCCAGTCGCCGTTCTCAACGGCTGCAGCATTGCGTGCACGGTCTTTCTGCTTTTGCATTTCTGCATTGAAACGCTCCTCGTCAACAGTTAGACCGTTTTCACGACAGATGAGTTCCGTGAGGTCGAGGGGGAATCCGTAGGTGTCGAACAGGGTGAAAGCTTTCTCGCCGTCGATGACGGTCTTGCCCTGTTTCTTTGTCTCAGCCATCACGCCGTCTAAGAGTCTGATACCTGTTTCTAACGTGCGCAAGAAACTCTCTTCCTCTTCCTTCATCACCTTAGAGATGAGAACCTTCTGTGCCTCAAGTTCGGGATACGTCTCGCCCATTTCCTGAATGAGCACTGGCAGCAGGCGATACATGAAGGCTTCCTTCTGTCCGAGGAAGGTGTAGGCGTAACGAACGGCGCGGCGCAGGATGCGACGGATGACGTAACCTGCCTTTGCATTGCCTGGCAACTGTCCGTCGGCAATGGAGAATGCTATGGTGCGCAGATGGTCGGCACAGACACGCATTGCAACGTCTGTTTCCTCTTTGTCACCGTATTTGTAACCTGTCATGTCGCTAATGGCCTTGATAATAGGCTGAAATACGTCGGTGTCATAGTTAGAGTGCTTGCCCTGAATGGCACGTACAAGACGCTCGAAGCCCATACCTGTATCAATGACGTTCATGCCGAGAGGTTCCAGATGACCGTCGGCCTTGCGCTCGAACTGCATGAACACGATGTTCCATATCTCAATAACCTGTGGGTCGTCCTTGTTCACCAACTCGCGTCCTGGAACCTTGGCCTTTTCCTCTGCGGTACGGCTGTCGAGGTGAATCTCGGAGCATGGACCACATGGACCTGTATCGCCCATTTCCCAGAAGTTGTCGTGTTTGTTGCCGTTGATGATGTGGTCGGCGGGCACATGCTTCAACCAGAAGTTGGCGGCTTCGTCGTCACGACTGAGGTTTTCTTCTGGAGAACCCTCGAATACTGTTACGTAGAGGTCGGCAGGGTCGAGTTTCAGCACGTCAACCAGGTATTCCCAAGCCATATCGATGGCACCTTCCTTGAAGTAATCGCCAAACGACCAGTTACCTAGCATTTCGAACATGGTATGGTGGTAGGTGTCGTGACCAACCTCCTCCAAGTCGTTGTGCTTACCTGAGACACGCAGACACTTCTGCGAATCGGCACGGCGGCGCGGTTCTGGGTCGCGCTGTCCCAATATGATATCCTTCCACTGGTTCATGCCTGCGTTGGTGAACATCAGTGTTGGGTCATCCTTAACTACCATGGGAGCTGAAGGCACGATTGTATGACCTTTCTGCTCGAAAAACTTCTTGAACGAATTACGTATCTCGTTAGCTGTCATCATAGGTTTATTTTTTTAATTTGCGTGCAAAATTACAAAATAATTGTCAATTATCAATTGTCAATTGTCAATTGTTTTGTATCTTTGTGTCCGAAGATACAATACAGTTATGGCATACAATCCGCAAAAGACCCTGAAAACCTACTATTCAATCAGCGAGGTTGCCCAGATGTTCGACGTCAGCGAGACGTTGCTGCGCTATTGGGAAAAAGAATTTCCCACCATTCAACCGCGAAAGAGCGGACGAAATGTGCGTCAGTATTCCCGTGATGACATTGAGGAGATTCGCGTCATTCACAATATGGTGAAGGTGCGTGGCATGAAACTTGCCGCTGCCCGTGAGGCTATTGCCAAGAATCGCGATGGTGAGAACTCGACCACAGACCTCATCAACCGTCTGCAGGCAGTTCGTGCCGAACTGGTGAGTTTTAAGCACGAACTTGAAGCACTCGTCTAATATCTGTTTTTTCGAAAAGTATAACGGAGCCCCAAGAGGCTCCGTTTTTTATTGTTGTTAGGTTCGCGCGCGTGTATAATATAGAGGTAGGGGTGGGGTCAGGAGATGCGGGTGACGGACTTGATGTGTTCGAGGCGTTTCAGGTCGTTGCAGATTTTGCGAAGTTCATCAACATCGTGGACCTCAAGATTAATGTCGCCGTGGAAAATTCCGTCGCGAGCCTCGATGTTGAGGCTGCGCATATTGATGCTATGCTGCTGCGAGAGCACTGTGGCGATGCTCATAAGTACACCCACACCATCAATACCATCGACGCGGATGATGGTTGGGAAGTGGAGTTTCTTGTGCATGTTCCACTTTACGGCGAGAAGGTGGTTGCCGTCGGCCATCTTCAGACGGTCGGCATCAGTGCATTGGCGCTTGTGGATGGTGATTTTTCCACGTTTATCCATGTGTCCCAATACATCGTCGCCAGGTATGGGGTGACACAATGGGCATAGGGTGTAGCGACTGATAGTTTCCTCGTCGAGCACCAGTACTTTCTTGCGGTCGATTTTTCCTGATTCCTCTTCTTTGGTTGCAGGTGCGTTCTTGGAACCGCGTTTGATAAATGGGATAAATTTACTCCACTGTCGTTTTTCCTTTGGATGACGCAGGCTTGCAAGGTCGTCGGGACCAAGGTTTATGAGACCACGACCGATGGCGATGTACAGTTCTTCGCGTGTCGGCAGTTCGTGAAGAGCACAAAGTTTGTCGGCTACAAGACTGCTAAGTTCCATGTCTGCTTGCTCAAGGAACTCTGTCAGTATTTTCTCGCCTTCACGTTGACGTTCGCGGTCTTCGCGTCGCAGGTAGGTCTGAATCTTGTTCTGTGCCTTTCCAGTGGTGGCGAATTTCAGCCACTCGCGGCGAACTTGTGATTCCTTACTGGTAAGTATCTCTATTTGGTCGCCACCTCGTAACACGTAGTTCAGGGGTACGAGCGTGTGGTTAACCTTGGCTCCGATGCAGTGAGTGCCCACTACGGTGTGGACTGTGAATGCGAAGTCGAGAGCCGTTGAACCGGCAGGCATCTTGCGCACTTCGCCCTTCGGGGTAAGCACAAACAGCTCTGTGCTATAGAGGTTAAGCTTTATGGTGTCGAGGAAGTCCATGCCACTGGGCTGGGGGTCGTCGAGAATCTCCTTGATGGTCTTAAGCCATTTGTCAAGTTCCGTTTCGCTTTCCTCAGAGGTCTTCTCACCGTCCTTGTATTTCCAGTGAGCGGCAAACCCTTGTTCAGCAATCTCGTCCATGCGCTCGCTTCGTATCTGTACCTCAATCCATTTTCCCACGTGGCTCATGAGTGTTGTGTGTAGAGCCTTGTAGCCATTGGCCTTAGGGTGGTTAAGCCAGTCGCGGAAGCGTTCAGGGTGGGGAGTGTAACCTTTGGTAATGTAGCCATAGATTTGAAGACATTCGGCTACTTCATCATCGATGTTTTTGGGACGGAAGATGATGCGTACTGCTAGAATGTCATAGACATCCTCGAACGACACGTGCTTTGTCTGCATCTTTTTCCATATCGAGTAGGGACGTTTGATGCGGGCCTTTATGGTGTAATCGATACCATGTTTGTCGAGTTCGGCACGCATAGGGGTGATGAAGTCCTCGTAGATATTCTTCAGGTTGCTGTCTATCTCATCCAGTCGCTGACGAATGAGGGCACACTCCTCAGGGTGTTCGTAGCTAAAGCTCAGGTCCTCCAGTTCTTCCTTTATCTTGTTGAGTCCAAGTCGGTAAGCTAGCGGAGCATATATGTTCAGTGTTTCACCGGCAATTTTGTATTGTTTGTGAGCAGGCTGACTGCCAAGGGTTCGCATATTGTGCAGGCGGTCGGCAATCTTGATGAGGATAACTCGGATGTCGTCGCTCATTGTCAGCAGCAGTTTCTTGAAGTTCTCTATCTGTGCCGATGTTTTGTCGCCGAATATTCCGCCCGATATCTTAGTCAATCCATCAACAATCTGCGCAATCTTCGGTCCGAAGATGTTCTCGATGTCCTCTACGGTATAATCGGTGTCTTCGACAACATCGTGGAGGAGTGCCGAACAGATGCTGGTGCTGCCCAAACCTATTTCTTCGCTCACAATCTGAGCTACGGCAATGGGGTGCATAATGTATGGCTCGCCAGAGAGGCGTCGCACCCCATCATGGGCACGGCGGGCAAAATTGAAGGCCTTGGTGATGAGTTCGACCTTCTTTCTGTGATGACTCTTCAAATAGGTATTCAACAGGCGCTGGAACGCTTCGTCCACCATGCGCTCGTCATCTTGATTTCTCAATTTCTCTTGCTCGTCCATAATCCTTCACTCTTAATTCTTAACCCTTCATCCTCAATTCACTCTCAGTCTCTGACCGGAACGAATGGTGTTGCCACGTATTCCATTGAGTCGGCGCAACTGTGCCACGCTGGTGTGGTTGCGACGGGCGATGGAGCCTAAAGTGTCGCCAGCCCTCACGATTACAGTCTTGCCACGACTGCGTGAACTACGGCCTGTCTGCTGACCTGCATCAACCATTGCCACTTCCTTTTCTCGCTTGCTGAACAGTTCGCTGGCACGATGTGTATAAACAGAATCTCCAGCCTCTATGAAGGCGCTGATGGTTTCAGCCCTCATACGCAGTGTCATCGGACGAGTTTCGCCCGGAATGAGCGATGTGCGATACTGAGGATTCAGAGCCTTCAGCTCATCCATACTTACACCACAAAGTTCGCTTATCTGCTCGAAACGCACATCGCGACTGACCATTATGGTATCGGTATTTACCGGCAGGCGTGTGTTAACGGGACAGATATTGTGTTCGCAGTAATATGTCATAATGTAGTTTGCAGCGATGAATGCCGGCACATAGCCACGAGTTTCGGCAGGAAGATAGGGATAAATGGTCCAGTAGTCTGTGACCCCTCCAGCACGCTTGATGGCTTTCGATACATTTGCCGGTCCGCAGTTGTATGAAGCAATAGCCAGTGTCCAGTCACCGAAGATGTCGTGGAGGTCCTTCAGGTAATGGGCTGCAGCGTAGGTAGCCTTGATTGGGTCGCGACGCTCGTCGATGAGACTTGTCACTTCCAGTCCATATTGCTTGCCGGTGGTGGGCATGAACTGCCAAAGGCCTGCAGCTCCCACACGACTGGTAGCGCTGGGATTCAATGCACTCTCGATGATGGGCAGATACTTCAATTCAAGGGGTATCTGATAACTCTCAAGGGCATCCTCGAATAGTGGGAAATAGAAATTGCTGGCTCCCAGCATCACTGCTATAGAGCGACGCCAACGGTTGCTGTACTGGTCGATGAATTTCTGCACAACCTCGTTGTACGGCATCTCAATTACATTTGGCAGGTGGGCCAGTCGGTTTATGTATTCCTCCTTCTCGTATGTGGGGTTCTCGTTGTTTGTCTCGCAGTTCTCGTCGAATGTCAGATAGTTGCGGGCATTCCATTCATTCAGAAGACTGTCCAGTTCGCGACTTGTCATTCCCTCTGGCAGCACGATTTCCTCATCCTCGCCGGTGGAATCGTTGTGAATGATGATTTCTTCCTGTTGGGCCATAGCGTTCGTGCCCAACATCGTCAGGCAAAATCCTATGGCTATATATCTTAAAATATTCATACGTTCTAAGTGTTTAGAAATTGATGTTGCACGACAGTCCATACGACTTCTGATGCTGATGACGCATGGTTGGCACGCCAGTGTCGATGATTGCTGGCTCGAAGTGCAAAGTCAGATCGCGACTGATGTCGAATGTCGAGAGCTCGGCATCCACGAAGGCATCGATGACGGATATCAGATAGACACCCGCAAAGGCAAAGATGCTCATGTCGCGATACTTGCGGAAGTGGTCTTTCTTGTTCTTGAAGATTGTCTTGAATCTGTCTTCCTTTCCTGTTATGTCGTAGCCCATGGGCAACATGTTCTCGTAGCTTTTGGTGTTCGGGTCGTCGTCCATGATGTCTATGTAGGCTTGGGAATAGTCGCGTAGCATCTGGTTGTTCCATGTCAAGGCATAGGCGCAACCGAGGAATCCTCCGTAGATTATCGGCAGTTTCCAGAACTTGCGATTATAGATCTGTCCGCCGCCAGGTAGCACAAGTGCCAGCCACATAGCGCGGATGGGGTCGGGTTTGAAGTTATTGTGCGATTTCCTTTTGGCGGTTCCCTGCTTCTTCAACAAAGAATCGGCAACCATTGTGTCCAACGGTGCTTCAACCACCGCGACCAGTGAATCCAAGGGTGGAAGAGAATCTGAACAAAGGCTGTCGACACGTTCCTGTGCCGACACTTCGCCGATGCCCAGCAACGCCGTCAGCACGACTACACAAAGGTGGTATGTCGTGTTGCGGTGTCTCAATTCTTCAGGCGGTCAAGTAATTCGATGATACGTTCCAGTTCAGTTTCGTTGGCAAAAGGTATGGTAATCTTTCCCTTTCCCTTGTCGCTACATGTCAACTGAACCTTCGTGCTGAAAAGCGCAGACAGAGCATTCTTCAATGTAGTATATTCTGTTGTTGAGGCTGCGCTCTTTCCTTTTAGTTTGCGGCCTTCGGCTGTGCTTACGGTACCGCCTTGTGACAGTTCCTTCACTGCCTCCTCAACCTTACGAACACTCATTCCGGTGCGCTGTATTTCCTCATAGACCTTCAACTGCAGGGCTGGGTCGTCGAGTGTCAGTAGTGCACGAGCGTGTCCCATATCGATGTTGCGGTTCTTCAGACCCATCTGAATCTGTGCAGGCAACTTCAGCAGGCGCAGATAGTTCGTTACCGTAGAACGGTTTTTACCCACGCGTTCGCTCAGTCGTTCCTGTGTCAGGTCGTATTGCTCGATGAGGTGCTGATAAGCCAGGGCGATTTCCATTGAATTCAGGTTTTCACGCTGGATGTTCTCCACCAGAGCCATCTCCATCATGTTTTCGTCATCAACGGTGCGGATGTATGCTGGAATAGTGGTCAGACCTGCCATTTGACTGGCACGCCAGCGGCGTTCACCGGCAATGATGACAAACGTTCCGTCGCCCATGTCGCGAACGGTGATAGGCTGTATAATGCCAATCTCGCGGATGCTGTCCGACAACTCCTTCAAAGCGGTCTCGTCGAATTCGCGGCGAGGCTGGTTGGGGTTGGCCTTGATGGATGAAATCTTCACTTCATTAATCGACGAAGAGCCTCCTGTGAGGACTTCATCGGCACGTATCAGGGCATCGAGTCCTCTGCCCAGTGCGGGATATTTCTTATGTACTGCCATTTCTGTTACTTCTTTTCGTTCTTGGCGATGAGTTCTTCTGCCAATGCCAGATAGTTACGAGCTCCGGTAGAGTCGGCATCGTAGAGAATCACGGGCTTACCGTGTCCGGGTGCTTCGCCCAGTTTGACATTGCGCTGGATTACGGTTTTGAATACCAGTTCCTGGAAGTGGCGCTTAACCTCGTCATACACTTGATTGGCAAGGCGCAGACGGCTGTCGTACATCGTCAGCAGGAAACCTTCTATTTCCAATCCGGGATTCAGCTTTGCCTTGATAATGCGGATGGTATTCAACAATTTGCTCAGACCTTCCAGAGCAAAGTATTCGCACTGCACTGGAATGATGACGCTATTGGCTGCCGTAAGGGCATTTACCGTCACCAGACCAAGCGATGGCGAGCAGTCTATCAGGATGTAGTCATACTCGTCCTGAAGAGGTTTCAGCATTTCTGCCACTACTTTCTCTCGATTAGGCAGTTGCAACATGTTCACCTCTGCACCAACAAGGTCGATGTGCGAGGCTATTACGTCAAGACCGTCAATGTCTGTGGTGTAGATGGCTCCATGCACGTCAATTTTCTCTACAAGACAATCGTAGAATGAAATGTCCACATTTGCTGTGTCCACACCTACACCTGAAGATGCGTTGGCCTGCGGGTCGGCATCAATAAGAAGAACTTTCTTTTCAAGGGCGGCCAGCGATGCAGCCAGATTTATACTGGTGGTGGTCTTTCCAACACCGCCCTTTTGGTTTGCTAAAGCTATGATTCTTGCCATTAGCTTAACACTTTTGGGGTTTCTAACACGCGCAAAGGTATGAAATATTTCGCTATTTATCCTCATTTTAGGGGAGAAAGAATGCCTTAAGTGTTGATAACTTGGTGTTTTTGTTGATAACTTAACACATTTTCACTACATTTGCATCCGAATTTATCGAATAATGAATGAAGAAGTTAATACTGATAACTAACGATGATGGCGTTTCTGCGCAGGGGATAAACGTGCTGGCAGAATTGATGACACAGCTCGGCGAAGTCATTGTGGTGGCACCTGATTCGGCTCGTTCGGGAGCAGCCTGTGCCATCACCTCTACTCAGGCAATCACACTCCGTAGACGTATTGATATGGAATACAACCGCTTGCAGGTTTTCGAATGCTCGGGTAGTCCTGTAGATTGTGTAAAACTGGCACTCGAACAGGTATGTCCCCGTCAGCCCGACCTTCTAGTCTCTGGCATCAATCATGGCGATAATGCCTCTTGCAGCATACATTATAGCGGTACTATGGGAGCTGTAATAGAAGGTTGCATGAAGGGTATTCCCTCCATTGGCTACAGTCTACGTACCCTGAAACACAGATGCGACTTCACCCCTTATGCCGACGAGATACTTCGCATTGCATCTTTTGTTCTTGAGAAGGGATTACAGCAGGATGTCTGCCTCAACGTCAACTTTCCTGAAGTGGAGAAACTGGCAGGAATGCGCGTAAGCAGGATGGGACGTGGACGATGGGTACAGGAATGGATTTCAGCTAATAATCCACGAGGCATGAATGCCTTTTGGCTAACAGGGCGTTTCCTCAATCTCGAACCTCACAACGAAGACACTGACTACTGGGCACTCGACCACGGATATGGTGCCATTACTCCCATCAAGCTCGATATGACTGCCTACGAGGTAATACACTCCCTCTTCCCCCTAACCTCCCACTCTTAATTCTTAATTCTTAATTCTTAATTTCAATGAAGTACTACCTGATAGCCGGTGAGGCAAGTGGCGACCTCCATGCCTCTCATCTGATGAAGGCCTTGCTCCGCGAAGATGCAGAAGCAGAGTTCCGATTCATAGGTGGCGACCTCATGAAGGCTGAGGGAGGTACGCTTGTGCGTCATTACAGCAGTTTGGCCTATATGGGTTTTGTACCTGTTTTGCTGCATTTGCGTGCTATAATGAAAGGAATGAAGGAATGCCGGCAGGATGTTCTTGACTGGAAGCCCGACGTGCTTATTCTCATCGACTACCCCGGTTTCAATCTCGGTATGGCTAAGTTCATCCGTCTTCATGCTCCTGGCATTCGGATTTTCTATTACATATCTCCGAAGATTTGGGCTTGGAAGGAGTGGCGAATGAAATCCATTCGGCGGTATGTTGACCGAGTTTATTCCATTCTGCCTTTTGAGGTTGAATACTTCCAGAACCGCCATCGCTACGAAATAGACTATGTTGGCAATCCCACATTGGATGAGGTTGCCAGTTATCAGGAGAGGAATCCTGCAGATTTGACCCGTTTCATCGTGGATAATAACCTCGATGAGCGACCTATTATAGCCCTACTTGCAGGTAGTCGGAAACAGGAGATACGCGATAATCTATCGCGAATGATTGAGGCTGTACGTCCGCTTCTCGACAAATATCAGATAATTGTGGCAGGGGCTCCGAATATTGAAGCCGAATACTATGCCCAGTGGACATGCAGTGCTTCTGTGCATGTACTTTACGGTCAGACCTACCGAGTGCTGCAGCATAGTGTTGCAGCCTTGGTCACCAGTGGTACTGCAACCCTCGAAACGGCTCTCTTCCGTGTTCCGCAGGTCGTTTGCTACTATCTTAATGCCGCTTGGTTCTATCGTTTCCTACGTTTTGTCCTGATAAAAGTCCGTTACATATCGCTGGTGAATCTGGTTGCCGGACGCGAGGTAGTGAAGGAACTTGTGGGCGTTGACATGTCAGCTCGCAATGCCTACGAAGAACTGGTTCGCATCTTACCTGGAGGCGAGGACCGCGAGGAGATGATGAAGGGCTACGATGAGGTCGTCAGCCGGCTTGGCGAAACGGATGCACCTATGCGTGCTGCTCAACTCATGTTAAAACGACTCCATAATAAATAACGTATACCATGAAATTCATACGATTCTTTTTCATTTTTTCATTTTTTCATTTTTTCAGCAGCGCTTTTGCTCAAACTCCAACAACCCTCGACGGCTGGGCTCAACGCCTGAAGCTGTTCGGTGAGAAAATTCCGCAGGAGGAAGTGTTTATTCATATGGACAACACGTGTTACTATCTCGGCGACACCCTTTATTATAAGGCATATATGCGACTAGCCGACGGACGTCCATCGACTTTGAGCCACCTGCTATACGTGGAGTTACTGAACAACGACGGTTATCTTGTGGAGCGCCAGAAGGTGGAGATGAAGGGCGGCGAGGGCTACGGTTCTTTTGTCCTGCTCGATACTCTCTATGGCGGTTACTATGAGTTGCGGGCTTATACCCGTTGGCAACTGAATTGGGGAGAGTACGAGCATCCGCATACGAGGTTTGCCGAAGACTGGTTCTTCTCGAAGAGGATGGCACGGGACTATTATCGCGATTATGACAAGCTCTACAGCCGTGTGTTTCCTGTTTATGACAAGCCTCGTAAGGCAGGCGAATACTATCAGGATATGACTATGAGACCTATGCGCCGACAGTTGAAGGAGTCGAACAATGCTTCGAAGGCTGTGGTGACGTTCTATCCCGAAGGTGGAAACTTAGTGGCTGGTGCCGAAAATCGTGTGGCATTCGAGGCAAACACCGAGGATGGGAAGCACCTAAATGGAAGCCTCTCCCTAACCCTCCCCCAAGGGAAGGGAATGATTGAGACGAAGACAGAGAACAGAGGACGAGGGACGTTCCTGCTCGACCTCAGAGGCGTTCCCGTTGACGATGTACCCGAAAAATGCACTTTCACTTGGGAAGGAGGTTCTCAGGAGTTCCACTTGCCAAAGGCTGTTGGAGATGGTTTGGCTATAAGGACGACAGTGGAGGCTGACGGCATTCATGTGAAGGTGGATTGCTGTGGAACTGCCTGTAACGATTCGTTGGGACTGACGGTTACCTCCCACGGTGTACTGAAAAATTATCAGAAGATAACTGGGGATGAACAGGTAATCCCAATGGACAAACTCTCTACCGGAGTGGTGCATTTGACGGTGTTCAATCCGGCTGGTCGCATATATGCCGACCGTCTGGTATTTGTTCGCAAACCCGACTTCCAGCCGCAAAGTATTCGGTTCGAAGGTGCTAAGATGCAGTACGAGCCTTATGAACAGGTAAATTTCAGCGTACAGTGCCCGACAAATGATTCTCCGAGCATCAGTCTTGCCGTTCGCGATGCCATCCACAGCGACTACACCTTCGATTCGGGCAACATTCTCACCGAGATGCTGTTGTCGAGCCAGATACGGGGCTTCGTGGAGAATCCCGAATACTTCTTCGAGGCAGATGATGAAGAACATCGCCGTGCCCTCGACCTCCTGCTGATGGTACAGGGCTGGCGCCGCTACGATTGGCATACGATGACCGTACCCGGTGCTTTCATCCTTGCCGAGCCCTACGAACGCACAGAGGTTCTGATGGGAGAGGTTTGCAAATATGAAGCGGTGCGTCAGGCCGATGCCATCATGGAGGCTATGGACAAGCGCGAGGCAGAGAGGAAGGCAGAAATGGAGGAGAAGGGCTACGAATATGCCGGTCCTGATTTAGAGGAGAATTTGTATGATAAGGCGCGTAAAGGCAACAGGGATAAAGACCCGAATTCAGATGCTTCTCTGGAGGACCTGATGAAAAAGGACCAGCAAAGAATGGCTCAGTATGCCGAAAGTCGTCAGGGCAATAATGTCGGCACTAATGCAGCAGCGACAGACGACCGCAAGAAGGTGAGGAATAAGGGTGAATATCGTGGTTCGCTGAACAAGGAGGTGATGGTACACGCTGAGTTCGCACAGCCTGGAGCGAAGGAGGGCGAGCGAATGGTTGAGGGTGAGATGACGACCTACAACAACGGGCTCTTCAAGGTGGTGGCACCACATTTCTACGGTCCCTGTCTTATGCACTTCGCGGCTGTAGATGAAGATAAGTATAAGGGCGAAAAACATATTTGGGTGAACGGCGGCGAGGACAGGAACGGCGAGATTCGCTATCCCGACTATTACGTGAGGTTGAGGCTGCCGTATCCGCGTTTCGTAAAGCCCTACAGTTTTTACCAAAAAGTTCAGCCTGCACCTCGTGTCAGAGAGATGCGAAGGATGCACACCGAGGCCGATGCCATCATCATGGATGAGGTTACGGTGGGTGCTGCTCGTAGAGGTCTGCGTGCTTTCGATGCCTCGAAACCCGCCTTTGTGCTCGATGCCTACGAGGCGTTCAATGCTACTTGCGAAGCTGGTTTCTGTCCAGGCTATTACATTGGAAGCAACCGTTTTTCCTACGACATTGCTCGCACATATATAGGCGACATGAATATGGAGCGCAACTACGAGATTGAACAGCGCTTCGAATCAAAGGGCAAAGGCTCGTACATGTCGGCTGCCCTTCTGGAGAAATACAACCACCTTCCCCGCTTGGATATGGTTTACGTCTATACCGACTATTCTCCACGAAGGGAAGGAGACAAGCGCTATAGCCAGTCGAACCAACCTTATGTCACCGTGGACCTGCGACGCTTCGCCGACGAGGGACAGCGTATGACTTGGGTCAACCGTTTCATGGTGCTTACAGGCTATGCCGTGTGCGAGGACTTCTATCAGCCCGACTATTCGAAGCAGAAGCCAGCCCAGCCCACCGACTATCGCCGCACGCTCTATTGGAATCCCAACGTCAAACTCGATGCTGAAGGGAAGGCGAACGTCACCTTCTACAACAACAGCCGCCGCACCCAGCTCACCCTCTCTGCCGAAGGCATGACCTCCACCGGTCAGCCCCTCACCGGCATCTCCTATCCCGAGGATCGCTGACCTCTAATCAGTAATGCAAACTTCTTAGGTTATAGGTGCAAACCTCTTAGATTCACGATGCAAAGATACGAAGTTCCCGATGCTAAACCAAATCCGTGACTTGGAATCTTCGTTCCAAGCCTTGGAACATTCATTCAGAGACACGGAACCGTCGTTCATAACCTTGGAACAAACTATGCAATATATAGTAACTTTGCCTTTATTCAAAAATAAGGTAGGGGGTGAGGCGACGGATGTCGGCTTCGGTGAAGTCGGGAAGCGAGCGCAGTTCCTCGATACTGTGGAAGGGACCTACATTGTGGAGGTGGTCCCAGATGGCTCTGGCACGATAGACACGCAGATAGGGATGACGCACAAGCTGGTTCTTGGTGGCGTGGTTGACATCGAGACGACGAACGCTGCCTGCATTGTCGAGCGTTAGCCACTGCTCTACTCCTTCCGGCATTCCTTCTATCTCTTGCAATTGGGCGATATCTACGAAACCGCCAAGGGCTTCACGATAGCGCACAATCTGACGGGCATAGTAGGAGCCGATGCCGGGAATACGTTTCAGAGCCGAGGTGTCGGCCTCGTTGAGAGCTACGGTCTGGTGACCGGTAAGTTTCACGGGATAGCGCACGGTGTCGCGATTTTGTGCCAATTCATCGTAGATATCTACTTTTGCTCGCTCAGCACGCTGGCGAGGAACGGGCTCTACGTATTGGTAGCGATGAGCGATGCGTACATGGGGCGAGAGGCGTTCCCACATCTCGTTTGTCATGCCTGGAATGCGACTGACATCTGCCACTTCGTGATAGCGTCCGCCCATAGAGCGGTATTTGTAGATGCCTCGCACCTGAAAGGGGGCAAAGCCAAGGCGCAGCAGGGTGGTGGAATCGGCCTCGTTTGGGTCGAAGTCGAAGGTTTCTGGTTCGGTAGTCTTCGTAATGTAGCTGGAGGCTGTTTTCTTCTCTTTCTGCGACTCTAAACTCTTCTCACCGTCATCGCCACGATGTACAAGCAGTGCTATGCCGAGTGCCAACAGGAGCATTACGCCCAGTACCAGAATACCGCGGCGCTCGCTGGATGTTGGTTCAAAGAAACTCATATAAAAGGTTATAGGTGAGAGGTTATAGGTTATAGGTGACTACTTGCTGAAGAGCTCGCGGATGAAGATGATGGCGATGGCAAGGGGTGCTACCCAACGGACGAGGAAGATGTAGAGACGGAAGAAGGGAATGCGGAGAGAGTCGTGGTTGGTGACCTCTGCATAGACAAGTTGGCGATCGAGCTTCCAGCCGACAAACAGACAGATGAGGATGCCGCCAAGTGGCAGGATAATCTTAGCGGAGATGAAGTCGAAGAGGTCGAAGAGGCACATGCCGAAGATGCGGAAGTCGTTCCACACACCCATAGAGAGCGAACAAGCCACGCCGAGAACGATGGTGGATGAGGTGACAAGGACGGCGGCACGATGACGCGTCATGTGACACTCCTCGTGGAGATAAGCGGTGACGGGTTCGTGGAGCGATATGGCACTGGTGAGGGCTGACAGGAACAGGAGCACATAGAAGAGACCTGAGAAGGCATAGCCTATCAGCGGTACATTGTGGAAAGCTATGTTGAAAACATTGGGCAGGGTGATGAACACCAAGCCCGGTCCCTCGCCCGGACTGACACCTGGTACGGAGAAGACGGCAGGGAAGATGATGAAGCCCGAGAGAACAGCCACCATAGTGTCTATGAGGCTGACATTGATAGCCGTGCGTGCAAGATTGGTGTTAGGACCGAAATAGGAGGCGTAGGTACACAGACAGCCCATTGCCAGACTGAGCGAATAGAAGGCCTGTCCGACGGCACTGAGCACGACATTGGCATCCACTCTCGAGAAATCGGGCTTGAGCATGAACACCATTCCTTCGATGAAACCGCTCATTGAGAAGGAGCAGACAACGAGAACGGCAATGATGAGCAGGAGCATCGGCATCATGAGTTTCGACGAGCGCTCGATACCCTTCTCTACTCCACGGACTATGACAAAGTGAACCATGAGCATGAACACTACAGCATAGACAACAGGTTCCCACGGACTGCTGACGAAGGACTGGAAATACTGTTTATAGTCCTGATCACCCGACAGGTGGTTGGCAAAAGAGGCAACGGCATAGTGGAGAGTCCAACCTGCTACCACGATATAGTAACAGGAAATGAAGAATGCCACGAATACTCCCTCGATGCCACCGATACGCCACCAAGTCTTGGGAGCAAGTTTGCGGAAGGCCCCGATGGTATTGGCATGGGTGCTGCGACCTATCACGAACTCGCTGACCATGACGGGAACACCGATGAAGAGGACACATGCCAGATATATCAGTATGAAGGCAGCACCACCGTTGTTGCCCACCTCTGTGGGAAAGCGCCAGACATTGCCCAAGCCTATTGCCGAGCCTGCTGCCGCGAGCACTACACCTATCTTACTGCCAAAGTTACTACGCTCTGCCATCAGTTTGCAATTTCATTAAGGAAAACAATACCCACACCTATAGGTGCCACCCAACGGATGAGGAATAGAAGAATGCTCAAGCCACGCACCTTCAGCGTGCCGCCGTTGGTAAGTTGTTCCACCACGAAACGACGGTCGAGATACCACTCCACGAACATCGTTATGAGTATGCCGCCCAACGGCATCAGGAACTTGGCAGTGAGGAAGTCGAAGAGGTCGAAGAAACCTCGGTTCCATATCTTTACATCGCTCCACACTCCGAACGACAGCGAGCAGGCAGCACCAAGAACTATGCACACCAGAGTAACCACCACGGCGGCTGTGCGACGCGAGAGTTTGTAGTTTTCGTGAATGAAGGCTGTGGCTATCTCGTGCATGGAGATGGTGCTGGTGAGTGCTGCCAACAATAGCAACACGTAGAACATGCCAGAGAACATATAGCCCAGCAGCGGCAGACCGGCAAATGCTTCGTTGAAGACATGCGGGAGGGTGATGTACACCAAGCCCGGACCTGCATTGGGAGCCACTCCCTGTACCGAAAAGACGGCAGGGAATATGATGAAACCACTGAGAATAGCTACCAGCGAATCGAGCATACAGACATTGAAAGCAGAGGACACGAGGGGTGTATCCTTCTTGAAATACGAGGCATAGGTGGCAAGACAGCCCAGTCCGACGCTGAGTGAGAAGAAGGCCTGTCCCATGGCACTGAGTACCACACCTGTAGTGACCTTAGAGAAATCGGGACGAAGCAGGAATCTCAATCCTTCACCGGCTCCCGGCATAGTGAGCGAGAAGCACATGAGCACGACGATGATGACCAGCAGAACAGGCATCATGACCTTGCTGAAGCGTTCGATACCGCTCTCAACACCACGCGACACCACAAAGTGCGTCATGAGCAGGAAGGCAAGCTGGAAGGCTATGGGCTTCCACGGATTGGTTACAAAACTGTTGAATACAGCGGAGAAATCCTGTCCGGCTGTAAGATTGTTGGCAAAAGATTCGATTGTATAATGCAACGTCCAGCCTGCCACCACGCTGTAGAACGACAGTACCAAAATGCCACCCAGAACACCCATGAAGCCAGCAACAATCCAAGGTTTGCCAGGTGCCAGAGCACGATATGCCCCTACGGTGTTTGCCTTACTGCCTCTGCCTATGACGAATTCTGCCAGCATGACAGGCATCGCGAGCAAGAATACGAAGCAGAGATAAACAAAGATGAAGGCTGCACCACCATTGTTGCCCACCTCGGTGGGGAAGCGCCATATATTGCCCAAACCGACAGCAGAGCCGGCAGATGCCAAAACAACACCCAATCGCGAGCCAAAGCTGCCACGTTCGTCCGTCCTTTTACCTTCCAAAGTTACAATTATTTAGCAAAGCGGTGCAAAATTACAAAATCTTTAGTATTTTTGCAACAAATTGCAAAACAATGGAATCGACCTATCTAAAAAGATACCCTTTGACACACGCCATCTCGGCTGTTATCGTTGTATTGTCGCTGGCTCCCATACCAGATATACCATCGTTGCCAAACATATCCATGCTCGACAAATGGACGCACATGGTGATGTATGGAACTCTTGGACTTGTGATATGGTGGGAATATCTGCGGCAGCACAAAAGCGTGAACTGGAAGCACGTGCTCGTGGGAGCTGTGGTGATGCCCATAATACTAGGGGGACTGATGGAACTGGGACAGCGCTATCTTACCACCTGCCGCAGTGCCGAGTGGCTGGATTTCGCAGCTAACTCCGTGGGAGTGCTGCTAGCGGCGGTAGTTGGTTCAGTAGGAAGTAGGAGGTAAGAGGTGACTTTTACTTCTTTTTTAGCCCCAAAGTTTATAGGGATTGGCACGGAGGTGACCATTATAGTAGCGGCGGTCGCCTGTTACCTCTTTTCCGATGAAATGGGGTTTTTCGAATGACTCTGTCTCACTGCCGAGTTCAATTTCAGCCATCACAAGACCGTCGTTATCGCCGTGGAACTCATCCACTTCCCAAACATGCTTTCCATCGGGACTCTTCACAAGATAGCGATGTTTGTCTATCAGTCCCGGTTCGCACAATAATAGCAGGTCGCGAGCATCGGCGACGGGAATCTCCGTCTCGAACTCGTAGCGCGACAGTCCTTCCTTGCCTGCTGGACCTTTAATAGTAATGTATGCGCGCTCGTCGCGTATGCGTATGCGAACGGTCCGTCCGGGCTTAGTACCGATGTAGCCCTGTTGAATGTGGCTCACGGCATAAGCCTCGCGCTTGAAGTCCTCGCCTTCGACAAGGAACTTCCTTTCTATCTCCTGTGCCATCAGAAGCAGAGTACGGCAGTGAGTATTGCACCCAGCACCACGATAGCGATGATGATGCCACGAATGACACGCTGTGCCTGTGCTTCTTCCTGTGCCAAATGCTTGGCAGCCTTCACCTTGCGGTTTTCTTTTTTGATGCTCATTGTATTTGGTGGTTTATTAGGTTAATAGGTTAATAGTTTAATAGTTTAATAGTTTAGTAGTTAGGAGGGGGAGTCAGCGCCGAACTCCATCAGGTAGGCCTTTATGAAGGCATCGATTTTGCCATCCATTACTCCACCCACGTCGCTCGTCTGATAGTTGGTGCGATGGTCCTTGACACGACGGTCGTCGAAGACATAGCTGCGAATCTGACTACCCCACTCTATCTTCTTCTTACCAGCCTCCACCTTCGCCTGTTCCTGCATACGGTGCTGCAGTTCCTTGTCGTAGAGCATAGAGCGCAGCAGTCGCAGGGCATTCTCCTTGTTCTTGGGCTGGTCGCGGGTTTCGGTGTTTTCGATGAGGATTTCCTCTTCCTCGCCCGTATAGGGGTCTTTATATTGGTAACGCAGGCGCACGCCCGACTCTACCTTGTTGACATTCTGACCTCCGGCACCAGAGGAACGGAAAGTGTCCCACGAGATGCGAGCCTGTTCGATGTTGACCTCTATGCTGTCGTCGACCAGCGGAGTTACGAAAACGGATGCAAAGGAAGTCATGCGCTTGCCCTGAGCATTGTAGGGAGAAACGCGCACCAGACGGTGTACGCCGTTCTCGCTCTTCAGGTAACCATAGGCATAGTCGCCCTGAATCTCAAGAGTGCAGGTCTTGATACCAGCATCGTCGCCGTCGAGAAGGTTACTGACAACGCATTTGTAGCCGTTGGACTCTGCCCAGCGCATATACATACGCATGAGCATCTGAGCCCAGTCCTGTGCCTCCGTACCACCAGCTCCGGCGTTAATCTTCAACACGGCGTCCATCTGGTCCTCTTCGCGGCGTAGCATGTTCTTCAGCTCGAGGTCCTCGATAGCAGACATGGCACGATTGTAGAGCTCATCGACCTCCTGTTCGGTGACAAGCTCTTCCTTGAAATATTCGAAAGCCAAATCCAGCTCATCGCACAGCGATTTCACCTCGCCATATCCCTTTATCCACTTCTCCAAGCCCTTCACCAGTTTCATCTGTGCCTCGGCACGTTTCTGGTCGTCCCAGAAGCCAGGGGCTTGGGTGCGGAGTTGCTCTTCCTCGAGTTGAATTTGTTTTGCGTCGATGTTAAGATATCGGTGAAGGGCTTCTGTGCGTTCCTTCACCTCTTTCATTTGTTCTATTGTAATCATTCTTCGTACATTTTCTCAATCTCGGCCTTGTAGTTCTGATATACTACAGGGCGTTTCACCTTCAGAGTGTTTGTAAGTTCACCACGTTCCATGCTGAACGGCGTGGGCAGCAGAGTGATGCGCTTCACCTGTTCGTAGTGGGCAAACTCCTGCTGCAGGGTCTCTATGCGCTCCATCACCATCTTCACAGCCTCAGGATTGGCACAAAGCTCGGCACGGTCCTTATATTCGATGTTGTGTTTCTTCGCCCAACTCTCAAGTACAGGATAATCGGGAATGACAAGGGCAGAAACAAACTTGTGCTGGTCGGCAATGATGACGATTTGGTCGATGAAACGGTCCACAACGAGTTTCGTCTCTATCATTTGCGGAGCTATGTACTTACCATTGCTGGTCTTGAAGAGGTCCTTGATACGGTCGGTCAGGAAGAGTTCTCCGTCCTTCAGATATCCGGCATCGCCAGTGTGGAACCATCCGTCCTTGTCGAATGCGTTTGCCGTTACTTCTGCCTTGCGATAGTAGCCCTTAGTGATGGTGTCACCTTTCAGCAGGACCTCGTTGTTCTCACCAATCTTCACATTCACTCCGTCAAGTACACGGCCTACAGAACCGAGGCTTATAGTCTTGTTCCAACGGTCGCAGGAGACGGTGGCACAGGATTCAGTAAGTCCGTAACCCACTATCATACCGATGCCGCAGGCATGTACAAACTCCTCGACCTCCACAGGCACGGCAGCACCAGCGGTGGGGAAGAAGTTCTGACGCTCGAGTCCCAAGTTCTTGAGGAGCAGGGCTATGATGGTCTTCTCGTAGAACTTATACTTCATCTTCAGGCTGACAGGAGGCACTATGCCTCGCATACGATACTTGACATTGTACTCCTTGCCCACACGCAAGGCATCGAGCATAAGCGTGCGCTGTACTGCAGGGCTGGAGTTTATCTTCTCCTTAACACCTGCATATACCTTCTCCCAGAAACGAGGCACAGCCGACATACATGTTGGATGAACCTCGAGCATAGACTGCAACACATCCTGCGGCTTGAGATTTACGCACAGTGTGCAACCGTAGCAAATGCAGAGATAGCTCCAAGCACGCTCGAAGATATGAGTGAAGGGAAGGAAGTTCAGAATGACATCCTGATCGGAAAGGGGAAGTGCCGACACATGACCGCGGAAGGCTGTTGCATACTGAAGATGAGTCTGCATGACACCCTTCGACAAGCCTGTTGTACCACTGGTGTAGAGAACGTTTGCGAGGTCTTCGGGCTTCAGCTCGTCGCTACGCTTCTCCACTTCCTCTTGATGCTGCAGTCCCTCGCCCATCTGCAGGAACTCATCGAAGTAGATGCTGGTGGTGTCCTGCGGGTTCTTGACAACATGGGGGTCGAAGATTATCAACTTCTTGACATGTGGACCTATCTGCATCACACGCAGGGCAATGTCGTACTGATACTGCTCGCCTACGAAAATGTAGCGGATATTGGCATCCGATACCATATATTTCACCTGCGTCTCGCTGCTGGTGGCATAGAAAGGAATGGTGACGGCACGTATGCCGTAGGCACCGAAGTCCACAAACAGGCACTCGGGCTTGTTCTGAGAGAAGGTGGCTATGTTTTCCTGCACTCCCACTCCCATCTCCAGCAAGGCATTGCTGACCAGTTTGACACGGTGTGAAAAATCCAGCCAAGAGATGTCGCACCATTTTCCGAGGTCATAGTCACGATAGCGTAAAGCCACGCGTTCGCCGTATCGCTCTGCCTGAGAGTGAATCACACGGCTAAGGGGAGTTTCGTTAAGCATAGTTACCCTAATTTAATTTTCGCAAAATTACATAAAAGCCTGCGAAATGCCAAATTTATCATTGCCAACATTAAAGATTTGTGGGGATTATGTATCAATTTATTGTATTTTTACTTTATCTTTGCCGACAAATACAGATAACAATGGACATAAAAATACTAACCAACGAAGCCGTGGAGCTGTTGAAGCGGTTGATAGAAACCCCCAGAGTGAGTCGCGAAGAAACGGCGGCAGCAGACCTGTTGCAGGCATGGATGACGGAACGAGGCATGGAGCCTCAGCGCGAAGGCAACAACCTGTGGTCTATCGCCCCCGGATTTGATGCCGGACGGAAGACACTGTTGCTGTGTGCCCACATAGATACGGTTAAGCCTGCCAGCGGATGGACGCGCGAACCACACAAGGCTCAGCGAGAAGGCAATCGCCTGTATGGACTGGGAGCAAACGACGACGGCGCATCTCTGGTAAGTCTGCTACAGGTATATAGAATTCTGTCGGAGAAAAGTCAGGAATACAACATAGTGATGCTGGCATCGGCAGAGGAAGAGGTGAGCGGACGCAATGGTGCAGAACTGGCTCTAACCCTGCTTCCACATATAGACGTGGCTTTGGTGGGCGAACCAACAGGTATGCAGCCTGCTATAGCCGAAAGAGGACTGATGGTGCTCGACTGCACAGCCCACGGGCGTTCAGGACATGCTGCTCGCAACGAAGGGGACAATGCCCTCTATCATGCCATTGACGACATCCAATGGCTTCGCACAAAAGTGTGGGGCGAGGAGAGTCCGCTGTTGGGACGTACAAAGACAACGGTGACGATGATTGACTGTGGTACTCAGCACAACGTAGTGCCCGACCGCTGCCACTTCGTAGTGGATGTCCGTACGAACGAAATGCACTCAAACGAGGAAATACTGAAAGAGATAAGTTCACACCTTAAGAGCGACGTGGTGGCTCGCAGTACGCGCCTGTCGTCAAGCCGCATCGGGTTGGAACACCCTCTTGTGCGCAAAGCTGTAGAGTTTGGACGTAAGCCCTTTGGCAGTCCGACGCTGAGCGACCAAGCCCTAATGCATTGCCCCAGTCTGAAGATGGGACCGGGCGAGAGCAGCCGCAGTCACACTGCCGACGAATACATAGAACTGCACGAAATTAGCGAAGCCATCGAGCTTTATGCCCTTCTGCTTGACGGCTTGAAGCTGTGAGAAGTTATCGCCCGAGCCACTGCTCCGGATTGAGGAGAGTCGTCTCCCTACGGAGCTGGAAGTGGAGGACATAACGCCCAGTGCCATCATCGGCAACTGTGCCCAACAGGTCGCGAGCCTTCAGTTTCTGTCCACGAGTAACGATGACACTTGAGAGGTTACTATATACTGAGATGTAACTTCCGTGACGAACCAGCACAATCTTCATTCCACCAAAGTTCACTACACGTGACACCTCGCCGTCGAACACCGTGCGAGCACGTGCTCCAGAGCGTCCGACATAGTTGGTGCCCTTATTGGTGAGCGTAACATGAGAATGTCCTGATGTATTGGAGCCAAAGTGGGCACCAATCATATATTCACCTGTTATGGGCACAGGCAGACGACCTTTGTTCTGTTCGAAACTACCGTTGAGTTTCTTCTCCTCCGGCGTCAACCAAGAGGTGGCAGGCTTGCTGGATTGTGTAGTGGTCTTGGCAGGTGTTCCGGCATTCTTCTTGGCAGCAGCCTTTGCAGCCTCAGCCTTTCTGCGGGCTTCAGCCTCGCGGCGCTTTCGTTCTTCCTCTGCCTTGCGTATCTCCTCTGCCACCACCTGGTCTATCTTCTTCTGAAGGGCTACGATTTGTTTCTCCTTATCGCTAACCTGCTTCTGGAGGTCTTTGGCTTTCTTTTCCAAGGAATTAACCTCGCGCTGCTGTTCCACCTGCTGACGGCTGAGTTTGGCACGTTCCTCTACAAGAATGCGCATCTTGCGATTCATCTCGCTCTTGAGTGCCAGCAATTGGTTTTGACGTTCGAGGAGTTCTATCTGCTTAATCTGCACCTCCTCACCAAGAGCACGCTCGAAGGAAGCATACTGACGAGTATAGCGCAGGCGACGATACATCTTGGTGATATCCTGTGCCGAGAGGGCAAACAGCAGAGTGCTGTTGACCTTGCGATAGGCTTGGGCGGCACGCAGAGTGTTGACGTATTTCTGCTTCTTGGAAGTGAGCACACTGTCGAGATACTCTATCTGTGCCTGAACACTGTCCATTACTGCCTGCAGACTGTCAATCTCGTGTTCCGTCTGGTGGATATAGTGCACTCGCACCTCTATCTCCTGATCCAAATAGCGTATGTTGAGCTGTCCCTTTTTCACGTCGCTACGGGTCTTGTCGAGAGCCGTTTTCGAACGTTTAAGGTCTTTCTGCAACTGTGCTTTCTGATTCTGAAGGTCACGAACACGCTTGCTGTTCTGTGCCGGCATGGCTAAGCAGAACAACATAGTCAACATAAAAAGCAGGAGCCTGCGCTGTATTCTCATCTCTAATCTCTAAACCCTAAACTCTAAACTCTAAACTTTAAAAATCACTTAGCAATCGACATCAAAGCCCTAAGGGCTGCATCGAGCGTTATTGATTTGTATTCGGAACCCACATTGGTACGTGTAGGCCAGTTGTCGGTGGCTGTGATGTTTGACAGCTCGAATGTTGCACGATAAGCTTCCGATGTCATCTTCAACTGGAACTCGATGTTGCCAGGGAATTCGCCGTTGCCCAACGGTTGCCAGTTACCGTAGCTCCATTCAAATGTAGGAATGATGGATTGCTCGGCATCGCCCCAGAAGATGCGTTGGAAATAGTCGAATCCTATGCCAGACATAGCCAGCGAGGGCATTTCTGTGTAAGCGATACGGCAATAGCGCTTATTGTAACGGTCGAGGAACAGCAGGTAATCTGGTGTCAGTTCAAGCGTACCAACATTTATGGGCACGAAAAGCAGTTGATATGTAAGGTTAATCTGAACCACATCGTTTCTCTTCAGGCGATATGTTCCACTGAGCTTCATCTTCTTGGAGCCATAGCGAAGAGTAAGGGCGAGTTTCGCCGATACGGCTTCTACATCGGTCTTCTGATGGACATCTGTGGACGCCTGCTTCTTTTCCTGTTTCTTATCCTGCTTCTTGTCTTTCTTCGTTTCCTTTTCCTCCTTCTGAGTCTTCGGAGTGGTCTGTGTATTCTCTTCCACAACACGTTGGGAGGCACCAGTGGTCACGTCGGTAGGAACAGTCGTATCAGTACGTGCAGCATGACGCGACGAACGGCAACCTGCCAAAAGCACGGCAGCAGCCATTGAAGCGATTATGAGTTTACGTGTATTCATTCCTTAATATATTGTTTTAGTTTCAGTTTCTTTTCCAGCATGGCACTGCCTTCGCCTTTCTGCATAGCCAGCGACCAGTATCGCATGGCTTGCTCCACATTGTCACAAAGGGCATATATGTCGCCTGCATGTTCAAGCACTTCGGCGTGAACGTCGTCGTCGGCAAGCAACACGCTGTCGGCTTGCGAGGGGGATATGACGCGGTCGATGTAGAAACGTGCCATAGTGTAGTTGCCTTGCATGAACAGCACCCAAGCATAGGTGTCGAGATACGTCTTGTTGAGAGGCTCAAGTTTTATGGCACGATACGACATACGTTCGGCATCGCTGAGGCGTTCGTTACGGAGGCTTAGGAAATAAGCATAATTATTAAGGCACGAAGCATTATCATCGCGATAGACAAGACAACTGTCGTAGGCTTGGAACGACTCCTCTACAAAGCCTTCCTCATGGAGTATGTCACCCAGTAGGGCATAGAAGTCGGCAACCTGCTGAGGTTCGCTATGTTCATCCACCTGCTTGATACCGCTTCGCAGAGTCTCAATGGCAGGTTGGTTCTGTTTCTGCTGAGCTTGGGAGAGGGCAAGATAGAAATAGTTGGTGAGTTTCTCGGGGTGTGTGTTTATGCCTATACGGCAGACCTCTGCCAGGTTCTCCACATCCTGTTTCGACAAATAGTAGGCAACCAGTCGCATCTGGGCATTCTCGTTGGCAGGATTCACCACCAGCAAGTCACGCATGGCATTGGCGATGGAGTCGTCACTCACCTTGGAATACATCATATAGCTGACGCGCAGGGTGTGCATGGAAGCAGTGTTGGAAAGGTGTACCAGCGTATCGAGCGTCTGCATGATTCGCTCGTGGTGGTTGGGCTCGCCTTTCATGTCGTCAATCAACTGGGTTGCCATCTGCACACGCATGTTATCGGGCGTCTGCGAATCATAAAGCAGAGAATCGCGCAGGGCTACACGTAGTTCCGGATGCCCTGTTTGAGCGTAATACTCCATCATTGCCAGCGGCAAATCCTCGTTCTGAGGGTCAATCCGACGGACATTCTCGAAACAACGCAATGCCGCTTCCGAATCTCCGTGCTGAAGGTATTGCTTGCCGCGAATCATTGGAATGCGCAGGTCGTAGGGCGATTCCCTTTCGTACTGTTCGAGCACATCGAAGGCTTCCTGTTTCTTACCCTTATCGAGATAAAGTGCATAGCGCTGAAGACTGGTCTGAAGCGAACGGCCTTCGAGCACTTCAATTCTTTCTACGGCACGTATGGCATCATCGGTCTGACCGTTTGTCTTGTACAGTTCCACCAACTGATAAAGAACGTCGGAACGGCGAGTCTGCAACTGCGACAGATGCTCTATCACAGGGATTGCCTTGTCGTACTGGTTGCGTGCCAGATAGGCCGCTGCCAACGACTGCACATACTGGGGGTTCTTATTGTCGAGTTCTACAACACGACGGAACATCTCTGTGCCAAGACTGTCCTCACCAAAATAGAATTTCAGATAAGCCGCCTCGTAGAGGGCTTCGGGATTCGTCGGGTCTATGGAAAGACAGTGCTGGAAGAGGTCGTGAGCCTCACTTAAGCGGCTGTTGAGCTTGCACTTTATACCCTCCTGATAGAAATAGGAAAGCCTGCGTGCCTCGCTCTGTGAGAGCTGCACGCGAGAAGGGGGCTGAGGTACAGTCTTACGATGCCGTGCCTGAACAGACACGACCATACCTACCATAAGAACAAATACCCAGAATCTCCTCACCTTATCGTCCTGTATGTCCGAAACCGCCCTCACCACGTTCTGTGGCATCAAGCACATCCACAGCCACCCATTCGGCCTGCTCGTGACGCGCTATCACCATCTGGGCAATGCGCTCACCATCGTTGACGACGAAGGGCTCCTGACTAAGATTAACCATGATAACCCCAATCTCTCCACGATAGTCGGCATCAATGGTGCCGGGGGTATTCAATAAGGAAATGCCATGCTTGAGGGCAAGACCGCTGCGTGGACGTATCTGAGCCTCATATCCTACTGGCAATGCTATACGCAGACCAGTGGGAATGAGCTTGCGTTCAAGGGGTTGCAATGTAACGGGACTGTCGAGATTGGCTCGCAAGTCCATACCTGCCGACTGCTCCGTTTCATAACGTGGCAACTCGTGGTGCGAACCATTAATAATGTGGATTTTCATAAGACCTACTCTAAAATGCGCCCAAAGGTAAGAAATAATTATGAATTACGAATTATGAATTACAAATAAATTTGTACTTTTGCAATATGAAATGGGAACAACTATTATCTAACAAAAGGCTGGGACAAGAGAAAGCCCCGCATCGCGAAGACGACCGTTCGGAATTCCAACGCGATTTCGACCGACTGATATTCTCGGCTCCTTTCCGCCGACTGCAAAACAAAACACAGGTCTTTCCCCTACCGGGAAGCATATTCGTACACAACCGTCTGACACATTCGTTGGAGGTCAGCTCCGTTGGACGAAGTCTTGGCAACGACGTAAGCCGTCTGTTGCTGGAGCGTCACCCCGAACTGGCAAAGACGCACCTGACGGAAATGGGAAGCATAGTCAGCGCAGCCTGCTTGGCTCACGACCTCGGCAACCCTCCCTTCGGACATAGTGGCGAGCGTGCCATTGGCTCGTATTTCAGCGAGGGGGAAGGACAGAAGTACAAGGACTATTTCTGCGATGAAACGGGCGATTCTTTAACTTCCGAGCAATGGCAGGACCTGATTCATTTCGAGGGAAATGCCAATGCCTTCCGACTGCTGACACACCACTTCATAGGACGTCGCGAAGGTGGTTTTGTAATGACATATAGCACCTTGGCAAGCATCGTCAAGTATCCATACCCCAGCAACCAAGCTGGCAAGAAGGGAAAGTTCGGATTCTTCCAAAGCGAGGCAGCCGACTATCACAAGATAGCCCAAGAACTTGGTATCAAGAAACTGCATACAGAAGGGGGAGGCGAACGCTATGCCCGCTACCCATTGGTATATCTGGTGGAGGCTGCCGACGACATCTGCTATCAGATTATGGACATCGAGGATGCTCACAAACTGAAAATCCTGACTACAGAGGAAACACACCAGATGTTGCTGGCATTCTTTGATGAAAAGAAACAAAAGGAAGTCAAAACCCGTTTATCTACGCTAGACGACGTGAACGAGCAAATAGTCTATCTGCGCTCTATCGTCATCGGACTGCTGGAAACAGAATGCGTCCGTGTGTTTGTAGAGAACGAGGAAGCCATCCTGCAAGGTCAGTTCGAAGGCAGCCTCATAGACAACATCAGCGACCGACCGAAACAGGCCTACCAAAGTTGTATGGCAACTGCCGTGGCTAAGATTTACCACGCCCGTATGGTCGTTGACATAGAAATCGCCGGTCACAAGGTCATTACCCAACTGCTCGACCTTATGCTGGATGCTGTCACCCACACCGACCGCACATATTCCAAGATTCTTATCAACCGCGTCAGCTCGCAGTACGACATCAAAGCCAAGACCTTCTACGAACGCGTTCTCGCCGTTCTCGACTACATCTCCGGCATGACCGATGTCTTTGCCCTCGACCTCTACCGCAAAATCAACGGCATGAGCCTCGCCACGGTGTAATACACACCTGCTGCCGTAATAGAAAAAATGAAGGCGCCATCCGTAGTGGATAGCGCCTTCAATGTTATTGTTACCCCTTTAGGGGAGAGGATTAGTATTCATCCTCGTAGTCGTAGTATTCATCGTAGTAGGCAGCGTTGCCTTCCTCGTTGGTCCATACGTCCCATTCGTTTTCGCGACGCACGTAACTGACGTCTTCTCCGTTGAATTCATTACCTAACGAACCTTCGTTCTGTACCATTGAAGAGCCAAGGAGGCTGTTGTTGAGCTCAACGTGAGCTACCAATGTTTCGGGTGCTAAATATGTCTTTTTCATCGTCATTTCCTCCTTTCTTTACTTCTTAATGTACTTTTTACCATTCACTATGTACAGGCCCTTTGTAGGCTTCACTACGCGGCGACCGCTCAGGTCAAACACCTTCTCTGTGCCCTCTGTCTTCTCTGCGACCTCTGTGATACCAGTTTCATCATCAGAGAACAGTGAGAAGCCCTTAACACTGACTGCATTGGAAACAGCCAGATAAGCCTTGTTAGCAGCGAGGTTGAAGGCTGCACCTTCGGCAGCACCCCACCAGAAACCTATGTCCGTGCCGTTATGCATTGTCAGGCGGTAGAATAGGCATTCGCTGTCAGCAGCAGCCATAGCCTCTGCTGTGATTCCGGCACCAGAAGCACGCAGGCGGTTGTCCTCACCCAGAACTGATGTTCCACCAGTACTCAGCACGATATCGTGGGCACCATCTGTTGTTGAAGATACCATGACACCTGTATTAGCAGGAACAATGGCACCTGTTGCGTATTCTTCTACGATTAGTTTGTTTTCTGCATTAATTCCTACTTCAGCTACGGTCAATCCCTCTGGTACTACAAATCCAGTCGTGTTGCTATATGTGCCGTAGTAATTGCCTTCACCGTCGTTGCAGGCAGAAGCCAATGTTACAGTAGCATCACCCATACGCTTCTCAACCTTGATGTTGCCAAGGCCGACGTTACCCGATTGCTTTTTTGTATAAATCCATTTGATATAACGGATGTTTGCGCCTAGTACAAATGTTTCCTGTGATTCCGAAAGTTCTTTATAAGTTTCGAGATCATTATAATCCTCTCCGTCAACTGAGGTCTGAACTTTGAATGTACCACCGGAGAAACTATTACCCTTAATGTTGAACGACAATATGGTTGCTGCTTCATTAATCTTCAGTGTAAGCTCGTCACTACTACCATCAAATTTCAATTGTGTGTTAGGTGCAGTGCTGCTATTATAATCAGTGCCGAGACCAGATTGTGTCAAACCTGTGGGAATATCATCTCTTCCTCCATTATATTCAAACGGCAGAGTTACGTAGTCGATTACCATACCGGCCTGAGTGACTGTTACAAGGTCAGAATAAACGAGATTTGTTTCATCGTCCATTGCATAGACCTTGAAGTAAGCAGTACGGGGTTCGGTGCTAGTGTTTTCTCCGATTGTGTATGATACTGAATAATTTTCACCATCTTCTGTTGAAACTTCAGCTTCCATCCAATTGGGAGCATCGATTTCTTCACCTAAGTTATCACAGTACTGTACAGCGAAATCGCTCTCATCGCCGATTGTGAGATTTGAGTATGCAAGTGCCACAATGTCGTCTGCACCAGCAGCGGTAGCCTCAATTAAGTTGGTGCTGATGGCAATGGTTGGAGTAACGATGATGGTATATCTTGCTGAAGCCACATCGCTATTGGTCATACCATCCTTTACTGCAATAGCCTTGATCGTCTTGTCTGCATCAATGGTAATAGGACCAGTATATGATGTGCTTTCAGTAGTGGGTTCGTCACCATTTGTTGTATAGTAGATGGTTGCGTCCTCTGTTGTGGTGCTGATAGTTACTGTAGAACCTGCTATCACTTCGCCTGCGGCAGGATCGAAGGTCGGAGTTGCTACCTTACGTACAAGACTAACAAGCTGGTTGTTTTTGTCAAACTCATAAGTAGTATGGTATAGCTTGATATCACCATTGACTACAACAACATCACCAACCTGAATATCAGCTACACTTGAGAAGTCTGCACCGCCGATGCCCTTACCGCTATAAACCTCAAACTGATTAGTAGTTGTGCCGTCATCAGAAATCCAATATGTAATAGACTTATATGTGCTGTTGTAGCTATCTACCTGTGAAACGATACCTGCTACATATACGTCTGTAGTGCCTTCGCTGGCATCAATAGCAGCCTTAGCCTCTGCTACGGTGTAGGGATTACCAGCACTACCGGGAGCCTTGCTGTCGGTAACGATAATTTGCTTGGTGTCTGTAGCCTCGGCATAGTCGCCGTTGCTTGCGTAAGTGGCAGTGAAGGTGACAGTGCCGCGAGTCTTAATGGTGACAACACCAGTGTTTTCGTCGATGGTTGCAACATCTACGTTGCTGCTGCTCCAAGTTACGGCAGCACCTTCAACAGGAGCCTCATTGTATGTTACGGCTGCTGTCAGTGTGCCTGCCTCTACGTCTGTCTCACCATTAAGGTCAACAGTAAGGTCACCACTAACGGTAACGATAGGCGTAGCTAGATTCTTTGTAGCAGTTACAGAGGCCACGGTGCTCTCGTTAGCATCCTTCACAGCCTTGGCATAGATGGTCTTGGTCTCTGTGATAGTCAGAGCTGAAGAGTAGTCGTTCCAAGTCTCTTCGTCGTAGCTATACTTAATAGCTGCACCTTCTGTCTCACAAGTGATAGTAGCTGTTGTTGAGAACAGGAATGGATTCTCTGCAACTGTAATAGTAGGACGTGCAACGGCAACTGCTGCAACTGTTGTACAGTAGTCGGTAATGGTAGAAGAACCAACGGTGTAGTTGATTGTTATATCATCCAAGTAACCTGCGCTACTACCATTGGCTAATACAAAGTAGCCGTAATCATAAGACGAGCAGTCGAAGGTATATACCGAGCCGCTAATTGACGGAGTAATACTTTCTCCATCCGTTGGATTTGCACTATCTCCAATCTTAAGTGTGAAATTTTTGTTGGCATCGCTGCTATTGTAGGTTAGGACAATGCTCTCAATCTTATCCAACGATTCGCTATTATACATTGTTCCTGTGCCATTGCTATTGCCTGCAGCACGCCACTGGAGCTTTCCTCCATTCTTATACATTTGCTGGATTTGGAAGTTCACTCCTTCTAACTCATATTCAGTGAAAGTATTTGCTGAACCATAGCTGCCAGGTATATTTTCAGTTGAGGCTGTTAATGTCATTGATTCGTCATTACTTTCTCCATCAACGTATGCAAACACAGCATAGTATGTGATGTCGCTTTTGCCCATATTGGCTGAGGACACGAAATCAGGAGCATTGTCAGTTGTGCCATCGATAGCCTCTGCTACCCAACCTACGAAAGTCTTGCCGTTAACATCATCAGGATCATCGGGGAATTCAATAGCTGCACCTTCAATATAACCATTGGGATCAACATTTGCAACACCATTAACACTCCATGTTACATAATATTTAGAAATAGCATTAACTGTGATGTCGTAGGTCGTAGTCTTGTCACCATATGTAACGGTGATTTCCGTATCGCTTGTTGTAAGAGCAGTTGAGGGGCTGAAAGTACAAGATGCAGTAACGTTTCCAGTAGAAGAATCGGAATAGGTGGCTGTAACTACCATTCCTGTCGGGTCAAACGTCTCACCTTCAGTATATGTAGTCTTTGTGGGAGCTGTTGTAATTGCAATTGAACTTAATGCCAAAGCTGCATTTACGGTAATAGTAGCTGATGCCTCACCAGCATTATAATTGCCAGCAGCAGCCTGCTCTGCCTTCACTGTTACGCTGCCTTCTGCCTTACCAGTTAAGGTGCTTCCAGCAATAGTGGCATAGCTGTCACCATCTGTGATACTATAGGTTACTTCACCTTCGCTATTACTTGTAAAAAGGGTGCTGAGATCAAGATTCTGTCCTACGCGTACACTTCCATTGTTGAAAGTGATTGTTGGATCTACCGTGACAACAGCTTTCTTTTTATATATTTGAATTGCAGTTTGTGTAGTTGTATAGCATGCAAAGCGTGGACTATTTTTATTGTATTGTATTTTTCTAGCTGTTGTACCTTTGTTCGCGATAACTGCATTATTACCGCTAAATGATATTGTCCATTTTTGAGCGTTACCATTTACAGTACCATTTACTGCTAAAGAATTACCACTTGTCCAAGAAAGGTACTTTGATTCTTTGCTTGTATAAAAAGTCCATTCGCCAGTTTCACCACCCAATGTTATCACATTCATGTCGGATGTAGCTGTAATCGTATTCGTGGAAATTGTAGTACTAACGCTTGCGCCAATACTTGTACTACTACCACCAATTGCACCCATTGCAGCATTGTCTGCTTCACAAACAAATAAATACTGATCACCGGCTACCAAATCTGAGGTAGAGGTAATAAGTTCGTATTCATCCGCGAGAGCCGAGGATGTGGCACCGACTATCATGCATAGTAGCAGGAGCCACGATTTGAATTTTAGTAAATGTTTTTTCATAATGTTTTATTATTGAATTAGTTATATTTTGTTCTATTCCTATTCTTCTCAGCTTCGCTGTATATAAAAATCGTGCCTCCTCATAAGCACGCCACAAAGATAGTGCAAATCGAGTGAAAAAACAAATAATTTTGATTTTTTCCGAGATGCAGCCTATCTTCGAGGCAAGCCTCAATGATACGAAAAAGTATATCCCTCCTCCGTGTCCTTCTGACCAGCCACAGAGTCGCCATTTGCCGCATAATACGTGCCCGATATCTTTATTAGATACTCAGTCACATACCATTTCTTTGATTTTCAATAAGACTTCTGAAACCGACTGCAAAGCTACAAAAATTCCCCGTCACTCACAAACAAATGGCAGGGATTTTCTGCAATAATTTTTCGTCGTCCATCTACTAGTCTCACTAGTACTACTAGCCCCACTAGTATGACTAGTCCCATTAGCTCTCTTCTTGCGATGCTAACCTTTCTTTCAGTGCCTCGTTCTCCGCCGTTAGGCGTTGATTTTCAGCTTCCAATTCGCGGAGCCGCCGGTCGATACCCTCACGATAAGCCGTACGCGCGGCATGCATGCGCTCCTTGATGCCGCCTTCCTCTATGAAACGTTTCTCTAAGTGCTTCAAGTAGCCTTCGAACATCTTATCGGTGATGTGGCAGAGACTGAGAGCCATGTTGCAGAATTCCTCTGCAGAGAGTTTGGGGGCGAGGTCTTTGTATCCCTTCCAAGTGTTATTCTTGCGGCAGTAGTCCACAATCTTGTCGTAGCGAGGATGGTTCTGATCCCAGAGGGGGAGATCGTTTCTCTTCAGATAATCCTCATAGTCTTCACGCAGTTCTTGGAAACTGGACCTGCCCACGTTCACAAGGCTCACTTCCAACTTACTGCTTGTCAGTCCATCCTCGCAGCCCTCCACGATGTTTTGCTTGCCACAACGAGCAGCCATATTCATCTGGTCCACACGCCGGTCACCGTAAGGCGGCAGGAAACGCTTGCAGAAGACATCTGTTAGAAGAACCAGTACCTCTGCCTTCTGATAGACATGCAACTTCTTGTAATTTGCTACCTTCCCAAAGATAGTCTTCTGCTGCTTGCCTTTTTCCATTTCATTCATCATATTATGCTGTCATCACAATGTCGCGTTTCTCGGGCGTGAGGCCATAGCGTTCGAACTCATTAGCATTGTCAAAGCAATTATCAATAATCTTTTTGTCATCTTCATGGTATTATTATTAGTTTATGATATTTAAGGAATCAACCCAAAAAGGTTTTAAACAGGGTGTATGGTTCAAAAAATAAGGGGATTCCCCAAAAGCCGTTTAGCTTAGTGGGGGGGGTAAGTTTTACCTTCTTGCTGGATAACAAGGGCCGCGTCATACTATTTCTTGCGTTTTACCTGACGAGTCTTGTTTCCATAAACTCATCGAGCGTAACAAGGTTCAGTTGTTGTAGGGAGTACGGAAATGGGAGCCACGAAGTTCTTTCATTCGTTTCTCATCGAATTGACCACTCTCCCAAAGAGCATCCATCTCATTGTCTATTTGCTTGGCATAGAATGCTGCAAGCTGGGCTCTGAGTTTATCCAACCCTAAATCTGACTTTATATGCGACACGAGGTTGAACACATGCACCTGTGCCGGACTAAAGGTGATTGCTTCCATATCCTATATATTTTATATTTCTATAGCGCGAACTAACTCTCTATAACTGTTTTTCAGCTGCTAAGATACGAAAAAGTTTTTAGATAAGGTCAAAACAACACTTCAACACTTCAACACTTCAACATTTGGAAAATGAACAGATTCGCTACAACAAATAGTTAAATGAAAATTTTTATTATATATATAATATATATATATTATATATATAATAAAGTTGTTTTCTCCTTTTATGTTGTAACACAAAAACGCTTATGTTGAAGCGTTGAAGTGTTGAAGCGTTGAAGCGGCAGTCAAATTGGCAGTTGGATTGGCAGAATTGAAAGCCCTACCGTCTTATATCGATAAGACGCAGGTCTTATGGCAACAAGACCTAGGTCTTATGCCCACAAGACGGGGAGCTTTTTGGGGGAAAATTTGGCATTTCGCTCACTTAATCGTATCTCTGACCTTCGGTCTAAGATACTGACACTCGGAAATGCTAAAAAATTTGGCATTTCGCTCGCTTAATCGTATCTTTGCAAAAAGAATGACGAACGAGGAATACATAGCGAAGTATAGGGAGGAGGATGTCAGGCGGCTGGCTCTGAAGCGAGCACCGGAGGGCGTGGACCTGAAGTGGTGTCTGCAGCAGATTGAGGGCTGGCAACTGGCTCGGCATAAGTTGCCGCGATGGGCTGCAACGGAGGGGCTGTGGTATCCTGCAAGGCTGTCGATGGAGCAATGTTCGAGCGAACAGACTGCTGACTACAAGCGACAGGTGGTGGAACGACTGTTGCCAGAGGGGGAGCGACAGAGGATGGTGGACCTGACGGGGGGCTTGGGAGTGGATTTCGCGGCGATGGCTCCTTTGTTCGACGAGGCTGTATATGTGGAGATTCTGCCCGAACTGCGCCGGCTCGCGGAACACAACATGACTATGCTCATTGAGAAAATGAGAAGTACAGCACTTCGAATATGCGCAGATAATTTTCCATTATCCATTGTCAATTATCAATTTATATATGTTGATCCGGCGAGGAGGGACGGGGCAGGAAGGAAGACGGTGGGAATAGACGACTGCACGCCGAATGTGCTGGAGATGCAGGACGAGCTGCTGGCAAACAGCAAAATGGTGATGGTGAAGCTGTCGCCCATGCTGGATATCAGCGAGGCTCTGCGACAGTTGCACAACGTCTGCGAGGTGCATGTTGTGAGTGTTCGCGGAGAATGCAAGGAACTGCTGTTCGTGATGACGAAGGGGCATTCGACAGAACCCACTATCCATTGCGTGAATCTGGACAGCGACGACGAGATTGTCGTCTGGCGAATGGCAAATGGCAAAAGGCAAAAGGATTTTTCATTTTTTCATTCTTTCAATTTTTCATTCTTTCATTTTCTCTATGAGCCCAATTCATCGGTGCTGAAGGCTGGAGTGCAGGATGTACTGACAGAGCGGTACCCTGTGGAGAAACTGCACCCACAGAGCAACCTTTTCGTGAGCGAAAGCCTCATCCCCCACTTCCCTGGACGACGGTTCAAGGTGACGGGCATGAGTGATTTCTCGAAAAAGGGTTTGAAGGAACTGATAGGCGACCTACGACAAGCGAACCTTACCATCCGCAACTTCCCCACCAACGTGGCGAGTCTGCGCCGACAGCTAAAACTGGCAGAAGGGGGCGATACATACCTCTTTGCCACTACTATGGCAGACGGCAGTCATGCGATGATACGCTGCGTGAAGCCTTAGCTGTTCGTTGAGAATTGACGAGCAGCTTCGTCCATCCAAGGAGCTACATGACGGAAGAACATGCGATAGCCCTCGCACAGATAGTTGCGACGGCCCGGTAGGATGCGGTTCTTGGGGCACTCGCCGTTGCAGGCAAAGAGCCAGGGGCACTGACGGCAATCGTCGCTCAACTGTCCCTGCTTTATTTGGCTGAAGGCCGTCTGCTGTTCGCCGTACATCAGTTCTATCAGGGAGTGCTCGCGTATGTTGCCCAACAGGTGACGAGGCTCGACGAAATGGTCGCAGGAATAGACATCGCCGTTCCACTCCATTACGGCTGCATGACCACAAGAGTGAGCCATAGTGCAAAAGCCTGGAGTTACGCCCACCCAGTTGGCAAGGGTGGCATCGAAGAGCTGAACGAACATCTCGCCAACGTCGTTTTTCGCCCATTCATCGAAGATTTCGCACAAAAAATGCCCCCACTCCACGCTCTCTACTTTGAAGCCTCCACCCTCGCCTTTCCACTCTCCACCATCCACCACGGGGGTGAACTGAAGGAAGCGGCACTGAAGGTCGTCGCGGAAAAAACGGTAGAACTCCAAGGGTTGCTTGGCATTGAGGTTGTTGACAACAGCCATTGCGTTCCACTCGACATGATAGCGATTGAGAATGTCTATGCCCCTGCGAACGCGAGCCCATGTGGGTTCGTCCTGCGGAGTGCGGCGATAGGGGTCGTGAACTTCCTGCGGTCCGTCGATGCTGACTCCGACAAGCCAATGCTCATCGTGGAGGAAACGTGCCCATTCCTCAGTAATAAGGGTGCCGTTGGTTTGCAGGGCGTTGGAGATGATGTGTCCGTCGGCATATTTCTTCTGAAGCTCGACGGCGTGCTGATAGAACGAAAGCGGACGCATCATTGCCTCGCCTCCGTGCCATGTGAAAAGCACCTCGTCGGTGGTCTGAGCAGAGATGTACTGACGCGTGAACTCCTCGAGCAACTGTTCGCTCATCAGATGACGCCTCTCATCGGCATAAAGCTGTTGCTTGGAGAGATAGTAGCAGTAGTCGCAAGCCAGATTGCAGCGAGCGCCCACCGGCTTCAGCATCACATAGAGCGGACGGGAAAACGGAGAGATAGTCATTACTCAAAGATGTCCTTTCCGATTTGACGACGTACGGGATACCATACGACAAGTGCGCTGACTGCCAGCACGGTAAAGAAGATGAGGACGATGTCCCAAGCACGTACAACGACGGGATAGCTTTCGACAATGAACGAACCCTCGCTGCGTCCCATACTGATGATTCCGTATTGCTGCTGAACCCAGCATAAAGCCACTCCGATGACAATGCCGATGAGGGCTCCAAAGAAACTTATCATGTTGCCTTCGAGAACAAACAGGCGACGGACATCGCCGGGCGTGGCTCCAAGATTGCGCAGCGTCTGAATGTCGGCTCGCTTGTCAATCATAAGCATGGAGAGCGAACCCACAATATTGAAACTGGCAACAAGCAGTATGAATGTAAGGAAGAGGTAGGCTATGAGTTTTTCGATGCGCATGATACGGAACACATCGCTCTGCTGCTCGTAGCGGTCCTGAACCACAAAACGAGGTCCGAGCTGACGGGCAATATCGCGCTTAACACTCCTGATGCCAGCTCCCTGACGCAGTCGCAGTTCAATCTGGGAAATCTTGTTCTCGCGGTCGAACAGGCGCTGGGCAAAAGCAAGCGAGGTGATGATGTAGTTGGCATCGTATTTCGACTGCTTCACCTGAAAGACATGACCAGAGCTCATGAGTTCATCGACCGAGAAACTGCCCATGGGATTAGCCATATTCACCCGTTCGCCACGTTTGGGGGCATAGATGAGGAGCGAAGGGTCGAAATCGGGACGCAAACCCAATTGCATAGCCAACTGGATGCCGGGTATGGCATATTCCAGGACATCGGCGTGCAATGGGAGTTCGGTTTCCTCTGTCTGAGGATAGAGGAGATGAGGAAGATTCATCTGTTGACTGTATGTATCGTCAACACCCTTTATCGTTACCACCACCTGATGTCCGTCGCGCACCACCATTGCCTGATCCTCGAGTGAGAGTGTCACTACCTCCACATCGGGATGGTTACGAAGTTGGGCTACGGCAGGGTCATTGGCTTTCAGCGTGCGTCCCTCGGCAAGGGTGACTTTCAACTCTGGATCGAAGTCGGTGAAGAGGTCTGCCACCAGACTCTGAAAACCATTGAACACACTCAAGGTGCACACCATTGCCAACGTGGCAATAGCTACACCACAGGCCGATATGCCCGAGATGATGTTAATGGCGTGGTGACTTTTCTTCGAAAAAAGGTAACGCCAAGCTATGAAAGCCCTGTAATTCACCTTAACCCCTTAAACCCTTTAAACTCTTAAACTTTATCCAGCAACTCATCGATATGCTTGGCATAGTCGAGAGAGTCGTCGATGAAGAATTTCAACTCAGGAATGATGCGTAACTGATGACGCATACGGTTGCCAAGTTCGAAACGTACCTGCTTCTGGTTGGCACTGATATTGTTGACTATCTCCTCAGCACGTTCGCTGGGAAATACGCTCAGATAGACACGGCAGACACTCATATCGGGACTGATGCGACATTGGCTGACGCTAATCAGCACACCATGCATGTGGCGTGCGTCGGCAACAAATATCTCGCTAAGCTCCTTCTGTATCAGTCGTGCTACTTTGTTTTGTCTTGTACTATCCACCTTTATTTAATTGAAAATTGATAATTGATAATTGATAATTGAAAATTGATAATTAATCCTTCACCCTAATCAGGGTGAGTCCGTCGCGAACAGGGACTATCACCTTTTCTACCCGCTGGTCCTTTGCCAACATATCGTTGAAGGCCTTGATGCCAAGTGTCTGCAAGTCGCTTTGCCGAGTTTCGTTTTCAACCACATGACCATACCACAGCGTATTATCGGCAACGATGAATCCACCCTTTCGCATTCTTGGCAACAGCATTTCGTAGAACTCCGTATAGTGACGCTTGTCGGCATCGATGAAAGCCATATCAATGTCCTGAAGTCCCATCTCTGGAATCAACTGCAAAGCATCGCCAATGTGGAACCGGATGCGGTCGGCATATTTCGAGCCTTCGAGCCACGGACGGGTGAAATCTTCCTGCTCGTCGTACACCTCGAAGGTGTGAAGCACAGCTCCATCTTCTAAGCCCTCGGCAAGGCACAATGCTGAATATCCGCTGAATGTGCCGAGTTCTACAACCAACTTGGGACGTATCATCCGGGTAAGCATCTTAAGCAAGCGACCCTGAACATGACCACTTGCCATCTGTCCGTACGACAACCTCAACTGAGTGTCGCGATACAGACGGTGAAGATAGTCGTCTTCAGGATCTATGTGAGACCGGATGTATTCCTCTATTGCGTTATCCAAGCAGGCCTTCGAGAGCTACACGGTAAGAATCTAAGCCAAAGCCAGTGACAACTCCCTTACATGCAGGACTTATCATGCTCTTGTGACGGAATTCCTCACGTGCAAAGACATTGGAAATATGAACCTCTACAACTGGGCAGTTGATAGCCTTGATGGCATCCAATATAGCAACGCTGGTGTGGGTGTAGGCTCCTGCATTCAGAATGATGCCATCGACCTTGCCAAAACCAGCCTCATGCAGCTTATCGATGAGTGCACCTTCCATGTTTGACTGGAAGAAATCGAGGCGTACGTCGGGATAACGCTCACGCAACTGTTCCAGATAACTCTTGAAGTCATGCACTCCGTAAATCTCTGTTTCACGCTTTCCCAACAGATTGAGGTTGGGACCGTTCATAATCAAAATTCTTCTCATAGTACGTACTTATTATGGTTAATTTGCTAGCAAAATTACGATAATCATGTAAATAATCCAAATTTACTTTTTATTTAATTACTATTATTCGACAAACAACAGCTTTCTTACCCTCTGCATTATTGGCAATGACCTGATATACACCACTTGAAACACGGCGACCGCTCTTGTTAAGTCCGTTCCATGTGAATGTGCCACCATTGGAATGTCCGCTCCAAATCAACTGACCAGTTGAGGAACATATCTTTACCTCACCGTCCATAGTTAGTCCGCGCACAACAATCGGTCCTGTATAGTCCGGACTAACGGGGTTGGGATAGGAATACACACTGTCTCCTCGCAACTCTTCCTCTGCCTCTGTGGCATCACTAATGTAACTGCACAGACCAGCATCAGTACCTATCATAACACAACCTGTGGTAGGATGAATGGCTATACTCTGTATGGAGTTGCTAAGTATGGGTGAATTATCGGTGTCGAAATGTTGAAGCAACTCCTGTCCGTCGCTACTAACCAAGTACAAACCGTTGTTGGCAGTACCTATCCACTTGCGATTGGCACCATCTACTGCTATTGCTGTGATGGAAACGCCTGAAAGGAGATAGTCGGCAAGGTTGCTGCCGTCGTTACGCGAAATCTTTATCTGCTCGAACTTGAAATCGCTGTCGAAGAATGTAGTCGGGTCGTTGATTACAAACAGTCCTAAAATTGTTCCACACCACACACGACCATCCATGTCCTCAGCAATGCTATAGAACTCGTCGGGAGTGTATGAAGTCCCGTCCTGATTTGTTATTGTAGTTCGCAGAACATGACGGTCGTCGCGAACGGTATTAAGAGTTCCATTTGTGTGGAAACCAAATATTCCACGACCAGACATACGGCGACTGACCAAGAAATTAACACCACTGGTAGTGAAGAGGAAATCCTCTGGAGTCGGCGTTTTTTTTATTTCATCATAGTATAATGAGAGCCAACGACCTGAAGGCTGGATAATACGAATGATGGTATCGGTCGTTTGGTTCATTATCCATAAATTTCCACTTTCATCATATTGCAAACCTGCACAGCCAACATAGTTCAAACCATAATTCCCAATCTGCCGCAAAGGACTGTTTTCAGAATTATATAAACCCACGAACTTACCATTGCGATACTCGTAAAGTCCAGTACGATAGGGGCTCGCAAAATGATGCGTAGGATCATTGGGGTCTTGCACAACATGGGTAGTATTCCAATGGTTTAGATTCGGATATTGCGTTGCAGGACCTTCCTCATCGAAATTAGTCCATTCACCATCCTCATAGTACATTGCCGTTGCAGGATTGAATAATTCAAGATATGTATTAACGCCACCACTCACAAGCAGACGGTCACCAACATATCGTACACGATAAGCCAAGGAACGAACGGGACTGTTAGGTTTAATGCTTCCGACTTTTTGTGTGAATCCATCGGATGATAACTTATATCCCTTCAATCCCTCATCTCCTTCACATGCCCAGAATAAGCCACCGGCATACGACAAATCGTTCCAGTTGTTCTCCATATCGAATGTCTGAGAATGTGTGGCATCGGAATACACGAAAATCTTTTGTCCATTACCAAATATCATCTGGTTATTGGCAACGGTAAGGAAACGGCATTGGTTGTTCGAATAGAGCAATTCAAAGTCGAACGGATTGTTCTCAAACCTTAGACGATAGACTCCGCTCGCATTCATCATATATACGTTATCATCGAACGAAATCAACTTGTCATAAGAACCAAAGGTCGATAGCTGTTTCCAATTACTAAGAACATGCAAGTTCTCCGATGTTGACTCGTAGAGACCTGACTTGGAACCAAGATAGATTTTATCGTTGAGGACTGCAATGGCACTAACATCTATTCCCAACCTGTAAGTATCCATGATGATGCCTTCAGCCATATTCACTGTTATGTAGCCAAATCCTGTAGCAAGATATGCTGTATTTCCGCTGACTGTGACATTGTTGACCTGACGGTTGCTGATGGTGCTCTCCTTCAGACTGGCGATGTTCTGCACCTTGTCCTCGGCATCCAGCAAATCTATATTACCATTTTTATATACAATTATCAGGCGCTTTACGTCTGCACTGTATGCAATATGCGAAATCTGTTGGTCGTTGAGATTTTCCAGACTGTTGTATGTCTTCACAGAGGTGTCCTCAGCATCGTATCGCATCAGATTATAAGTCTGCGAAGGGTCTATAACTACTCTTTCCTGAGCAATTGTCAGGACATATACTGAACTGCCAAAACTTACAGTCTTCTTTGCAATACAATAAGAGGGATATACTTGCCACTCGCCTATCTTCTGTGCAAAAAGAGAAGAAGGAAGGGCAAACGTGAATATCATGACAAGAAGTTTCAGGAAGGCTGCCAACTTCTGAGTGGCACGACCGCGATGACTTATACGGTTTTTCTCCTCCGGTCCCATCTCAGCGAAACTGACACCTGCCTCAACAGGGGCAAATATAGGATCGTAGCCAAAGCCGTCGGTTCCTGTCTTTTCCTTCAGAATCTCACCTTCCACTATGCCCTCGAACAAATGCTCCTTGCCTTCTTGGATAAGGGCTATAACAGTGCGGAAACGTGCACTCCGATTCTCCTTGTCCTTAAGCTTATCGAGCAGACAGCGGATGTTGGCATCGGAATCGTGACTTTCACCATATCCGTTCATGTGACCAAAGCGGGCAGTATATATGCCAGGTGCACCATTAAGAGCATCAACCTCGAGACCTGTATCATCAGCAAAGCAGTCCATGCCATAGTTGTCGTGAACGTATCGTGCTTTCTGCAAAGCATTACCCTCAAGTGTGTCGGCCGTCTCGGGAATATCTTCATGGCAACCGATATCTGCCAGACCACGCACCTCAAACCTTCCGGCAAGTATCTGTCGGATTTCGCGGAGCTTATGCTCGTTGTTGGTTGCCATTACAAGTTGTTTCATCCTTTTTTAATCTTATCGAAACCTTCACCAAACACGCCTTCTACATTGCTCATCGTGACAAAGGCTTTTGGGTCTATAATTCGAATGAGTTGGAATATAAGTCGGCTTTCCTGTCTCCTTGCCATGATCAGCAGCACACTTCGAGGTTCCTTGCTGTACCAACCCTCGCCATGAAGTATGGTAACACCTCTGTCAACCTTATCGCATATGGCTTGTGCTATCTCGGCATACTTAGTGGAAATGATGGTAAACTGAACACTCTGTCGCACACCGTTTACCACATAATCGATGGTGGTGATGGAAATGAACAGAGTTGTGTAGCAAGCCACCAATCGCTGAATGTCGCGGAATATGAAGTAAGACATTCCTACTACGAAAATATCCACAAACAGCATGGCTCGACCAAGTGAAATGTTGCGATACTTATTCACCGTCAAAGCCACAATGTCTGTGCCTCCGGTAGAACCGCCAGCCAAGAATACTATCGCTAATCCGAGTCCTTCAATCATCGCACCAATAACACAAGCCATGAACATTTGATTGCCAAGTAACTGCGTCATTTGTTCCTTGCCGTCAGGTCCTACAACCGTTAGCATAGCCTGTATGTAGTCAATCATGAAGGATACAACCACAGTGGCTATGATGGTACGGACACAGAATCGCCATCCCAACGTATACCAAGCCATCAGTATCAGTACCACGTTGATGATTAAGAACGAGTAGCTGGCATGGAAACCTGTGGCATAGTATATAAGAGCAGAAATACCTGCCACACCACCACTCATTATCTGATATGGCAGCATAAAACAGGTGTAGCCTATTGAAAAAACAATAAGGCCAATGAGTATCTTAAAGTAAGAGAATATCAGTTCCTTTATCATCACAGTTTCTCCTAATTTAAATTCTTTAATCTAAATCATTTAATTCTATTGAAACCAAGTCCATAAACACCCTCAACACGACTCGACGATACGAATGCGGCAGGGTCAACATCCTGAATCGTTCGCAACACGCTTATCTGTTCGTGACGATGCACCATCAGCAGCATCACGTTTATGGGAGCGTGACTGTAGCAACCTTCACCGTTTATCTGCGTCATAGTGTGACCAGTACGTTCGCGTATTATGCGAGCCAGCAATTCGCCCTTAGTAGTCATGATGATGAGCTGTACATCCTGCTTGGCAGAGTTGATAAGCATATCGGCTGCATAAGTGTAAACGAAGAGAGTCACATAACCGAATACCACCATGTGCCATGCATCGTCTGGGTATTTCGTCTTGAAAATAAAATAGCTGCATCCGATTACAGTAAGGTCGAGGTAGAGCAGCACACGACCGAACGAGATGGGCTTGTATTTGTTCACAATGGCTGCCACAATATCCCAACCACCGGTAACACCTCCGGAAAGGAAGCAAAGTCCAACGCCCAAGCCGTTGATGAGAGCACCCAGAACACAGGCCATAGTAGATTCGTTGGGACCTAATATCTGGATGAACTGCCCATCGTCACCAGTCATAATACGTTGTCCTATCTCAAGGAAGAACACCATCGAGATTACGGCATATCCCGTCTTTACGGTAAATTTCCACCCTAATTGCCATAGAGCAATGGAGAGCAGGATACCATTTCCTATCAGCACGGCATAACTCATCGGGAATCCCGTGGCATAGTAGAGAATTGAGCACGCACCTACCCATCCGCCGGTGGGAATGTGGTAGGGAAGCAAGAACACTGTCCACCCGGCCATATATATAGCCATACCGAGGTTGAGGTAAAGGAAATCCTTTGAGAATTCCCAAGCCCTGCGTAGGATTTTTGATGATTTCTGTGCCATAGTATTAGAGAGGTTTAATAACGATGTTTATAATGCGTCCTGGTACCACAACAGTCTTAACGACCTGCTGTCCTTCCAGATATTTAGCAGCATCGGGAGCGCTGAGTGCTGTCTTTTCAACGTCTTCCTTAGACATATCGGCAGGAAGTTCCAGAGTGAAACGCACCTTACCATTGAACTGCACAGGCATCTTCACTGTTGACTCTACCAGATATTTCTCGTCGAACGAAGGCCACTGGGCGTCGCAGACAGATGTCTTATTACCCAGAGCCTCCCACAATTCTTCTGCGATATGTGGGCAGAACGGAGCAATGAGCACTACCAACTGCTCCAAAACCTTACGGCTGCGGCACTTCTGATTCGTCAACTCTGTTGTGGCTACCATAAAGGCAGGAATCGAAGTATTGTAGCTGAACACTTCTATATCCTCCGATACTTTCTTTATGAGCTTATGCAGCGATTTCATGTTATCAGCCGTTGGCTCGCTGTCGTCGGCTGCCAAGCTACCATCCTTGTTCCAATAAAGGGTCCAGAACTTCTTCAGAAAACGGAAACAACCATCAATACCAGCTACGTCCCAAGGTTTCGACTGTTCAATGGGACCAAGGAACATTTCGTACAGACGTAATGTATCGGCACCATAGTTTTCGCAGATGTCATCGGGGTTCACAACATTGTACTTCGACTTCGACATCTTCTCGATAGCCTGATTAACGATGTACTGACCATTCTGGTTGAGGATGAACTCTCCCTCGCGGAACTCTGGTGTCCACTCACGGATTTTCTCAACATCCAGAACATTACCGTTAACCATGCTTATGTCGGCATAAACTGGGTCTGCCTCTACGCCCTGATAGTAGTACAGGCTCTTCTTCTTGGCATCGTCGTACTGCTCGTCAAGAAGGTCGAAACTGACAAATTTGTTGGTATTTCTCAAGCGATATACGAAACTTGACCAACCCTGAATCATACCCTGATTTATCAACTTTTGGAAGGGTTCTTCCTTCTTGCTGACACCCAAGTCAAAGAGGAACTTATTCCAGAATCGGCTGTAAATCAAATGACCTGTAGCATGTTCGCTACCACCTACATAGAGGTCCACATTCTGCCAATATGATGCAGCTTCATCGCTCACCAAAGCCTCATCGTTGTGTGGATCCATATAACGCAGATAGTAAGCGCTGGAACCGGCAAAGCCAGGCATTGTGTAAAGTTCAATGGGGAATACCGTTTGATTGTCGATTGTAGAACAATCAACCACGCTGTTTGTCTTGGTATCCCAAGCCCACTTGGTAGCATTGCCCAATGGAGGTTCACCTGTTTCAGTAGGCAGGAACTTATCCACCTGAGGCAGTTTTATGGGCAGGCACTCCTCTGGAATCATCTGTGGAATACCATTTTTGTAATATACTGGGAAAGGCTCGCCCCAATAACGCTGACGACTGAAGATAGCATCGCGCAGACGATAGTTTACCTTCACACGACCTAAGTTGTGCGCCTTTACGAAGCGCTTTGTTTCAGCAATAGCCTCCTTGATAGTAAGACCGTTCAATATCAGGCGTTCGCCTTCGTAAGAAACGCTTTTGTCCTCGCTAATGGGAGAATTCATAACGACACCTTCTTTGGCATCATAGCTTTCCTCGCTAACATCTGCACCCTCTACCAATGGAATGATGGGCAAATCGAAATGTTTGGCAAAGGCATAGTCACGACTATCGTGAGCTGGCACAGCCATAATTGCACCAGTACCATAACCTGCCAATACATACTCTGCTACATATATGGGGCACTTATCACCGGTGATGGGGTTGATACCATAAGCACCTGAGAACACACCAGTAACGGTATGGTCTATCATACGCTCACGTTCCGTACGACCTTTCACATATTTGATGTATTCATCAACAGCCTTGCGCTGGTCGGGAGTAGTAACCATATCCACCAGTTCGCTTTCGGGAGCCAGAACGAAGAACGTTACACCGAACATTGTATCGGCACGTGTCGTGAAGATGGTGAAGTCAACATCTTGGTCAGCAACCTTAATCTGTACCTCAGTACCTTCTGAACGACCTATCCAGTTCTTCTGGGTCTCCTTTATGCTCTCGCTCCACTGAATAGTCTCCAGTCCGTCGAGCAGACGCTGGCTGTAAGCACTAACACGTAAACACCATTGACGCATCTTCTTCTGCTCCACCGGATAACCACCACGCTCGCTGACTCCGTTCACCACTTCGTCATTTGCCAACACAGTACCCAATGCCGGACACCAGTTAACCATAGTCTCTCCCAGGTAAGCAATACGATGCTGCATAAGCAGGTCGCTTTGTTCCTTTTCGTCGGCAGGCCAGGTTCCTTCTGCCTTGAATTTTTCTATGAGCTTTTCTATAGGCTGTGCCTTTTGCAGTTCCTCATCGAAATAACTATTGAACATCTTCTGGAACGCCCACTGTGTCCACTTGTAATAATCAGGTGTACAAGTACGTACCTCGCGGTCCCAGTCGAAACTGAAACCTATCTTATCCAATTGTTCGCGATAGCGGTCAATATTCTGAAATGTAGTCTTCTCAGGATGCTGACCGGTCTTTATAGCATACTGCTCGGCAGGAAGACCATAGGCATCGTAGCCCATGGGGTTCAGAACATTAAAGCCTTGCAAGCGCTTGTATCGTGCATAAATATCACTGGCTATGTAGCCCAAAGGATGTCCCACATGCAGTCCTGCACCACTGGGGTAAGGGAACATGTTCAGCACATAGTATTTCTTTCTGTTCTTATCCTCTGTGACACGATAAGTCTGCTTTTCTGCCCATTGTTTGTGCCACTTCTTTTCAATCTCTCTGAAGTTGTATTCTTTTGCCATTTCGTTTTATGGTTAATTTTTGCGCGACAAAGATAGTGCAAACCGAGTGAAAAACCAAATTAATTTGGCTTTTTCCTAGGTGCAGCCTATCTTCGAGCCTACAAAGTAGACTCAAAGGTACGAAAACTTAAGTTATAAGTTGGACAAATCGTCGCTTGTAGCTTGCAATAGAGCCTTTCCGAGGCGCAAAAGACGCTCGTTATCCTCAAGCAGTGGATGATTGGCAGTAAGGTCGTACACAAACAGTCCTGTAGAATCGACTATCGAGAACCCATTGTTGAATGTATGATATGCAAAAGGACGTGTATAACTCTTCGACAGAACATCGCGACTCCAGCGGAAATGTCCATGCGGAAGTCCCATTTGTCCGAACAACGTGGCAGCCATATCACTTTGGTTGCAGAGAACCGAAATATCACGAGGCTGACGAACAGCACCTCCAATCCACAATATTGGAACCTGCATACGGATAGCGGAAGTCTCCTCCATTCCGTAATATCCGATTCCATGATCTGGAATGAAGATAACGAGTGTGTTATCCCACTGCGGCATCTGTTGCAGGCGTTCGATAAATTCTCCTATACATTTGTCGAGATAATGGAAGGCATTCTCCACAGGATCTTCGAGAACATGTATAGGAACATCCCACGGTTGATGGCTGGAAAGTGTATTATAACCGATGAGATGGGGCGTTTTATCATTTTTATTCCAGGCGGAAATCTCCTGTAGAATACGGTCGAACACTATACTGTCACATACTCCCCATTTAGCAGAACGTTGAGCCGAGATGGAGAAGTCCTTTTTCCATGTGAAGCGGTCGAAACCTGCATTTACGAGATAGCTTTTCTTCTTAGTGAAATTAATGTCACCACCATAGAAATAGCGTGTATCATAACCTGCGTCAACCAGCGTACGAGCTATTCCAGGCAAATGCTGGTTCTTTGAGAGGTCCTTCTGCAAAGACATAGTGGGGAAGGATGGATAACCACCCCAAATACTTACCGTAGCACGGTCTGTACGGAACGAATTGGCATAGCTCTGCGAGAAATATATACCTTTGTCACAAAGACCGTTGAATTTCGGCATTATGTAATCTCGTCCACCAGCTTTCGTAAACTGACAGCTTGCACTTTCGAGCATAACGAGTACTATGTTGGGGCGTTGTGTTCGAAGCAAAGTATCTGGTTCGACAGAAAGCGTATCGTAACAACCCAAGAGTAAGGAATCACACTCCGCCTGTTCGAAGAAGTGATAACGGACATCCGTACGAACTGTAGTCTCAAACGACGAAAGGAAACTGAAAACAGGGTTTACGGCTGAATGGTTGAGGAATGACGTCTGCGAATAATAAGCCTGTCCTATATTTGTAGTTGATTCGTCAACACCTCCTCTTATGCCAATGAATATTAGAGGCAGAGCAACTATGGCAAATATACCGTACGACCAGCGTTTGCGCAGTTTCTTCAGCGGCTTATACTGTTTGCAGTAAGCCCACCCCATTAAAGCGATTAGTACAATTAAACCCATTAGCCCCAACACCAACTGTATGGTGGGAACACTGGCAGCCGCCTCTGCAGGAGATGCTAAATACTGAAGACACGATGCATCGAGCTTGAATCCCCAATGAGGATAAAGAGCAGTATCTGCGGCGAACGCCAAAGCGAAGGCTGCACCTGTAATAATACTCCACAGATAATACACCCAACGAAGCACGTTTCCAGTGTACCATATACTGACAATGGTCAGGATGTAGGGTACTACTAGAAAATAAAGAGCTGTAGAAAGGTCGAGGGTTAGACCGTGACGAAGCACATCATAGACATCTGATATACCAAATGGGTGGCTGGCATAGTTTGCCATCATAAACACCACCTTCGCCACTATGAATAGTACGATGCTTAGCGCATAGAAACGCAGGAGCAACAGAATACGTTGTTTCATATCAGTGCAGTTTACGACCACAAAGATACGATTAAGCGAGCAAAAACGCAAACTTGTTTGTAGTTTTCCGAGCGTGAGTATTTTAAACCGAAGGTTAAAGATACGATTAAGCGAGCAAAATGCAAAATAAAACCTTAGTATTTTAGAATATGGTCATTGCCATGAGGACAATGATGCAAGCCATAGTTACACCGGCGAATTCTACCATTTCACTTACGCGTTCAACCATATTGGTTTGTTCGCTAATAGTACGGCCGTTAGCCATTAGTCTGATGAGCTTTTCCATAGTATGATGCGTTTTAAAGTTATTCGAGGTTACGTATGAGACAAACAACCTTACTTACAACAACAATCTGTTCCTTCAATATTTTGAAAGGCTCGTAGGAGGGATTATCGCTATAGAGAGTAAGATAGGGGTCGTTAGAATTAATGTTCTTTATGCGCTTTACCATACGCTCACTGTCGCGTGTGAATATAAGATAAATATCATTGGGACGCATATATGCCAAATTCTCTAATCGGCGAATGCCAACGATATCACCACTCTGTATTGTTGGATCCATCGAGTTTCCCATAATAGGGAAAAAGGATGTCGCACGTACTCCAGGAATATGGATACGTTCTGTAGTTACATTATCATCGCCCATTATCAACTGTCCTGCGCTAGCTGGCATACAGCTGTAGAACGGCTGTCCCACTAATGGTGTAGCATTAACTGCAGGCTCATCCTGATAACCGCGACGAGGCATGTCTTCATTGCCAGTAAGCCAATCGAACGATACTTCGGGCAGTGCACGGCATATTTTTGCAATACCTCCTTCTGGAATCTGGTTCTGTGCCATCCAGTTGGCAATGGTAGGCTGAGTAGTACCTATCATCGAGGCAAACACCTTTTGTGTGCCACCGTACTCACGAATGAGAGTCTTCAGTTTTTCTCTTGCGTCCATCACAAATTTGATATCTTTATCAATTTTCTGATGCAAAATTATCAATTACTTTATATTTCACCAAATATTTTATCAATTATTTTATATTTTTGCTAATATTTACTGTTTTCTCATGTACGCGCGTGTGTAGATTATTATAGGTATGGAGGAGAGGTTGCACTAACATTAACCTACGGTTTTCGTACCTTTGAGTCTCTTCGAACCTCCAAATTAGGCTGCATTTCGGAAAAACTCAAATAAAAATTTGGTTATTCACTCAATTTGCAGTACCTTTGCAGCCGCAAAGCCCAGATGGCGGAATCGGTAGACGCGCTGGTCTCAAACACCAGTGGGGCAACCCGTGCCGGTTCGACCCCGGCTCTGGGTACTGAAAACGGAGGGCGAGCAATCGGCTTCCGTTTTTCAGTATTACGAAAGGCTTTGCACGAGAACATAAAGAATGTGGACAGATTTGGGCTGCTTGCAACCACAATAAAAAATGCTAAAAAGGACGACCGCTATGTGTTGTCACGCATTCCCACCAAGCACAATAATAGCCCATCTTTGTCCTACGGATAAAGAACTATAAATTATAAACCTTAAACTTTAAGTATGGGTTATTTATTTACGTCAGAATCAGTTTCCGAGGGTCATCCCGATAAGGTGGCCGATCAGATTTCCGATGCCGTACTTGACAAACTGTTGGCTTTCGACCCAGAATCGAAGGTTGCCTGCGAGACGCTCGTAACAACCGGTCAGGTGATAATGGCAGGTGAGGTTAAGTCAAAGGCATACGTTGACCTTCAGCGCATTGCCCGTGAGGTTATCAACCGCATTGGCTACACCAAGAGCGAATATATGTTCGAAGGCAACAGTTGTGGTGTGCTGTCTGCAATCCACGAGCAGAGCGACGACATCAATCGAGGCGTTGACCGCGAAGACCGCGAGAATCAGGGAGCCGGCGACCAAGGTATGATGTTCGGCTATGCGACGAACGAGACGGAGAACTACATGCCTCTCTCGCTCGACCTTGCCCATCGCCTCTTGCGTGTGTTGGCAGACATCCGTCGCGAAGGTAAGGTTATGACCTACCTGCGTCCAGATGCCAAGAGTCAGGTCACAATAGAGTACGACGACCAGAACCGTCCCCAGCGTATTGATACCATCGTAGTCAGCACCCAGCACGACGAGTTTGCCGACGATGCAACTATGCAGCAGAAAATCCGCGAGGATGTCATCAATATCCTTATTCCGCGTGTAAAGGAAACCATCAAGAGCCAGCAGGTGCTCAGCCTCTTTAACGACCAGATAACCTATCATGTGAACCCCACTGGCAAGTTCGTCATTGGAGGTCCTCACGGCGATACCGGTCTCACTGGTCGTAAGATTATCGTGGACACCTACGGAGGCAAGGGAGCACACGGTGGTGGTGCTTTCTCAGGCAAAGACCCCTCGAAGGTGGACCGTTCGGCAGCATACGCAGCACGCCACATTGCCAAGAACATGGTGGCAGCAGGTGTAGCCGACGAAATGCTGGTTCAAATCTCTTATGCCATCGGTGTGGCAGAGCCTGTGAGCATCTTTGTGGACACCTACGGTCGCAGCCATGTGAACATGACCGACGGCGAGATTGCCAAGAAGATACAACAGTTGTTTGACTTGCGTCCATACGCCATCGAGCAGCGACTGAAGCTGCGCAACCCCATCTATGAGGAGACTGCAGCTTACGGGCACATGGGTCGCGAGCCGCAGACTGTGAAGAAGACCTACACCTCTCTCTACAACGAGACAAAGTCTCTGGAGGTGGAGCTATTCACATGGGAGAAACTCGACTACGTAGAACGTATCAAGGAAGCCTTCGCACTATGATACTCAACGATATCAAGAGCGTAGCCATCTACTGCGCTTCGAGCACGAAGATAAAGCCCGTTTACTACGAAGTGGCAGCCCAACTGGGACGCCTGCTTGCCGAACGTGGCATCACACAGGTGAACGGAGCCGGCAACATGGGACTTATGCGAGCAGCCAGCGATGCTGGTCTTGAGGCTGGCGGAAAGGTCATAGGCGTGATTCCTTCGTTCATGGTGGAACAGAACTGGCACTACACCAGTCTCACCAAAATCATCGAGACACCGGATATGGAAAACCGCAAGCAGACCATCAACGACATGACGGATGCTGCCATTGTGCTGCCTGGCGGCTGCGGCACTCTCGACGAACTGTTCGAGGTCATCACCCTCAAGCAACTCGGTGTCTATTTAAAGCCCATCATCATCCTTAATGTAGATGGATACTACGACCACCTGCTCCACCACCTGGAGCGTTCTATGGAGGAAAACTTCATGCGCCCAGAACATCGCGACATATGGTGCGTGGCAACTACTGCCGAGGAGGCCGTTGACAAGGTTTTCACTACACCTCTGATAGACGAAAGCGTGCGTCGGTTTGCAAAGATTTAGTGAGAAGTGAGTAATCGCGAAGCGCTTTCATAGCGAAGCGGAGAAAAAAGTGAGAAGATGGAGGAGATAATGGTTTTGGACACGATGGAGACGAGTACCGATACGCTGATGGAAAAGACGGAATGGTATTCAGGCTTCTTCAGCGACAATCCGTTTATCCACAACGAACTGCCAAATCGCCTGTTCGGCATCACTGCCAATCCCCTGCCCTACAACCTTTGGCGCGACGACCTTGTAGGCATCACCCTCGTCCTCTGCACCATCCTTCTCATCTATTCCTTCAACAACACACGCCTGCAACTCAAGCAACAGACTCGCGACTTCATGGCTCAGCCACGCGAGCATTCAGGACTATTCGCCGTCGAGACAAGCATAGAGTCGCAATCGCGAATGCTCATGGTGGTAGTGCTGAGCGTGATGGGTGCAGTAGCCATGATGGCATACTCGCAAGGCCGGTTCAACATTTCCCAGCACATCATCTCCCCGCATCTTCTGCTGTCAATCTATTTTGTCAGCTTCCTGCTGATGTTCATTGTGCGACGAGTGACAACAAACTATGTGAACTGGATATTTTTTCCGAAATCTCAACAAAAAATCTGGAAAGACACCACTTCATACCTCATTTCCATCGAAGCTCTGGCGTTTTATCCTTTCCTGCTCATATTCGTATATTTCGGTCTTCCATTCGAAAAATCTATCACAATTTTCCTGTTTATACTGCTAATTATTAAAATTCTACTCACTTTCAAGACCTTTCGTATCTTTTTCCCTAAAAGCTATTGCTTATTCCATCTTTTTGCGTACCTTTGCGCTCTGGAAATTATGCCATTACTGGCTCTCTGGAAGCTATTGGCAATTGTAACAGAAATTTTGATAGTAAAATATTAGGACATTAGTACAATAATGGTAAAGAAGATTCTGGTATCACAACCAAAGCCATCATCCGACAAATCTCCATATTTTGATATCGAGAAGAAATATGGTGTAGAAATAGTTTTCCGTCCATTCATAAAAGTGGAAAGCCTGACACCACGCGAGTTCCGTGCACAGAAAGTCAGCGTGCTCGAACACACTGCAGTAATATTCACCTCGCGTCACGCCATCGATCATTTCTTCAACCTCTGCAAGGAGATGCACATCAGCATCCCAGAAGATATGAAGTATTTCTGCATCACTGAAACCGTAGCCCTCTACATCCAGAAATACGTGCAATACCGCAAGCGCAAGGTATTCTTCGGCACCACTGGCAAGCTCGACGATCTCGTGCCCACAATGATGAAGCACAAAAACGAACGCTACTTCATCCCCGTGAGCGATATCCACAGCGACGAGGTACAGAAACTGATGGAAAGCAAGAAACTGCAATTCACCGAGGGCGTGATGTATCGCACCGTCAGCAACGACTTTCAGCAGGACGAAGCTTTCGACTACGATATGCTCATCTTCTTCAGCCCCAGCGGCATTTCAGCCCTCATGAAGAACTTCCCCAACTTCGAGCAGAAGGAAATCGCCATCGGCACCTTCGGAGTACACACCGCCAAGGCTGCACGCGATGCCGGACTAACTATCCAGCTCGAAACCCCAACCCCCAAGTACGCCAGCATCACCAGCGCACTGGCCGACTACATCAAGGAAACTAATGGCTGAGACATTTCGCAAAGCCGAACGTCTCTGTAGCAAGAAAAGCATAGAAACTCTGTTCGCAGGGAGTAGCCGAGCAATTTCGGTCTACCCCCTGCGAGCTGTTTACAAAGAACGTGCAGAAGCTCTCCCCCTAAAGGGGGCTGGAGGATCAGGGGAGGCCGTACGACTGCTCATCTCCGTCTCCAAACGCCACTTCCGTCACGCCGTTGACCGCAACCGTACGAAGCGCCTCATCCGCGAAGCCTATCGCCACCACCGACAGCTCCTCACCAACAGCCTCGCCGACCGCCACATCGACCTCGCCCTCATCTGGATGAGCAACAGCCTCAGCGATTATCCTACGGTGGAATCGAGAATAAAAGTCATTCTGCAGCGCATCGCAGAAGAACTCAAAGAAGTGAAGCAATGAAAAATTTTTCTCAATATCTCATTCTCTCATTGTCTAAATTTCTCATCGCCCCCATACGCTTCTACCAGCGCTACATCTCACCCATGTCGCCCCCTTCTTGCCGCTTCACCCCCACATGCAGCCAATACGCCATTGAAGCCATTCAGAAGCACGGTCCAATCCGAGGCCTCTGGCTTGCTGTGCGCCGCATCCTGCGTTGCCATCCCTGGGGCGGCAGCGGCTACGACCCCGTCCCCTAATCCCCCGCCGCCTTACGCAACTCTTCCTGATTTAAAATCGGCTATTTTATGCATTTTTCACGCTGTACTGCATAAAAAAGTATGTTTTTTGTGCAATAGACATCCTAAATTGAAGAAAAAGCCGTATATATGCTTACTCGCTATGCCTGCTATCTGATAGCTAAATGCCCTGTTTGATGGACTCTACTACTGAGCAGATGAAGAAGCGTCCGGTTGGGTGCTTCTGTTTTTTAATATAGAGACTTTGCGAAACATCTATAGTAACATTTTTGGTATGTTGTTTCGTGCGAAGCATTTCATACAGCGAGGGGGGCATTTCGTACAAGCGGCAAACATTTTTTACTTATCATTATTTCATTTCTCAACTTTTCTTTCTAACTTTGCCTATACCTTAAATAATATTGGCTATGGAAACATCTGATAAACTTATTCATTTCAATTCGCGCGACGCGCTTGTACGCGTACCAATTTCCAAGATTGTCTATTTCGAGGCGGATGGCAATTACACGTACATCGTCACAAGTTACAAACAGAAAGCATGCCTTTGCATGAACCTCAGCCACACAGAGCAGGCATTAGCCACTCAATTAGGTGAACATGCTAAACAATTCATGCGTATCGGCAAGAGCGTCATTGTCAACATGCGCTACATATACCAAATAGACGTGCCTAAGCAGCAACTCATTCTTTCCGACTTCGAGCATTTTACATACTCTGTGTCAGTGTCAAGGGAAGCCCTAAAGACTGTAAAGGAACTGGTCATTCAAACACGCATTTAATATGGAATACACAATAGGACGTGATGCTCAGACTCGTCAACTTTTGGTGACCTGTGAAGGAAAGGTAAAACGCATCGGTCAGGCAGGGAGTGTGCCAATGGATGTCAGTCGTCAGCACCTGTCCTTAACTTCTCTCTCTGATGGACGATGGCAAATCCGTAATCTCAACAATCAGAACGTCACCTTTGTAAATGGGATGGCGGTGGAGTCGAAGACAATCACCGAAGGCGATAAAGTGGAACTCGGTCAGTCGCATTATCTCTTCCCTTGGAATGCTGTATGTGAGCCCAAAGTCGAAACGGTGGATATTAGTCCGCTCCGTCGTGTTTGGGAGAAGTACGACAAAGAGCAGTTTGAGTTGCAGGTCGCAGAACGAAAATTCAATGCTGCCCGCTCTGCTACTGGCATCATTACGATGCTTGCCATTGCGTGTAGTTTCATTTTAGGACATAATACTATATACATTATATTATATGCATTGGCGATAGGTATTTCTCTTATCTTCACAATACAGGCATACAACAAAGCACAAGATGTACCTCGCCAACAGCGGGAAATGAAGAGCCGATTACAACGTAATTATGTTTGTCCGAAGTGCGGTCACTTCATGGGATTTCAGGATTATGACGTTATAATCCAGAACGATGCCTGTCCCTATTGCAAGACAAAATATAAGAAATAGATTTCGTAAGTAAAACATGTTATTTCGTACAAGATTAGGATAAACATTATTCCCGTAATATCAAGTATATATAACTTTGCAGCAGAATAAAACTAAAACACATACTACTATGAACGAAGAAACCATTATTGAGAAAAAGAACCAGCCAGTTGAAAACAACAAGCAAGATCAGCCATGGAAGGCTGTATCATTGGGTGGTGTAGCTGGCATCCTTATGGGTGCTGGTGCTATGTACGCAGCTAATGCTCATGCAGAGGAATCTCCGGAAGTAGAAAATAAAGAAGAAAACACAGCAGAGAATGCATCCGAAGTCCCTGTACAGGAAGCTAATGTCAGTGATAATCTTTCATTTAGCGAAGCATTCAGTGCAGCTCGTGCCGAAGTCGGTCCAGGTGGTGTGTTCCATTGGCATGGTGGCATCTACAATACTTATACCGCTGCTGAATGGGAAGCTATGTCTGATGCCGAAAAGGATGCCTTTGCCCAGCGCGTAGCGCCAGAGGTAGAAGCATCCGCCGTCTCTACGCCCACCGATGCGCAGCCCGAAGTTGTCGTGGTGCATCATGTTCACCATGTTGTTTCGGATGAACCTGTTCCCACAAATCAGGACGACGATGTACACATCGTTGCCACTGGCGAGGTGGAAGGACATGTTGCTGTTGCTTTGGATGTAAATGGTGATAACAGTGCCGATGTGGTTGTAATTGACGCAAACGACAATGGCGAATTAGATTACAATGATGTGGCAGTAAACGCTCGTGGAGATGTGGCAACTATTGGTGAAATCGTGAATGGTCATCAACCCGATGTGTCTATTGTCAGCGAAGATAATACCCCTGCACCTCAGGATAATGATGTCCGCATTGTAGGTGTTGCCGAGTACGAAGGACACGCAGTAGTTGGAGTTGATGCTACTGGTGATGGTAATGCCGATTTCGCATGGGTTGATGTAGATAATAGCGGTGATGTATCTGCTCCTGATGTCATTGTTACTCCTGAGGGCGAGGTTGCTTCTGTAGATGAAATCATGAATGCCTCTGGCCCCAATGCTGGTTACTATGATGTTGACAATGCCGATGTACAGGATTATACTGACCCCAATGCCGACTTAATGTCCGTATAAGCCATGCAGATAAAACGTATCAAATGCCCTAAATGTGGTGTTATCTTGGATGTAAAAAACTCCAAGGACGAAGCTCTTAAAGAGATTGTTTGCCCGAAGTGCAAGGTTAAGTTGCAGATTCGATTCCAGAAACCAGAACCAGCACAAGATCCTCTTGAGGCTCACACTTTCTATGGTCCAAAAACACCTAAACCCACACCTCAGAACGATGGGGCTACGCAATTAGGTGGTGTGGTTGCAGATGGTGTTGCCAATGGTTCTACGCAACTGGCTTCACCACAAAGCATAGTCCGTCAGGCAAGCCTCGTTTGTGATGGTGTAACCTACGATTTGGAGCTGGGCGATAACACCATCGGACGTAAGGCACAAACCTCAAAAGCAACTATGCAAATCAACACTACAGATCGCTACATGAGTCGTAAGCATGTTTGCATCACTGTTCGTCGCTTGCCCGATGGTGGTTTGAAGTCCGTTCTCCGAAATGACCAGAACAAGAATGATACCCTCATCGATGGTCAGCCCATTGCCAACGGCGATGAAATCCGTCTCATCAACGGCGCTCGCATCACAATGGGTCACACGACCCTTACCTATAAAGAATCTTAGTATGAAGTATGAGATATTTACACCCATAGCTATTCACGAACTGGGACAGCGCACCAATCAGGAAGACAACATCTTTCCTGTCATAGGTGCAGCCACCACTGATAGTCGTCTCTTTATCGTTTGCGACGGTATGGGCGGTCACGAAAAAGGCGAAGTCGCCAGCAATCAGGTGTGCCAAAGCATATCGCAATATTTCCAGTTGCATCAAGTCGCATCCGAACAGGGCTTTTCAGACGAACTTTTCCGCGATGCCCTCCAGTATGCTTATTCCCAATTAGACAAAGAGGACGATGGTGCCACGAGGAAAATGGGCACTACGCTCACCTTCCTCTTCCTTCATCGCGATGGGGCAACGATGGCACACATTGGTGACAGCCGCATCTATCACATTCGTCCGGGCAAGGGGCTGCTCTATCAGTCGCGCGACCACTCGTTGGTGTTCGAACTTTATCAGGCAGGGGAAATCACCTACGACGAGATGCGTACTTCTCCCCAGAAGAACATCATAACGCGTGCTATACAACCCTGTGAGGAAAATCGTGTTCGTGCGGACATCGTGCATACCACCGACATTCAGCCAGGCGATTACTTCTATCTCTGCACCGATGGTATGCTGGAGCAAATGGAGAATGAAGAATTGGCATCCATCCTTTCTGCCGACATTTCGGACGAGGAGAAATGTCAGCGTCTCATCCTTGCCACAGCCGACAACAAGGACAACCATTCTGCTTACCTCATACATATTAAAGATGTAATCCGTGAGGAAGGCGACGACGAGAAACCTAACGATGAGGCCACATCGCGCTACAATGCCATCAGCCTCATTCATCAACGGAACGAAGAGGAGAACCAGACGGTAACTCCGTCGAATACGGAGGATGAAGCACGCCCAGCCGACGATGTCCCCGACGTGGAGATTGTAGGTGACGATGTTTCTGTTGTGGAAGAACCAACATCCAATCCACCCGTTCCCCCTCGTCGTTTCTCTTTCAATAAACTTCTTCGTATCCTTGAACCCATGCTGGTGCTCGTCGCACTGGCATTGGTTGCTCGTTATACCTATCACTCGTTCTTTGGTGCAGAGGCGGAAGATAAAAAGTCGGACACGATAATAGCAACCTGCCTTGACGGCACAATCGCCAATCCCAAGCCGTTGCAACAGAATGATACTGTAGAGAAGATGGAGGAAAACACAAGTCCCAACGAAGATAAGTCATTGCAAGCACCGCAAGAGACATCAGAAAACTCGGAGAATCCTAAAGTCCAAAACGATTCGAAAGACACCACAAACCACAAAGAGCAAGCGCAGAATGGCAGGGGCTACACAAGAAGGGATATAAGCAAAGGCTTAAAGAATTATGGCAAGCAATAACATACAGCAAGAGGGTATGCTCCCCGTAGGAACTACCTTACAGGGTGGAAAATACAGAATAGAGCGAGTGCTGGGGCAAGGAGGCTTCGGCATAACGTACTTGGCAAAATATACCTCGAATGGCAGGAAAGTAGCCATAAAGGAGTTGTTTATGGGGAAAAGCCAGATGATGATAAACGCTCGCACTGGCGACATGGTTACAGTGATATCTCCTGAATATAGGAACTTCTTTATGCAACAGTTAGAAAAGTTTCGAAAAGAAGCATATCGTTTGAAGTCTCTCAGCCATCCAAATCTGGTAAAAGTAAGTGACTACTTTGAGGAGAATGGAACGGCTTACTATGTAATGCCGTACATAGAGGGTGAAACTTTGTTGGCAAAACAAAGCCATGAGGGACAACTTCCTGAAACGTTAGTTCTAAATTATCTTAATCAACTTGTTTCTGCATTAAAGGAAGCACATAAACATAGCATTTGGCACTTGGATATTAAACCAGCCAATATCATGGTTGATAGAAATGACCATATATATCTTATCGACTTTGGTGCTAGTAAACACATTGAAAGAGACCATGAATTGACAACATCTTTGGCCGTGGCTGGAACAGAATACTATTGCCCACCAGAGCAATTAGTTGAAGACAAAGAACGTTTTGACATTTTTGAAATCGGTGCTTGGACTGATATCTATGCTTTGGGAGCTACTATGTACAATCTCCTAACTGGCAACAAGCCACCTCATTATCTAGCGATAAACCGCAAGGGAATTGCCGCTTTCGATTATCCAGTTTCAGTTTCAACCCCCACAAAAGAAATGATTGCATGGATGATGAAGCCTGACATAAAAGATCGGCCCCAAAGTATTTACGAGCTAAGGAGATGGCTGGAGAAAGAGGAAGAGAAGAAAGATGTTACGATAGTTGAGACTCCTCGTAGAAAAGAAACGGAGCGACTTTCGCCACCCCAAAAGAAAATAGATAGAATAGGTACAACTCGGCAAGAAACTCGTAAAGAACCATTTTGGGGTAATGTATTTTTATTCTGCGCAATATTTACAGTTTGCTTTGGAATATACAAAGGAGTCACTGCCGACTCTTTTGTCATCAATCAATTATGGATATGGGGCTCCGTCATTTGTGGAGGGTTCATGTTTGTTTTAGGTATAAGTTTGACAGGAAATGGGAAATAGAAGTAAATACATATGGATAAATTTGAAATGAAGTTGGCAGCATTAATATAAGATATTCTTTTTATTAATTCGGATTCTATGCAACTATATGAAATTGTTATATCATTATACGTTTCTTCAAAATTTATATAATATTGTTAAACCCAATGGTCTTATATGGTTAGCTAGATATTATAAATACTTCAACGAGAAGGACTATGAATGGATTAGGAATGAAGCCCAGCCAATTGTTCTAGAAATATGTAAAGAACACAATTGGTCATTTGATCCTGACCTTCAAATGCTACGACCATATATCATTAGCTTTTGTAAAAGTCCAAACTCTGAATATATGTGGAAATACTTTGGCAACGATAATCATGGAGTAAACCTTGTAATAAGCGAAGATGTTTTAAGAAAAGAAGCTACACTTCTTTCTGAAAATCCCTCAATTATAATTCCAGGGGAGTATATAAAAGCAAAATGGACTAGAACTGAATTAAAGAAAAGCATATTAAAAATAGCAGAAAGTAAATTATTGCATAATTGCCATGACGAAGATAGAATGCTATTTGCTACAATTGGATTGCTAAGAAATCATTATTGGCGACAAAAAGAAATAAGATATATAACTATAGAAAAGAATTTCGCTAAGGTCGAATATAATAATGGAGAAATTACCCTTATACCATATGAAGTACCGAAAAGCGAATATGACAAGTTTATTTCATTTCCCAAGGACTTGCTACATAGGGTTATATTAGGGAAAGAAACTTCTCAGCGAGATTTTGAAAACGCAAATATTTATTTGGCCAATTGTGGCTATCCTCCAAGCGTCATTAGAAAACAGAAATAAACATGCAACATCTACAACCTAATACCACCCTGCAGGGTGGGAAATATAGAATAGGGCGTGTGCTGGGGCAAGGAGGCTTCGGCATAACGTACTTGGCAAAATATACCTCGAATGGCAGGAAAGTTGCCATAAAGGAATTGTTTGTTGCTCCTGCGGGACAGGCTATCAACTCCAGAGACGGAAACGAGGTTGTGGTGACTAATGCTTCTAACCAAGAGGAGTTTGAGAAGCATAAGTCGAAGTTTAAAAAGGAAGCAGAACGACTCTCTAAGTTTAAGCATCGCAATCTGGTAAAAGTATGCGATTATTTCGAGGAGAACGGAACTGCGTACTATGTGATGCAATACATCGAGGGCGAGTCATTGCGAAGCAAACTTAATCGGGAGGGGGCCTTGTCTGAATCTCTTGTGCTTGACTACTTAAAACAGTTGCTCTCTGCATTGGAGGTTATCCATCGAGAGAAAATCTGGCACCTCGACATAAAACCAGATAACATTATGGTGGATGGGAATGACAATATCTTCCTCATAGACTTTGGTGCCAGCAAGCACATAGTACAATCGGGCACACTTACAACCTCTTCCATGATGCTCCTCACTCGTGGTTATTACCCACCCGAACAAATATCCTCCAACATGCGCAACATCGGTGCGTGGACGGACATCTATGCGCTGGGAGCTACAATCTATAATCTCCTTACAAAGAAGGCTCCCCCATCCTTTGATTCCTTATTCAGCGAGGGAAAGAGTGCCTTTTCTTTCACCATCAAGGTTTCTTCCGAAACACGCGACCTCATCATCAAAATGATGAATCCTGATCGGAAGAATAGATTGCAGAGCGTGTTTGAGGTTAGGGATACAATGGAAAAGGGGAAGAAAGGAGAGACGCTGATTCGTCAAAGAGAAGAAACAATTGTAGATAAACGTTGGCAAGAAAAGTATGAGGGCACTTCAATTGAGAAACCCCGATATATTTATCTGCAAGGTGATGTACCTTCAGATGCAATTTATGCAACAGATAGAAGATTAAAATTTGTCGATGAAGGAAAAGAAATAGATATAATGTATATTAAATCAAGTTTCTCTTACCAAAAATATACTGGAATTATATATTCTAATAGAGCACATTGTGAGTTTTCTTTTGTAGGTGGAATTTTGAATATTATTTGTATATTCCATTATAACAAGCAATTAGGGTTAAAGTGTGTGTTGGGGTATGAAGGAAAGGAAGATTCTGAATATTATTATGATGAAAATGGCTATGAAATTTCCCGAGAAAGTTGGGAAGCTAAATATAAATTATTGGACGATGAACTGGAATCTGCTCTTAATCCCATTGTCAAAGAACCCCATCATGATAGTACTCCATCATTAATAAAAATGATAGGTCCTTTTATCGGAGGTTTCGTTTTTGGTGGTTTAATATTGGATGCTATTATATTCTGCGCATTGGCTATCTTAGAAGTGGAAAATTCACACTTTTCATACTGGTGGTGGATTCCACCAACATGTTTTGGAATTTTCTTTGCAATAGATGACATACAGAAATAGGAAATGATATGAGGAAGCATGATATAAAAAGGTTTGCAATTTACTCAATTGAGAAACCTAACAAAAGTATTATAGAAATTAAAGAAATACATCAAGAGAGTAATTCTGTTGAGGCAATTGTATATTCGAGTTCGGAAACATTCGAGGAAATGGAATTTGCAATGGATGATATAATTCCAATCCCGATAAATAAGGATCTGTTAAAAGCATTATCCTTTGATGAGAGAAACGGTCCTTTATATGGATTGCCGCTGAATGAGCATTATTATTGTAAGATAACTGTAGATGGTAGCAAAGTAACTATCGTGGATGATGATAATGTACTAAAACTAGTTATCCCAAATGCGAATGCTTTTTATGGATGTGAATTTGTTGTGAAGCCTTATCTTCATCAATTACAAGATTATATTGGAAGGGTTGATTTGCAACTATTGTCGTATCTGTTGAAATAGTACTTTTATGCAACATCTACAACCTAATACCACCCTGCAGGGTGGGAAATATAGAATAGAGCGTGTGCTGGGACAGGGAGGCTTCGGCAACACCTACCTTGGGTATAACACGGAGTTTGAAGAAACAGTGGCCATCAAGGAATTCTTCATGAAAGGCGTGACTGAACGCGATGAGGATACTGATGCCATAAGTGTGAGCAACAAAGACAATGTGGCTCAATTCGAGGAACAGCGTGAGAAGTTCAAGAAGGAAGCCCGGCGACTGAGGAAACTGAAGAGTGAACACATCGTGAAAGTTCACGACCTGTTTGAGGAAAACGGGACGGCCTATTACGTGATGGACTATATCGATGGTGAGTCGCTGGCGGAAAGACTGAAACGAACGGGTGCGCCGATGACGGAAACGGAGGTGGAGGGCATTCTACCCCAAATCCTTGATGCGCTGAAGGAGGTGCATCAGCAAGAGATATGGCATCTGGACCTGAAACCTGGAAATATCATGTTTGACAAACAGGGGCGAGCCTATCTCATAGACTTTGGTGCCAGTAAGCAGTTGCGTGCCAATGGCAGCCTGACTACTTCAACGGCTCTCTGCTACACGCCGGGCTACGCTCCCAATGAGCAGATCGGCCAGATGTATGACCGCTTTGGCCCCTGGACAGACATCTATGCCCTTGGCGCTACCATCTATAACCTCTTGACCAACAAGAAACCGCCTATGGCAATTGACATAGAGGAAGATGAAGAAGATGCTTTTGACTTTCCAACTAGCATTTCCAACGAGATGCGAAATCTGGTCGTCTGGATGATGCAGCCCAAAAGAAAGGCAAGGCCACAATCGGTGGATGGACTGATTGAGAAGATAAACGCAGGAGTGACTGTTAAGGAGGAACAGATTGTTGACCTACAATCTCAACCAAAACCAAAACCAGAACCTAAGAGTGAAGAAACGCTTTTGATAGGAGCATCCGATATATTGGATAAACAAAAGCAAAAGTCCAAAGAAAATGAAGAGAATCAGACGTTATTGGTCGTTTCAAAGAAGAACCAGGAATCCAAACCTCGTCAGGTACCATCTGGTATTTTACCACAACGAGCTATTAAAGTAGGTGATTTTATCTTTGAAGATGGATCTTATGCAGATAAGATAGGAAATGAACGGAAATCAATAGGTGTTTTATTCTCATATTATGGAGGTGCGCATGGGCAAATCCTATCCGCTGTAAGACCTAATGAAACCTTGTCAATCAACGGAAAAGAATTAATATGGCACGAAGCTTCTATAGCCGAATGGGTAGAAGTTATTCAGAACCTTGGTCATTGCAAAGTTAATTTTGCATCCTGGGAATATCGTTTCTTCTCAAATGATGTTCGTGGTATTCTGACAGGTTATCAACTAAACGAGGTAAGATATGCCACAAGGAAATCTATTAGTGGAGTGGCTTATGAAGTTAATCTCGAAAGTTGCAGACTGACTCCTATTGGTAATGATAATACCACACTCCCATACATATACATAAGCGAATTCTAAAAATAATGCAACATCGATAAACTAATACTGCCAAGCAAGGTGGGAAATGATAGACTTTTTCTTTTCGGTGTAAAAAGTTACGAAGAATTTGCACTCTTTTCGTAACTTTTTACATTAGGATGCTTGTCAAATAAAGAAAAGTATGTACCTTTGCAGTGGTTAATTCGCAATTCGCGAATCGCGAATTTAAAAGATAAAGGCATGAGACAGAGCGCAATGAAACCACAGGACGTGGCTATTTTACTGAAAAGAATGACGCCACAAGGGAAGGGAATGCTGAATAAAGATATTGCAGCATCGTTAGGGATTAGTGCTTCAGAAGTATCGGAAGCAATGGAGCGCTGTCGTGTGGCTCAGTTAGTGGACAATGAGAAAAGACATGTGAATACATTGGCACTGAAAGACTTTCTCGTCAATGGTTTGAGGTATGTGTTCCCCATACAGCCAGGCAGTATAGTTCGTGGTGTCCCAACAGCAATATCTGCCGCACCGATTAATCAATATATTCCAAGCGAAAACGAATCGTTTGTTTGGCCTTACAAGAATGGTACGATGAGAGGACAATCTATCACTCCTCTTTACGCGACGTTGCCAAAAGCTGTTGAGCAAGATGCTGATTTGTATCAGTTGCTGGTTATTGCCGATACTCTTCGTATGGGACGAGTACGGGAACGCAACATCGCCATTCAAGAACTCGATAAACATATAGCAAACTATGGAAGTTAGCAATATAGAGCGACTGCAAGAAGTTGCTGAAGGACTGGCAGACCTGAATGAACAGGTGACATACGTAGGTGGTTCTGTGACGGGATTGTATGCGAAGGATAATGCTGTGTCGAACGCTCGTCCCACAAAAGATGTGGATTGTGTGGTGGAATATTTCTCGTTTCAGGAGAAAGAGGCTTTTGAACAACTACTGAGAGAAAGACATTTCAGGGAGGATATGGATGAAGATGCTCCATTGTGCCGATGGCTATATAAACAGTTCGAAGTAGATATAATGCCGTCGGATGACAGGTATTTTCATTTTACAAATCGTTGGTATAAGCCTGGTGTGAAACGTCGCGAACCCTACACATTGCCCAACGGACGGACGATATATATCATGCCAATGCTTCTCTTTATTGCTACAAAACTTGAAGCTATTCCTGACAGGGGCGGTGATGATTTGCGTGGTTCGCAGGATTTCGAGGATATTGTATATATATTGAATAGTTGTTCAGACTTTATTGAGCGCTATCAGCAGGAGAAGAATACGGAAGTAAAGACATTCATTTCTGACCAGTTTACAGCATTTGCCCAACGTCCTAACATCATGGAGGAGATTGCCTGTGCGCTTCCTATGGGAGAAGAGAACAGAGTTGACATCATTTATGACATTCTGAGAAGCTTAAAATAGAGGGCTGATTCTCTTACGTTTTATTTCATACACCAAACCACCCATTTCGTACAAGATGGGTGGTTTTGGTGTTATAGGGTTTGAGTGATGTTTTATCTTTGCAGTGTGAAACGAAAAACAGGTTTAACACTTTAACAAAGAAACATTATGTGGATATGGGTAATTTTGATAGCGGTGGCTATCGGTGCAATAGTTGGATTTGCACAGGATGGAAAGAGTGAAGATGCCGTTGGTGGTGCAATGGCTGGTGGATGTATGGCGGCAGGGTGTTTGATGAGGCTGGCAATGGCTGCCTTGGGAATCATTGTAATACTGTGGCTGTTTAGCCTAATGTTTGGCTAAATTTCGAATCATAAAAAGAAAATAATGAATAATATAACAGAAGCTATGAAAATGAGAAATGTCTTTGCCATGTTGTGCCTTGTGCTGGGCATAGTGGCTCCAGTGAGTGTTAATGCCCAGAAGGCTGAGGAGTTGCAGAACAGTTATAATTACATGAGGGCATTGGAGATTATAGATAGTAATGGAGATGAAAATGAGGCATTGGGATATTTGAACAAGGAAGTTGCTGAACACCCTAATAACGGGTATGCATATTACATGATAGGAATGTTGTATTCCGAGAACGGACAGCCGGGTGATGCTATTGAGCCAATGGACAAAGCCATTACACTGTTGAAGAAGGATAAGGTGTGGATAACATACGCATACAGACAGAGAGCCAGGATATGTTTGAGGCTGAATGAGGATGATTGTGCATTGAAGAACTGGAGCCTGTCGCTGAAGGCTAATCCAAAGGATGTGGACACATATATGGAACGGGCGGAGTATTATTATCAAAAAGATATGTTCGAAGAAGCGTCTGCTGACTACAAACGCATATGCGACTTGCAGCCTGGCAATACTCTGGGATATATAGGACTGGGGCGTAATGCGTTGGAACAAGAACAATATGATGTGGCATTGAAGCTGTTTGCATATACTCTGTCCCTTGACCCGTCGAATGCCAAAGCATATACTTATAGGGCTGAGACTTATCTGAAACAGGGGAATACAAGTGAGGCTATTGATGATATTATCACAGCCCTGAGAATTAGTGGGGACAACAAAGCATTCTACCTAATGCAGACTATTAAGGGTATGGGGAAAACCACTCTTTGGGCAAAACTGAAAGTGCAACAGATTAAGAACCCGAATGAAGAACATTGGCCATATTGCCTGGGGGCTTTGAGTGAACAGGATTCAACATATATGAAGGCAATAGAATATTATCAGGCAGCGAACAAGATTTCGCCCAACGATGTGGCATATTACAGGATAGCCTGTTGTTATGAGGAATTGGGGGACTACGACGAGGCTTTGAAGAATATCGAACAAGCTATAGAGATAGACCCCAATGACGATGATTATGTAAGTGAAAAAGCTGATCTTCTATATGATATGGGAAGAGGGAAAGAGGCTATAGCTGCGTATGACCAGTATATCAAAGTCAATCCGGAATTCTTTGGTGGATATTATCGAAGAGGGTTCCTGAAAGATAATCTGAATGATGTAGATGGTGCTATTGAGGATTATTCTATGGCTATAGCCTTGGAACCTGATTATGCATACGCCTATCTTGGACGTGCAGACAAGTTCCTGTTGAAAGGAGACACTACTGCAGCCCATGAGGACTATCGGAAAGTGGTAGCATTGGATACGATTTGCAGTGATGCAAACTGTGCACAGTTTGCTCTAATGGGATTGGGCGAACGGGATAAGGCAAAGGATTTCGAGAAACGTATATTGGAAAAATCACCTTCGGCTGGAAACTACTACGATGCAGCGTGCCTGTATGCAAGGATGGGAGAACGGGATTCGTCTCTATACTTCCTGAAAAATTCATTGGAAAAGGGCTTTACACGCTTTGCTCACATCCGTAACGATGATGACTTGAATGATATTCGAGATATGGAGGAGTATAAAAGAATGATGGAGGAGTATGAAAGGAAGTATAGGGAGAGACAGCAGGAGAAGGCAGATGCACAGGGGGAGAAGACGGAATCTGTGTGTGAAATCCCATTTACCAGAGAGGGAGGTAACTGCTACGTTCAATGCAAGATAAACGACTTGCCTATGAAATTCGTATTCGACACAGGTGCTTCGGACGTTTCAATATCAATGGTGGAAGCTACGTTCATGATGAAGAATGGTTATCTTACTAAAGAGGATGTTGTTGGCAGTGCATATTTCTCCGATGCTGTGGGCAACATTAACGAAGGAACTGTGATTAATCTGCGTAAGGTTCAGTTTGGCGATATGGAAATTGATAATGTCCGTGCCTCGGTCGTTAGAAACCAGAAAGCACCTTTGCTATTGGGGCAGACAGTCCTGTCCCGTGCAGGCAAAATAGAGATAGACAATGAGAAGAAGGTACTGCAGGTACGATACCTTAAATAAGAACGAAATATGTATGGATTTTTAGCGGCTGTTATTTTCATAGTTGTAATGGCTTTGGTCAAGAGTATTCCTGTTAGCGATAAGAAAAAGGAAGAGAAAAACAATAAAACATCGGATATGAAAAAGGACGAAATTAAGGTTACGAACGAAGGGGTTCAGATTGAGTTGGGAGCACGCGACTTGGTGATGCATGTGTTGACACAGATAGGATGCCAATATACAATAGACGATGATAATGACATTTGTTTTAGATATCAGGGTGAGACCTTCTATATACGTGCGTCGAATGAATATTCATGTATCACGATTTGGGACTTCTGTTGGGGACAATGCGAGTTGCACGATGTGGAGCTGTTCTCACGGATTAAGCATGCCATCAATAAGGCGAACGGGAACACAAATATCACGACATTCTACACGATAAATGAAGCTGGAGGAACCGTTGAGGTACATTGTAAGAAGAGTATCCTCTTCATGCCCCAGATACCTGACATCGAGGGCTACTTCCGTGCAATGCTTGATGAGATATTCGACACCCATCGTTTCATCTCGTTAGAAATCGAACGGCAGAAGAATAATAATGCATAAGTGGGAAAAATTAGTATCTTTGTAACGTATAAAATAATAAATTATTATGATAAACACAAGAATGTTAGGTGCATTGGCTGGTGACATCATCGGCTCTGTGTATGAGTTTAGGAATACGAAATCAACGGATTTCGATTTGTTCACAAAATATACGACCTTTACGGACGATTCTGTGATGACGCTGGCTGTGGCAAGATGGTTGATGGAGGATGAGGCACATACACCACAGGAACTGGTACGTTGTATGCAGGAAATTGGAAACCGCTATCCGGATGCAGGCTATGGTGGTTCGTTTACACTATGGTTAGCTGCTGAAGAACCCAAACCTTATGATAGTTGGGGAAACGGGGCAGGAATGAGAGTGAGTCCTGTGGGTCTGTATGCCAAGACAATAGATGAGGCATTGGCTCTGGCTGTGATAACCGCGAGTGTGAGTCATAATCATCCTGAAGGAATCAAAGGGGCACAAGCTATTGCCGCCAGTGTTTTCCTTTGCAAAGAGGGACGAAGTAAAGAAGAGATAAAGACATATGTGGAACGCATGTTCGGATATAACCTTAACCGCAAAATTGCTGAAATCCGTCCAGATTACTATTTTGATGTATCCTGTCAGGGCAGTGTACCAGAGGCTATTATTGCTTTTTTAGAGGGTAATTCGTTCGAAGAAGTCATTCGATTGGCAATTTCCCTTGGTGGTGACTCCGACACGATAGGATGTATGGCTGGTGCCATTGCTGCTTGCATGTATCCTATACCAGATGAAATCGTAGAGAAGTGTGATACAATCTTGCCCATAGACTTAAAAGAAATAAAAGACCAGTTTCTTGCAAATAAGGATTAACGAAATTACAGTTACTGGACAAGTATAAATTCAATGGACAATGAAAGATAATCAGCTAAAAGAAATTTGCAAGGAAATGAGCACGCGATTATTAGGAAATCGTTCAGATTTAAGTGAATCAGAACGGAAGTCATTACTGAAAGATTGTACATGTAAGGGATTATTTAAGTCTAATAATATCCCTTCCAATGAATTATAATTGATTTCAAATAAATATAAAGGGAATACTAAGGTTTTCCCTGTTGAAAGTTACTTGTTCGATTCGACATATGTAAGATGCGACCTCGTTGTTTGGGAATAGTATCTTCCGACGAAGGGATACTATTCCAGTCCTTATTGCCATAGGTTGCAGAACCTGTGACAATAAGTTCGCCAACCTATCGCCATAGGTTCTAGAACCTTTGGCTGTAGGTTATATTAACCTATGTACGGAGATAATATTAACCTATGCCGATAAGTTATATTAACCTATGGACATAGATAATATTTATCTGTTATGCCTGAAAATAGTTGACTCGCGAAAAAACACTAACATACTAACACGACAGATGGTGAGGGCTGATAAATAAAGGGATGCAGGAGATTCAATTATTGAAAAACCCTAACACAAGCCCTAACATGAACCCTAACATGGTTGTAACATATCAAGAGTACAATTTGGGAAGTCTGTGTTAAGGTTTGTGTTATAGTTCATGTTAGGGTTTGGTTCTTGGATGGTCAGTCCTCAGCCCTTTATTCATCGGCATTGGAGACAAACGATGTTAGTATGTTAGGGTTTATCTGAAGACAAGTTATTTCAGGGTTAATAGCACCATTAATAAGACCAGTTTATACCTGAAAGTTTCTTGTTGTCTTTGCCCTTATTCAAGAATAAGGTTAGGAGAGGCGGTGAGGTTGTTGTTGTACTGACCGGGGGTGAGGCCGGTGATTTTGATGAAGGAGCGGCGGAAGGTTGACATGGAGGCGAAACCGCTCTTCGTTGCCACGTACTCCAGTTTGTATTCGGGGTGTTCCTTCATCAGAGGGATGCTCATGCGTTCTATGCGCAGTTGGTTGACATAGTCGTAGAAGGTCGCGTGCAGCACCTGACTCAGATAGTTGCTAACGTAGGTGCGGTTGGTACCGATGGCTTGTGCCAAATCCATGAGCGTAAGGTCGGGCCTCAGGTAGAGTTGCTGTTCCTCCATCATCCGTTCGAGCACGCCCTCAGGCAATGTGTTTGTAAAGGGGAGCTTGTTGCCTGTGTCGCGTTCTGTAGTTTCCACTGTGATGGGACGGAACTTCCAACTGTAGTGAAGTACCATACACCACATTAGGATGATGAACACGTAGTACACGGCATCTACCCATACTTCGGCATAGTAGGAGATTGCGAGCCAAGTCAACTGTCCCACGATGGCAAACAGGAAAACGGGACGAAGCCAAGAAACGTCGATTTCATCGATGTTTGAGAAGTTTTTGTGGATGTAGGTGAGGTAGCGACGCATCTTCACATATCCCACTATCACCACCGCCCATGCATAGAACCAGAGGAAGGCGGTAAAGGCATATATGACTGCCTCGGTAGGCCAGATGGCATAAGCCACATTGAAGGCGGCAAAGGGCAGACAGAAAAGAAGCAGACGACGCAGGTTCATCCATCCTGGCATAACCACTTCGGCAATGAACACCGTATAGGTAAGCGCTGACCATCCGTCAATCACCATAATCCAGTTGAGCACCTTCGGCGTGTACATCTGGGGGAATGTCAGCACAATGTCCTTCAGGCACCATACTGCCCACACTGCCATTATGCAGCCCACGATGGTCTGGAAGCGGGTGCGCCTCTTGCGCCATACCAGTATGTGCAGGGCAAAGATGGTGAAGAAGGCCGTAGCTGCCCCCATCAAAAATGCAGAGATATTCATTTCTGTATTAGCGTTTTATGCGCAAAGATACATAATTTGTGACAGATGTCTGAAAAAAATAATAGGAAAAGGCAGATTTTTTACGATATGACACTTGGTTTTTGTTTTATTGACTACCACACGGTTCCACTTTTGCCCGCCTTTCCTCCTCTTTTCCGTAACTTTGCGTTGTGTGAAATTAACCAAAAAATCAAATACATGGAAGAAAACATGCTGAACAACGAGGCCATCCAGTATCTGGACGAGGCCATGTTTACCTCCTCGCTCATCAGTAAGAAAGACCGCAAAAAGGGAAAGACGGATTGGGAAAATGTCTATCCACGCACGAAGAAAGAGACGGAACGCATGGCTGAGCTTTTAGCCAAGGCCGCTGAGGTAGTGGAAGACCCAAACGACGAAGAATACCGCGAGCGTTACGAGGCTCTGGAGGAGATAGTGGAATGGTCGCAGGAGAGGCACCGCACATGGGTGTGGTCGCTCATAGCCGGAGCGCTGTTGAGTGCTGGCATCTTCTATTACTACCACAACGAACAGAAGGACGACATTGCCCGTGCACAGGCCGCTCAGGAACAGGTGAAACAGTGGAAGGAGGAGGCTGTGACTCCGACTAAGTGGGAGGCTTGTCCTACGAAGCACTCCGACAATGCTTACAACCTGCGTCTGACCTCAGCACAGAAGTACAAGACCTACAAACTCATAGACCTGAAGCAGAGGGCAGAGAGCAACGTGGAGAATGCCAAGAATTTCGACCAGAGGGCAGACACGGCACAACTGAAGGAAAACAAGGAAAAATACCTGAAGAACGCTGCCTCGTATCGCGAAATGGAGGCTAAGAACCGTGCCGAATACGATTCCATTAATGCTATGGACTTTGCCCAGGTACACGAAATGGCAAAGAGAGACCAGGAAAGACACGTGGAAAGCGAAATAAGCAGCGGCAACACTCTGCGCAACTACATGATTTTCCTGCTCATACTGATTCCTTTGTATATCATCACGGGCTATCCGCATGGGTACACTATCACTCGTCATACCCGCCGCACAGGCTGTCTAAACATCTTCCGCAAGGTTGGCTTTGCCATAGCCTCGGCATGCTTCGGCGTAGGCTTGGCAATGAACCTGTTGCCCGACTACCGCGTGAAGACAACTTACAGCGACGGCTCCACCAGCACGCATACCGAGAGTGACCCAGTGAACTTCATCCTCATAGCCTTGAAGGGGGGTCTCATGATTGTCGGAGCTGTTATCTTCTGCTTCGTTTCCTCGATGGTGATGACAGTGGAGACTGTTTCCGGTCTTTGGAACAACTTTAACTGGTCGGGATGGATGCGCAAGCTTATCCCAAGCAGGCAAGCCAATGGCGAAGCGGAGGCTACATATAATAGAAACGAATGAATGCGATTAAAAAACAATTAATAACTATCTAAAAAACACGTAAAAGTATGAAAAACTGGTTTTTCCGTTTCCTGACAAGCGGCTTCGGTACAGGTATGGCTGCTTTCAAAGCTCTGGGTTGGATGATTGCTATTGCTCTGATAGGGCTGTGGGTATTCATCTGGATTGTAAAGAAAATCTACATTGCTATCGTAGGTGAGAAGGTTCCTAACTTCAAGAGCGGTCCCTATGCCGTGAAGATAACCTCCGTGGGCAGCAAACCCAAGGAACTGAAGAAGCAACTCTGTGAGTTTAAGGGCTACAGCAGCTCGTTGGCTAAGAAGGTAATTAAGACAGTGCCTTCAATTGCTGTTACCGGTTGCAGTCAGCAGGATGCCGAGGACGTACAGACCATCCTGGAAGAGACAGGCGCTACCTGCGAAATCATGGAACCTATCGCGAAGTAAGTAAGCAGAATTATTTATTAATAAGAAAAACCCGAGATATGGCACACGTATCTCGGGTTTTATTTGTAACTTTGTAGGCACGGAACATTAAACACATTATATTATGGCAAAGAAAGCACTATTGATGATACTCGACGGATGGGGTATCGGTAACAAGGGTAAGGGCGATGTCATCTATCAGACTCCCACTCCCAATCTCGACAAAATCAATGCAACGTATCCCCACAGCCAACTGCTGGCAAGCGGTGAGAACGTGGGTCTGCCCGACGGACAGATGGGTAACTCGGAGGTGGGTCACCTGAACATCGGTGCAGGTCGCATCGTTTATCAGGACCTGGTGAAGATTAACCGTGCCTGCAAGGACGGCTCAATCCTGAAGAATCCAGAAATCGTCAGCGCCTACGAGTATGCAAAGTCGAACGGCAAGAGTGTTCACCTGATGGGACTGACCTCCAACGGTGGTGTGCATTCATCGCTCGACCATCTGTTTACCCTGTGCGACATTTCGGAGAAGTACGGCATCAAGCAGACCTTCGTGCACTGCTTCATGGACGGTCGTGATACAGACCCCCGCTCTGGTAAGGGTTTCATACAGCAACTGACCGACCACATCAAGGGCACAAACACCACCATCGCAAGCATTATCGGTCGCTTCTATGCAATGGACCGCGACAAGCGCTGGGACCGCGTGAAGGTGGCTTACGACCTGCTCATCGCCGGTGAAGGCAAGCAGGCTACCGATATGGTGGAGGCTATGCAGGAAAGCTACGACGAAGGCGTTACCGACGAGTTCATCAAGCCCATTAACAATACCACCGTTGACGGCACCATCAAGGAAGGTGATGTTGTAATCTTCTTCAACTACCGCAACGACCGTGCCAAGGAGCTGACCATCGTGCTGACACAGCAGGATATGGACGAGCAGGGCATGAAGACCATCCCCGGTCTGCAATATTACTGCATGACGCCGTACGATGCTTCGTTCAAGGGAGTGCACGTGCTCTTCCCCAAGGAGAATGTTATGAACACTCTGGGCGAGTACATCGCCAGCAAGGGTCTGAAGCAGTTGCACACAGCAGAGACAGAGAAGTATGCCCACGTGACATTCTTCTTCAACGGTGGTCGCGAAACTCCCTACGAAGGCGAGGACCGCATACTCGTTGCCAGTCCCAAGGTGCAGACCTACGACCTGAAGCCTGAGATGTCTGCCTTCGAGGTTAAGGACAAGCTGGTGGCTGCCATCAAGGAGAATAAGTACGATTTCATCGTAGTAAACTTCGCTAACGGTGACATGGTAGGTCACACGGGTATCTACGAAGCCATCGAGAAGGCTGTGAAGGCTGTTGACCAGTGTGTGGGCGAAGTAGTTGAGGCTGCTTTGGCTACCGACTACGAGACCATCATTATTGCCGACCACGGTAATGCCGATAACGCCATCAACTCAGACGGCACTGCCAATACGGCTCACTCGCTGAATCCCGTGCCTTTCATCTACATCACGGAGAACAAGAGTGCAAAGGTGGAAGACGGTGTGCTTGCCGATGTGGCTCCCTCTATCCTGCACATCATGGGTCTTGCCCAGCCTGCTGATATGACAGGCAAGTGCCTAATTAATGGTTAAGGATTAAGGATTAAGGATTAACCTTCTTCCATTTCATCATCTAAGCGGTCGGCCCAGAGATATTTCTTAGTCTCCTGGGCCGCCACTTTGCTTAGTAGCAGCAGGGCAATGAGATTGGGTATTGCCATGAGGGCATTCATGGTGTCGGCAATGTTCCAGATGATGTCGAGATTGACGATACTGCCGAAGAACAGAGCTACGATGTAGAGCAGTCGGTAGAATCGTGACCCTCTTCTTACCTCCCTCTTCTCGCCTCTTTCCTCTAAATAATTGGCAGCGCTCTCGCCATAGTAGCTCCAACCGAGAATGGTACTAAAGGCAAAGGTGAGTATGCCAAATGTTAGAAGTGGTGCACCGATATATGGTATCTTGGAGAAAGCCACTTTTGTGAGGGCTGCTCCGTCGGCATAACTGATGTCGGGGTAGGCGATGATGCTGCTTACCAATACCAGACCTGTGAGGGCGCAGATGATGACAGTGTCCCAGAACGTTCCTGTGCTGCTGACAAGAGCCTGACGGACTGGATTGCGAGTCTGTGCCGCAGCAGCTACGATGGGTGCAGAACCCATACCGCTTTCGTTGGAGAACAGGCCACGGGCAATACCGTAGCGGGCGGCAATCATCACCGTAGCACCTACAAAGCCACCTCCGGCAGCCGATGGGTTGAAGGCCGACTGAACGATAAGCTGAACTGCAGGCCATACGTAAGGACCATTCATGCAAAGAATGGCGATGCAGCCAATGACATAGAGGAGAGCCATAAAGGGCACGAGGATGGTGCAGACGTTGGCTATGGCTTTCACGCCTCCTAAAATAACAGAGCCTGTGAGCAGGCAGACGAGCAAGCCGACAAGTGATGTGGGGATTCCAAAGGTTTCGTTTGCCAACAGGGCTATGCTATTGGCTTGCACGGTACATCCAATGCCGAAGGAAGCCAAAGCCGTGAAGCTGGCAAAGAGAACTGCCAGCCATTTCATTCCAAGTCCACGTTCCAAAGCATACATAGGACCGCCATAGGTGCGGCCGTTCTCGTCACGTACTCGGTATTTTACTGCCAAAAGTCCTTCGGCGTACTTTGTAGCCATACCGAAGATACCTGTCAGCCAGCACCAAAGAACAGCACCTGGACCTCCCAAGGCAACAGCTGTGGCTACGCCCACGATATTGCCCGTACCGATAGTGGCTGCCAAAGCTGTAGCCAAAGCCCCGAACTGACTGACATCACCCTTGGCACCTTTATCCTTCTGTACCGATAAACGTATGCCAGTGAACAGTTTTCGTTGTGGTACGCGCAGACGTATGGTAAGAAAGACATGCGTGCCGAGCAGTAGTACAATCATGGGCCAGCCCCATAGGAAAGAACTCAGTATCTGAAAGAAATAATTAATGGAATCCATATTCGCGATTTTTTCTTTGCAAAATTAAGATATTTTTCTGTAACTTTGTTGCTAATAAACAGGAAAAGGATGGACGTAAAGATAGAATCTTCGTGGAAGGAGCATTTGCAAGCGGAATTTGAGAAACCTTACTTTGCAAATTTAGCAGAAGCGGTGCGCCGTGAATATAGTGCTGGAGTGTGTTATCCTCCAGGTTCACTTATCTTCAATGCCTTCAACCAGACTCCGTTTGATAAAGTGAAGGTTGTTATTCTTGGACAAGACCCTTACCACGAACCTGGACAGGCTCACGGACTGAGTTTTTCAGTACAGGATGGCGTTCCTTTCCCGCCTTCTCTGCAGAACATATTCAAGGAGATTGCCGATGACCTCGGTGCTCCAATTCCACCGTCGGGAAATCTGACACGTTGGGCTCAACAGGGTGTTCTGTTGCTGAACGCGACCTTATCGGTCCGTGCCCACATGGCAAACAGTCATGCATCGCTTGGCTGGCAGCAGTTTACCGATGCTGCCATTCGGGCTCTGGCTACCAATCGTGAGAATATAGTATATATGCTTTGGGGCGGCTTTGCACGCAGTAAAGCCGGAATGATTGATCGCACGCGCAATCTCGTCCTCGAAAGTGTTCATCCTTCGCCGCTTAGTGCAAATCGTGGTGGATGGTTCGGTCAGCACCAGTTCAGTCGCTGTAATGCCTATCTTCAAGAACATGGAATTACACCAATCATCTGGTAATAACCCCCTCCCCAATCCCTCCATGAGGGAAGGGAGTATTTTGCCTCCAATCTTGCAGGTTGGTGATGTGTTGCTTTCGCCTGACATCATCACTGAGTACTTCGCTTGCGACATTACGAAGTGCGGTGGACGCTGTTGTGAAGAGGGTGATGCCGGTGCACCTGTCACTCTCGATGAAATAGCCGATATTGAAGAGCAGTTAGACGACCTTTGGCCTCGTCTCTCAGCTTCTGCCCAGTCGGAGATAGACCGTACTGGCGTGGCTTATGCTGACCCTGAAGGTGAATTGGTTACTTGCATAGTGAATAATCGCGACTGTGCTTTTCGCGGTCCGCAGGGATGCTTGCTCTGTCAGCGGCCGATAAGTTGTCACCTATATCCCATCCGTGAAAAGAAAATTGGCGATTTTATCGGGCTTAACTATCACCGTTGGGAAATTTGTAAGGATGCAGTGGAGAAGGGCAGGCGTGAGGACGTTCGTCTCTATCAGTTCCTGCGCGAGCCTCTCATCCGACGTTTCGGCTCTGCGTGGTATCAGGAACTGGAAACCATGATTTCCGAACTACGCAAGCAAGGTTTCAACATATAATATATAAAGGTATATGCATAAGAAAAGGGGAACACGATTTGTGCTCCCCCTTTAGTTATTGTTTGCGGTTGTCTTACTCGGCTGTCTCAACAGTCTCTTCGATTATTGTTTCCTCTACAACGGGCTCTTCTGTCAGTTGCTTGTAAACTACGCCGTGACAGCCCATATAGACGGGAGCAATCAAGAGGACGAGTATGATAATAACAATGACACCTAATGTGGTATCCATCTCCAATGTGATGTAGCCGATGATTGCTATTACCAAAGTTGCCAGTATGCCAACGAGCAGGTCAATACCAAACAGAGTCCATTTGTGACCATAGGTCAGCTTGTTGCTTGCTGACAGAGCTTCTGTTGGGTTCAACTCCTTGTCGAGCAGCAGATATACTGCCTGACTCCAGCTGTAGGACAGCACTAAGGCGGGGAACAATAAGAAAATCATAGATGCATAGACTGCCATTGTCTGGAGCCCCTCAAGAATGAAGAAATCGCCCATCTGCTTGCGGTAGTGACTACCGAAGATGAATGTGGGAGAAAGCACCTTGCCTTTCGACAGGGCTACGGGAATTGAACACAGGGCAATGGTTGTTCCTACGTTGATATAAGGAATCCAGATGGTAAGTACCCAAAGGATGAGGGCTCCGATTAGTGATGGAGCATTCTTAATGCCAATTGCACATCCGTCTTTGATGACGGGCATTACTTGTAAGTTTGCCATAATTTTAGATTTTTAAGTTATTCGGTTTTACGGTTATGCATCGATGTTTGCGAACGTGGCGTTCTTCTCAATGAACTCGCGGCGTGGACCTACGTCTTCGCCCATAAGCATTGAGAATACATAGTCGGCACCGGCTGCATCCTCGATGGTTACCTGCTTCAGCAAGCGTGTTTCGGGATTCATGGTTGTCTCCCACAGTTGCTCAGGATTCATTTCACCAAGACCTTTGTAGCGCTGGGTGAAGATGCCGTCCTCGCGACCGTTGTTATACTTCTCCATGAAGCGCAGACGGTCTTGCTCAGTGTAGCAGTACTCCTCGGTCTTGCCCAAACGGCAGCGATAGAGGGGAGGAGTGGCGATGTAGAGGTGTCCTTTCTGAATGAGTTCGGGCATGTAGCGATAGAAGAGTGTCATCAGCAGGGTGTCGATGTGTGAACCATCGACATCGGCATCGGTCATGATGATAATCTTGTAGTACCGCAGCTTTTCGTAGTTGGCTTCCTTGGAATCCTCTCCCAAGCCAAAGCGTACGCCCAGTGCCTGTATGATGTTGTTGACTTCCTCGTGCTCAAAGGCTTTGTGCCACATCACACGTTCTACGTTGAATATCTTACCACGAATGGGCAGGATGGCTTGGAACTGACGCGAACGGCCTTGCTTGGCTGAACCGCCGGCAGAGTCACCCTCGACGATGAACATCTCGCAGTTTGCAGGATCCTTATCGGAGCAGTCGGCCAGTTTGCCGGGCAGACCACCACCGCCCATAGGCGACTTGCGCTGCACATTCTCGCGAGCCTTGCGAGCTGCCACACGGGCTGTTGCTGCCAGAATAACCTTATCTACAATGAGCTTGGCCTCCTGTGGGTGCTCTTCCAGATAGTTGGCAAGTGCTTCGCCTACAGCCTGCTGTACGTAGCCGCTGACCTCGCTGTTACCCAGCTTCGTTTTTGTCTGTCCCTCGAACTGAGGTTCTGCCACTTTCACACTGATGACGGCTGTCAGACCTTCGCGGAAGTCCTCACCGCTTATCTCCACGTGGTTCTTGGCAAGTTTCTCCAATTCCTTGGCACACTGCTGCTCGGCGTATGTCTTCAAGGTGCGGGTGAGTGCAGCACGGAAACCGGCTACATGTGTACCGCCTTCTATTGTGTTGATGTTGTTGACATATGAATGCAGGTTCTCCGAGTATGCCGTGTTGTACATGATGGCAACCTCGATGGGGGTATTCTGCTTCTCTGTGTTCAGATAGATGACATCGTTCACAAGCGGTGTGCGGCTGGAGTCAATGTAGCGTACAAAGTCGCGCAAACCGCCCTCGCTGTAGAACTTCTCGGTGCGTACTCCCTCGATGCCAACCTTGGCATTCTCGTCCAGACGCATATCGGTCAGTGTAATGCTGATGCCGGCATTCAGGTAAGCCAGTTCGCGCATACGGTTTGCCAGAGTGTCATACTTGTATGTGGTGGTAATGAATATACTTCCATCGGGCCAGAACTGCTGGCGTGTACCACGAATGTCTGTATCGCCAACAATCTCTACACCTGTTACAGGCTTACCCTTTGAGTATTCCTGACGGTAAATCTTGCCATCGCGATATACCTGCGATACCATCTTCGTCGACAGGGCGTTAACGCAACTCACACCGACACCGTGCAGACCACCGCTGACCTTGTACGAACCCTTGTCGAACTTACCACCGGCATGCAGTACGGTCATAACGACCTCCAGAGCGCTCTTATGCTCCTTCTCGTGCATATCTACGGGGATACCACGACCGTTGTCCTGAACGGTAATTGAGTTATCCTCGTTGATGGTGACTTCGATGTGGGTACAGTATCCAGCCAAGGCCTCATCGATACTGTTGTCCACAGTCTCATAAACCAAATGATGGAGACCCTTCTCAGAAATGTCTCCAATGTACATGGCAGGGCGCTTGCGCACAGCCTCCAATCCCTCCAGGACCTGAATATTCGCTGCCGAATATTGGGCCTGTTCTTGCTCTTCTATGTTATAATTCTCTTCCATAATTCTTATTTCCTTATTACGCGCACAAAGATACGAAAATAAATTCACTTATGGAAATAAATTCATAGAATTTATTGCGGAACCTATAGCCGAAGGTTAAGTTAACCTATGGCGGTAAGTTAAGTTAACCTGTGGCGGTAAGTTAAGTTAACCTATGGCGGTAAGTTAAGTTAACCTGTGGCGGTAAGTTAAGTTAACCTGTGGCGGTAAATTCTATACCTTCCGGCGGAGGGATAGTAAGGCGTAGGAGAAAAGAAAGCGGTCACCCCGTTGTGGGATGACCGCTATGGAAACTCCGTCTTTAGGATTAGCCCAGCTTGGCAATGTAACGAGCCAGCTTAGACTTCAGATTGGAGGCCTTGTTCTTGTGGATGATGTTTACCTTGGCCAGTTTGTCCAGAAGCTTCTGGATGCCGGGGTACATCTCTACTGCTGCTGCCTTGTCCGTAGTAGCACGCATCTTGCGTACTGCGTTACGCATGGTCTTAGCGTAGTAGCGATTGTGAAGGCGACGCTTCTGCTCCTGACGGATTCTTTTCAGGGATGATTTGTGGTTTGCCATTTTAATCTTTAATCTTTAATCTTTAATCTTTTCTCGTAGTCCCTAGGAGAGTCGAACTCCTCTTTAGAGAATGAAAATCTCTCGTCCTAACCGATAGACGAAGGGACCGCCTAATCTGTGGTTTTAGCCACTGCAAGGAGACCAGAGGTCGCGATTGCGGGTGCAAAGTTACGACTTTTCCAGAAACTGACAAAGAGTTTTGTAAGTTTTTTCATTTTTCACTTTTAATTTTTCATTCTTCATTTATTAATTTGTATCTTCGCAGTTGCAATGATAGAGAAAACCCGTGGAATCGTTTTGCACACACTTCGTTATGGTGATGCGAAGGTTATAGCTACTTTGTTCACTGAGACGAGAGGGGCTGTGAGTTTTGCCGTGCGAGTGCCACACACACGTCGCTCTGCCTTACAGAATGTGTTGCTGGCTCCGCTGAGCATGTTGGAGCTGGATATGGACTATCAGGAATCGGCACGGTTGCAAAAACTGGTGGATGTGCATGTTGACGAGCCGTTCCGCTCGCTGCCCTATCATCCGATGAAACAAACGATAGCCCTCTTCCTCGGTGAATTCCTTTATTACGCGTTGCGTGAGGAGGAGCCCAATCCCGACCTTTTTGTATACCTGCGCAATTCATTGCTTTGGCTTGATGAGCGCGATGAGGGTTATGCCAACTTTCCTTTGACATTTCTCATACGTCTTTCGCGTTTTTTGGGGGTATGGCCAGATACGGAAGAGGCACAAGCTGGCCTCCTGGAGCAGGAGAAGGCGCTTGTGCCTGTAATGTTACGCATGGACTTTGCCACCATGCATTTGTTTCGTTTTTCCCGTGAACAGAGAGCTCGTATGTTGCAGGTGCTCAACGATTACTATCGCAACCACGTGCCACATTTCCCTGAGTTGCGCTCGATGGCTATCTTGCGCGAGGTACTGAGTTAGCTCTATTCGTCGTCGTCACCAAGTTGGAAACCAATGAAAGTTTCTTCTGCAGCCTCTGTCTTTGATGGCTGTTCCTCGACCTTTGGCTGTTCAGCATGTGCGACCTCTATTGGCTCACCGGTGTTGCGAATCTGTGCCAGTTCATCCTTAGTACGACGGAATGTAGGAGTCTCCTCAACACGTGCAATAATATCCTCGTTGTCGAGGTCTGACGGTGAGAACAGGAAGATGTGGCGACGACGACGTGCCAAAGGTTGCCCACCATCGTGATAGTAGTGCTCGCGCATCATATCGCGCTGTTCCTGCTTTTCGCGTTCTTCCTCAGTCTTTTGCAGGATGTTACGCTCCATAGCGTCTTGCATACCAGGTACGCTTTGCAGACCGAAGCCTGTAGCAAGAAGCGTAATCTTAATCTTGTTGCCAAGTGTTGGATCGGTAGCCATACCCCACTTCACCTCTACTTCCTTAGAGAACTTGCTCATGAAGTTGTGAACCTCGTTCATCTCCTCCATCGTGAACTGCTGACTTTCCTCAGCATCGCTGAAGTTGATGTTGAGCAGCACCTTCTTAGAGTTGAAGATGTCGTTGTTGTTGAGCAACGGTGACTTGATGGCTTCATCGATAGCCTTGCTAACACGTCCTTCTCCCTCGCCATAGCCTGTGGACATGAGTGCAACACCACCATTCTCAAGTACTGTCTTCACATCCTGGAAGTCGAGGTTGATGCGTCCGCGCATAGTGATGATTTCAGCTATGGAACGGGCTGCAATGGTCAGAGTGTCGTCAGCACGTCCGAAGGCGTTTATTACTGTCAGTTCAGGATAGATTTCGCGCAGGCGTTCGTTGTTGATAACCAACAGGGCATCTACATGTTTCTTGATTTCCTCAACACCTTCCAGTGCCTGGTCAATCTTCTTGTTACCCTCGAAACGGAAGGGAATGGTGACAATACCCACCGTCAGAATGCCCTTTTCCTTTGCGCACTGTGCAATGATGGGAGCTGCACCAGTTCCTGTACCACCGCCCATACCTGCAGTGATGAACACCATCTTTGTACCGTCGTCGAGCATTGCATTGATGTCATCAATGCTTTCACGGGCTGCTTCGCGTGCGCGTTCCGGACGGTTTCCGGCTCCCAGTCCCTCTTTGCCAAGTTGCAATTTGTTGGGTACGGGACTATCGGTCAGTGCCTTGTTATCAGTGTTACAAACTACGTAGCTTACATCGTGTATGCCTTCGTTGAACATGTGGTTCACGGCATTGCCGCCACCACCTCCCACGCCAATCACCTTGATGATGCTGGGATTGTTAGAATGGAATCCAGTGAAGATTATTCCGTCTTCTGCTCCGAATTTTTTCTGCTCCATATTCTTTATTATGTGATTAGGTGGATACTATTAATCGTCGTCCTCTTCTGAGAAAATATTGCCAAGGAAGCGACCGAACTTCTTCATACTCTCGCCCAATCCTCCCTTCTTGCGTACGGGTTGTTCGGATTCGTGTTCATATGTGGTTTGTGGTTCGGGTTTCTTATCGGCCGTTACTGCCGGTTTGGTTTCTTCTATGGAGGCTTCAGGCTTTGCATAGTGTGCAGCAATTTCTCCTTGTGCTGCGGCTATAACCTCTTCAGCTTCAACCACGGGTTCAGGTTCTGTCACGCAATTAGCCTCACCATGCATGAGCAAGGCTACTAAGGTTTCGATGCTTATGCCCTGAGGAGTTGTAATATCGTCAGCCACATCCACAGTTGTAATAAGTGACTTCGCAATCTTCACGTTCTTAGTGAACTGAGTGAAGTGCTTGATGGCTTCCGGCATATCTTTCAACTGGGCTGCATTACCAGTGATGATGATACCTGCAAGAAGGTTGCTGCTCATCTGCTGAATCTGGTTCCACACGTTAGCAATGATTTCTTCTTGACGAGCACCTATGATATTCTGTAAATCGTTTTCTGACAGGGTGCGGTCGTTGCTGATAGCTATTTGCTGTGGATTGTCACTTTCTGCTGCAACATATGCAATTCCATATTTACGCTTTAGTGATTCTGCCTCCTCGAATTCCATTTGGTTAGCCTTTGCGATATCCAGTGTGATGTTGGAACCTCCCAAGGGAATGACAACCAGATGGCGCAGCAAGTTGCCGCTGTATACAGCTACGGTTGTAGTGCCGGCGCCGAAGTCCACAAGAGCACATCCCGAACGCTTTTCGCTATCGGTAAGCATAGAATCGGCGAGCATGAGCGGAGATATGAGCATATCGACAATCTCGATTTCTGCCAGGCGCATACATTTATGAATGTTTTCGAGAACAGAACTGCGTGCAATGACGTTCATGAAGCGAGCTTCGATCTGCTCTGTCTGTATTCCTATAGGATCGGTGATGGTGCGATTGCCCACCACATATTCCTGGGGGATCACATCGAGAATCTCAGAATCTGTGTACTGGGTAGAACGGTTGTTGTCCATAAGATTGTCGATGAGTTCTGGCGTAATCTTGACTTTTGTCTCAAGTCCACGCGAAATGAAGTTGCCAGCGGTGTGTAACGACTGACCGCCCACTCCGACGTATGCACGCTGAATAACAACTCCCAAGCGCTCGCCCATGCGACTTGTAATGTTGGTTATTGCTTGGGTGGTTTTGTCGATGTTGTAGATGACACCGCGCTGTATGGCATCGGCTACATATTCGTGCTCGATGTCCAAAATCTGGATAGAGCCATCGGCTTTCTTCTTACCAGCAATTCCACGTATTGCCGACGTGCCGAACTCTAATGCTACGATAATTTCTTTGTCTGCTCCCATAGCGTTATATATTATTATTGTTTTGTACAGATTATTTGCCCCTTATAGGTTGCGTTTATGGTTTTGTATTTGTTCCAACCGGCCTTTGGCATGGCTTTATCATAGAACATTCTTACGCGTGTCAGCTTGTCTGCAATGTTCTTGGGTTCTCCCAACAAGATATGCTGATCAGCAAAACGCGGTATAAGTTCCACGCGACCTTGTTTGTCAATGTCGATTTGTTGAGCCTGTTCGTGCCAATATTTGTCATCGCGCAGATATCTTCCCAGAGTTACAAGTTTAGTGCTGGCAAAACTGCGAGTGACGTAGCCCGTTACAATTGGCAGCTCTGTGGCAATGTCGCTGGCAGGAATTATGGTACCATTATCATCGATGTAGAATTCATCACCATCCTGTGCCATGATATGTAACATGGGATGGTAGGGACGTACTCTTATGCACAGCTTTCCTGTAGCCGTGTGGAAGACATTGACCGTGTCGATATAGGGATTAGCCGACAACTTTGCTTCAACTCCTTTTATGTCAACATCAGCCAAGGTGCGTCCTTTAGGACTGATTTTTTGCTTTGCCAAATAGGTTTCGATTCCAGCTTTGTCAATCAGGCATATCTGTCCTGAATCGGCAATCTGTATTTCTACGCCAGTGCATACCATTTCTTCGGTTGGTCGGCTTACCTTAACCAATGCGAAGACAAGATAGGCCAGCGTGCCCAATAGCAGCAGCGTCTTGAGTATGATATTCAGTATCTTCATCCTTTCTTGGTTAGTATCTCTGTTATCTGCTTAGCGTAGTCATCAATATCGCCTGCACCTAGTGTAACCAATACATCAAAACCTCCACGATGTACGACATCCAATATTTCATCCTTGCGGATAAGCTCCTTCTGAATACCTGGACGCAGACGATCATAGATTATTTCACTGGTGATGCCTGGTATGGGCTGTTCACGAGCAGGATAGAGTTCCACTATTGTGACATCATCTACGAGTGACAGAGCATCGGCAAACTCCTGGTAGAAGTCGCGAGTACGGCTGTAAAGATGTGGTTGGAACATTACCTTTATATGACGGCCCTCGTAGAGTTGCTTGACGCTCAGTATGCTTTGTCGGATTTCTTCAGGATGGTGGGCGTAATCACTAAGATATACCATCTTGGGAGTGCGCACATGGAAATCGAATCGACGGTCAACACCTGAGAACGATGCCATTCCGCGACGTATCTCTTCTTCTGTTGCCCCTGCCAATTGTGCCAGTGCCATAGCTGCAATACCGTTTTCTATATTAACGGAAACGGGTACACCTAGGTTGATTCCTGTAATGTTGCCAAGGGGCGAAACTAAATCGAAAGTAATTTCTCCATTACCTATCTTGACGTTCTCGGCATGGAAGTCGCCTTCGCCTCTACTATATGTATAAGTTGTTACGCCCTTCTGTGGAGCGGGTTTTAGTTTCAGGCCTGTGTGTACGATAAGATAGCCATCGGGACGGATAAGGCTGGTATAGTGACGGAAACTTTCCAAGTATGCTTCCTCCGTACCATAGATATCAAGATGGTCGGCATCAGTAGCCGTTATAACTGTTGCCCAAGGAGTGAGCCAATGGAACGAACGGTCGAATTCATCGGCCTCTATCACTACATATTCACTATCAGGGCTCAGTATATAATTGGTGCCGTAGTTCTTAGTAATGCCACCAAGGAATGCATTACAGTCGATAGAACTTTGGTGAAGCAGGTGAGCAGCCATAGACGATGTGGTGGTCTTGCCATGTGTTCCTGCTACGCACAGACCTTTCATAGTCTGTGTAAGGGTGCCAAGTACCTGTGCACGCTTCTGTAAGTCGAACCCATTACGTTGGAAATATTGCAGTTCTGCATGTTCTGCAGGTATGGCTGGGGTGTACACAACCAGGCATGAATCGGGGTCGAGACATTCGATGGGTATCAGTCCGATGTTTTCTTCATAGTGTATGTGTGCACCTTCTTCTTCCAAGCGACGAGTCAGCTCGCTTGGTGTACGGTCGTATCCACCAACTGTCAATCCACGATGTAGGAAATACCTTGCGATAGCGCTCATGCCGATACCGCCAATACCTACGAAATATACTGCTTTAATATTATTTGCGTCCATTGTTTTCTCAATTTTTTCTCCGCTTCGCTATGAAAGCGCTTCGCGATTACTCATTCTCTCATTCTCTCATTTTCTCAATCCCTGCCTGCAAGTTTAAGTACTTCTTGTGCAATGACTTTGGCAGAGTCTTTATATGCCATAGTGTATGCATTTTCTCCAAGAGTATTCAGGCGTTTCTTATCGGCTACCGTTGAAAGAGCCAACGGTATGAGTTTCTCACATGCTTCAGCATCGCGAACCATCATGGCTGCATCCTTTTTAACCAGAGCCATAGCGTTGCATGTCTGATGGTCTTCAGCAACATTTGGTGAGGGCACCAGAATGGAAGGCTTGCCCAATAGGCAAAGTTCGCTGATGCTGCTTGCTCCTGCACGGGAAATTACGAGGTCGGCAGCTTTATATGCCTGATCCATACGTGATATGAAATCTGTGACATATAAGTTGTCAGGTTTCCCCTTTTCAGCCAGTTCTTCTTGTATTTTTTCCTTATAATAGCTTCCCGTCTGCCATATGAATTGCACTTTCGACTGTTCTATGGTTTTAAGATTCCTTAGAACACTTTCGTTCATAGTGCGGGCACCTAAACTGCCGCCGATGATGAGAACTGTGGGAAACTCAGGCTCAAAACCGAATATTGCTGATGACTCTGTCCTTGTTAGTGTCGGATCTAATAATCCTTGTCTAACAGGGTTACCAGTTAATATTATACGGTCTTTAGGGAAGAATCGTTCCATTCCTTCGTATGCGACACATATCTTTTGGGCTTTCTTAGCCAGAGTCTTATTTGTTAATCCGGCATACGAATTTTGCTCTTGAATAAGGCACGGAATACCCAATTCATGTGCTGCGTTCAAAGTAGCACTGCTGGCATATCCTCCAACACCAACTGCCACATCGGGCTTGAAATCGCGCAAAGTATTCTTTGCCAGTCGTTTGCTTTTCAGGAAATCTATGATAACACCTATGTTGACAGGTTTCCAAAGAGGACGTATGAGACCGCGTATGGGCAGTCCCACGATTTTGTATCCGGCAGCAGGTACGCGCTCCATCTCCATGCGACCTTCTGCACCGATGAAAAGTATCTTTGCTTTAGGTTCTAATTCGCGGATGGCATTGGCAATACTTACAGCTGGGAAGATGTGTCCACCCGTGCCTCCGCCGCTTATTACTATTCTTAGTTCACTCATTATTACTCGTGGTTGTTGATTCTATTATCGGGTTATTTTGTTTAGCCGTGTAGCTTACACTTAGTATCATGCCAATATATGTACAGGTGATAAATGTGGATGTTCCACCTTTTGATACCAGAGGTAATGGCTGACCTGTTACTGGCATGGCACCAACCGATACAGCCATATTAACCATAGCTTGTACCACCAGCATCAAAGACAGTCCCATAACAAGGTAGGCAGGGAAACGGTTCTTGCATTTCTCAGCAATTCGCATTGCACGATATAATAGCAACAGATACATGAACATTACGAGCACACCACCTGCAATACCGCCTTCCTCTATGATGATGGCATAGATGAAATCACTATAGGCATGGGGCAGGAAGTCTCGTTGAATACTCTGCCCTGGTCCTTTTCCAACGACATTGCATGTTGCAACAGCTATGCGGGCATGTGTCACCTGAACGTTGTCGTGTATGTTATAGTCCTTTGGAGATTCTGGTAAATCGCTTCCGCTTTTAATTCTATTCGACCACGTACTGAAACGATGCAGCATGGGCATTTCACTAATCTTTTCTGCCGTCTCTTCGGGCACAAACTTAAGTGTGCAGTAGCCGATACTTCCAGCCATTACAATTGGTACAATCACAGCCCAAAGCCATTTCTTTGGTGCTTGGGCATACCATGTCATTATGAGCATCACAATGAAAATAATGCCAGCAGTGGAGAAGTTCTCTCCCACGATTAGCAGGCACGAAGCAGCAGTCAGACCTGCTACCCATTTGAATGCGAGTTTTGAGGCTCCACCAGTTTCTTTGTCGCGGAATGTCGCTAACAACCAGGCAACGGTGCCCACTAATGTAAGTTTTGCAAATTCTGAGGGCTGAATCGTGATTCCGAATATGCGCATCCAACGAGCCGCACCATTGATACGTCCCATGAAAAGCACGGCAAACAGCAAGATAAATGATATCATCAGTCCCAAAACGCTTAATGCCTTAAACGATTTACATGGCATTTTGTGTACCAGCCATGTTATGAACAGACCGGCAACTATGTACGTCGTGTGCTCTACCACTGGTCCCCAATAGTGGGCAGACGCGTATGTCATGCGACTCGAAGCACTATAAACCTCAACAACAGATATCATGCACAGCGCCAGCAGTATCATCCACACAACGCTATCGCCTTGCAGAAAACTTTCCTTATTTATGTTTATACTGGATAGTTTCATTTGTGCTCTTTTATCCTTTCTTACCTTTATATAATATTTCCTGCGCGTACCAGTGACTTGAATTGCTCGCCGCGATCCTCCATATTCTTGAATAAGTCGAAGCTTGCGCAACAAGGGCTCAGTAACACGCAATCACCTTTTTTTGCCATACGCATACATGCAGCCACGCAATCCTTCATAGAGTGAGTATCGCTCACCGGCAGTCCCAGATGGTCGAATGATTCGTGCAACTTTTTGTTGTCAGCACCAAGATAAACCAGTCCGCAGCATTTCTGTCGTACAATATCCCATAGGGTTGAATAGTCATTTCCCTTATCTTTTCCACCCACTATCAGTATGGTTGGACGTTCCATTGCCTGCAATGCCACATAGCAAGCATCTACATTTGTAGCCTTTGAATCGTTGATGAATAGCACTCCACCCTTTTCTTCAACACGTTCCAACCTGTGTTCTACGCCTGGGAACTCTATCAAACACTTGCGTACGATATCTTCTGGTACACCCACATGTGTTGTTGCAAGATAGGCTGCTAAAGCATTACGCTTGTTATGCTGCCCCATTTGTGAGAACGACAATGCCAATCTTTCAAAGTCATTATCGACGAAAGGCAATAGGGTTGGATGACCCTCGCGAGCAGGCTGTGACGATGGTGTGGGCTTGGGGCTATAGCCTTCGGCACGTTTTTGCAGTTCTTCTTCGATGTGTTCATCCTGTTGCCAATATACGAATGCATCCTCCTTCGTCTGATTTTGTATGATGCGCATCTTCGAATCGGTGTAGTTCTGCATTTCAAACTCATAGCGGTCGAGGTGGTCGGGCGTGATGTTCATCAATACAGAGACATCGGCACGGAAACTGAACATGTTGTCCAATTGGAATGAACTGATTTCCAATACATACCAATCGTGGTCACCTTCTGCTACCTGTAGTGCAAACGAACGACCTATATTTCCTGCCAGTCCAACGTCAACACCCCATCGTTGCATTATGTAATAGATGAGGCTGGTGGTGGTGGTCTTTCCATTGGAACCGGTTATACAGATAGTACGACCGTGGCTGTATTGCTTGGCAAATTCTAATTCGGAAAGAATCGGAGTCCCCTTTTCAATCAGACGCTGCACAAGTGGGGCAGTATCCGGAATGCCAGGACTTTTTACAATAATGTCAGAAAGAAGTATGCGCTCCTCGCTATGACCGCCTTCCTCAAATTCAATGCCGCGTTCCACGAGCATCTGTTTGTATTTGTCCTTGATATCGCCCATATCGCTCACAAACACATCCCATCCTTGCTTTTGTGCCAGGATGGCTGTGCCTATGCCGCTTTCTGCTGCACCAAGTATTGCTATCTTCTTTTCCATTATCTTATCTTCAGTGTGATGATGGCTAATGCCGATGTGATGATTGTAATAATCCAAAATCGAGTCGTAATCTTTGATTCCAGCCAGCATCCAGAAGGCCAGTTCCATATGATTTTCAGGTCAGAACCCAACTGACCGGGTTTAATGCGGAAGGCATCGTGGATAGGCGCACGCTTGAATACTCTCCATTTCTCACCGCGCTTGTTACCCATCTTTGCATAGTTTGTTTGTAGTAAAACACTAACACTTTCGCATAGGAATACGAAGCACAAGATGGGAATTAGCAGTTCCTTGTGGATGATGACAGCCGTCACCGCTATTATTCCACCTATGGCAAGACTTCCGGTATCACCCATGAACACCTGTGCTGGATAGGCGTTGTACCAGAGGAAACCTACAAGTGCTCCCATGAAAGCCAACAGGAAGATAACCAACTCTTCGCTGCCTGGCACATACATAATGTTCAGATACGAAGCCATCCCTATATGACTGCTCACATAAGCCAATATTGCCAATGCTAAGACAATGATTGCGGAGTTTCCAGCGCACATTCCGTCCATTCCATCATTCAGGTTCGAACCATTGCTGACTGCCATAACCACAAATGTCGTTATGAATACGAAGAAAACCCATCCGGCAGCCGTACGATATTTACCCATCCAGCGGAACATCTCGCTGTAACTTAGATTGTTGTTCTTTACAAAGGGGATGGTGGTAATGGTGCTTTTTACTGGTTCGCTCTTATATACGATTTCCGTTCTGTTGGCATTGTCTATTTGTACATTCTCACGAATGACAGCATCAGGACTTAACCAAAGAGTCAGTCCGATGCCCAGTCCTAACAGAGCTTGACCTGCAAGTTTGTATATGGGACGCATGCCATCTTTGTTTCCGCGTTTCTTAATCAAGTCATCGATGAAACCGATTGCTCCGAGCCAAAGTGTGGTAACAATCATCATGAGCATGTAGATGTTACGCAAACGTCCCAACAGCAATGTCGGAATTACAGTTGCTACAATGATGATTACGCCGCCCATTGTTGGTACTCCTTTTTTCTCTACACCATACGGGTCGATTTCTTTGTTGCGCTGTATCTCTACACCACCATGGCGTTTCATCCATTTGATGAAGTATTCACCGAACCATACTGATATGATGAGTGAAAGCACCAGGGTAAGTATTGCTCGGAACGAGATGTATGACCACAGATGTGCACCTGATATGCCAAATTCTCCAAGATATCTGAAAAGATAGTATAGCATGTTTTAATTCAAAATTCAAATTATCAATTCAATCCGAAACATTCCCGAATAACCTCATGGTCGTCGAAGTGATGCTTTACGCCTTGGACAATCTGGTAGTCCTCATGTCCCTTTCCAGCTACCAGTATTACATCACCCGCTTTTGCCAAAGTGCAAGCAGTGCGAATAGCTTCTCGCCGGTCCACAATACTGAGCACGGTACGACGCTCTTCTGGTGTTAGTCCTGCCAGCATATCGTCAATTATGGCTTGTGGCTCCTCGAAACGAGGATTGTCGCTGGTGATGATTACTCTGTCGCTGTGGTGCACGGCCTCCTGTGCCATTAATGGGCGCTTTCCCTTATCGCGATTGCCACCGGCTCCACACACCGTCCAGCACTGTCCTCTTCCCTGTAGCACTTCGTTTATTGTGGAGAGTACGTTTACAAGTGCGTCTGGGGTGTGAGCATAGTCAACAATAGCGGTCACGCCTTCACGACTGCGAATAGCTTCAAATCTTCCGTTCACGGGCTTCATTGCGCTAAGGGCGATAAGCACCTCTTCTGTAGAATGCCCCAGCATTATAGCTGCACCATATACAGCAAGCAAGTTGCTGACATTGAAACGTCCCACAAACTGAACAAAGACCTCCTGCCCGTCGATATTGATATTCATTCCTTCGAAACTCTCTTCCAGAATCTTTGCCTTATAGTCGGCTGCAGAACGCATAGAGTAGGTTTTTACATCGGCCTTTGTGTTCTGCACCATGAATGCTCCGTTCTTGTCATCAGCATTGATTATGGCAAAAGCCCCTTTGGGTAGCATGTCGAAGAAACCCTTTTTGGCATCGCGATATGCCTCAAATGTCTTATGATAGTCGAGATGGTCGCGTGTCAAGTTTGTGAATATGCCACCTGCAAAGTTCAAACCTCCGACACGTTGCTGAGCTACGGAGTGAGAGCTTACCTCCATGAATGCATATTCGCAACCCTCGTCTGCCATTTGTCCGAGCAGGCGGTTTAGTGTGATGGGATCAGGGGTAGTGCATTCGGTGGGTATAGGATTCCCGTCGATATAGTTACATACGGTGCTGCACAAACCGACCTTGTACCCGAAACGACGGAACATCTCGTATAGCAGGGTTGCAATAGTGGTCTTACCATTGGTTCCTGTAACACCAATCAGTTTCATCCGTTTTGTCGGATCACCGAAGAAGTGTGTTGCCAACTGACCAACCACGCATTCAGTATTTTCGTACTGAACGTATGTCACACCATCCTGCAGCACTTCGGGCATTGTTTCACATATGATGCATGTGGCTCCCAGCTCCAAAGCTTTCGGGATAAACTGATGTCCGTCAGTCTGTGTACCACGCATAGCAACAAAAGCATTGCCTTGCTGTATGCGACGCGAATCAATTTCGATACCCGTTACCGGCAAAGAGTCGTTGCCTGCGACTTTTTGCGGTTTTGTCCCTTCAATCAATTGCTTTATCGTCATTTTTCTCTCAATTATTTCAGTTTCAAAGTTACGACAGTTCCTTTCTCCCTCTTAGAACCTGCTGCAATATTTTGTTCATGAACAAGTCCTGTACCAATCAGGCGAACCTTCATGCCGCTAAGTTGCATCGCCCTGACAGCATCACTTGCACCCATGTTCAATACATCGGGTACTACGCCTTTTGCTATTTCTGTCTTTTGGCGTGAAAGGGTTGGTGTGAATATGCTTGTCGAATCAGATGCTTCGCGTGGGTCACGATACACTCCTTGGTTCATTACCATTTGACTGATTTCGCTAAACACCGGACCGCATTGTCCTCCACCGGATGCTGGTAAGCCGCGTTTGCGTATGCACACAATGCACGAGTATTTGGGAGCATCGCTTGGGAAGTACCCACAGAAACTAACCATGTAGGCATGGCTGGCATAACTGCCGTTTTCTGCCACCTGTGCCGTACCCGTCTTTCCGCTTACGGGGAAGCGCTTGTTTCCTGCCTTTTTACCCAGTCCTTCGCTCACCACCTTTTCAAGTATTGTCTGAATGTCGCGCAAGGTATGTGGTGAACAGATTTGCTCCTTTATTACCTCAACAGGGAATTCACGAACAACACGACCGTTCTCCATTTCAGCCTTTACAAAACGTGGTCTTACGAATCGTCCGCCGTTAGCTATGGCATTATAGAATGCTACGGTGCTGATAGGGGGTATTTGGGTTTCATATCCGATACTCATCCATGCGAGTGCCGTTTTCGACCAGTTTCCCTTTATCTTGTCGGTGTTTGGCATACGCACTCTTGGGTTTGCTCCCATAGGCAGTCCCAAGGGGATACCTACTCCCATGTTGTACAGACCTTGGACGTATTTCTCAGGATGGTCGTGATAGGCATCGTCAATAAGACGGCTCACACCAATGTTTGAACTGTATTCCAGAACTTGGGTAACATTAAGTGTTCCATAGCCACCACGGTGCCAGTTGTGGTCCTTCATGGGACGTCCATGCATATTGTATATGCCAGAACCTGTTTCCACAATTGTCTCAGGTGTAATCTTGCCGTCCTCCAAGGCTACCATTATACTGCCGGTCTTGAACGTCGAACCAGGTTCCCACAGAGCGTTTATAGCATCGTTTTGTGCTTCATAGTATTCACTTTCGCCCGTTTCTTCGTTGCGATAGCGAGTCATACTTACCATTGCCTTGATGTCACCCGTCTTCACCTCCATGAGTATCACAACTCCCTTGTCGCCGTTAACCTCTTTCAGTTTGTTGACGATGGCTTTTTCTGCAATGTCCTGCATTGTTGCATCAATGGTAGTAATGAGGTCGTGTCCATTAATGGGTTCGCGGTCGTAGAAGTTGACTTGGCGGTCATATACACGCGAACGGTGCATTATGCCGGGTGTACCGCATAGAATGGTATCGTAGCACCATTCCAGTCCGCTGGTGGCTTTTGCCGAATCCTTCGACAGGTCTCCCAATGTGCGGCTGGCAAGTGTCCGGTATGGTTTTATACGGAGCATTATCTTCTCGGGATTGAAGCCGCCCTTTAGAGGAGATTCCCGTAGCAAAGGCAGTTCTTTCACTTGCTTGTATTGTATGTATGTCGCCATGCGTGGATATAGGTTCCAGGCATGTGAACGGCGTTTACGGCCTTCGAGGAAACGATTGCGGAACCATTCCTTCGATTTGTCCGGGAATATTTTGTGCAAACCGTCTGCTATGCTGTCTGCCTTTACATTGACCATAGAGTCGCGCCAGTGTTGAGCCTTTTCTCGTGCTACTGAGTCCTTGTCAATGACGATGTAGTCCATAAACAGACGATACTGTGGCAATGAAGCCACCATCACCTTGCCGTCAGCCGATATGATATTGCCTCGCATAGCCGGCACACTAATGCTGTCGGATATGAATCGTTGGCTTACTTGTCGCCAGTAGTCGGCACGGAAAAGCATGGAGTTGAGTGCCGTGCTTAATATATACACCCCAATCAGGCTGATGACGATTAGAACCAGTCTGAATCTTTTCGTCGCTTTATTGTTATCGGCTGCCATCTGTTTTAGTTTCTTCGTTGGGGTTTATAGTAAAAGCTGGTTCTGTGGGTGCTGTTAGCAGGCTGTCGCCCATTCGCTTCAATCGTTCTTCGATTTGGCTTTGTCTGGTTTTCGTTGTCAGTTCGCTATTGCGTGTCAGCGAGCGGTATCGCCAATCTTCCACTTCTTTTTGCAGTTTCTCCTTTTCAATGATTTCCTGTTGTGCCTGGTATCTGTTGGTGACCATTAGCAATATTCCCATCAGTATGAGCAGGAGTAATGGTATCTGTTGGAAAAACCATCGTCCGTCAATATTTATCTGCCGCACCACGTCGGTCAGACTTTTTGACTCACCGGCTTCGGACTCACCTTCGGTAAATAGTGAGCCCCATAGTCTGCGTCGCTGCTGACTTTTCCGCTTTGCTTCTTCAGTCTGTATGTATTTCTGTTCGTCCATTACTTTTTGTTTTCAATCTTCAGTTCTTTCCGCTATTCGCAGTTTAGCGCTGCGGCTGCGTGGGTTGGCGGTTTGCTCTTCTTGGCTTGGCGTTTGCATTTTGCCAACTGGGCGCAATGGCGATAATGTGTTGCCATATATGTCCTGTTCGGTATTGCCTTGCATGTTGCCGCTTCTCATCACATTCTTCACCATCCTGTCTTCCAGCGAGTGATAGGTCAACACCACCAGTCTTCCACCTGGGGCCAGCACTTTTGTGGTCGTTTCCAGCATTTGTCGAAGAGCGGTCATTTCACCGTTTACTTCAATACGCAGAGCTTGGAACACGCGTGCCATATCTTTCTTCTCGCGCTGTCGTCCTAAAAGCGGAGCCATAGCTTCTGCCAGTTGCCCTGTGGTTTCGAATGCGTTTTGTGCGCGCAGCTTGACTATTGCGGATGCCAGTCGCCTGCTGTCTTTTAGTTCACCATACAGATACAGGATATCTGCCAGTTGCTGTTCGCTGTATTCGTTCACCACCTGTCGTGCTGTCAGGCGCGCCTGCTGGTTCATGCGCATATCCAAGGGTGCGTCGTAGCGGAAACTGAATCCTCTTTCACCTTCGTCAAGGTGGTGACTGCTCACTCCCAAGTCTGCCAGTATGCCGTCCACATGGTCGCACTCATAGTATCTCATCCAATTCCCCAAATAACGAAAATTGCTTCGCACGAATGTAAAGCGCTCGTCCTTTGGTGCTCCAGCCATTGCATCTAAGTCTTGGTCAAAGCTGTAAAGATGACCCTTAGGACCCAGTTTTTCAAGAATGGCGCGACTGTGACCGCCTCCACCAAAAGTTACATCTACATACACTCCATCTGGCTTTATATCAAGCCCTTCAAGTGCTTCTCTAAGCATCACTGGAGTGTGGTAATTGTAGGTCATTTTGGCTATGTTCAACACGTTAGGGCTTATTCGGGCGTAAAGGTACAAAAAAGTTTTGATATTAAGGTTTAGAAATCTAAATTTATTTTTCAAAATCTCGTTTTTTTTTCATCTGTCCTTTCCTTGAGGTAATTTACCCCCTTTTTTATGGTAAAAATTGTCTCTTCTATCGCGCGCGTACGCATTATATTATAATATTGTATGTTCATGCTCTTAACCTTGTTTTTAGTCCATATTTTGTCGGCTTAATAATTTTTACTAATTTTGTCTCCCGAATTGTAAATTCTGTATTGGTATGAACATCACGCAACTAATATTTAGCATATTTCTGGGATGTACCATAGCCCATTTAGTGCTCACTTGCGTCATGGCTCTTTTTGCACGCCATCGTGTGAAATATTTGGCAATAGCGTGGATTATGGGCATTTTCACATTCTTCTACATTCTCACATTGCCTTATGCCCCAGGCGAGGAGGCTCATGCCGGAGTAATGCACCCTGCTATGTTGGCAGCACTTATGGTCATAGCGTTCCTTCAGAGCGTCTACCCCCTGTCTATTCCTATGCCGGGTTATCTGCAGTGGGGACGTATGTGGCGCTATGCTTCGCCTGCCATAGCTTTTTTGGCCTTTTATGGATTGGCGTTTCTTGTTGGCAGTAAGCAGGTAGTGATAGAGTCGTGGAACGATGTGCGTATGAACTTGCTTTCCAGCGACTTGCTGATGCGCTTCGGTATGCTCATTACCAGTTTCTTCTATATTGCCAATATTTTCCTGTTGCCTCGTTGGCTCACTCATGGAGAATATCCGCGTTACCTCTATGCCTACTGCTTCCTGCTGGGACTGAGTGCCGTATTCTTCCTGTACATAGCCATTGACTATAGTCCCATTCTCATTGCAGTATATTCCATCATCCTTACATTGCTGAATTCCTACTTGTGTATGCGAGTCCTGGAATCTATGGCACTCGAACTGCCACGTCCTGTAATCATTGAGGTTGAAGAGGCTCCTACAGACGAACAGCTTCGTCAGTCCGAGGACGACTTTAATGAGGCTAACCTCCAGCGTTTCCAGCGTATGGAATATTGGATGCAGAAACATCCCGAACAGTGGACAGAGCCTACGTTCACCCGTGATATCCTTTGTCGCGAAACGGGCGTGAATCGTCACGACATGCTGCAGGTTGTTCGAAGTCAGGGCTATAACAATGTCCATGATTATATCAATCGCTATCGCATCGACGAACTGAAGCGTCGCATTTCCCAAGGACGCATAACGATGCTCAACGAGTGCCTCGATGTCGGTTTTGGAACCGTCAAGACCGTCCGTTCCTGTTTCCTTCATCATGAGGGCGACACTCTTGACCATTTCATGCAGCGTTCTTCCCGAAAGAGCTGACATTTTGGTAGTATAGTGATTTGTACCGTTATTGCTTGCACGACTCGCAAACTTTTGGTATATTTGCGCAAACATTACCAATAATGGCAGCTAAAATTCAGAGAATAGACATCGAGGCCATCATACGAGGTCGCCTTGGCAGCAAGGCATCTTTCGTTCCACGCTTCGTCTATTCTTGGCTGCGAAATCTCATTCATGAAGATTTCATAAACGAGTATCTGAAAAGAGAGCGTGAAGGCGTGGACTTCTGTCAGGGAGTCATTGAGTATCTTGGAGTTACAGTTGATGTCGAGGGACTCGAAAACCTGCCACCCTCTGGTAGCGGATACTTTACATTCGTGTCAAACCACCCCCTTGGAGCCATCGACGGCGTCACCCTTGGTGCCGTCCTCGGGCAGCACTACGATGGTCAGATACGCTATCTCGTCAACGATTTCCTCATGAATCTTCGTGGACTGGCGCCGCTTTGCGTTCCTGTTAACAAGGTTGGTCATCAGGCACGCAACTTGCCGGCAATGGTGGAACAGATCTTCTCCGAACCCAACCACGTCATCATGTTCCCGGCAGGCCTGTGCAGCCGCCGCATCAATGGTATCATTCAGGATATCCCCTGGCACAAATCATTTATCAATAAGACAATTCGTCATCAGCGCGATGTCGTCCCAATACATTTTATCGGACAGAACTCGAAACGTTTCTATCGCATTGCAAACTTCTGCAAACGTTTCCACCTGCCCAATTTAGCAATGGCACTTTTACCCGATGAGATGTATCGTTCGCAGGGAGGGCACTATACGGTACGTATAGGCAAACCCATCCCATGGCAGACTTTCGACCGTTCAAAATCATCGATGGAATGGGCACAATACGTGCGCGAGATGGTATATGCAATATAGTAACATAGAGAGGGTATGGAAGAGATTGTAGCACGCGTTTCCAGAGACGCAATAAAGAAGGAGTTGACAGAAGAAAAGCGCCTGCGCTTTACAAACAAGAGTAACAACGAGGTCTATGTTGTTACCTGGCAGGATTCGCCTAACATCCTGCGCGAGATAGGCCGACTGCGCGAAATCGCTTTCCGCGATGCCGGCGGCGGCACAGGCAAGGCTCTCGACCTCGATGAGTTCGACACCTGCGACAATCCTTACAAGCAACTCATAGTATGGGACCCTGAACACGAGGAGATACTCGGTGGCTATCGCTACATGCTTGGACGCGACTGGCCCATCAATCCCGCTACAGGTCAGCCCCATTTGGCTACAAGCCACATGTTCCACTTCAGCGAGAAGTTCATGCGCGACTATGCTCCATACACCATCGAGCTCGGACGCTCATTCGTAACCCTCGAATATCAGAGTACTCGCATGGGCACCAAGGGACTCTATGCTCTCGACAACCTGTGGGACGGTCTCGGAGCCCTGGTGGTGATAGAACCCTCTGTACGCTATCTCTTCGGTAAGTTCACCATGTATCCCAGTTACGACCGCATGGCTCGCGACATGATACTCTATTTCCTCAAGAAGCATTTCCCAGACCCCGACAACCTTATTCTCCCGATTAAGCCGCTCGTTTTGGAGCACGATCCCAAAATCTTTGAGAAACTCTTTGTCGAGGACGACTTCCGTACAGACTATCGTATTCTCAATAAGGAAGTGCGTGCCTTAGGCTACAACATACCTCCTCTTGTAAACGCCTATATGGGCCTTAGCCCCACGATGAAGCTTTTCGGTACAGCCATCAACGATGGTTTTGGCGATGTTGAGGAGACAGGCATCCTTATTGCCGTCGACGAAATCCTGCAGGAAAAGCGTATGCGCCACATCGACACCTTCGCTGCCGAGCACCCCGAACTGGTAAAAATCATCGATGGTGCCCATCGCCTCTTCTACAAAGTCTAAGGCCCACACAGCCTCACCCCCTACCTCGACTTCAAATAAAAAGAAACTGCCACTCCCATGAGCAGCAGCTTCTTCGTATCATCCTTCAGACCTCAGCCCTCAGCCATCAGACCTCAGCCTTCAGACCTCTTAATCATCACTCCAGATGTCCCAATCGTTGTTTACGTGAACCTCTGGAGCATCAGTCTCACCATCAATAGTTAGGGTGAGATTTGGATCACTACCTATAAGAATGCCAGTTGTAGGCACGGTTTTTACAACAAGGACTTTTGGTGATAAATATATCTTTTTCATCGTTTGTTCCTCCTTTCAATTACTTAACCAAGATTTTCTTTCCATTCACGATATTGATGCCCTTCTGGGTGCGGTTCAGACGCTGACCGGCGAGGTTGAAGATAGCTTCAACTTCCTCGCGAGTAGCCTTGCGAGTCTCTGTTATGCCTGTTGTTTCGTCTTCAAATACCAAGGTGAAACTTTTGACACTACTACCACTCAATGTATCAACAATGCCGTTAGGAACAGGCAGATATGCCTTGTTAGCAGCGATGGTTGTTCCATTTTTAATCTTTTTCAGCGTGTTGGCTGAAAGACCGAAGTTGGTATTGTCACCAACAAACTGTGCGAGGTAAGTGGGAGCGGTAGTGCCTACGAGAAGGTTATCGTTTTCGTTATTTTCATCAGAACCATTGTCAAACTCCTTTGAACTATCGGCAAAGTTAACGGTCACATTGCTTGTGTTCTCGCCATCGGCATTCTTATTGTAAAGCAGTACTCCCTGACCACCCTTGATAGCTTCGGTAATCTTCTTGAAGGTAATTGTACCATCACTTGCAATGCTGTTCACACGCCAAGCGGTATAACCCTCAGTAGAAGAGAAGTCCATCGGATTAACAGAGCAGTAAGTTGCATAGCCGTACTTATTGAGGGTAACGGTGACTGCATCTGTATATACATTTATTCTTGTAATCTGAGCGTTAGCTGATGATACTTGCAACTTATATGTGGTTCCTACTTCTTGATAGCTACTGTTTATTATAAAATTGTTTGTACCAGTTGAACCAGTCGTTTCTGTACTAACAGCCGTTGGGCCAACGTAGATATTCTCTTTCGTTTTAGTAGATGCACCAGAATTTCCTACTACGCTTATTTTAGTTACTTTCTTGTCAAATGTTGGAAAAGTCAACGAACTATTAGACTTGAGCATCGTATAGGTAGAACTGAATTTATACTCTCCAGCCAATGTAATTGAGTAATCTTCGCTAGTATAAGTCGATGTAGTTGTTGTGTAATCTGTAGGCATATCCCAACCACTATTGTCGGTAAAGTCCATAGTGGCAATCAATATATCTGAAGCTGTTGTGTTACCAGCAGGAGCAGTAATAGTCAGTGTAAATGTGGCGTTGCCGGCCTTGTAGGTCTCGTCTTCGGCTGTGCTGACGGTAATCTCAACTTCACCACATGCAATGGGGGTAATTACAAGACCGCTGACAGTGGCAATGGCTGTATTACCTGAGGTAACGGTGATGGGACCGCCTGTTATGTCAGAATCGTCAACTGTGAAAGTCTCGCCATAAGCAACTTCGTCATCGCTCACACTAATAGTTGGAGTGTCAAGCACTTTCAGGGTATAGCTTGCATTGGCAGCATTATAGGTTTCATTACCAGCAAACGTAGCTGTAATAGTTGTTGTACCAGTAGCCACAATGGTGATGGCACCAGTTTCTTCATCAACGGTAGCCACACTCTCATCGCTTGAACTGTAACTTACGGTCAGGCCGGTGGGATTGGTCAAGGCATTGCCATCGAAAGCCTCACCCTCACGACCTATAGCATTTGCAGAAGCGAAATCTAGTGTAGGATTGGCCTTACTAATTGTAAGAGTGTAGCTTGCGCTTCCTGCTTCGTAGTCTTCATCGCCAGCAAAGGTGGCTGTTATGGTTGCCTCACCAGCCCCTTTGATAGTTACTTCACCAGTAGAGCTATTGACAGTTGCCACACCTGTTGCATCTGAAGAGTAGGAAACTGTGAGTGAATTGCCGTTAGTCAGTGTGTTGGTAAAGGCTGCATCTGTAGTCAGTTTGGCAACCTCGTCAGTTTCGTAAGCCAATCCGCAAGGCGTCTTCTCTGTAACATTCAGGTCATAACTTGCCTCAGCGGGCTTATATGTTGCGTTACCAGCGAATGTTGCAGTAATGGTTGTCGTTCCTGCCTTCAACAGTTCCGTAATAGCACCAGTCGAGCTGCTTACTGTAGCCACGGTTTCGTCTGAAGAACTATAAGAAACACTTACCGAATTAGTATTAGTCAAGACCTGACCTGTATAACCGCTCGTAAGTTTCACGTCAACGGATGCATTGGCATAGGCAATGCCTGCAGAAGCGCGATTGTCGGTGGTGAAGTTTGAAGCGTTAACGTTTCTATAGCTTACAACAATCTTTGTGATAGACGTTGAACCACTTTTAGGAACTATATAGCCTGTTGTTACTGATTTGGAAGTCAAATCAAGGGTCTGGGATACCTTGTCTGTACCAGATGCCAAATAAGTTATAGTACCAGACCCTGTATAGTCTGAGCTACTAAATCCAACGGGTTTTGCTGCACTACATGTAATAGCAATAGACTGGATATTTCCAGGACATGATGGTACTTTTATAGAACAGTCTTTTCCAGTGTTGATTTGCATACCAGAGCTTTTGTACGCTTTTATAATCCATGTGCTACCATCGGAGGCCGTATAATTATAGGTCTTACCATAAGAGCCCCAACTTGTAGATCCACTTAATGACGATTCGTTGCTATAGTCCAGAGTATAGGAGCCTTCCGTTATTTCAACATCTGCATATACAGCATAGTAGGTCACATCTTTGGTACTCATTGTAGTTGTAGAAGTGTTCACATATGAAGCAGGTGCATTAGTAGAATGAGAATACTCAGCAGTGTACCAACCCACAAAGGTTTTACCATCAGCAAGAGTTTTGTTAAATTCAGACGCATCGGATGGTGTGTCTGCAGCGGTGGGGAAGGTAATGGTTTCATCTTCCTCGACTGAGGCCGTACGGCTGACATCGCTATTTACATAGAATGTTACTGTATGGAAAGGCTTTGTAACTGTAATAGCAATGGTCTTTGATGTGGTAGATCCGGCCTTATAGTTGGTCTCGCTGAGTGAAATGTTTATGGTTGCTGTAATGGTGGCAGTACCCTTTGCAACTGCCGTTATCACACCATTTTCATCTACCGTAGCCACATCCTCGTCACTTGAAGAATAAGTATAGGCGGAAGTCCAACCAACTTGGTCGTTGGTGATGGCAGTAGCCTGTTCGTCACCGATGACGAGTGTCGTCTTGGCAGCGGTGAAGGCAGAAATGTTTACGGCCGTACGTGTGTCGGTGAAGGTAATTGAGCATGTGGCATCGTCGGCTGCATTATAGTTGTCGCCACCTGCATAGCTTGCAGTAATAGTAACGTCGCCAGCCTTTAAGCCTGTTATCAAACCCTCTGAAACGGTTGCTACTGTAGCGTCGCTTGAGGACCAAGTGACGATGGGAGAAGCAACACTTTCAGTTCCGCCCGTCTTTGTGGCAGTCACTGTTGGAGTCAGTGTAACGGTACGCCCGTCTTTTAGGTCTTGTGAAACAGATGTCTTGTCTAAGGTCAATGTGGTGTTAGCCCTATTTACAGTTACAGCACAGTCAGCGTAAGAAGCAGCATAGATCGTTGAACCAGAATAGGATGCTCTAATTGTGGCTGAGCCCGGAGCAAGAGCCGTCACCACGCCAGCATCGCTAACGCTTGCATAGTCACCACCGCTGACGACGCTCCATGTTACAACAGCACCATCTATAGCCTCATCGTTATATTTTGGCGCACCTGTCAACGTCTGTGTCGTGCCGTCAATGATGTTGAAGGTCAGGGCTGTGTTATTCAAGGTAACCGTGGTTGTACCCTTGGCAACTGTGATAGTGTAAGTGGCTGAACCTGCAGCGTAAGTTTCTGTCTCAGCACTCGAAGCTGTAATTGTGGTTGAGCCTTCTGTTGTTCCAATTGTAACAGCACCTGTTGATGCATTGACTGTAGCAACAGATGTATTGCTTGAAGCAAAGGAAACTTCTAAACCATTGGGATTAGATAATTCTGGTGTTGCAAATGATGCACCAGGAAGAATGTTTGTGTAAGATGCTGTGGCATATGCAAGACCTGCGCTAGCTTTTGCAGAATATGTAAAGACAATGTCATCAATAATTAGATCCTTTTTATCCGTACTTCCTGCTGTTATGCCAATCTTTATATAATATGTTGTTGATGTTGATGAATTTGGTATATCATAACTTTTACTTTGAGAACTTGTTGTTAATGTAACCCCTGTTGCAAGAGATGTCCAATTTGTTCCATCAGTCGAATACCATACGCCCATTTTATTGGTTGTACCAGTAACTTTGGCTTTAAAGGTAACATTTGTTAGGCCTTGAATTCCTGTGGTGGTTTTTGCATATCCTAATTTGCTGGAGCTTGATGAATAATACCTCATCAAACATGAATTGCTGCCACTGATTTTACCCGTAGTAGATACATTTCCATAATAAATTGACCATCCAATACTGCAATCACTTTTATTTTCGGTTACAGTTGCAGTAGAATTATAGGTTGTTGATGTCGTCGCGGTTTCAAAACCTTCTGTCTTTGTATCCGCCCAAGTGGGATTAAAAGTTGCCCCCCCCAATATGAAAGTGAGGAGCAGGAGAATTGTTTTTAGTAAAAACTTTTTCATAATGCTTTGATTTTTTTTCGAATATACTTTAGGTATAAGCAAACTCAACGTTTCATTTTTCCAATATGTTACATACCGCTATATACAAAACAATGCTGCCCGGTCTCCCGAACAGCTCTACAAAGATAGTGCAAATCTAGTGAAATGCCAAATTTATTTGGACATTTATCTCCCTTTGGTCAATGGGTCTGCGACAAATCTCTGAGATGCAGCCTATCTTCTTGCTCCATTATATTCTTGCTCCGACAAGCTACGCAAGCGAACAAGTTCGAGCGACGCAAGCGGCAGGCCGATTAGGCGAGGTTGTGTCTACAAGTTCACCAACTAGTGGCGATAGGTATTAGTACTAAAGCCGATAAGGACTAGCGCTTGCACGCTACAACGCTACAACGCTACAACGCTACAACATTTGGATTTTAATAACTAACTAGGGGGTTAGGTATAATTACAATTTATAAGTACTATATTTATATTATATATTATTAATATATAATATAGGTTGTAATGTGTAGTCTCTGTTGTACTGCAAAACATAAATGTTGTAGCGTTGTAGCGTTGTAGCGTTGTAGCGTTGTAGTGTTGTAGTGTCTTGAAAGCTCCCTACCGCCTTATATCGATAAGACGCAGGTCTTATGGCAACAAGACCTAGGTCT
>CACZJU010000013.1:96582-98129 GCA_902781515.1 uncultured Bacteroidales bacterium | reverse complement strand
TTTGTGGACACCATCATCCAGTTGCCCTCCAACCTTTTCTTCGGCGTGGGCATAGCCACCTGCATCATCGTCCTGCGCAAAGGCAAGCGACCCGACAATCGTGTGCTCTTCATCGACGCCTCTCGCGAGTTTGTGAAGAACGGCAACAAAAATAAGTTGACGGCAGAGAATCAGGACCACATCTTCCGTGTGTTCTGCGAGCGCAAGGAGGAGCAATACTTCTCTCGCCTTGTGCCTATTGGCGACATACTGGCGAATGACAGCAACCTCAGCGTCTCGTCGTATGTGGAACAGGAGGACACTCGCGAAGTAATAGACATAGAAGCTGTGAACAGCAAGTTGGAAACCCTGATTGCCGAAGGCAATGCGCTGAACGAAAAGATTGAGGCAATCGTGAAAGAATTGGGAGGAGAGTAGTATGGTGGAGTGGAAGAAGTTAGGAGAGGTCTGTATGATTAAAACAGGCAAAGGAATTACCCAAAAAGATTGTTCCGATAGTGCGCCCTATCCTGTTATAAGTGGTGGGCAATCTCCAATGGGTATGTATAAAGATTATAATAGAGAAGCAAACACTACAACAATTTCACGAGTAGGTGCTTATGCAGGATATGTTAGTTTTATCACTGAAAAATTCTATTTGAACGATAAGTGTTTTTCAATAATTCCTGTTAATAATAACTTAGAACCATTATACCTTTATTTATTTTTGAAGAGTATAGAAGAAAATATAAAAAAACTTCAAAGCGAAGGTGGAGTTCCAACAATCAATACTCAGAAATTAGCAAATCTTTTAATCCCCATACCCTCCCTTCAGGAGCAAGAGCGGATAGTGGGCATACTGGATACCTTCACGGCAAGCATCGACAACCTGAAAGAGCAAATAGCACAACGACGAAAACAATACGAACACTATCGCGACCAACTCCTCGACATTGAAGGAAAGCCTGGGGTGGAGATGAAGACGCTGGGAGAGATTTGTAACAACCTTGATTATAAAAGAAAACCGATTACAAGTTCAAAAAGAGTTGCAGGTATATATCCTTATTATGGTGCTTCTGGAATTGTTGACTATGTAGAGAGTTATATATTTGAGGGAGATTATCTATTGGTTTCTGAAGATGGTGCAAATTTATTAATGAGGACAACTCCAATTGCTTTCTCAATAAAAGGAAAAAACTGGGTTAATAATCACGCACATGTTTTGGAGTTTGACAATAAGGCAACCCAAAAGTATGTTGAAATCTATTTAAACATGATTGATTTATCACCTTGGATAAATGGTGCTGCTCAGCCTAAGTTGAACCAAGCAAACTTGAATATTATAGAAATACCCATCCCCCCTCTCTCCGAGCAACAGCGCATCGTCTCTATCCTCGACACTTTCGAGGCCTCGATAGCGAATTTGGAGGCACAACTAGCGGAACGCCAAAAGCAATACGAATACTACGGGAATAAACTATTAAGCTTTGAATAAGACCATGAGACAGAAGATTTCCATCCGTTTCTATAAAAATCGCAAAGTACGTGCCATCTGGGATGAAGATAAT
>CACZJU010000013.1:0-96573 GCA_902781515.1 uncultured Bacteroidales bacterium | reverse complement strand
AGAGTGACCATGAAAAGAATCGCAACTACTGGAAATACCTTAAGACAAAATTGAAGAAGGCAGATAGCGAGGTGGTTAGTGGCACTACCCAACTGAAACCAACCGCATCGACGACCGTGAGATATTCATGAAGGGTATCGACTATTCATACTACTACGAGGAAGAAGAATAAACAATGGACAAATTTAACATCATAGCGGAGCAGGAACACCAGACCGTGATGGCGCACTACGAGGCGCTGCCACGGGAGGGTGAAGGCTACCAGAGCGAGGCGGCACTGGAGGAGGCATTCATACACCAACTCTGCGAGCAGGGCTACGAACGTGTAAACATTACTTCGGAGGCTGCCATGCTGGAGAATGAGATTGTGAATATCACGCTGGATAACGGACAGACGCAAAATATCCGCCTCATAGACAAGCGCAATATCCACAACAACCACCTGCAGGTGCTGAATCAGTATGTGCCCGAAGGGGGCAATCATGCCAACCGCTATGATGTGACTATCCTTGTGAATGGTCTGCCACTGGTGCATTGCGAACTGAAACGTCGCGGTGTGCCCCTGAAAGAGGCCTTCAACCAAATCAACCGTTACGAGAGGGATTCGTTTTGGGCTGGCTGCGGACTGTACGACTACATACAGGTGTTCATAATCAGCAACGGAACGGAAACAAAATACTACTCGAACACCACACGCTTCGCCCATGTGGCAGAGGTGAACAAGCAGAAAAAGCGCGTGAAGACGCAGTCGCAGTCGTTTGAGTTCACCTCGTATTGGGCTGATGCCGAAAACAACGCTATCCTCGATATCCGCGACTTCACGCGGACGTTCCTCGCTAAGGCTTCGCTGCTGAATGTGCTCACGAAGTATTGTGTATTTACATGGGACAAGAACCTGATGGTGATGCGTCCGTACCAGATAGCCGCTACCGAACGCATCCTGCTGCGCATAAAGCAAGCCACATTGAACAAATGGCAGGGCAGCACACGGGCAGGAGGCTACATCTGGCACACCACAGGCTCAGGCAAAACGCTGACTTCGTTCAAGACTGCACAACTGGCCAGTCAACTGCCAGACATCGAGAAGGTGCTGTTCGTGGTAGATAGAAAGGACCTCGACTACCAGACGATGAAGGAGTACGACAACTTCGAAAAAGGTTGTGCCAACTCCAACACGTCGTCGAATATCCTTCTGCGGCAACTGAACGATACAGCAGACTCGAAGAAGATAATCATCACCACCATTCAGAAACTTTCCTCGCTCCTCAAGAAGGACAAGGAAATCAAATGTGCCGACAAGAATGTGGTAATGATTTTCGACGAATGTCACCGCTCGCAGTTCGGCGACATGCATGTGGCCATCACCAAGAAGTTCAAGAAATACTACATCTTCGGCTTCACAGGCACACCCATCTTTGCCAAGAATGCAGGAGCAGGCAAATACATCAACCTGCGCACAACGGCACAGGCCTTTGGTGGTGAGCTGGACGAGGAAGGAAAACCGACACGTCCCCTGCATACCTACACCATCATTGATGCCATCAGGGATAAGAATGTGCTCCAGTTCAAGGTCGATTACATCCGCACCGTGAAGGCCAAAGAGAACATCGATGCCAAACAGGTGTGGGGCATAGAAACTGACGAGGCTCTGCATTCTCCACAGCGCATCACAAACAACGTGCGCTACATTCTGGAGCACTTCGGACAGAAGACGAAGCGCAACGACCGCTATGCCTACAGCGTCATTACGAATGTAGTTGACGTGGCGAAGAGCAACAAAGCGCAGGAGGAGAAGCAGAAGCGGCAACTGGGAGGCTTCAACAGCATACTGTGCGTGGACAGCATCCCTACTGCTATCCTCTATTATAAGGAGTTCCAAAAACAGATGACGGAGATTCCTGAATCCGAGAGACTACGCATAGCTACCATTTTTACATATTCAGCTAACGAAGCCGAGGACGAAGCCTGCGGTATCATTGAGGACGAAGACCCTGCAGCAACCTCTCAGTTGGATGCCACAAGCCGCGACTTCTTAGAGTCGGCAATCGCTGACTACAACCAGATGTTCGGCACTAAGTATTCGACGGACAGCGAGAAGTTTCAGAACTACTACAAAGACCTGTCGCTCAGGATGAAGAATCGCGAGGTGGATTTGCTGCTCGTGGTGAGCATGTTCCTGACGGGCTTCGATGCCAAGACGCTGAACACGCTATGGGTGGACAAGAACCTGAAGATGCACGGACTGCTGCAAGCCTATTCGCGCACCAACCGCATACTGAACAGCATCAAGGACTGCGGCAACATAGTATGCTTCCGCAATCTGGAGAAGGAGACGAACGAGACCTTCGCCCTCTTTGGCGATAAAGACGCTGCCGGCGTGGTGCTGATGCGACCGTTTGCCGATTACTACTACGGCTACACCGACGAAAAGGGCAAGCATGTGGCTGGCTACAAGGAAATCGTAGAGCAACTATTAGCGAAGTTCCAGTTACCCATCAATCCTGCCAATTTCACCTTAGACGAAAAGAAGGAGTTCGTGCGGCTGTTTGGCGGACTGCTGAAACTGCAGAACCTGCTTGGTGCCTTCGATGAATTTACGGAAGAACGGTACATCGTGTCGCCATTCGACCAACAGGATTATCTGACTTGGTACAACGACCTGCACGAGGAACTGCATAAGCCTACGGGAGGTGAGAAGGAGAACATCGACGAAGACCTCATCTTCGAGATGGAACTGGTGAAGCAGATACAGATAAACATCCCTTACATCCTCGAACTGGTGAAGGAGTATCACGACAAGAACTGTCAGGACAAGACCATCATTGCGAAAATTCAGAAAGCCATAGGTTCCAGTCCCGACCTGCGCGATAAGCGCGATCTGATTATGGATTTCATCAGGAAGATGACTCCCTCCGACATTGTTCCTGCTAACACGGAAATGGACATTGACGAGGAATGGAACGACTTCGTAGAACGCCAACGCGATGCGGAACTGCGTGCCATTATTCGAGAAGAGGGTCTGAAGGAACGGGAAACGCGAGAATTCCTCGACCGCTCCTTTGCTGACGGATACATCACAGCGACGGGTGTAGGTATTACGAAAGTGCTGCCACCGATGCCGCTGTTTGGAGGTGGGGCTGTGAATCGCGAAAAGAAGAAGCAAACAGTGCTGGCTCGCCTGACGGAGTTCTTCAATAAGTTCTTTGGCATATCCTCCGATTCTATTCCCAAGGAACCATTGGAGCCATTCGTACTTGCCAACGTGGAGGACGACCGCGATGTACGTAACCTCATCTTCAACCGATTGCAGATGAATGCCGACACATCGGATTACGAACTGCAGCGCGAGGTGATGGAGGTGTATGGTGAACGCTATACCGATATGAAACTCATTGATTGGCAGCGCATCATCGCCGACTACACACCTATGGTGCGTGATGCCGCCAAGAAAGCCGATTCCAAAATCGTTGATCTCCAGCGCCCATACGACAAAGTAGCAGAGGAAGAAACGGAAGTTTGATTTCAAAGAAAGAGATGTGAGATGTCTGAAGTCTGAGGGCTGAGAGGAGAGATGTGAGATGTCTGAAGTCTGAGGGCTGAGGGAAGAGGTTTCAGAATATAAATAATAAATATTAAATAATAAATGATAAGCGAAGCGGCGGCTCTGTGACAGAGGTTTTCTGCTTAGCAAATTTGGTAGTTACGAGTATTTTTTGTAATTTCGCAGGTCAAAATATGAATATGGAACAAAATACGTTGAAGTCTGCCTTGAGTATTGCAATACGTGCCGCATTGGCTGCGGGGCAGGATATAATGGAAATATACACAGACCCCAAGCAGGACTTTGGCATTGAGCGCAAAGCCGATAATTCACCTCTGACACTTGCCGACAAGGCTGCTCATAGCCGTATTGCCGGTATGCTGTGGGAATTGGGTTTGCCCATCCTCAGCGAGGAAGGTGAGCATTGTGAATATGAGACCCGTCGTCAGTGGGATGCTTTCTGGTTGATAGACCCGTTGGATGGTACGAAGGAGTTTATCAAGCGTAATGGTGAGTTTACTGTAAATATTTGTCTGGTGCTTGATACTCATCCTCATGCAGGGGTAATTTATGTGCCGGCACGTCGTGAACTGTACTTCGGAGAGCCTTTGCTTGGTTCGTACAAGGTTACGGATATCGACCATTGGGATGAGGGAGAGCGATTGCCCGACCTGATTGCGCGCGCTCAGCGACTGCCTTTGGAACAGCCTGAGAATCGTCCGTTTACAATCGTTGCAAGCCGCAGTCATTTGTCGCCTGAAACGGAGCAGTACATCGAGGTAGTTTGAAGATTTGTCTGGTGGCAGAAGGTGCGGCAGATGTTTATCCTCGTTATGCTCCTACGATGGAGTGGGATACGGCAGCAGGTCATGCTATAGCGGCATGTGCCGGACGCTGGGTGTATCAGGCAGGAACTACGAAACCACTAAGATATAACAAGGAGGACCTTCACAATCCTTGGTTCTTGGTTTGCTAAGAGAGAACTTAGATTATCGAGGTATCTCAATTACTTCTAAATCACGGAATTGACCCTTGTCGGCTACAAAGCGGACGAGGGTTCTTACTTGATGCCAGCCTTGAAGGCCAGCGGCTCCGGGATTGATGTGAAGCAGTCCCAGACGTTCGTCGTATTGTACCTTGAGAATGTGGCTGTGTCCGGAGATGAAAAGCTTGGGCGGACGGGTGAATAGTTGCTGTCGGATAGACGGGTCGTAGTGACCGGGATAGCCTCCGATGTGAGTCATGAGGACATCGGCACCCTCGCACGACCATCGTAGCTTGGGAGTGAACAATCGTCGCAACTCACCTCCATCGCAGTTGCCACAGACGGCTCTCAAGGGACGGAATTCTGCCAACCGTTGGGCGACTTCCAACGAACCGATGTCGCCGGCGTGCCATATCTCGTCGCATTCCTCGAAATACTGGAGATAGCGGTCGTCCCACCAAGCGTGGGTGTCACTTAGCAAGCCTATGCGCTTCATCACGATTGACTTTTCTTACCAACCACCATAACATACCAATGGATACGAAGAAACTGCAGAGGTCGCTAAGGGGTATGGAGTACCATACTCCGTCGAGCCCCATATGAGGCGGAAGGATAATCAGGAAGGGAATGAGGAACAGCATCTGGCGGGTGAGGCTCTGGAAGATGCTCTTACCGGCATGCCCAATGCTTTGGAAGAAGTTACCAATGACCATCTGTATGCCTACAAGTGGAAATACCAGAACATCTATTCGGAAACCATGGTCGGACATTATGGTGATGACATCATTGTCAGTAAACAGATGGGTAAGGACATGTGGACAGAATTCGCCCATCATGAACCCCGTAATGACTACAACTTCGGCACAGATGATAGTAAGACGGAGGGTGTGCCATACACGGTCGTTTTGCTTGGCTCCCCAGTTGTAACCGACAATGGGCTGCATGCCTTGGTTTAGTCCCATTACCATCATGATGAACAGGAAAACAACACGGTTGACAATGCCATAGGCGGCAATGGCTGGATCACCTCCGTATTCCTTCATTCCTTTGTTGATGAGTAGTACTACAAGACAGGCGCAGAGGTTCATCAGAAAGGGACTCATACCTACGGCAATAATCTGTCGGATTATGACAGGTTTCAATCCATAAATGCCTCGATGCAAGTGAAGTAACTCATCTTTGTTGTTTAAAAGCTTAAACTGCCAGATGAGTGAAATTAATTGTGAGAGAATGGTGGCTATGGCAGCACCTTGTATGCCCATTCTAAGTACGAAAATGAAGATTGGGTCGAGTACTGCGTTTACGGCTACGGTAAGTATGGTGCAGTACATTGCTTTCTGAGGATGACCAGCAGAACGTAGTACGGCATTCAGTCCGAAATAGCTGTGCGAAATGACATTGCCAAGCAGGATTATTGTCATGTAGTCACGGGCATAGGGTAGAGTGGCTTCGCTGGCTCCGAAGAGGATAAGTATTGGGTCGAGGAATGCCAAGCATATTATCGTGAAAATCGTTCCCAACAGAATGTTCAGAATGACGGTGTTGCCCAATACATGTTGCGCTGTCTCGTATTCTTTCTGCCCCAGGCGGACAGATATGACCGTGGAAGCACCCACACCAACCATCGCTCCAAGGGCTATGCTGATGTTCATGAGGGGGAAGGTCAGCGCGAGACCAGAGATGGCCATGCCGTCGGAGTTGCCCCAAGTGCCGTCAGGACCTATGTGCCCAATGAATATGCTATCGACAATGTTGTAGAGCGATGCTGCCGTCATTGCTATGATGGCTGGCAGGGCATACTGGAAAAGAAGTCGTGGTATGCTACGGGTTCCAAGTTCTGTTGGTACGTATTTTGCCATGAATTTAGAATACGCTGTTAACGATTTTACAAATGTTGTCGGTCTTTGCCATTGTATAATAATGTATAGCCGGTACGCCGTGAGCCAGAAGGTCGCGACTTTGGGCTTCGCACCATTCAATGCCTACTTGATATACGGCTTCCTTGGTCTTGGCTTTCTGCAGTTCGTTGACCAATGGCTGTGGGATGTCGATATGGAACGAACGTGGAAGAAGTTCTAATTGCTTTATCGTGGAGATGGGCTTCAGGCCTGGTATTATGGGAACTGTGATGCCTGCCTCGCGACATTGTGCAACAAAGTTGTAGAAACATTGATTGTCGAAAAACATCTGCGTGATGATGTAGTCGGCTCCAGCATCAACTTTACGGCGCAGGTTTTGTATGTCGCTTTCCATGTTCGTGGCTTCGTAATGTTTCTCAGGATAACCTGCTACCCCTACACAGATGTTGGTGGCAACGCCGTTTCGAACAGTTGGGTCGAGGTATTTGCCGTGATTGAGGTTTTGAATCATCTCCACCATTTCGCTGGCGTGAGCAAATCCGTCGGGCTCGGGTTGGAAGAAACGTTGTCCTGTAGCAGCATCGCCTCGCAGAGCCATCACATTTTCTATGCCGAGGAAGTTGAGGTCGATGATTTCGCTTTCCACCTTTGAGCGTGAAGCTCCGCCGCAAATGACGTGAGGCACCATTTCTACATTATACTTAATCATTGCTGAGGCGATGATGGCAATGGTGCTTGGACGTTTCGACAAAACCATACGAGTGTAGGTGCCGTCTTCGTTGGCACAATATTCAACCTCATCGCGGTGGCAGGTGACGTTGATGAAGGGTGGACAGAACTGCAGCAGAGGTTCTATGCTGGCGAATAGCTTGCTGGAGTCGCTTCCCTTGAGTGGGGGTACCAACTCGAATGATGCAAATGGAGATGTGCTATTCTTTAATATATCTATTACTTTACTCATGATTTATAAATTGTTGGTATTCAGTTTTCTATGATGTAACGCGATAGTAGATGCTCGCCCTCTTCGATGCTGATGCCGCGACGCTTGCAATAGTCGGACAACTGGCTACGGCTGATAGGGCCTACAGAGAAATATGTGGCATCGGGATGGCTGATGAAGAGTCCGCAGACGCTTGTTGACGGGGTGATGGAATAGCTTGCGTTGAGGGTTGCTCCCAAGCGCTCGGTTATGTTCATCCTTTGGAAGAGGATGGCCTTGAGCGAGTGGTCAGGACATACGGCATAGCCGAATGCGGGACGTATTACATGATGGGAGGCGTAGATGCTTTGTTGAATCCATTCGACGCAGGCTTCGGCAAGACGTGCGCAAAGGGCGTGACTCATCAGTTGCTCATAGGAGTGATGGTGCTCGCAGCAGGGCTTTTGTTTGTCTTCTGCCACTACGCAGAACATTCCGAGTGGCGAGGCTTGTGCCGAAGAGAAGTAGTCGGAGAGTGACTGATGGTCGCCTCCGCTGCGCTGGCTGCGTAGCATGGGGATTCGTGTTCCGTCGGCAAGCAGAATATCGTTGCCTTGTGATGTGGCTGACTCGAAGTTGAGAGCGAAGCGTAGCGACAGGCGCTTTTGTTGCAGGGCTTGAGCCAACCACGCCTTGCCTTCCTCGAGTGTCTGTGCGGCTTTTGGATGAATTAGCTGCATTTCGAGAGTCTCTCCACGATAGCCCCAGAAGAGGAGGAACATGCGCCAGTCGATGAGGCTGACGATACTTTCTATGTCGAACTGCAGGTTTTCTGCTTGTTTCAACTCGTCCAGCGAAGGACCTTCGTAGGGGCGCAGTTGCGGAGCGTTTTGGTTTGCCTGCTCGTAGGTGTCGAGCTGTGCTTTATGGTTTTGGTGAGTTTCGCGTATGTGTTCCTGCTCTTCGCGAATCTGATGCTGAAACTCCAATGGATTCATCACCAAACGCTTTGCCATTACGGACGTCTGTGAAGCATCGCCGCCGTGAACCACAAGACCGTCATAGAGCGGTGCGAGTTTCAATGCCGTGTGGACGGCAGATGTTGTGGCTCCTCCGACAAAGAGTGGCGTGTCCATTCCCTCGTTTTGCATCATGCGGCAGAGATTCTCCATTTCCTTCAGCGATGGGGTGATGAGCCCGCTGACTGCTATCATTGTGGGGTGAAGCTCGTGAGCTGTTTGCAGGATGGTCTCGTTGCTGACCATAACTCCGAGGTCGTGGACGTCGAAACCGTTGCATGTGAGCACGATTCCTACTATGTTTTTGCCGATGTCGTGAACGTCGCCGTTAACTGTGGCCAGTATTGCGAGGGGTTTTTCGGCTTGATTCTGTGTCTGGTTCTGCTCGATGGCAGGTTGCAGGATGTCAACGGCATCCTTCATCACCTTTGCTGACTTGACCACCTGTGGTAGGAACATCTTTCCTTCGCCAAATAGTTTGCCGATGTGCTCCATAGCGCGCATCAATGGACCTTCGATGACGCTAACGGCATTGCCGTTGTAGGCTGTCAGTGCTTCTGGTATGTCTGTGGGCAGATACTGACTGATTCCGTTGACCATTGCGTGTGTCAGTCGTTGTTCGACGTCGGATTGCCGCCAGCTTTCTTCCTGTGGTTGGTTTGTTTCGACCTTCTTTCCTTCGGCTTCCGATTTCAGTTGTGTTGCAAGGGCGATAAGCTTTTCCGTTGCTTCTTCTCCAGTGTTTAGGATGACGTCTTCTACGGCTCGAAGCAGTTGGGGCTCGATGTCGTCGTAGACGCGAAGCATTGCCGGATTCACAATCGCCATATCCAATCCTGCGCGTATGGCATGATAGAGGAATACTGAATGCATGGCTTCGCGCACAGTGTTGTTGCCTCTGAAGGCGAAGGAAAGGTTGGAGATGCCGCCGCTTGTCTTTGCCAAAGGCAGGTGCTGCTTAATCCACTCGACAGCGCGTATGAAATCAATGGCGTAGGCAGCGTGTTCCTTGATGCCTGTGGCTACGGAGAGTACATTTACGTCGAATATTATGTCCTGTGGTGGGAAACCGATTTCAGTGAGCAGACGGTATGCTCTTTGGCAAATGGCAGTCTTACGTTCAAAGGTGGTTGCTTGTCCTTCTTCATCGAAGGCCATAACTACTACTGCAGCTCCAATCTGGAGCAGGAATCGGGCTTGTTCAAGGAAGTGCGTTTCGCCTCCCTTTAGACTTATGGAGTTGACTATGCACTTGCCTTGGGCGTTCTTTAGGCCTTCTACAAGGGTGGGCCAGTCAGACGAGTCAATCATCAGGGGCACGCGAGCCACCGATGGGGTGTTCGACAGGCAGCGCAGGAAGTTTCGCATCTCTGTCTTGCTGTCCAACATAGCATCGTCCATATTGATGTCTATGATGCTTGCTCCGCCTTCTATCTGCTGACGTGCTACCTGCAGGGCTTCCTCGTAATTGTGCTCGGCTATGAGTCGTGCAAAGCGTCGCGAACCGGCTACGTTGGTGCGCTCTCCGATGTGCGTGAGGCCTGCCTCTTGGGATTGGGTACCAAGGGTTATGGTTTCCAGTCCTGACAGCCTCATGTCGTTGCCCCAGATTTGGGTATCGATGCGGCGTGGGGCTATTCCCTCAACAGCTTCGCGAATCGCTCGTATGTGGTCGGGAGTGGTGCCACAGCAGCCTCCCACTATGTTCAACAGTCCTGCCTGAGCCATCTCTCCGATGTGTCGGGCTGTGAATGCTGGGGCTTCGTCGTATTCGCCCATTTCGTTGGGCAGTCCTGCATTGGGATATAGACTAATGTATATGGGAAGCTTGTGCGCGAGTTGTTCTATGAAAGACCTCATGTCGGCTGCTCCAAACGAACAGTTCAAACCGAAGGATAGAATGGGGTAGTGGGCAATGCTGGTGTAGAAAGCCTCAAGGGTCTGTCCTGTGAGCACTCGTCCGCTACGGTCGTTGATGGAGGCAGAGACCATTACGGGTATTGTTCTTCCGAGTTCGTTGCCCAATTGGCTGATTGCCAGCAATGCTGCTTTGGCATTGAGAGCATCGTAACAAGTCTCCAGCAGCAATAGGTCGGCGCCGCCTTCCATTAGTGCTGTCGCCTGCTCGCGATAGGCTTCTGCCAATGTGTCGAAATCTACTGGTCGCAAGGTGGGCTCGTTGACATCGTTGGCAAGGCTAAGCGACTTTGATGTAGGGCCCATGCTTCCTGCCACCCACACCTTGCGCTGCTTTGTTGCATCGGCTGCTTTACGGGCAATCTCGGCTCCCTTGCGTGCCATCTCTGCAACCAGTCCCTCGCAACCATAGTCTGCTTGTGAAATGCGGTTCGACGAGAAGGTGTTGGTCGTGATTATGTCAGCTCCTGCCTCAATGTATAGGCGATGGATGTCTGCCACCACATCGGGCCGTGTGATATTGAGTATGTCGTTGTTGCCGGCGAGGTTTGTCTTCCAGTCCTTGAAACGCTTTCCGTGATAGTCGGCAGCCTGCAATCCGCGCTGCTGTATTAGGGTTCCTGTTGCTCCGTCAAGTACCAGCAGTCGCCTGTCAAGCTCTGCTGTCAGTTGGGGAGGTATATGGTTCTCGCTGTGAGTCATAATGTTGGGTGCATTCTTATCAGGCGCGACAAAGGTACGACATTATCGCTATTTCTGCAACTTTGGTTGGAAAAAAAGTGAACTTATGGTCGGCAGTATCGCAGAAAAGTGTTATCTTTGTCGCGCATTAGCAAAAAATGACCCAAAAATAATCATTTCAAAACAAAAATGAGTACTCAAAAGGAAAAAGTTAATGAGCTTGTAGAGCTCCGCGCCAAGGCCCGTGTGGGAGGTGGCGAGAAAGCTATTGAGAAGCAGCACCAGAAGGGCAAGTACACAGCCCGTGAGCGTATTGCTATGTTGCTGGACGAAGGCAGTTTCGAGGAGATGGACATGTTTGTCCAGCACCGTTGCACCAACTTCGGCATGGATAAGAAACACTATCTGGGCGACGGTGTCGTAACAGGTAGCGGTACCATCGGTGGACGTTTGGTTTACGTCTTCGCACAGGACTTCACCGTAAGTGCAGGTTCTCTCTCTGAGATGCTTGCTTCGAAGATTTGCAAGGTAATGGACATCGCCATGAAGGTTGGAGCACCAGTCATCGGTCTTAACGATTCAGGCGGTGCACGTCTGCAGGAGGGCATCAACGCTTTGGCTGGCTATTCCGAGATATTCCAGCGTAACATCATGGCATCGGGCGTAATTCCACAGATTAGTGCCATCATGGGTCCCTGTGCAGGTGGTGCAGTATATAGTCCTGCGCTGACCGACTTCACCTTGATGATGGAGAATACCTCATACATGTTCCTCACAGGTCCCGCTGTCGTAAAGACTGTACTGGGAGAGAATGTGACTCAAGAGCAGCTGGGCGGTGCAAGCGTTCATGGCACAAAGAGCGGTGTTTGCCACTTTACAGCAAAGACCGAGGAAGAGGCAATGGCAATGATAAAGCAGCTCGTTAGCTACATTCCTCAGAACAACTTGGAGAAGGCTCCTCGCGTGAAGTGCACAGACCCCATCAACCGCATGGAGGATTTCCTCAACGAGATTATCCCTGAGAACCCCAACGAGGCCTACGATATGTATAAGGTAATAGCAGGCATCGTGGACAACGGAGAATTCTTCGAGGTACAGCCCAACTTTGCAAAGAATATCATTGTGGGTTTCGCACGCTTCAATGGCGAAAGCGTTGGTATCGTAGCCAACCAGCCAATGGTGATGGCAGGCGTATTGGACAGCAACTCAAGTCGTAAGGGTGCCCGTTTCGTACGTTTCTGCGACGCATTCAATATCCCCATCGTCACCCTCGTAGATGTACCAGGCTTCCTGCCCGGCACTCAGCAGGAGTACAACGCAGTTATTCTGCACGGAGCCAAGTTGCTCTATGCATATGGAGAATGCACAGTACCCAAGGTGACAGTAACCCTTCGCAAGTCCTATGGCGGTAGCCATATCGTGATGAGCTGTAAGCAACTGCGTGGTGACATGAACTATGCTTGGCCTTCTGCTGAAATCGCAGTTATGGGTGCAGCAGGTGCTGCCGCCGTTCTCTACGCCAAGGAGGCAAAAGCCCTGAAGGATGAAGGCAAGGAAGAAGAGGCACGCGCATTCATCAAGGAGAAGGAAGACGAATACAACAAGCTGTTCGCCAACCCCTACAATGCTGCTCGTTACGGCTATATTGACGATGTAATCGAACCTCGCAATACACGTTTCCGCATCATTCGTGCACTTACTCAGCTTGAGAACAAGAAACTGCACAATCCTGCCAAGAAGCACGGAAACATTCCATTGTAATAAATCGTAATTTGTATTTATCATGATACTATTATCAACTGACTGGGGACAGGCCTGGGCAATGGCAGGCATTAGCGTAAGTGTGGTATTCATTATACTCTTTATTCTAGTGGGCGTGCTTTTGTTGTTCAGTCTCGTGGCAAAAGGCGAGACCAAGAAACCCGCTGTTGCTGCAGTTCCTGCCGCACCCAAGTCTACGAAGAAAGTTTCCAAAGCCGATGAGGCTGCCGTTGCTATGGCTGTTTACCTCTATCTGAATGGACGTCACGATGAGGAGAGCGGAATGCTCACCATCAATGTCAACGAACATTCACTCTGGCACGAGGAACTGAACGAGAGACTGTGATTAAATTCAAAATTAATCAATTCAAAATTAAAAAATAAGAAGTTATGCAAGACTTTAAGTTTAAGATAGACGGCGCAGAGTACACCGCCAGCGTCGAAGAAAAAGAAGACGGCAAACTGGCAGTTACAGTCAATGGCAATGCCTATGAGGTAGAGGTTCCTGGGCATGCTGCTGCCGCTCCCAAGGTTCAACCCATCAAACCAGCCGCTCCTGCTGCAGCTCCTGCAGCCGCCCCTGCCGCTGCTCCCAAGAAAGCAGCCACAGGTGCCGGCACGGCTGTAACAGCTCCTCTGCCTGGTACGATTACTAGCATCAACGTTAAGGAAGGCGATTCTGTAAAGGCAGGTGATACCGTGCTTGTGATGGAAGCCATGAAGATGGCTAACAACATAACTGCCGAGTGCGACGGTGTGGTAAAGGCCATCCTTGTACAGCAGGGTGCTCAGGTACAGTCTGGCGATGCCTTAATCGAAATCGGATGATTTCGTAATTGACAATTGATAATTGAAAATTGACAATTATGAAGAATATTAAGTTCTTTAGTTTGCTGGCCTTGCTTCTGTTGGTCGCTGCACCCATGATGGCTGCTGACTTCAATATGGATGAAGGCGTGAGCAAATTCATCGAGGAGATGGGTTTCGTATCGTTCTTTTATGGCGAAGGCTGGAAAAATGCCGTGATGATACTTCTTGGCTGCTTCCTGCTTTATTTGGCTATTAAGAAGGAATATGAGCCCCTGTTGCTCCTGCCAATAGCATTTGGTATGATTCTTACCAATTTGCCAGGCGCGGGTATGTTTGATTCTGAGATGTGGAATAATGAGTTCCTGAATGCCAATAGTCCAAATTATCATAGCTATGGCTATATCCTGAAACATGGCGGATTATTGGACATTCTTTACATTGGTGTCAAGGCTGGCGTTTATCCATGCCTTATCTTCCTTGGCGTGGGAGCAATGACAGACTTCGGTCCCCTGATTGCAAATCCCAAGAGCCTCTTGCTGGGAGCTGCCGCTCAGATAGGTATTTTCGCAACCTTCCTGGTAACTCAGATGGATCTGCCTATATTCGGCTTTTCTCCTGAACAGGCTGCTTCTATTGGTATTATTGGTGGTGCTGACGGTCCGACAGCTATTTTCCTTACGAGTAAGCTCGCTCCTGAGTTGCTCGGTCCTATTGCAGTGGCTGCCTACAGTTACATGGCATTGGTGCCTGTTATCCAGCCCCCCATCATGCGCGCACTTACAACTAAAAAAGAGCGCATGATACGTATGGAGCAACTTCGTACAGTTTCTAAGAAGGAGAAGATTCTCTTCCCCATCATCGTAGCCATTATCGTGTCCTTGATAGTTCCCTCTGCTGGAACCCTTATCGGTTGCCTTATGCTGGGTAACTTGATGAAGGAAAGTGGAGTAGTGGAGCGCTTGTCGAAGGCTGCCCAAAACGAACTGAACAACATTGTTGTTATCTTCCTTGGCCTTACCGTAGGTGCCACAGCCACAGCTGCTTCGTTCATGAATTGGCAGACATTGGGTATCTTGTGTGTGGGCATTGTTGCCTTTGGCATTGGTTCTGCCGGCGGTGTCCTTATGGCCAAGTTTATGAACCTTTTCCTGAAGAAGAAGATTAACCCGCTGATTGGTTCGGCTGGCGTAAGCGCTGTTCCTATGGCTGCTCGCGTAAGTCAGACAGTAGGTCAGGAAGCCGACAAGCACAACTTCCTCTTGATGCACGCAATGGGCCCAAATGTGGCAGGTGTCATCGGTTCGGCTGTTGCAGCAGGTATTTTGCTCAGTTTCTTAGGTTAAATTTTCTTTTATATAATAAAAAAGCGCGGATTTTTTCGCGCTTTTTTTGTGTTTATAAGGAATTTATGTATCTTTGCCCTGTTAATTATACCTAAAGCTATGAAAAACCTTAGTGCAATCATTTCTACGATGCTGGTTCTGCTGTTCGTTAGTTCGTGTAAGGAGAATATAGACATGAGCGACCAGTTTACATTCAAAGACGAAACCATCATCAGCTATCTCGAGAAGCATGATACCATGTATAGTGAGTATCTGCGCATTTTGAGTGAGGTTAAGGTTAGCCGACGTTCCAATAGTTCACTATACCAACTTCTTACAGCTCGTGGTAACTATACGGTGTTTGCTCCTACCAATCAGGCAATTCAGAACTATCTGGATACACTTTATAAGAAGAATATCATAACAGAACCCACGTGGGATGGTTTTCCCAGTACTGTAAAATATGACTCTATTCAGAAGGTTATAGCCTTTAATAGTGTTATTGATGGTGGTGACGAAATACAGCCGTTCCAATTGTCTAGTTTCCCTGAAGAAGGTGATCCTTTCCCCGTTTCGAATATGAATGATCGTCGTCTGAAGGTTCATTATGATACGAATCCGGATAGTGTGTACATCAATGATGTCTGCCTGATGTCGTTGAAGAATCGTGATATCCGAGCAATAAACGGGTACATACATTGTATGCATGATGTCATAGCCCCAAGTAACGAGACATTGGGTGATGTCTTTGCAGGTATGATTGATAGTGGTGAAGAGGGATACCTGTTGCTGGCAAAGATGTTGCAGGCATGTGGGCTGATTGACACCCTCACAAGGGAAAAGGATGAAATTTACGAAGACCTCTATCAAGGCGGTTCCCTGAAGGATAATCCATGGAAGGTACCTACAGAGCCAGGTGATAGTTGGATTCCAGTGCATCGTTACTATGGATTTACTATCTTTGCCGAGCCCGATGCATTGTGGGAACAGGAAATAGGTAAGCCAGTTAAGCAAATCACACTTGAGGATGTCCGTCAGTATATTCAAAATAATAATCTCACTCCAGGTGCAGTGGATGACGAAAACTACAAGAGTGAAGACAATTCTTTGAATCAATTCATTACTTACCACATTCTGCCAATGCACATAACAAAGGATAAGCTTGTGGTTCACTACAACGAGAGAGGCTATACTTATGGAACAACCAAGTCTGCCACCATTCCGGTATTTGAATACTACACTACTATGGGTAAGCGCCGTCTGCTGAAGATTTATGAATCGCGTCAGACCAATGGCAGTATCTACCTCAATCGCTTTGCCAAGTTACGTAACGGACGCCGCGAGAACTACAACGAGGTAGTGCCATGTGATCCAGATAAGGAAGGTGTACGCATTAAGGCAGACGAAAGCACTGATATCGATGACCGTGTTAATGGTACTATTTACCCCATTGAGAAAGTGTTGGCTTACGACAATGAGACTCGTGACAACCTACAGAAGGAGCGCATACGCTTCGATGTAGCTTCACTCTTCCCCGAATTTATGAATAATAACATTCGTGTTGACCGTGTGGGTACAGCCAAGACCTTGCGTGTTGCTATTTATCCCAACACAATATATCCCTATCTTAATGATCTATATATCTACGATGGTTCGAAATTCAACTATCTGTCTGGTTTCAAGCAGGCTTGGAATAACTATCAGGGTGATGAGTTGAATGTAATTGGCAACTACGAAATGGTATTCCGCTTGCCTCCTGTTCCACGTAGTGGCACTTATGAAATTCGATATCTTGTGGGTGCAGGATCTAGTTATCGTGGATTGTGTCAGGTATATTTCGGTGAAAGCAACAGCGCTACAGACTTTCCATTGGATAAAATGACTGCACAGGGCATTCCTCTTGATCTTCGTATGGGTGGTTTGGTTCGCTCAACTCCGTCTGGCAGTTATCCTAGCATAGTAGGTTGGGAAGAGGATGGTACTGATGATGACTATAACGCAGAAGTTGACAAAAAAATGCGTGCCAATGGTTTCATGAAGGCTCCAAATAGCTATATTGCTTTTGCAGGAGGAGATAAACCTTGCCGTACAGAACCTCGTTCCGTACGCCGCATCATAGTAACTCAGCACATGGATCCTGATAAGGTATATTACTTAGGATTCAAGAACGTTATGGATGACGACCAGTTACAGTTCTATATGGACTTCCTGGAGTATTGTGCCAAAGAGGTTTACGACAATCCATACGAGCCAGAGGATATTTGGTAATATTAACGTTGGGGCGACGTTTGCGCCTTGTTTAAGCGCCAATGTGAAATGCAGCCACTAACGCTTTATCAACTCAACACATTAGTAAAGGAGGTCATTGAAGAGAGACTTCCCAATCGCTATTGGGTACAAGGTGAACTCAGCGAAGGAAGAGCAGGATATAATGGTCATTTCTATGGAGAGATGATTCAGAAGGATGAACGCACAGCCTCTATCATAGCAAAAGCTCGTGTTACCTGTTGGGCTTCCACGTATGCTGCATTATCGCGTACGTTCCATGAGGCTACTGGTGAAACTCTCCGTGCCGGACTTACTGTTATGGTTGAGGTATCTGTCAGTTTTCATCAGCAGTATGGTTATAGTCTGACGATTACCAACATAGATCCCTCTTATACACTTGGGGATATGGCACGGCGCCGTCAGGAGATTCTTCGTCAGTTGGAACAGGATGGTATTCTGCATGACAACCAACAACTTTCTCTTCCATTACTCACGCAGCGAATAGCAGTTATCAGCAGTGCAACCGCTGCAGGTTATGGTGATTTCTGCAATCAACTTCTCCACAACGAGTACGGGTTTTATTTTCATCTACAGCTTTTTCCGGCAGTAATGCAGGGGCAGCATGTTCCAGAAACATTAATTGCCGCTCTTCAACAGGTTGCTGCCGAATCAGAACAATGGGATGCAGTGGTTATCATACGTGGTGGTGGATCTACGAGTGATCTTAGTGATTTTGATTCTTATCCGTTAGCTGCTTGCATAGCGCAGATGCCATTGCCTGTAATCACAGGTATTGGTCACGAACGCGATGAAACGGTTCTCGACTATGTTGCTCATACTCACCTTAAGACTCCAACGGCCGTCGCTGCTTTCCTCATAGAACGTCTTGCTGCTACGTCTGCACATGTCGATGAACTCAGTCAACGAATCTCACGAAGCGTAATCGAGCGCATTTCACGTGAACAGCAACGTATAATAAAGCTTGCGAGTGTTTTGCCTTTGGCATTCCAAACGGTACGTCAGCGACAAGAGCACTTATTAGATACTATACTTTTGCGTATTTCTAATGCTCATCGCGAACGTCATATTCGCGAACAACATAGACTCCAGCTTCTTGAACAGCGCCTACGCAGTCTCGATCCCGCCTTGATGTTGCAGAGAGGGTACTCTATGACAATAGTTGACGGTCACCTTCTGCATGATGCTTCCGAAGTGCTTCCTGGCCAAAAAATTACTACTCGCTTGGCAAAGGGGACAATCACATCTATAGTAACTTCTGATAATACTTGAATATGGAACAACAGCAAATAACTTATGAACAGGCTATAGCACAGCTTGAGACACTTGCTCAGCAAATGGAACGCGGCGAAGTTCCTATCGATGAGATGGCAGATCGTCTGCGTCTTGCCCAACAGCTTATTGAATATTGTCGCCAGCGTCTTACGGCTGCTGACGCCTCTGTTCAGCAAATCCTCAATCCAGACCAAAAGTAATAAAATATGAAAACGGCTGATTACATCCATAAGATAGAGATTGATTCTTTGTGGAGCGGACGACGCCACATCGTATGGGAACTTCGTCCTGACGTAAACATCTTGAGTGGTGTTAACGGCGTGGGAAAGAGTACAATACTGAACAGAGTTGTAAAACATCTGCTTGAACGTCGTGATACAGAACGTAGGTTGGGAGGTGTGAGCATAACATTCAGTCCAGAGGATGCCGATAGCGTGAGGTTTGATGTAGTGCGTTCGTTTGACCGCGCTGTAGTGAGTAGCGAACTATTGTCGAAAATCGCTGATTTGAAACTGCAAACTGAATTGGATTTGCAACTTTATATGTTACAACGACGTTATCTCGACTATCAGGTGAACCTGTCGAATCGTATGATAGCACTGTTGACTTCAGGTGTTGCAGATGCACAGCAACAGGTACAGGATATGATGGGAGAAAAGTCGCATTTTCAGGACATTGTCGATATGCTTTTCCAAGAAACAGGCAAAACTATAGATCGTAATAGCAATGAGATACGTTTTTCGCAGTATGATGAGACGATTGAACCTTATCAATTGTCATCTGGAGAAAAGCAGATGTTGATAATTCTTCTTACGGTTCTGGTGCAAAATCGCGAGCCTTATGTCTTGTTTATGGATGAGCCTGAAGTTAGTCTGCATTTTGAATGGCAGAAACAGTTGGTATCATTAATTCGAGACCTTAATCCACGTGTACAGCTAATACTTACCACCCATAGTCCGGCCGTAGTCATGGATGGGTGGCAGGATTGCATCACAGATGTTGAGGATATTGTAGTTGATGCTTAGCGGGCGAGTATTAAGATGAAGAGACTGAGCGAAAATATATCATCGAGGTATGTCGAGGCTGCCAACCGGCTACGACCCAATAAGGCTCGTAGAAGGGTTGTGGCATACGTGGAAAGCTACGATGATGTATTGTTCTGGCGCTCTGTCCTTGATGAATTTGAAACAGATGATATCGGGTTTGAAGTTATGCTTCCCTCCCGTACCAATCTCGGAAAAGGGAAAAAGAATGTTTTAAGCAATGTCCTTGGCGACAATGTTTTGGGCGAGAGCCTTATAGCATGTGTAGATGCTGACTACGACTACCTGATGCAGGGAACTACACCGATTTCAAGAGAGATAATACGTAATCCGTTTGTCTTCCATACGTATGTCTATGCAATAGAAAACTATCAGTGCTATGCCCGTGGCTTACATGAAGTGTGCGTGATGTCAACACTCAACGACCATGAACTTGTAGACCTTGAAGCCTTTATGGAGGAATATAGTCGTATCGTGTGGCCGTTGTTTGTATGGAATGTGTGGGTGTATAAATACAACTGCTATTCACGGTTCACACTATTGGACTTCGGTGGACTGGTGAGCATACGTGATGTGAATCCATTTAATCCCGCACGTACATTGGAACAGTTAAGGCATACTGTAAACCGAAAGATAAACTGGATGCAGCAGCATTATCCTGAAGGAAAGAAAACATACAAACCCTTACGCGATCAATTATTGGCATTGGGATTGACACCTGAAACCACATACTTATATATGCAGGGACACTCTGTGATGGATGGTGTGGTTCTTCCTTTGCTGACACCAATTTGTACTCATTTACGTAAGGAACGTGAAGCAGAGATACGAAGGAATGCTGTGCATTCCCAGCAACGGCAAAATGAATTGGCATGTTATCAACGTCGTTTAGGTGCTCTCGACCAAATGCTGCGTAAGAGCAACAAATTTCTTCAGAGTGAACCATACGGACAGTTACGACGTGACTTGAAGACCTTTGTTGACCGATATAAACCAAACTCCGAAAAAATTGAATAGATATGACATTCCAGGAACTATGCACGCAACGTTACAGTTGTCGTAATTACAAGAGCGACCCTATCCCCGAAGAAAAACTGCAATACATTCGCGAATGTGTGCGTTTGGCTCCTTCGGCAGTAAACTTGCAACCTTGGCGTTTTATACTTATAACTGACAAAGAGAGATTAGAAAAAATTTGTCAGTGCTATAAACGTGAATGGATACAGACGGCACCCGCAATAGTCGTATGCTTGAAGCGTGAAGATGAGGCTTGGACTCGTCGATGCGATGGACATAACCACGCAGATATTGATATTGCCATTGCTACTGAACACCTGTGCTTGGCTGCATCGGAACAAGGCTTGGGAAACTGTTGGGTCTGCAACTTCGATGTGGATGCGCTTATGTCTACTGGCATTGTCCCTGAAGGATATCAGCCTGCCGTTTTAGTGCCCTTGGGTTATCCTTCTGACGAACTCAAGCCTAAGACACGCAAACCTCTTGACGAAGTTTGGGAGTAACTCGTAACTAATAATAATTTAAAGAATAAGGAATATTGCCGGCACTTTGCTGATGTCGGGCAATGTTTCCTTGCGCCATTCTGCAATAGTATGTGTGCGAATCCATTCATCTTGAGTGGTGATGCCTGCAGCTATTGACATACGTGTTTTTGGTGAAAGTGTACGGACTAAAGTCTCGAACATCTTTCGGTTGCGATATGGTGTTTCTATAAATAGTTGTGTTTGTTTTTCGCGTTGTGCTCGTTGTTCGAGAAACTTTATTTTTTGAGCGCGTTCACTATCATCAATAGGCAAATAGCCGTTAAAGGCAAAACTCTGTCCGTTCAGTCCACTAGCCATAACTGCCATAATCATGCTGTTGGGCCCCACGAGTGGGATAACTCTTATTCCCTTGCGTTGAGCTATGGCTACAATGTCTGCTCCTGGATCTGCTACGGCAGGACAACCGGCTTCGCTAATAACGCCCACTGGCAATCCTTCGGAAATAGGCTTCAGGAAAGAAGCATAGACGTTAGCGTCGCTCCTTTTCCCCATTTCATAGAATACACTATCATCAATGGGGAACTCATGGTTTACGCGACGAAGGAAACGACGTGCAGTACGAACTTCCTCTACGATAAAATGACGAATACCATTTATCACATCGGTATTATATGAAGGCAACACTTGGTCAATTGGTGTATCGCCAAGCGTGCAGGGTATCAGGTATAGAGCTGCTTCCATGTTTTTCGTCCTTTAATGTAATATTGCCACAACAGAGAAAACGTTGCCTGCTCAGGAATGGGGGAGAGGATGGTTCGTTGCAGGTTCTCGCGACGGTCTTTATCGAAGTCTGGCCGTATTTTGTGGAAATCTCTGCGTGCACGCCATACGGCCTTGAACGAACCTGTCTGTCCCTTCAATAGGAACTGAACAGAGGCCAACGCATCAAGCCACCAGCGAATACGCATTACAGATTTCAATCGTTCCTCTGGAAGATTCTTGTAAAGAAGCAACAGATTGTTGCGGAAGTTTAGATAATCCTTGTGTGGGTTCCCTTGGGGTAAGGTACCGCCACCTAAATGGTAGGCAACACTTTGTGGAATAACTACAATACCGCGTCCGCGGCTGCGCAGACGCCAGCAAAGGTCAATCTCTTCTTGGTGCGCAAAGAAACGTCCGTCGAGTCCACCAACTTCCCAATAGTCGGAACTGCGAATCATCAGTGCAGCACCTGTTGCCCACATTACAGGCAGAATATCATCATACTGCCCATTATCCTTTTCAACAGTTCCAAAAACACGACCTCTGCAATAAGGATATCCAAGTGCATCGATGAAACCTCCTGAGGCTCCGGCATATTCGAATTTCTCTGGTGCCCATTGGCACAGCAGTTTTGGTTGACAGGCAGCCACTTCTGGGTGTGCTTCCATGTAGGTAATCATTGGCTTTAGCCAGCCCTTGTGGACTTCCACATCACTATTCAGGAGCAGAAAGTATTTTGCTTCCACCTTTGCCAATCCCAAATGGTATCCTTCTGCAAAGCCATAATTCTTGTCTAATACAATGCGACGCACATTCGGCATTTCTGTTTCGAGATACTGAAGGCTGTCATCAGTTGAGCCGTTATCAATCACTACGATGTCTGCCTCCATACTATTTTCTACAACTGAAGGCAGAAAACGACGCATCATCTCAGCTCCGTTCCAGTTCAGTATCACTATTGCAATATCCTTCATAATGTTTCTCCAATTAATGCAGTATGGTCTGTATTCCAACCTATAAGCTTTAGTGGAACTATCGAGTTGTCCATATCTTCGTTTTGTGGTATGTATTCTACTCGTATATAATTGTCAGTAAAACCTCCAAGTATGCCTTTGCGCTTTCCGTGTTCCAACAATACAGGACGTGTACTCCCTATATACCTATTATAAAACGCGCGCGCGTGAGAGTCGCTTACCTTCATTACTTGTTGGCTGCGACAATGCTTTTCTTCCGGTCGCACTTTTAGTGGAATGTTTAGAGCTTTAGTGCCTGGGCGTTCGCTATAACTGAATACATGGTACTGGCTGACTGGCATACGGTTCATAAAGTCCAGCGCCTGTTGGAAGAGTTCATCGGTTTCACCTCTCATACCTACTATTACATCAACACCGATAAAGGCATCAGGCATGAGCTCCTTGATTCTCTTCATCTTCTGTTCAAACAAGGCCGTATCGTAGCGGCGGTGCATCAACTTGAGCACCTCGTCGCTGCCGGATTGCAAAGGAACATGAAAGTGGGGCATAAAAGCACGGCTGTTAGCACAGAACTCCAGAACCTCGTCCGTCAGCAGGTTCGGTTCGATACTACTTATGCGATAGCGCTCTATTCCTTTAACTTCATCAAGAGCACGAATAAGATTGATAAATGTTTCACCTGTGGAGCGGCCAAAGTCGCCGATGTTCACTCCTGTAAGAACAATCTCTTTACCGCCTTTCCTTACCACCTCTTCAGCCTGTGCAACCATAGAGGCTATTGAGCCATTGCGACTGCGCCCTCTCGCGAAGGGTATCGTGCAGTATGTGCAGAAATAGTCACATCCGTCTTGTACTTTAAGGAAATATCGAGTTCTGTCCCCGCATGAACATGATGGAACGAAGGGAGCCTCTTTAAGCTCTGTGTGCTCCGTTTCATCTGTGTGCTCTGAGAAATAGTGCACAATCTTTTCAACCACCTTGCCCTTCTGTGCTGTGCCAAGCACCATATCCACACCTTCAATCTGTGACACCTCTATTGGTTTCAGTTGTGCATAGCAGCCGGTTACCACCACCAAAGCTCCAGGGTTTTGGCGTATCAGTCGGTGTATTGTCTGGCGACATTTATGGTCAGCTACTTCTGTAACGCTACATGTGTTCACAAAACATATGTCTGCCGTTTCACCTTTTTTAGCTCGACATACTCCGAGTTCCTCTAATCGGGAAGCCACAGTGGCAGTCTCTGCAAAGTTCAATTTACAGCCCAGCGTGAAAAACACTGCTCGTTTCCCTTTTAAACACTTTTCTTCCTTCATTTGTACTAAAATCGAGGCTAAAGTTACGAAAAATGTGCGAAAAAGCATAAAAATTAACGATTTTTGAAAAAATATTGTAAAAAGTTATACGTAGTATTAAAAAAGTTTGTACCTTTGCACCGGTTTTAAAAAGCAATTGATTGTTTTACTAATTTAACAAAAGAAAAAAATGAAAAAGTTAGCATTCATGTTCGTAGCTGTAGCAGCTATTTCTTTCGCTTCTTGCGGAAACGGTACAAAGGCCGAGCAGGCTGAGGACAGCACTGCAGTTGACACTGTAGAGGTTGTTGATACCGTAGCTGTTGACACTGTTGCTGCCGACACCGTTGCATAAGCAATAGTAGCCGAACAATAGGTCTTAGGGGACTGCACAAGGTGTAGCCCCCTAATTTTTTTCTCTATTTCGATGAGAAATGAGACCTTTAACTGCAAAAAAGTTTAAATTTAAGGACTTTTTTGAAGTTTTTTTCTTATTTTTGCTCCCAAATGTGCCAAAAAATAATAAAAATACATACTATGAGAAAAACTTTACTTCTTATCGCAACTTCTTTGTTGCTGAACGTTGGTGCAGTTTTTGCCCAAATGGCAGACGTTACTGCCCAGTACATAACAAATGCCGATTTTGAGGCTTGTGATGCATTGCCTACAGTGGTTTACCACGATAATCAGAAGGATATTGATGTCAACAAGATAGAACTTTGGTCTCATTGGAATACCCCAAAGGGTACTGACTATGAGTCTCAGGGTTGGAAACTTGTGGAACAAGCTAAGAATGCCAATGGTGGTGTAGTTACCTACGGCTGTAATATACAGTCTGGTCAGTATGCTGCAGCCGGCGAACCTGGACCTGCAAGTGGTGTGACTGGTAATAAAGGACTTTGCTTTTGTGGTGCAGCAGGTCTAATTTATCAGCAGACTGATGAAATTACTTTGCCAGCCGGAATATATCGCTTAACAGTTAATCTGTATGCCCGTAACGGACAGACTTCCAATCCTGGTCCAACTCAGCAAGTTAACAATGTAAAGACTGGTTTTATGCCCACTGGAGGTGGTGAAGATGATTTAATTCCAGCAAAACGCGCCAGTGTACAATTTGCAAGTAATGCTTGGGATCAGGATGTGTTAGACATAGAGTTGACAGAGCCAACAAAGGGACGTTTCCAGATTTGCTATGGTTCATCGTACTTTGTTATAGTTGATGATATTAAGCTGGAATATCAGGGTGGTGTTGTGACTACACCTTTGGTAAATGTTATTACAAAGGCGCAGGCACTGAATGCTGAACTCGCAAACGCTGATCTTACAACTGCGATTTCTGTTGCACAGGCATTCGTTCAGGAGCCAACAACTCAGGAGGATGTGCCAACTCAGGTTGAAACTCTCTACGCAGCTATGAGCACAGCTTTGGCTGCAACAACAAAGGTTGTGGATATTACTTCTTCATACGTTGCGAACCACTCGTTTGAGACAGGAAAGGTTGAGCCTTGGGAATGGACTGTAAATAGCGGTACAATTGCTGAACCAGTCAATACCGAGTCGAATGCTTATATCGATGGTAAGAATGTTGCTTACTTCAACACGACAGGTTCCAACAATATCATTCAGACCATCAGTCATTTACCTGTTGGTTACTATATCGCAGCAGCTAAGTTGAATGGTGGCAAGGCAAAGATTGTTCTTGGTGGTACAAGCACAGAACGTTTGGGCGGTTCGGATGCCCTCTTCCTTCGTGTATTCTCGCCTGCCAGCGAGTTTGCTGCTGGAGAAATTACTATCGGTTTCAAGGGAAGCGTTGTCTATCGCATGGATGATTTCCATATTTATTATGGTAAGGATGCCGCTTCGCTCAACGATACTATTCTGCAGCTTGTTAAGGCTGATGCTCAGGCTCTTCTTGACGCTGGCCAGTTCAGTATCATTACAGGTAAGGAGCGTACGGAGCTTGCTGAGGCCATTGCTGGAGACAATGGTGTAACCATAAACACTAAGGCAAATGCGTTCTACAAGTCATTGTCTGACTATTCTGACTTTGAGAAGGCAAAGACTGCTGCTGAGGATTATAACAAAGATGTCTATCCATACGCAAAGGAGTCCATCTATCAGCAAATTCAGAGTTTGACGACTACTGTGGCAGAATCTGCTACGCACGCTGCATTGTTGGTAGAAAACCTGTCAGAAGCTTGCTTCAATTATTACGTATCGAATTATTATTGCGAAGGTGTTGAGAATACAGACTACACAGCTCAAATACTCGGAGCAAATGCAACAGAGAATCCAACTGGTTGGGGTGTGAAAAATATGACAGTACGTACAGATAAGGCTGGTTGGACGAATCCCAAGACTGGTGAGGTCGATAAGGTCGTTTATGGTGTAACTACCGATTACTATCGTGCATGTAAGGACGAAGCTTCAATCTTGAAGCAGACGTTGACAGGTTTGCCTGCTGGCAAATACGTACTATCAATGACTGCTATGGGTTCTAATAATCTTACTATTAATGTATTCTTCAATAGCAAGCCCATAGGTGAGATTGTAACTGTTGGTACTTCCGGAGGAGGCAAGTACGGCGCAGGTTGGAACGACTATGCCATCGAGTTCACAAAGGCTGATGACACAGATATGCCCCTGCAGTTGCAGTGCAAGCCAACTGCTAACTATCAAGATTGGTACATAGATAACTTCCGTCTTTACAAACTCACGGAAAACGGTGATGGCATTGAAAACGTGTCAAGTGTCAAGTGTCAAGTGTCAAATGAGGTATATGACCTTAGCGGACGTAAGGTTGTTAAGCCAACAAAGGGTCTCTACATCGTTGGTGGCAAGAAGGTGGTATTGAAATAATATACATATATATAATATAATAAGGTATAAGGAATATGAAAACTTCTATATTAAAGAAAGCGTTGCTCTTGGCTTTTGTGGTAATATCTGGTCAGGCCTTTGCACAGAATATTTGTGATATTGTTTGGGTAAAGGCAGAAGCAACACCGGTTGATGGTGGACTAGTGTATGTGAACTGGAATTATGAAGGTGATGAAATACCAGAAGATTTTGTTTCAGAGTTTTATCGTGCGGTAAATATTGGTGCCAGCACGGCGTTCATTGTCGCAGAGCCCAACGTTGCAGATGGTTGGATGCTTGCCGGCTTTGCCCGTGACACAAATAAGAACGGTAGGTATGACAACGGCGAGGACCAGCAGTTTTATGTTCGTCCAGACCATTTCTTTACTGCCAAAATATACCCCGAGTCGTATTATGGTGACGGCTCTTCATCGAGCAGTGCCCAAATTGAGGCTGAGGCTGCTTTAGCGGATAAGATTGCCAATGAAGAAGAACCCTCTGATAGGGTTTATGCCGTATTCACTCAGGGCGATATCGCTATGCAGGCAGAGGACCAGGAATGGTATGGTAAGGTTTGGAGCAGCAAACTCAACAACGAAATTGGTGATCAAGTAACCTTTACAGCTGTTGGCGAGTCTTTTGTACCTCAGACCGGTAGTAACAAATACTTTAAGTTCGACCATTGGACTATTCCTGGTGGTGAGACCCTCTACACTCGTAGTATCACTGTGACAGTTTCCGGTGGTGAGATTTATTATGCCCACTTTGTTGAGACCACTAAGGAGGATTTCAATAACAACGAAAGAAATACGGCTATAGACCCTGTCTTCAAAGGTTCTAGAACCTTCGGCTCTAAGTTCTATAACCTTCAGGGACAAGTTGTAGAACCTTCGGCGAAAGGTGTATATATCCAGAATGGAAAGAAAGTAGTCCTGAAATAGAAATCTACATAGAGGATGAGAATTAGAAGTTTGATATTTGTCCTGCTATTTTCACTCTCGTCAATAGCGCAGACTGCTACGGAAATCATTCGTGGTAAGGTGCTCGACGAGACAGGTGAACCGCTTATCGGTGCATCGGTGAAGGTGAAGAAAACAGGGCAGGGTGTAGTAACCGATATTGATGGTAACTTCTCGTTGGGTGTTTCCAGCACAGACGAGACGATAGTCATCTCGTATATCGGCTACGAACCGTTTACGATATCCGGAAAACGTTTGGCTCAGGCAAAGGTCGTTCGCATGAAACCCGACCAGAGCCAGCAGTTGGACGAGGTCGTTGTAACAGGTATGCAGCGCATGGATAAGCGTCTGTTCACCGGTGCTACAACCCAGCTTAAGGCCGCTGAAACAAAAATCGATGGTATGGCTGACATCAGCCGTTCTCTCGAGGGACGTGCTGCTGGTGTATCTGTACAGAATATTACCGGTACATTCGGTACTGCACCAAAGATTCGCATTCGTGGTGCAACGTCCATTTATGGTAGTTCGAAGCCTTTGTGGGTGGTGGATGGTGTCATCATCGATGATGTTACGGACATCAGTGCCGACGATTTGTCGAGCGGTGATGCCGAGACACTTATCTCTTCAGCCATTGCTGGATTGAATCCCGATGATATTGAGTCCTTCCAGATACTTAAGGACGGTTCCGCTACATCTATTTATGGTGCGCGCGCTATGTCCGGTGTGATAGTCATCACCACAAAGAAAGGTTCTGAAGGCAAGAGTCATGTGAGCTATACAGGTGAATACACTATGCGTCTGAAGCCCAGCTATCGCAACTTCAACATCATGAACTCGCAGGAGCAGATGGGTGTATATCGTGAGCTTGAGGAAAAGGGTTGGCTCAACTTCTCCGATACATATCGTGCAGCCAAGAGTGGTGTGTATGGTAAGATGTATCAGTTGATAAACAGCTACGACGATGCCACTGGTATGTTTGCTCTTCCCAATACCTTAGAGGCTCGCAACGCATATCTGCGTGAGGCCGAGTACAGGAACACGGACTGGTTCGATGAACTATTCTCGAATGCCGTAATGCATAGTCATTCTGCAAGCATCTCTGCCGGTACGGATAAGGTTTCCTTCTATGGTTCTTTGAGTGCGATGTTCGACCCAGGATGGTACAAGCAGAGCAAGGTGCAGCGTTATACTGCCAACATGAATGCGTCGATAAAGATGTCGAAGCATCTGACCTTGAACCTTATCTCCATGGGTTCATATCGCAAGCAGCGTGCTCCCGGTACTCTCAGTCAGTCTGTAGATGCCGTTCATGGTGAGGTAAAGCGCGATTTCGACATCAACCCCTATAGTTATGCCATCAACTCCTCGCGCACTCTTGACCCCAACGAGTCCTATACCCGTAATTATTCTCCGTTCAACATCAAGAGCGAGCTGGACAATAACTTCATCAACATCGATAAGACCGATTTGAAGTTCCAGGGCGAACTGAAGTGGAAACCCTTGCGTGGACTTGAATTCAGCGGTTTGGCAGCAATCCAGTACTCTTCGGCAACACAGGAACACCAGATTACAGAGAACTCGAACCAGGCAGAAGCCTATCGTGCTATGCCCGATGCTGTAGTCCGTGAGGCTAACCCTTGGCTTTACCTCAATCCCGATATGCCTAATTCGTTGAAGTACAGTATCCTGCCTGTGGGTGGTATGTATCTGAAGACCGACAACAAGATGCGAAGCGTTGACTTCCGCTTGACAGGTAACTGGAACCATGTGTTCAAGGAAACCCACATCGTCAACCTCTTTGCCGGTAGCGAGATTGGTTCTGTTGACCGTCAGCGCAACTACATGAACGGCTGGGGTATGCAGTACGACAAGGGTGAACTTCCTTTCTATACTGTTGACTTCTTCAAGAAGAGCATCGAGAGCGGTTCCGACTACTATTCGCTCAATCACTATTTCAACCGTTCGGCAGCATTCTTTGCCAACGCAACATATTCATACGATGCCCGATACACCCTCAATGGAACATATCGCTATGAGGGTACAAACCGCTTAGGTCCCAGCCGTCAGGCACGTTGGCTTCCTACGTGGAACGTTTCCGGAGCATGGAATATGCATGAGGAGAAGTTCTTCAAGTCTTTGAAGAAAGTCCTGTCACACCTGTCGCTGAAAGCCAGCTATTCGTTGACAGCCGACCCCGGTCCTTCTTCGGTGAGCAATGCAACCGTTGTTCTTCGTAACTACAAGCCCTACCGTCCCTTCACCAACATTCAGGAGAGTGGTATGGAGATTGAGGAGCCAGCCAACGAGAGTCTGACTTATGAGAAGAAGCACGAGCTGAACATTGGTATCGACCTCGGTTTCTTGGACAACCGCATTAACATTGCCTTCGACTGGTATCGTCGTAACAACTTTGACCTCATAGGCCTTGTCTATACTTCCGGTATGGGCGGTTCCATCTCCAAGATGGCGAATGTTGCCAGCATGAGTTCTCATGGTGAGGAATTTAGCATCACCACAAAGAATATCGACAAGAAGAGCTTCAAGTGGGAGACCAATTTCATTTACTCGCACGTAACTACAGAGATTACCGACTTACAGTCCTCTGCCAATGCCATAACCCTTGTTTCAGGACGCGGCTTTGCACTTGAGGGCTATCCCGCCCGTGCCCTTTTCTCGTTCCGTTTCGAGGGACTCAACGAGCTGGGTCTTCCTAAGATAGTCAATCAGAATGGTGAAGTCGTAAGCAACGGCGAGTCCATCAATTTCCAGTCTCAGGTGCTCGACAATCTGGTTTACGAAGGTCCCAGCGACCCGACTTTCACTGGTAGTCTTGGCAACGTATTCCGTTTCAAGGGCTTCCGCCTGAACGTCTTCATCACGTACGCCTTTGGCAACGTGGTTCGTCTCAATCCGGCATTCAGTAGTTCTTACTCCGACCTCGATGCTATGCCTCGCGAGTTCATCAACCGCTGGATTATGCCTGGCGACGAGCTGAAGACCAATATTCCTGTGATACTTACAAAGCGTCAGGTTAGTGAGGATTCATACATGAGCACCCTCTACAATGCCTACAACTATTCAACAGCACGCATAGCCAAGGGCGACTTCATCCGCATGAAGGAAATATCTTTGTCCTACGACTTCCCGAAGAAACTGCTCAAACCACTGAAGATAAGCGACCTGTCGTTGAAGCTGCAGGCCACCAACCTCTTCCTTATCTATTCCGACAAGAAACTCAACGGACAAGATCCCGAGTTCTTCCAGGCAGGTGGTGTATCAGCGCCAGTCCCCAAGCAGTGCACTCTGACTTTGCGATTGGGTATCTGAGAAGTAGAAAGTAAATTGAAAACGAACTATGAGTAAGATTACAATAAATAAGGATAGGGTGTTTGTGATGCTCTTATTAATCACTCTTCACTCTTCACTTTTCACTCTCACTTCCTGCAACGAGTACCTCGATGTGCAGCCCGACAATCGTGCAGCCCTTGACAACGAGAGCAAAATCACCGATTTGCTGGTAAGTGCCTATCCCGAGACATCATACTTCTTCCTTGCGGAGATGTATAGCGACAATACCGACCGCAACGAGAAGGGTAAGTCATACACCGCCTTCAGCAATCTGCAGGAGCAGGCGGCTCTATGGCAGGACATTACCGACATCAATCAGGATTCTCCCTATGCTATTTGGGGACACTACTACAAGGCAATAGCCGCTGCCAATAATGTCATCATTGCCATCAACAAACTTGGCAATCCCAAGCATCTCGACCCGCAGCGTGGCGAGGCTCTGCTTTGCCGTGCCTACTGTCACTTCGTTCTTGGCAATCTGTTCTGCATGGCATATAGCCCCAAGACTTGCAACCAAGACCTTGGTCTCACCTACATCACTCATGCCGAGAGCGAGGTTTCACCGGTTTACGAACGTGGCACTATGGCTCAGCTCTATCGCAACATTGCTGCTGACATAGAGGCTGGAGTGCCTTTGGTTAGCGATAACCTCCACGAGGTTGTCAAGTTCCACTTCAACAAGAAGGCTGCTTATGCTTTTGCCGCTCGTTTCTACTTATATTATATGCAGGACGATTTGTCGAACCTCGACAAGGCCATTCATTATGCCTCTCTTGTTTTGGGTGACCGTCCTGGCGATGTATTACGCGACTGGCAGGCACTTGGCAAGATTTCCACAACCGACGGACAGCGAGGAAACGCTTTCGTAGATGTTGCTGATAAGGCAAACCTGCTTATTCTCAGCACCGCATCATATTGGCAGTGGATATACGGTCCTACTGGAGTTGCCATGCGCTACACCCATAACGATAAGATTGCCGAAACCGAGACTTGCAAGAGTCGTGGCTTCTGGGGTAGCAACAATAGTTTCTATTTCGATGTTACGACTTCTGCCGTAGGTCCCAAGGTGCTGATGTACAAGTTGCCTCAGTTCTTCCAGTACACCGATGTCACCAAGGGTGTAGGTTATCCTAAGATGCTCATGCCTGTATTCACCACCGATGCTCTCATCCTCGATCGTGCTGAGGCATACGCTTTGAAGGGCGATTTCATAAAGGCAATGCAGGACCTCACCACATGGATGCATGCCTTCACCACTACCTCAGGTGTTGTTGATGCAACTATGCTTTCCAACACTTATGGTCCTTACAGCGGTAGCGGCTCTGCCATGGGTGGTATAGCCACTTCCTCTACGGGTATGAACTACTATACTCCTACGGAACCGACACCGAAGAAACGTCTTGACCCCGACTTCACTGTTGCAGCCGGCACTCAGGAAGACATCATACACGCAGTTCTTCATGCTCGTCGTGTAACCTGTCTCCACGAGGGTCTGCGTTGGTTCGATGTCAAGCGTTACGGCATAGAAATCTATCGTCGTAATGTCAAGGACGAGAGTTATATAACAGTATTCGATACACTTACGAAGAACGACCCGCGTCGTGCCATTCAGTTGCCCTCGCACGTAATCACTGCCGGCATCCAGGCTAATCCGAGGAATTAATAGGCAAAGGGCAAAAGGCTAAAGGCAAAAGGAAATGAAAATGAGATACAATAATATATATATTGGAAGGCGAGTGAAAGCGTGGAGAGTGTTGCTATTCTTAATTCTTAACTCTTCATTCTTAATTTTATATACGTCCTGCTCCGAAGAGGAGCTGAGCAAGACCAGCATCTTCCAGGACAACCCTTCATCAAGCAAGCCATTCGACAACTGGCTCTACGAGAACTATGTTATGCCTTATAACATAGACTTGAAGTATTGTCTTGAGGACAAGGAAACCGACTATCAGTATTCACTTGTGCCGGCTACAACGGAGAACTCCATCAAGGTGGCTCACACTGTGCTCTACTGTTGGCTGCAGGCCTACGACGAGGTGGCAGGCATCAAGTTCACTCGTAAGTATGTGCCTAAGATAATCCAGTTGGTTGGTTCAAATGCCCACAACAAGAAGGGTACCGTTGTCATGGGTACTGCCGAGAATGGTATGAAGGTTACGCTCTATGCCGTCAACTTCTTCAAGAACGACCGCAGCACCCTCAACACCTATTTCCAGATTATGCACCACGAGTTCACGCACATCCTCACGCAGAACAAGGAGTACGATACGGAGTTCCGCACCATATCGGATGGCAGCTACATCACAGGTGACTGGTCAAATAAGTACGAATCCGATGCGTTGGCTGCTGGTTTCATCACGGCCTATGCCATGAGTGAGTACAACGAGGACTTTGCCGAAACTCTGTCCTACTACCTCATCTACACTCAAGCCCAGTGGACTTCGAAGATGAAGCTGGCAGGCGAAGAGGGCGAGGCCATCATCACTCGCAAGTTAAACATCATCCGTAAGTATATGCAAACGGCTTGGGACATCGATATCGACGAAATGCGCGATGTACTGCAACGTCGCATCAACGATGTTGTAGCAGGCAAGATTGATATTGACAGCGTGAATTAGGCTATCGGAAAATGAGATAATGAGAGAATGAGAAAATGAGAAAGGATAATATATATATAGGAAAGAGTGTGAAGGCGTGGAGAGTATTGCTGTTTTTCACTTTTCACTTTTCACTTTTCATTTTTATGGCATGCTCGCCCCACGAGGACAATGTGTTCGGGGCATCGCCTGCCGAACGTCAGCAGCAAGCCATCGAAAAGTATAGGGCCCTTCTTACGTCGAAGAGCGATGGATGGGCTATGGACTTCTATCCCAGCGACTTGGTGTTGGGAGGCATTGCCTATACGGCACGCTTCGTTGGCGATGAGGTGGAGCTGTCCTCTGAGATGCTCATCGATAATGCCAAGGGCGACAAGAAGAAGTATGCTGCCGGTCAGGTGGTAAAGTCCGAATATCATGTTATTGCAGGTCAGGGTGTTATGCTCACCTTCGACACCTACAATCCACTCATGCACTATTGGTCGCAACCCTCCGGTACCAATTCCGAAGGTCTTGCCACCGACTATGAGTTCATGTTTGTTTCGGCTTCTGACGACGAGATTGTGCTTCGCGGTCGCAAGTATGGCAACCTGCTTCGTCTCTATCCTCTTCAGGAGAGTGCCAGCACCTACATCAACGATGTCATTCAGATGCGAACCACTCTGAGCAGCATTCCTCGCAAGCGTGCTGTAGTAGATGGAAAGTCGGTGAATGTCACGGTCATGAGCAGTCACTTCCAATATACCGAAGATGGTGCAGACAAGGACATTCCTTACATCTACACTCCCACGGGCATCCGTTTCTATCAGCCCATCACTATTGCAGGAGTTACGGAATCGGAGTTGACTTTCGACACCACATCCCACGACCTTACTTCTCCCGACGGTCGTATGCAGTTGCCTCTGCCCACACCTCTCGAGCAGTTCTGCGGCACAGTCACTCAGTGGCACTTCATCTATGGCACCACCGATGCTAAGTACGATATGTGCGACGAGTTGCGCGAAATCGTTAAGACCGCCATTCAGCGTACCACGAAGGAGAACAACGAGAATGTCGATGATATTTACATCGGTATGAACAAACAGAACATCGAGGACGATGCTCAGCGCATGGTTATCGGTTGGAGCACCAGTACATCTATGGTGGGTGTGTGGTACGAGCTTCGTTACGGACTGGACATGATGGTGGCAGATGAGGATAATATGGTAATAGACATCCGCATTCTCGACGGCGGTCTCTACACCAACAACTATCCACAGTTCACTCCCATGCTCGACTTCATCCGTAACAATACTCCGTTCCAGATGCAGTTCGACAATATACAAAATCCGCAATACGTGAAGGCAGTAAGTGTTGCCGACGCCGAGAAGTGGTTCGCGCTAAAGTTGTAAAAGGCTAAAGGCAAATGGCAAAAGGCTAAAGGAAATGAAAATGAGATACAATAATATATATATAGGAAGGCGCGTGAGTGCGTGGAGAGTATTGCTATTCTTAATTCTTAACTCTTCATTCTTAATTCTATTTGCTTCCTGTGGTGACGATGATCCCGTAGTGGGTTTCGTCAGTCAAGGTAATGGCTATCTGAAAGTCGTTAGTGCCGATTTGGTGTTCGGTCCCAAGGCCGACAGTAGTATGGTTGAGGTTAGTTGTCCCGAGGAGATAACAGCTTCGACGAATAAGGACTGGTGCACAGTCTCTGTTGATAGCAACAAAGTGAAGGTTGTCGTTGAGCGCAATACCCAGCTCGATGGTCGTAACGCAATCGTAACTCTTCGTTCCAGTCGCGACAGCGTACGTCTGTCCCTTATTCAGAGTGGGGCAGTGTGGATGGTGCGTGGAGCTACCAGCTATTCGGCTTCCGACGAAGATACCACCATCGTCATTCCTGCCACTCTCGACTTTGATTACACCGTAACCAAGCCTGATTGGATGGACGGCGAGGAAGTGGAGGACGGTTATCAACTTCATCTGCACACCAACGATACTGGTGGTGCTCGTGAGGGTAATGTCACCATCAAGAGCAGTCAGGGCAGCAAGACCATAAAGTTCCGTCAGTTCGGCAAGCGTTCTGTAGCTGGTCAGTACGATATCACCTATACTCACACCATCTCTGATGGTCTCAAGACCGTTACTCGAACCGAGAAACAGCGCATAGAGATAGAGGCAGAGAACACCAAGAGCTACATCTACCTCAAGGGCCTCAATCCCACCTATCCCATTCCTGTGGCTATGGGCAGCGACGGTTCTCTCCGCATCTCCAACGGACAGACACTCGACGGAGTCAGTCAGGGTTATGTCTTCATCGTGCTCCATCAGGATGCCGAATATCAGAACTTCATCTTTGCTGGCGACTGCTCCTACGATGCTTCTCTCACTCTTACCAAGAAGGGAGACATACTGATGCCTTCGTTCAACTTCACAAAGAAGACTGTAACCTTCATCGACCCCATTGGTGAAGAGGCAACAGCCGTTGCCGACGGTTTCTCCCTGAAGACTGCCACCATGCCCGACATCCGCTTCACTCAAGCTGGTGAGGACCTCGGCACCTATGTCAACGTCAAGCTCACCAAAGTCCTCGAATAAGACAAAATTTGGCAGTTAGAGAAATATGTTGTAAATTTGCAGTGCGAAAGAAGGCGTAACACGCTAAGATATAGGTACTTTTGAGTAAATTAGGGAATAAAGACTAATAAATATAAAGGTAAAAAAGATTATGAAACACTTTAGACTTTTTAACTCGGGTCGCAGCCTCCTCACTCGGCTCACCCTCCTCCTCACCTTCATCCTGGGGGGGGCAACTTCTGCATTCGCTGATGGGAAAACACTTCCTTATAGCTATGGTTTTGAGAATAACAACCTTGCAGGTGAAGGCTGGACAACATCAAATATTTATTCTGGTTATACGGGTATTATAAGCTCAATATATCGTACAGGATCATATTGCTTTCGCTTTTCAGCAAGTTCTGATTATACTCCCCAATATCTTATTTCACCAGAATTGACCCCTTCGCCTACGGGTATAGATGTTTCTTTTTATTATAGATCTTTATCAAGCAATTATACCACAACCTTTTATGTTGGTCATTCAACAAAAGAAAATCCATCAATCTCTGATTTTGATTGGGAAGAAGAAATATCCTATAAAGGCGGTTATACATTATGCAGTTATTCATTCGAAACAGGAACGAAACATATAGCCATTAAATATACGGCAACTGCGGCTTCGTGCCACCTGTATATTGATGATATTTACGTCTCAGCCATAAACCCTTACAAGACCCCTACAAATTTTTCAATTAGTTCTTATACCGAGAACTCTGCCACTTTTAGTTGGTCTGCAGGTAACAGTGAGACTGCTTGGCAATTTGCTTATTCAACTAGCTCAAGTTTTACCCCTGGAACTGACGGAACGACTCTTAATATTACAGCTAATCCTTATACTTTATCAGGTTTAGACGAAGGTACTACCTATTATGCTGCTATCCGTGCAGACTATGGTGGTGGTCATTATAGCGAATGGACAGATATGATTAGTTTTGTACCACGTGCTGAATTTGAAACTGATATTAACATGACAACAAGCACAAATGCTTATGTGCCTTTCTATGGTAGTTCGGCGTCTCAGTTGCTCAGATCTCAGTTTATCATACCTTCTTCAAGCCTCAGTGCGGTTTCTGGTCGACAGATAACAAAACTCACATTCTATTCTTCAACATCAAGCAAGACCTTTGGAAAGGCAACGTTTGAGGTATACTTGAATGAAGTTAGCAATACTACCTATAGTACTTCTCTTACTTCTAACTGGGGGGTAAAGGTTTTCAACAGTGCCGCTATTTCTGTAAGTGGTGGTGAGATGGAGATAGAATTCGATACGCCATATAACTATAATGGTGGAAATCTACAGATAGGTATAAAACAAACGACCGCAGGTACAGGATCTTATTTGTCTTGGTATGCATTAAGTTCAGGTGGAAATACATGTCGCTATCATAATGATGGTGCAAATAGTGGAAGTTATGTTACTAATCTGCCGAAAATGACCATCACATCGACAACGGTAAAGAACGCTCCGGTGCAAATTGATGAAAATGGATTTGCGACGTTTGCAAGTCCTTGGAATTTGGATTTGGGTGATTTGCCTGATGGCTTGACGGCATACAAGGCAACGTTGGTTCACAAGGTGAATGATAATGATATGGTAAGATTTACAGAAGCCGCTTCTCAGGTTGTTCCTGCCAATACTGGTCTGTTACTAGCTGGTACAGCAGGCTCAACTTATTACATTCCAGTCTCTGACGAAAGTGGTTCAGATCTCGAAGGTAACTTACTTCGGGTAAATACCGATGGTGGTACGTTTACTCCAGAATCTGGCTATACCTATTTCGGTATGGTGAAGAATAGTGACCCACTCACATTCGCAGCATTTGACCCGACCCAAGTGACAATACCAAGCAACAAGGCATACTTAGAGGTGGAACTCCCTGCTGATATACGTCAGCTTGTTTTCTCTTTTGGTGATGATGAGGAAACTGGAATAAATTCAATTGAAAATGGAAAATTGAAAATTGAAAAAGAGGCTATTTATAACCTCGCTGGTCAGCGTGTGGAGAAGCCCGTTCGTGGTCTGTACATTGTGAATGGTAAGAAAATGGTTGTAAAGTAAGGAGGGCAGGACTATGAAAAAGATATATATTATTCCTCAAGCTAAGGTCGTTAATGTTGCCACAACAGAAATGATGGCTCTTTCGGCTGTATTAGATAAAAACCAATCTATTACAAGTTCAGACGAATTCGGTGTTCGTCAATCGGCGTTTGATTGGGATGACGAAGAAGATTATTAAGAAGCGTTAAGCGCTCGATATAGTGGCAGCCCGGCAGTATCCCTGTCGGGCTGTTTCGTGCATTAATATTGCCCCTCCCATTTCAATATAGTGTTTTTCCCATTTCACTATAGTGAGTTTGGAATTATACTATTAGTGTCTTGCATAACGCACTACTAATGCATCGCTCGACGCATTACTAATGTATGGCACGGAAGATTACTAATGCACTCGTCGGAAGATTACTAATGCTTCGGCGGAAGACTATTAGTGCGTGATAAGGAAGTTTGTGGGCCGCAAGTTTGTGTACCATTATTATTTTATGTATCTTCGCGGTCAAAATGAGGAAGATGAGACGGATAGCAATGTTAGTGTGTGGCTTGGCAATGGCTATGGGCTTGGTGGCGCAGACGGCGCTCGACAAGCCTGTACTGCGCGATGTCACGCTTATTTCCCCTTATTACTTCGGTCCAAACGCCTTCCCCGTGCCCGATATTCTTGACGGAAGGGTAAGTGGCGACTTGCGCATAGAGCTGACAGGTGACTACTTTCACGGCAACCGTGGCGACCATACCGAGGATGTGGCGCTGAAGGTGAATGTGCCATTGTGGACACGACGTGCAAACTTCACGCTGTGGATGCCTGTGGTGGAGTGGTACAAGAACTCCGACGAGAACATCGCAACCTGTCGAATACAGGCCGCCAATCAGCAGGAAGCCCGTAAGGGTAGTCTGGGTGGCGATGTGTATGTGAGCATAGACGCACAGATATTGACAGAGAAGAAGTATCGTCCCGACATTACCCTGCGTGCAGCATTGAAGACAGCCTCGGGCGGCGGTTTCTACATTGCCCGCTACTACGATTGTCCGGGATATTTCTTCGATACTTCGGTGGCAAAGTCCTTTGCACTGGGCAAGAGCAAGTGGCAACATCGTCTGCGCGTGGCAGCCTCCACAGGTTTCCTCTGTTGGCAGACCGACAACGGACGACAGGACGATGCCATACAATACGGCGTGATGTTGAAGTGGGAGAACCGCTATTTCAGTCTGTCCCAAACCTTCAGCGGCTACAACGGTTGGGAACACAATGCCGGCAACGGCGGTCCTACGGCTCACGACTGTCCTATGACGCTGAAGACGAACCTATCGTATAAGATAAAGGCATGGGAGATTGTGGCTGCCTACCAGTATGGAGTGCGCGACTATCCCTACCAGCAGGCCCGTCTTGGCGTTGCGTACAACATTGACATACTGAGAAAAATGAAGAAATGAAAGAATGAAAGAATAAAGGAATGAAAAATTGTAATAATATAATAAGGAAAAGGTATTTGGGGAAGCGTGTAGCCATGCTTTTTCATTTTTTCATTCTTTCATTTTTTCATTCTTTATATGCTCAGAGTGATTCGGTTCGGGCTTCGTTCTTCCGCGACTACTATCATCAGGGACATTTGGCACACTGGCTCGATGCACTTAGTGATCGCACGGTCTATCAGGGTCTTCACCTTGGACAATGGGACGAGTCGGGACAGTTGATGTTCTCCGTCGATGGTAACTCCTATCGCTGGAACCGTTTCTACATCGATGGGTTCCGTGTTGACAACCGTTTCACAGCAGGCTCCACAAGCTATGTTCCCAACATGGAGAACTACGACCTTCGTCTCAATTCCATAAACTCCGAACTGCGCTTCGAACTCGATACCCTTGCTCCGGACTATGCCTCTGTATCGTGGAACCGAGGTGGCATAGGAGGTATATCACGCGGTACGGCTTCCATAGTGCATATCTTCCATGGGACGGGAACAGAGGGCGCATACGACAAGCAGACGATACATCGCCGCCAGTATCAGCGCGGACAAGGAACGGCAGATGTGGCATATACCATCCAAGACAAGAATGGACACCATTATCGTCAGCACCTCTATGCCAGCGTGGGAGAGCAGATGTATCCCAACTACAACCAGAATGGTCTCATACCCTCACAGCCGCGCTATGCTGCCGACTATTACAAGGTGCAGATGGACGGTCAGTTGCCCACTGGCTCGCGATTGGACCGTGCAGGTTACTACGTTAACTTCTCGGGTAAGGACAACTACGGTTCGGAGTTCTACTTCAATCCCAACGAGGTGATGCAACTGAACACCTACAGCGCTTCGCTCTTCGGAAGTAAGGGCGGACTGACAACAGGCATCACATGGGCTGCAAACATCACTAAGCACGATGACAGAGAATTCAGTCGTAACATCATAGACCAGGACGGCGAGTCGCTGGAACCTTGGATGGCAGACGGCCGCACGCAGGAACTAACGTGGTTTGTCAACTACGAGCGAGGACTGAAGAAATGGTTGCGACTGAAGGCCGAGGGCTACAACTCGCTGTTGAGTTTCAATCCCACAGCACGTTCGTTCAGCAACGAGGTGTATATGCAGCACATGCTTGCGCCCACAGCCACGCCGCTCTATCGCTACGACTGGACGAGCCGCGCCTTCGCATCAGGACTCTTGGAGAATAGGGTAGGGGTTGAGGCCCGCCACAGCTTCTCGCCGCGCTTCTCCCTGTCAGGTTCACTTGGCTTCACACTCGATGGCATGGTGCTGCGCGACCGTACGAAGATAACTCCTAACGCTCAGGCTCGCTTCTCCCTCGATTGGCGTCCTGCACGCTGGTTCCAGTTGGGACTGGCTGTGGCTCACGACCGTGTGAGCTACAACATCGAGGACATTCGCTTCATGAGTCGTGATTACATGAATGCCAATGTCTATTTCTCCGGTACAAACACCTTGCTGACCACCACTGGCGGACGGTATCATAAATACGACAAGCATCTGGCACAGCCGGCATACATGACATTCGACCTGCCGATACGCCTGCGTTTCGGTCGTCATGAGATAGCCCTGCTGCAGACTTTCAAAAAATACTACCACACTTGGATGACACAGTTCGAGGGTGGGGCAGCAGCGAACGGCTTCACCGATGCCAACGACTACTATTTCCTTACGCCAGGTGAACATTGCTATGTGGTGGGCTACACACCGACTTCTATGATGGGAGGTAGTTTCTTCAACAATACTCCGTACTATATGTCGCAGACATCACGCTACACCTATACAGGCCGCAAGGTGGTGTTCAGCCTTTCGTGGCAGTCGATGATGGGCGTGGGACTGTCGGCTCTTGGCAACGGACCTGCAGCGAACAACATCGGAGTGCTGAGCGAATCGACTGCTAACCCCAACACCCAGAACACTATAGGAAATCCGAATGGCAAATACAAGGCTGTGGGCCGACTGGATCAGGACAAGGCCTACGTCTGCCGCATATATCTGGCATACAACGTGACAAAGTGGTTTCAGTTCGGCTTCAATCTGCGTTGGACCGACGGACAGCCGTTTGTGTTCTTCAATACGGCAACCAGTACCACAACGGCTGGCGACACACAGATGGCAATGCGTCCCTATCCTTCGCGAGGCATAAATCCTACGAACGGCAACTTCGGCAGTCGAGAGAGTGCTCTGTTCGATATAGACCTTCATGCCCGCTTCTGCTGGACGCTGAAGGGGCATCCCATGAGTCTTGCCCTGATGTGCTACAATATCTATGACTTTGGTAATGTGTACACCGAGATGTGCTTCCCCGAAGGCGTTCGTGGTGCCGACAGTCGCGGTCCGAACATGACGCTGACCATACCTCGTGGCATCATCGGCACGCTGAAGGTGGAACTTTGAGAAATGAAAAAATGAAAGAATGAAAAATGGTAATAATATATTGAGAAATTGGATTTGGAGGAAGCGTGTAATAATACTTTCTCATTTTCTCATTTTCTCATTTTCTCATTCGCTGAAGGCGGCTGGCGACACGCTTGTCGTGAAGACAGACGACGTCAGCACTGAGCATCGCTTCAATGCGAAGCAACTGGTGGCTCCTGCCTTACTGATAGGTATTGGAACATGGGGATTGGCTGAACAAAGTCCCATCGACTGGCTCGAACAGCGTGCTCGCGACAATATGAATCCCAACTGGAAGAAGTGCAAGGCCGACGAGTATCTGCAATATGTTCCCACTGGGGCACATCTCGTGCTTGGCTTCGTGCCTGGTGTGAAGGCAAAGCACAACTTCCGCGACCGTGCCATTGCTTCACTGACTGCCAACATCCTGATGGCAGGTGTCACAAACACCGTGAAGTACACCGTAAAGGAACAGCGTCCCGATTCAGGCAAACGTAACTCTTTCTTCTCAGGTCACACAGCTACTGCTTTCACTGGTGCAGAACTCATGCGTATAGAATATGGTTGGGGCTATGGAGCTGCAGCATACGCAGTTGCTGCCACTACTGCTTACCTGCGTGTTTACAACAAACGTCATTGGGTCGGTGATGTGATGGCGGGAGCCGGTACGGGTATTCTTTGTGCCAATGCCGGTTACTGGTTGTTGCCGGTGTGGAAACGCTGTTTCGGTATCGATCGTCGTGACCAAGCCCGCAAGGCTCGCAAGCAGAACAAACCTCTTGTGGTTGCTTCGCCCTTCTATCTTCAAGAAGAAAAGGCCGCAGGTTTCTCCTGCAGCCTCGTCCTCCGTTAATTCCTAAGTTATTTTACTTGCGCTTTTTTATTTGGATAACGCGAACTTCATCCTCGCCTTTCCATTCGCCGATGTGAAGGGTGCCTTCGACTGTGAACAAGACTCCGAAGCCAGAACGGATATCGTTGTCGTACTCTCCGAACCAAGAGTCGCCATTCCTATAATAATATATACCGAAGCCGTGACGCTTGCGCTGATAAACCTCACCCACATACTGGTCGCCATTGTCGTACTTCATGCTTACGAACCCGTAGTCGAGTGTCTCGCGAGGGTCTATCTTCCTTTGTTCACCATTGACGGTGATGTATTCGAGTCTGCCGTTCGTCAGGCTGTATGAAGCATGATTCTTGATGTTGCCAACCACAGCTGCAGTCTGAGTCATGGTAATGCCAAAGAGTAGTTCACTATCGCGGAACTTACCTGTGATGGTAGAACCGTCGCCGTTGACAAACATACCATATCCGTAGAACTGATGGTCGCGGTTCACCTGTCCCAGATACTGGTTGTCGCCAATGGTGACAGTACGACTGGGATTAAGACGGACATGGTCGATGTACACATGCTCGAAGGGCGCAGGTGCTATCTCGTATTTCTCCAAAGGCGTACGTTGAGCTGAAGCTGAATTGAAAATTGAAAATTCTTGCCCCGCTGAGCTCAGCAAGCGAACAAGTTCGAGCGGAAAATTGAAGATTAAAAGAATGAGGAATAATCGTTTCATAGGTAGTATTTGTTTTGTTTTATTTCTTTCCAAACGCGAGGATTGAGACCACGACCGTGATAGTTGCCGGCAGCTATGGCCTGACGTATCTGTGTGCTGCTAATGTCGAAGAGCTGAGTCTTTACCATCTGTACGCCAGAGGGTAGGGTAGAGGCATCAATGTCGTAGCCCGGACGAGGATAGATAAGCAGACGGTGATGGCGCATTATCTCCTGACTGCTGCGCCATTGTGGAAAGCGAAGCCAGTTGTCGGCACCAATCACCAACACTAGTTCATCGTTGGGATTTTGCTTGCGCAGTTCAGAGAGTGTGTCAACCATGTATGAGGGACGAGGCAGGTGCATCTCTATGTCGCAGACATGCAACTGAGGATGAGTCTCAACAGCCAGTTGTGCAAGATGCAGTCGTGCTTCGTCGGCCAACAGGTCGGTGCATGATTGCTTCAGCGGATTGAGTGGGGACACCACAAACCACAACTCGTCCACCTTCCCCTGCTTGCATAGCGACAGGCCGAGGTTGATGTGTCCAGTGTGAATTGGGTTGAACGAACCGCCGAAGACTCCTACTCTCATTTGTGGAAGTGTTTGCGTTGCCTCTCCTTGTTCCAGTTGAGGACGATGATGATTGCCTGCAATGCTGCCAGCACGAAGAGTACGGTAGCCCATTGTTTCTCATGCATTGCCCACATGATGATGCCCATGGTCAATGCGAGACCAAGAATGAGAAAACCGGTGAGACGAAGGTTGGACATTTAAAGTTTAGAGTTTAGAGTTTAGAGTTTAGAGTTTAGAGATTGGGGGTAAGGAAGGAGCGGAGGAGAGAGACGGCTTCGGCTTTTGCTGTTTCGAGGTCGTCGTTGACAAGAATCTTGTCGAAGCGTGGAGCATACGACATCTCCTCTTCGGCCTTTGCAAGACGACGTTCTATCTGTTCGGCATCGTCGGTGGCACGGGCTACCAGTCGGCGGCGCAGTTCATCGACCGATGGTGGTTGGATGAAGATGCTCATTGCTCTGTCGCCATAGAACTCCTTGATGTTGCAACCGCCCTTGACATCAACATCGAACACTACGTTCTGTCCGGCTTCAAGCTGTCGTTCCACCTGACTCTTGAGAGTGCCGTAGAAACGGTCCTGATACACCTCTTCGTATTCCAGGAACTCGTCGTTTTCAATCTTTTCCTTGAACTCCTGGGGTGAGATGAAGAAATATTCCACTCCGTTTTGTTCCATACCTCGTGGTGGACGACTGGTGGCACTGATGCTGAAAGCCAGATTGAATTCCGGATGTTCCTGCATCAGATACTGTACTATGGTACTCTTTCCGCTGCCCGAAGGTGCTGAGAAAATAAGTAAACGGCCTTGCATATTACATTACGTTTAAGACTTGTTCCTTGATTTGTTCCAGTTCGTCCTTCATGCGAACGACGATGTTCTGCATTTCTGCTTCGTTGGATTTTGAGCCGGTGGTATTTATCTCGCGTCCCATCTCCTGAGCAATGAAGCCCAGTTTCTTGCCTTGTCCGTGTCCGTCGGCCATTGTCTGGCGGAAGTATTGCAGATGGTTGGTCAGTCGCTGCTTCTCCTCGTTGATGTCCAGCTTCTCAATGTAATAAATCATCTCCTGCTCCAGACGATTGCGGTCATATTCCACACCTTTCAGCTTCTCCAGATTATCGATAATGCGCTGACGAATCTTCTCTACACGTCCCTGTTCGAACGGCTCGATATCGTGCATTAGGCTGGCTATGTTGTCAAGTTTCTCCTCGAACTTCTTTTGCAGAGCCAAACCCTCCTGCTTGCGGAAGTCCATGAGTTGACCGATGGCCTGCTCCACAGTACTGCGCACTACAGTCCATTCCTCTTCGGAGAGTTCGCCGACAGCTTCGTCACGACTTAGCACGTCGGGCAGTCGCAACAACAGTCCCCACCAGTTTTCGGGTTCGTTAATACCGTATTGTCCGCAGATGTGACGAATTTGTTTGCGATAGCCTTCAGCCACAGCACCATTGATGGGAGCAGCCATAGAGGCTTCATCCTTTTCCGTCCACAAATTGAATTCCACTTTGCCTCTTTCAAGCGCTGTGGCAATCATATTGCGGATTTCCATTTCCTTCTCTCTATATGAAGGAATAATGCGTGTAGAAAGGTCTAATGCTTTACTGTTCAGCGACTTTATCTCCGCTGTAATTTTCTTCCCGTTGTATACGACACTGCATTTGCCGTATCCAGTCATTGATAGTATCATGTTGTTATTTCAGTGATTATGGTGCAAAAATACAAATTATTTTGTATCTTTGCGCAATAAATTGCGAGAAATGTCCTGCATATTACATATAGAGACAAGTACAAAGGTATGTTCCGTTGCGTTGAGCGACAACGGAGCGTGCATATTCGACCAGGCAGATTTCGACGGTCCCAACCACGGCACCAAATGTGGAGTGTTTGTGGAGGAGGCTTTGTCTTTTGCCAACAGTCATGCTATTCCCATTGATGCAGTAGCCGTCAGCGAAGGACCGGGCAGTTACACCGGACTGCGCATAGGCTATTCGATGGCAAAGGGTGTTGCCTATGGTTACGGAGTGCCCCTGATAGCTCTGCCCACACTGGAAATAATGTCGGTGCCCGTATTGCTGTTCCACGAAGAGGTGGAAGATGATGCTCTGCTAATTCCCACCATCGATGCCCGTCGTATGGAGGTCTATAGCGCAGTATTCAATCGTGCGTTGAAACCAGTCCGGGACATTCAGGCCGATGTGGTTGACGGTGATACTTATGCCGAGTATCTCTCACGCGGTCCTGTCTATTTCTTTGGCGACGGTAGCGACAAACTGCGTGATGTCATCAAGCATCCCAATGCACGCTTCATTGCCAACATACATCCGCAGGCCAAGTATATGTTCCCACTTGCCGAGCGCCGTTTCGTGCGTGAGGAGTTTGTTGATGTAGCATATAGTGAGCCCTTCTATCTGAAGGATTTCGTAGCTGTCAAACCAAAAAATGTATTGTCCCTTTAACTCCCCTATAACTCCCCTTTAACTCCCCTTTAACTCCCTTTAAAATATGAAATACAACACCCAACGCGAACACCTGAAGATGCCCGAATATGGGCGTGGTGTTCAGGATATGATACAGTATGCCATAGGCATCGAGGACCGTGCTGAGCGTCAGCGCTGTGCCGAAGCTATTGTCGGAATAATGACAAGCATGCAATCACAGTTGCGCGATCAGCCCGACTTTACCCATCGCATCTGGGACCACATCGCCTACATCAGCGATTATCGTTTGGATGTAGATTATCCCTATCCCATAACAAAGTTGGGTGAGGAGGCCGAGAAACCCACACCTCTGCATTATCCAATGAAGAAGATTGGGCAGCGCCAGTATGGCTACCTGCTTGAGGAGTCGCTGCGCCAGTTGGCCGAAATGCCGGAGGGCGAAGAGCGTGATGCAATGCTGCAACTGGTGGCAAACCAGATGAAACAGAGTCTGTTTACGTGGAACCGTGATGCTATGGACGAGGCAAAGGTGGCAGCCGACATCGAGCGCTACACCAAGGGACGTGTCAGTCTCGACCTCGATAACTTCCATTTTGCACCTGTGCAGTCACTACCGCGTCAGGACGGAAAGAAAAAGAAGAAAAAGTAAGACATTTTACATTTGACATATAAATGGCATCATTTATTATAGAAGGTGGTCACAAGCTGCAGGGCGAAATTCAGCCGCAGGGAGCAAAGAACGAGGCATTACAGGTCTTGTGTGCCACGTTGCTTACCAGTGAGCCTGTGCGCATCAAGAACATTCCTAACATTGCCGACGTCAACAATCAGATACAGTTGCTCAGCGAGATAGGGGTGAGGATAAGTACCAATGCTCCTGGCGACTATACGTTCCAGGCCGACAATGTAAACCTCGACTATCTGCGCAGCGACGAGTTCCTTACACGTTGCTCACATCTTAGGGGCAGCGTCATGTTTCTCGGTCCGTTGTTGGCACGCTATGGCTCGGCATGTGTCTCGCGTCCCGGAGGCGACCAGATAGGTCGTCGTCGTTTGGATACCCACTTCCTTGGATTCAAGAAGTTGGGAGCCGATTTCATCTACGACAAGAAACGTGGAGTGTTCGACATCAAGACTGAGGGACTGAAGGGTTCATACATGTTGCTCGACGAGGCATCGGTGACTGGTACTGCCAACATTATCATGGCAGCCGTATTTGCCCAAGGCACTACCACCATTTACAATGCTGCCTGTGAGCCTTATCTCCAGCAGCTATGCCTGTTGCTCAACAACATGGGAGCCAAGATTTCCGGCATTGCCAGCAACCGCCTTACGATAGAGGGCGTAACCTCTTTGCACGGAGCAGAGCACACCATCCTGCCCGATATGATTGAGGTGGGGTCGTTCATCGGAATGGCAGCAATGTGTGGAAGTGGTGTCCGTATCAAGAACACCGGTTACGACCAGCTTGGCATCATCCCCTATACTTTCCGCCGACTGGGTATTGAGGTGCGTCACGAAGGCGACGACATATTCATCCCCGAACAGGAACACTATGAGATAGATTCCTTCATCGACGGTTCGTTCATGACACTCGCCGATGCTCCTTGGCCTGGTCTCACTCCCGACCTCCTTAGTGTGCTGTTGGTAGTTGCCACACAGGCAAAAGGCTCTGTGCTCATACATCAGAAGATGTTCGAAAGCCGCTTGTTCTTCGTCGATAAACTCATCGACATGGGAGCCCAGATAATCCTGTGCGACCCTCACCGTGCTGTGGTTGTCGGTCACGACAAACGCATGCCTTTGCACGGAGGACGTATGACCAGTCCCGACATTCGTGCCGGTATTGCCCTGCTTATTGCTGCAATGTCGGCTCAGGGTATCAGTCAGATTGATAATATCGGTCAGATAGACCGTGGTTATCAGAACATCGAGGGCCGTCTGAATGCCCTTGGTGCACACATTACCAGAGTGAAGGGTTAAGGATGAAGGAAGAAGAGGTATTTAAGATTGGGCAACTTGGTAAGCCGCATGGCGTAAAGGGGGAAGTATCGTTCTCCTTCACTACCGATGTGTGGGACCGTGTTGATGCCGATTACTTGGTGCTCATGATTGACGGCATTCTGGTGCCCTTCTTCTTGGAGGAATACCGCTTCCGTGGTGAGCATTCTGCTCTGCTGAAGTTCGAAGGGAAGGATTCTATCGAAGATATTCAGGATATTGTTGGAGCCGAAGTGTATTTCCCATACTCCCTGACACCGGATGACGATGACAGCGACTACACTTGGGGCTATTTCGAAGGCTTCCGTGTTGTAGATGATAAGGCTGGCGATTTGGGCGTGATAGCACGAGTCGATGAATCGACAGTCAATGTCCTCTTCGAATTGGAATCGGGAATGCTTATTCCTGCTGTAGAATCTTTCATCAGCGATATCGACCACGAAGGACGTGTTATTCACATGCACTTGCCCGATGGACTGATGGATCTATGAATTAAGAATTAAGGATGAAGAGTTAAGAATTAAGCGGAGAAATATTTTTTAATGAAGAAAATAGCGATACTTGGGTCAACAGGTAGCATCGGTACACAGGCTTTGCAGGTGATAGCCGAGCATCCCGACCTCTATGAAGCCTATGTGCTGACGGCAAACAGTCAGGCCGACCTGCTGATAGAGCAGGCACGCCGCTTCCGACCGGCACAGGTGGTGATAGCTGGCGAAAGCCTCTATGGACGCGTCAGCGAAGCCCTCAACGACCTTCCTATTCAGGTCTATGCAGGAGCCGATGCTCTGGAGCAGGTGGTGCAGAACGGGGAGGTGGATATCGTGCTCACAGCTCTTGTGGGCTTTGCCGGTCTTCGTCCCACTGTTGCTGCCATACGCAGCCATAAGCAGATAGCCTTGGCAAACAAGGAGACGCTGGTGGTGGCAGGAGAACTCGTCACCCAACTGGCTTACGAGAATCATGCGGCAATACTGCCTGTCGATAGCGAACACTCTGCCATCTTCCAATGCCTGATGGGAGAGCAGAGCGAGATAGAGAAGATAATCCTTACAGCCTCTGGCGGTCCCTTCCGTAAGTTCACGATGGACGAACTGAAGACCGTTACTCCGGCAATGGCGCTCAAACACCCCAACTGGGATATGGGAGCCAAGATAACCATCGACTCTGCCACTATGATGAACAAGGGCTTCGAGGTCATTGAGGCAAAGTGGCTGTTTGGCGTTGAGGCTGCCGACATACAGGTGGTGGTACATCCGCAGAGCGTCGTTCATTCGGCGGTGCAATATCGCGACGGAGCCGTAAAGGCCCAGTTGGGAGTGCCCGATATGCGTGTGCCCATACAGTTGGCCTTCAGCTATCCGCAGCGACTTGCCAGCTCTTTCGACCGTCTCGACTGGTATCACATGACTGACCTGACCTTCGAGGCTCCCGACCTTGACAAGTTCCGTTGTCTGGCTCTGGCCTTCGAGGCTCTGCAGCGTGGCGGTACGGTACCTTGTGTACTGAATGCTGCCAACGAGGTGGTGAATCTGGCCTTCCGTCAGGAGCGTTGCTCATTCCTGCAGATGCCCGAAATCATTGAGCAGACCATCGCGAGCACGACATTCATCGCCAATCCCTCGCTCGACGACTATTTTGCCGTTGATGCCGAGGCCCGTCGCCGTGCCCTATCCCTCCTAAACCACTAAACCCTAAACCGTAAACTGTAAACTGTAAACCGTAAACCGTAAACCGTAAATTGTAAACTCTACATGAATATATCATTCGTACAATGGATGCAGCTGCTTGTCAGTCTGTCCCTTCTCATCGTCCTCCACGAGGGCGGTCATTTCGGCTTCTCGAAACTCTTCAAGGTGCGTGTCGAGAAGTTCTTCATGTTCTTCGATTATAAATTCCATCTTTTCAGCACTCGCGATAAGTGGTTCACACGCCTCTTCCCCCGTTTCAAGAAAAACGAAACGGAATACGGCATTGGTTGGATACCACTCGGCGGCTATGTGAAGATATCGGGAATGGTTGACGAGAGTCTCGATACCGAGCAACTCAAGCAGGAAGCCAAGCCCGACGAGTTCCGTTCGCAGCCTGTATGGAAACGTTTCTTAATCATGGTGGGCGGCGTGCTCATGAACCTCATCACTGCCATGATAATCTATTGCGGTCTTATGTACTTCGTGGGCGAGGACCGTCTGCCCATGCGCAACATTACCAACGGCTTTGTCTATAATCAGGAGGCACAGGTCATAGGTTTCCGCAATGGTGACATTCCCGTGAAGTTCGACGGCGAGGAAATCAAAGGTTGGTCGCCGGCAATCATGCAAGACCTCTCCAAAGCCAGTGAGGTAACCGTGTTGCGAGACGGAGAAGAAGTGAAGGTGGTGATGCCCGAAGATGCTCCCGACCTGCTCGACCTCATGGAGATGCAGCCTCCATTCATACAGCCATTGGCTTACAGCAAGGTTAAGGAAGCCACAAAGGACGGTGCTGCCTACAAGGCAGGAATGCGCGATGGTGCCCGTCTGCTGGCAGTAGATGGAACAGCCATTCAGTATTGGAGCGACTACGACTCGCTGTTCCTGCGTAAGCAGGATGTGCTGTCGCTCAAGTCGTGCACCCATGCCGACAGTGTGCGTCAGCGCCGTATGACCATCGTGTTCCAGAATGTTGATGCTGCCCAGCCCGACACAGCAGTGCTGCAGCTCGACGAGGAGTATCGCATGGGAGTGTTGCGCGACCTCGATATGGTTGACTACGAAACTCAGCACATCAGCTACTCACTGCTCTCCAGCATTCCAGCAGGTTTGCAGTATGGATGGCACACGCTGGTTAGCTATGTCGATAACCTGCGCTACGTTGCCACAGCAAAAGGTGCCAAGCAGGTGGGTTCATTCTTCACTATGGCAGACATCTTCCCCAAGGCATGGGATTGGATTCGCTTCTGGCATCTCACAGCTCTCATCAGCATCATCCTTGCCGTCATGAACATTCTGCCTATTCCGGGTCTCGATGGCGGTCATGTGGTTATACTGCTCTACGAAGCCGTTACGGGCCGTCAGCCCAGCGAACGCGCTCAGGTGTGGTTCGAATACATCGGTATGGGCATCATCATTGCTCTCATGGTACTGGCTTTGGGCAACGATATCCGTCGTTTCCTGCTTCCTTGGTTGTTCTGATATGAGACACTACATTATTATATTGTTTGCGTGTGCGTGTGCAGTAGCTTGTACACAGAAGAAGCCCTCTGCCGATGAGATGGGGCAGATGATGCTCACCGAGGCGCGTGCAGCCTACGAACGTGGCGAATACGCTGCCGCTCGTGACTCCATCATGAGTCTGCGCACCAACTATCCTACGGCTCTTGCTGCTCGTCGCGAAGCTATTCTTCTGCTCGATAGTGTGGAATTCCAACTTGCTCAGGACGACACCTTGAAGTCGGAGTTCTATCGCCGCAAACTCCAGCACGATCTGGAGAAATTGAAAATTGAAAATTGAAAATTAAGCTGTGAGGGACATTAGCAGAGAAGAGATGCAGCAATTGCTGTCGGCACCAATCTTTCATCAGATAGGGGAGACTGCCGACGAGCTTGGCGTGGAATGCTACGTCGTTGGCGGCTATGTCCGCGACCTCTTCCTCGAACGTCCCTCGAAGGATATCGATTGTGTGGTGGTAGGTAGTGGTATCGACCTCGCTCAGGCGTTGAAGAAGAAGTTGGGGCGTGGTGCTCACCTCTCCGTCTTCAAGAACTTCGGTACGGCACAACTGAAACTCTCAACTCTAAACTCTAAACTCTCAACTATAGAAATTGAATTCGTAGGAGCAAGGCGCGAGAGCTATAGTCACGACAGCCGCAAGCCTGTTGTCGAAGACGGTACACTGGAGGATGACCTCGACCGTCGCGATTTCACAATCAATGCCCTTGCCGTCTGTCTCAACAAGGAACGCTTTGGTGAACTCATCGACCGCTTCGATGGTCTCCTCGATATGGAGGACCGACTCATTGCCACTCCTCTCGACCCCGATATTACCTTCTCCGACGACCCTCTGCGTATGATGCGCTGCGTCCGTTTCGCCACTCAGTTGCGTTTCCAGATCGAGGACGAGACACAGGAGGCTCTTGTGCGCAATGCCGAACGAATAAAGATAATTTCACAGGAACGCATCATCGACGAACTCAATAAGATAATGCTTTCTCCACAACCTTCAATAGGTTTTGTGGAACTCTCTCGCGCAGGACTTCTGCCCATCATCTTTCCCGAGTTGGCAGCCCTCGACTGTGTGGAGGTTCGCAATGGTCGAGCCCATAAAAACAACTTCTACCATACCCTCGAAGTGCTTGACAATATAAGCCTCTCTCCCCAGCCCTCTCCCCCAAAGGAAGAGGGAGAGTCCCCTGAGAAAAGTTGTAAGTCAGAAAGCAAGCTCTCTTCCCTTGGGGAAGAGCGGGGAAATGGGCTTTGGCTGCGTTGGGCCGCGCTCCTTCACGACATAGGAAAACCGCGCTCAAAACGATGGGAACCACAGGCTGGCTGGACTTTCCACAACCATAACTACATCGGACAGAAAATGGTGGCACCTATCTTCCGTCGTATGAAACTGCCCCTCGACGAACGTCTTCACTATGTAGAGAAACTCGTGGGACTGCACATGCGACCCATTGCCATTGCCGACGACGAGGTTACCGATTCTGCCGTACGTCGTCTCCTGTTCGAGGCTGGAGAGGACATCGACGACCTCATGCAACTCTGCGAGGCCGACATCACCAGTAAGAATGCCGAACGCAAGCAACGCTTCCTCCAGAACTTCCAGCTTGTGCGTGAGAAACTTGCCGACCTTCAGGCTCGCGACAACTACCGCACGTGGCAGAACCCCATCACTGGCGAGGAGATAATGGAAACCTTCGGTCTGCAGCCCTGTCGCGAAATCGGCCTGCTGAAGCAGGCCGTCAAGGATGCCATCTGGGAGAGTCGCATCCCCAATACTCACGACGATGCCAGGGCTTACATGCTCCAATATGCCTCCACCCTCGGCCTCTCTCCCCTCACCTAACAAAAACAGAATTACCTTCAAACACACAAAAACTCCCCGCACCACCTTCGGTGCCGGGAGCTTTACTTTTACTTTTTACTTTTTACTTTTTTACTTTAATTATTCAGGGTTCTAGCGCTCGACCTTGGTCGCTTTAACCAAGCGTAGCGACTTAAAGAACTTATGGCCACAGGTTAAGTTAACTTCTCCGGATAAGTTAAGTTAACCTGCCGCGGCAGCCACTTGTCCTATCTCCTTTCACACTGCGAAGTTACAACATTGTCATTGCGCCTGAAAGCGGATTTATAAATATTTTAATATTTATAAAAATTTCGGCGGGGGGCGGTCATTTTGGTCATTTGTCATTTGTCAAAATCGAAAACAAACATTGTCAAAACTCTCCACTATAATATAAATATTCTATTTATATATAGTGAGCAATGACCGCGTTTCCGAAATCGAAAATGACCATTTTGACCATGACCATCGTGACCACAACGGCGTGTTATAATTATTAGGATTAAAAGGCAAGGGATTTTCAAATTATTTTTGTAAATTTGCAGCAAAGAAAATAATATGGTATGATACGAGATTTTATAGTTGGGAATGAGAATGTAAGAGTGAATAGCCGCGAGGTAGCGTTGCTGAAGGAGCATTTCGAGCAGGTTGCCACACGTGAGCTGCAGGCCAAGTCGCGCAAGGACATGCGTACTGCCGTCAGCGAAAAGGTTTCCGGCGAAGGCGGTGACACCGGCGGTGGTGGTGACGACCAGACTGAGTGAGGACAAGGGGCATAGCCCCTTTCCTCTAAGTAAAAAGGTAAGAAGTGAATGTAAGAAAGAGACGACCACCCGGTCGTCTCTTTCGTTTTAAATTATAAATATTAAATAATAAATGATAAATAATAATGTGATGTTTGGTTATTTCTTGGAGAAGAGGTCGTCGAGGTAGGTGTAGAAGGCGGGGTCTTCGCCGACGGTGATTTTGGTGATGATGCCCATGGGGTCGACTACAATCTTGGTGGGATAGCCCTCGATGTTGTAGAGCTGCTGTAGCTGGTCGGCACTATCCTCGTCGGTGATGACGTGCTGCCATTCCATATCGTAGCTCTCGATTGCCTGTCGCCATGTTTCTTCATCGTCGCCTACATCGATACTGAGGATTTCGAACATCCCGTGGTATTTCTCGTAGTAGGCCTTCATGTCGGGAATGCCTTTGACGCACCATTTGCACCATGTGCCCCAGAAGTCGAGCACCACGTATTGTCCGCGCAGGTCGGAGAGCGAGAGGGTCATGCCTTCGGAGGAGGGTAGTGTGAAGTCGGGGGCTTCCTTGCCTTCGGCTGCTGCTACGGCCTTTGTGTTTTCAGCAGTGGAATCGGTCTGCTGCTTTCTTTCCTTGACGTTGCAACTGGCGAGAATGAGTCCTGCTGCGATTGCGAGAATGATTCTTTTCATATCGTATAGTTTTTAGTGCTTGATGAACTTGGTGGCACATTCGTTGCCTTCGCTGTCGGTGGCGCGGGCAACATAGATGCCTGCTGGCAGGGTGGCTACGGAAACACGCTCGTGGACGCTCTCAACCAACTGCAGGGGCTGACGCAGGACGAGGGCTCCGGAAGGCGTATAAACGCAGACGGTGACATTTTGACTGTCCTCGCTCTTTATGAGCAACTGTTCGCCGCTGTAGGCTATGCTCATGCCTGCAGAACGGCTGGCAAGGCTGCGCAGGGATGTTTCTGGGTCTTGCTCGGGAGTGTATTTCCATGTGCTGGTATAGGAGTCGATGCGGTTCGACTTGTCGATGGTGGGCAGATGCATCAGATAGGTCTGTGTGCCACCGTCGGGATAGCGTCCGAAGGTTTGGTCGCCGTTATGTGCACAATAGACGAGGCTGTCGGCCCACGAGCGGTCCTTTGCCATGAGTCGGATGACGGTGCCGTCCTCGTTGTCGAGCTTGAAGTTGGCATGAAGCTGAGTCTTGGTATCGCGCTTGCTGCACCAGATTATCTTGTAGCCGTGGGCTGGGATGATGGTGCTGGCCTTGCCTCCATTGGCACCAGTACCCGTTATCTTGTATTTCTCGGGCTTGGCACTGCGGTCGGTCAGGAACATACCTTCGAGGTCGATGTCCTGGTCGGTGGTGTTGTAGAGCTCAATCCAGTCGTCCTTCTTGCCGTATTCGTTGATGTAGATGCTGTTGCCTGCACTTACCTCATTGATGATGACAGGGGCAGAGGAGAGACCTGCCTGCTGGCGTTCCTCGTCGGTCATGGTCTCATAGACAGCCACCAGCGTCATATCGCCCTCGGGCATCTCCATTGTCTGTTCGGTGGAGGCGTAGTCGCCCTTGGGAACGGATTGAGTGATGCTGGCTTCCCAATATGCGTCGGAGCTGTTTGCAGCGTTGTTGTGAACCTCTACGGCGATAGTGTTACTTCCGCTATGGAAGAGCGATGTGGGCAGAGTCATGCTGCCTCTGTCGGGGTTGTCGTGAGCATATGTCGTTGCCATAGTGTTGAAGGAAACATCGCCCGAGGGCATGTTGTAGCGCCCAGCCTCAGTTCCGTTGACGTAGATGATGAGTCCGTCGTCGATGATGTAGTTGAGGGTAAATATGTCGCTCTCGCCCGGAGCCTCTGTCAAATTGATGGTCTTGCGGAAGTAGTAGGTGGGATATTTGTTGCTGGTATTGCCGCCGTAGTCGAGATAAGTGTTGGTGTAACGTTCGCCGCCCACGAAATATCCAAGTGGAGCCTTGCCCGACGACCATGAAGAGGCATCGTAGTCGGCTGATTGCCAGTTGGTGCCGTCGAGCGAACCCTTGTCGTAGTACAGCCACTGGCTCTCTTCTGGAATAAGGAAGTTCTTCTCAAGGTTGCTGCCTTCGAGCATCTTCCATCCCACGAACTTGTAGCCTGCAGGAGCATCTGTGCCGAAAGTCACGGGAGCAAAGAGCTGGCCCGAGAATTTGTTGGTGGGCACAGGCAGACCGTTGACCGTCAGGCGTGCTTCTGGCAGGTTGGTGCTGAGAGTAACTTTCTGCGGAGTGGCGTTGCTGAGCTGCATGCGGCTGTAGTTTTTCATGACGTTCATCATGGTTGTCTGTCGCGAGCTGGAGAGTATCCCAATCAAATCGTTGGCAGTGCTCCATGGAGAAGTGCCACTGCCGTAGAACTCAGTGTTGATGATCTGTGAATTAGAAACGCGACTTGCCAGTTCGTTGATGATGCTCTGGCAGCGTGTAGGTTCGAACACAGAGCCTGTTATGAGGCAGTATGAATCGATGAACTGACGGCGGAATTTCTCGTTGTTGAGCATGTCGAGGAATACCGTCACGAACTCAATTTCCTTAGTGATATACTCATATGGTTCACCGTAGAGTTTGTCGAATGTGTACGTCTGCTTGCTCTCGAAGTTTGCAAACGAACCGTCGTTGTTGAACGAACCGTCGAGGTCAAAGAGAACGAAGCGGAACTTACCGCCCTCCATGATTGGTTTCCAGCCCTTCACGTTGTTCTGTGGCCAGTCCCAATTGGAGAGATAGAACTGTATTGCCATGTAATTGCAGTACTCGTCGATGTCCACCATCTTGCAAAGCTCTTCGTAAGCCTCATCACTGGTACCACATTCTGCTGCGAGGTCCTTCCAGCGCTGCATACTCTCATAGGTGCCGCATTTCTGGATGTAGCCCGAGTCGGGCGACATCTCGAACTGGTCAATCTCATCGTCGTCGAGTCCGTAGTTGGCATACACGAAATGCTTGTTGTTGGGCTCGCGCATGTTGATGACGCCAGCATACGAACCATTAAGATAGTGCATCACGGGCTGATAGGCCTGATAGTCGATGTTGAGGCCAGAGCGTGCTATGATCTCCTGCAGGGCAGGGTCTTTGATGCGGCAACCGGTGTCGTTACCTCCGTTTCGTATCTGCAGTGTCTTGTGCTTGAGATAAGGTTTGTCGGCAAAGAACTGATAGGGCAGTGTGTTCTGTCCCTCCAGCAGTTTGTTGGCCTTCAGCTTGAAGGAATATGGTGCCCACGCACGGCTCCATCCTCCGCAGCGCTCTATCAGCACCTCCTGATTGATTGCCATCTGTTTGTTGTCGATGTATTCAAAGTTCGCTGCACGGTCCCAGTCCATGTTCCAGTTACAGGGCGATGACTGTCCGTTGCCCGGACGTCCGTTGCCATTGCCTTTGGCAAATATTCCGTAGTCATCACCAAACAGGTCGTAGCCGTTGCCAACCACGCTGATGATTGGCAGAGAGAAGTCCTTATCCTCGTAGATATATGTACGAGTGGTGACAGGACTTGGCAGCTTGCCGTCGGCAAACAGGCGGAAGCGATACCTGGTGGTCACGGAGGGGTAGAACAGTCCTGTGGTTGATATTTCCGAATTCGTCTCCGTCGGGGTGCGTCCGTTGGTGGTGTAGCGCAGAGTTGCGCCCTGTGGAATGTTGACGCAGACGGTAAGCTGTGAGCTGAAAACTTGCGAGGGTTGGTCAACTACGGGAGCTGCCAGTTGGGTGGTAGCATACTTCATTCCGGAGTTCGAAGCTTCGGGTGTAGGAGTCGAAGACCACCCCCATTCGTTGCCTGACAAAGTCTTGCGGGCATAGGAGCAACGACTGACGGCTTGGGGGTACGCTTGCATAGCCAAGAGCTTACCATTCGGGTCGCTGATGAATATGGTATCTCCCTCAACATCGAGCTTCATATTTACCTGAGACTCACAGTATTTATCGTGATGGTCGAACCAAAGGTTTAAGTATCCTTTAGCAGGTATTGCCATAGGCTGAGTGATGTGTGCCTTGCACAGATTCTCAGCATCGTCGCTCAGCCAGCAGCCCTTCAGCGACACTCCAATAGAGGTGGGATTATAGAGCTCCACCCATCCGCCGTAGTTCCACGATGGATCGAGAATCTGGTCGATGTTGGCAGACTGTATTTCGGTGATTACAATGCTACCAGAGGTGGCATCGTTATTGGTAACGGTGACTGTGCACGAGGCCATTTTGTTGCTGCCGTCAACAGCCCATGCCGTGATTGTTGCCTGTCCTGTGCTGAGAGCCGTAATCTTACCGTCGGCTGTCACCGAAGCAACCTCGCTGTTGTTGCTGCTCCATTCCACGTTGTTGAGAATGGCATTGGAGGGAAGTACCGTTGCTGAGAGCTGAAGGCGTTCGCCCACAACCATGTTAGCCGATGTCTTGCTCAGGTTGATGCTGCTGACGTATATCATGTCGCCCCACCATTCCAGTTTCCAGTCGTCGAGACAGGTCCAGTCCTCCGAATTTCCATATGGTTTTTTTATTCCGATAACGAGTCCTTCGTTAGGGTCTTCTATGTCGAACTCCAGCTCGTTGTGGTAGTATCCTGCCTGGAACCAGAGGTAGGCAGCATACATATTGTTTGGGATGTATTTGTAGCCTCCATCCATCCACGAACCCACGCGAGCTGACTGTCCGCCCAAACTCTGTTCCAAGGCCGCACTCGAAGCTGGAACGATAGGCTCCTCAACATCGTTAGCATAGAGCATGGCATACTGGTGGTCAGCGTAGTCACCTGAACTGTACAGATTCCAGTCGTTTGACGAAGTTCCCATACGGTAGAAGGCATTGAGGCTCAGGCGATAGTGTCCCTTCATGGGATTGTCTATCAGTTGCCAAGTGTCGTAGGACTTGTTGTAGTGCTCGGCATTTTCCATAGGATTTGCCGCTCCGAAGCCGGTGCCCATCCATCCAGTAGTAATGTCGTTACCGTTGAACGTTGGATTCTTGATGTATTTACTTGTGACGTCTATCCAATCGGCAGCACCGACGTGAAGTGTTGCAACTGCTGCCAATGACAGTAAAAAGGTACGAATTTTCATGATTATAATGTTTTGCGCGGCAAAATTAACTAAAATTCATCATATTTAGAAACCCATAGACATAAAAAAGTTTAATATATTTATCTTTTCATTTGTCTTGTTCATCTGTTTGCACTAACTTTGTGCGTTAAATGCGACGCAGAAAGAAAATAGCCTTCTGGATTGGAGGCGTGGTGCTGTGCCCTCTGCTGCTGGTGGTGATGTTGGTGGCAGCGATATATCTGCCCCCCGTCCAGAGGTGGGCGGTAGCACGTGTTGCAGCCTATGCTTCGGAACAGACAGGTCTCGATGTGCGCTTGCAACGTCTCGGTATCAGTTTCCCGCTCGATTTGGAATTGGAAGGTCTCTGCGTTACCACTCCTCCAGATACCATTGTAGCAGTGCGGAGTGCTATTGTGGACCTCAACTTCACACACATCCTCAATTGGCGCTTGGGAGTGGATGCTGTGGACTTGTGCGAAGGTGTGATAGACACTCGCGACCTCATTGCCACCACAAGGGTGAAGGGAAGTCTGGGACGGCTTCATCTTTCGTCGGATATGGTTCATCTGCGTAGGCAAAGAGCCGAGCTGACAGGCGTGGAACTCGACGACTGCGACGTGGACATTGCAATGCGCGACACCACCGTTATCGATACCACAGAGTCAGCCCCAATCCTCTGGACAATAGGACTTGGCGATATTGCTTTGAGAAGAACACGAGTGGCTTTCCACACCGTTGGCGATTCTCTGTTGGTTAGGGGAGGAGTGCGCGAGCTTGTGGTGAAAGGCGGCAATGTGAACCTGCGCGATAATGTCTATGAAGTGGACCGTCTGGTGCTTGATGCTGATTCGCTACTGTGCAATATTCAGGGTAGCGAAATGGCTCTGCGCGACATTTGTCTAAAGGCTGAGAACCTGCTCGTTGACGACACCCATATCCAGTTGTCGGAACTGAATCTGAAAACTCCCGACAGCAGTATCGAAGGACGTGTGAATATGGACTGGACGGCACTGACACCTCGTAAGCGAGGGCACATGGATGCCGACCTTGATGCTTCAATAGGTCGTGCCGACTTGTTGTCTGTGGCAGGTCCCTATCTCCCAAAGGAAATACAACAGATTATACCTGAAGCTCCGCCTGTGACACTCAAGGCCCGTATGCGTGGCAATGTGGATAGTCTCGCAGTCGATGAATGCCGACTGGCAGCCATCCCTGTAGCAGAAGCACAAGTAACGGGCAGTGTCACCAATGTGCTGAATGTGGACAGTCTGGGAGCCGATGTTGAGCTTGATGTAGTCACTCACGACCTGAGTCGAGTCCGTCGTTTCCTTGGGCTCGCTCCGACATTCCAGTTGCCAAGCATGAAGGTGAAGGGCGACGCGCACATTCACAATCAGCAGTATAGCGGCGACCTGCGTCTGTGGCAGGGAAAAGGGCGCGGACATGTGAAGGGAAAGTACAATGCCAAGAGCGAGGCTTATCAAGCCGATGTGGACATTCGCGACCTCAATCTCCACAACTTCCTGCCAAAGGATTCTCTGTACAATGTGACAGCAAGGGCAAAGGTCAGCGGCAGAGGGCTCGACCTGCTCTCGCGACGTGCTGTGGCCCGTGCCGAAGTTGCTGTTGACCATCTGGAGTATGGGCATTACAACCTTAACAATGTGCGCCTGACGGCTGATGCCAGAAATGGAATCGCCAACCTGAATCTGATGAGCAACAACCAACTGCTGACGGCTGATGCTTGTGCTACACTACAACTCGACAAGGGTCTGCAGGCAGCCGACTTCACTCTTGGAGCAACACACATCGACCTTTATGCTCTGGGACTTTCGGATAAGCCCATGAAGGTTTCGATGCAGATGGCAGCAAACGGCAGTTCGAACCTTCGCGACAGTCATGAGCTGAAGGGAAGGGTAGAGGCTATAGAACTGGCATTCGAAGATACTACTTTCTATCCTACAGACATCAACATCGACCTGCTCCTACGGCCCGATACTTTGTGGGCAAAAGCCACTTCTGGCGACCTCGCGCTGGACCTTTCATCAACAGAGCCGTTAGATAAGCTTCTCGGCAACATTACGACCCTGACGAAAGAACTTGAACGACAGTTTGCCGAGCATAATCTTGCGCAGGACACGCTGAAGAGTATGCTGCCAATAGCAACTCTGCATCTGCAGAGCGGTCCGGACAACACCCTCGCCCACATCATTCAGTCGATGGGCTACAAGTTCGGACGAATGCGTATAGACCTCGACAGCAACCCGTTCGACGGACTTAACGGCAGCGGATATGTACACGCTTTGAACACAGGCTCCATACAACTCGATACCATTCAGTTCCGCATTCATCAGGACACAACGGATGTGGTGCGCTTCAACGGACGAGTGCGCAACGGACCTCGCAACAAGCAAGTGGTGTTCGAGTCGGAGTTGTTGGCAGAACTCACACAGACGGGAGCGAATGCAGCTGTCACTTTCTTTGATGCCAAAGGGCGCAAGGGCTTAGATGTAGGAGCCAACCTGTTCCTTGAGGACGATGGGTACCGTCTGCATCTCAATCCTCTGAATCCGATTATCGCCTACCGTCGTTTCTCGTTGAATGGCGACAACTACATCACCCTCCACGATGACCGTCGGGTTGAGGCCGATGTGGATTTGTTGGCAGACGACGGTACGGGTTTCAAGCTATACACCACGCCCAACGAAGAAGCCCTGCAGGACGTAACCCTGTCGGTTCACGACTTCAATCTTGGCGAACTGAGTGCCGTCATTCCTTACTTCCCGCAGATTGGTGGTACGCTAGCAGGCGACTTCCACTTGGTACAGGACGAGAAGTCAGTGAGTGTGCTTGTGGACGCTGGAGTACAGAAGATGTCGTACGAGGAGGCCGTGCTGGGAAATGTGGGACTGAATGCTCTGTATCTGCCTAATGCCGACGGTACGCATTATGTTGATGGTATAATGTCGCTCAATGGCTACGAGGTGGCAACTCTGGCAGGAACCTACGACCCAAAGGGCGAGGGCACGATAGACGCACAGGCAGCACTGATGCGACTACCGCTGTCGTTGGCAAACGGTTTCATCCCGAACAAGACACTTGAACTGGCAGGATACTTCACGGGTGAGATGAGTGTTACGGGCAAGGTCTCGAACCCTGTTCTTGACGGTGCGCTGATGACAGATTCCATGCACCTCAACAGCGATATGTACAGCCTGCATCTGCGCTTCCCCGACGATACTATAGGTGTGAAGAACAGTTTCCTCGACTTCAAACGCATAGAGGCCTATTCCACTGGCAAGAACCCGTTGGTGCTCGATGGAAATATCAACTTCCGCGACTTCGACCGCATACGACTGGCTCTGTCCCTGTCGGCTCACGATTTCGAACTCATCAACGCTCCCAAAGCTCCCCATGCCGTTGCTTACGGAAAGGTGTATGTTGACCTCGGTGCACGACTGACAGGTACGCTCGACGATATGATTCTTCGTGGAAAACTCGATGTTCTTGGTAATACCAATGTCTCTTATGTGCTCACCGACTCGCCCCTGACTGCCGACGACCAACTGTCGGAACTGGTGACGTTTGTCGATTTTGGTGATACTTTGACCGTTGAGGAAGAACGCAAATCGCCACAGAACATCGATGTACTGATGGATATAGGTATAGAGCAGGCAGCCCAGGCGCATTGTCTGCTTAGTGCCGACGGAACCAACCACATAGACCTTGAGGGTGGGGGAGACCTGAGCCTTTCGTATAGCACGCAGGACGGTCTGAAGCTATACGGACGCTACACTATCGTCAGCGGTCTCATGAACTACACCCTGATGGTGGTGTCGCTGAAGAACTTCCAGATTACCAGCGGCAGTTATGTGGAATTTATGGGTGATATAACGAATCCGAGACTCAACGTAAGTGCCAGTGAACGTGTGAAGACCACCGTCTATGAGAACGATGTGCCGCGCAGCGTGAATTTCGATGTGGGACTTGATGTTACTCAGACTCTCAGCGACATGGGACTGGAGTTCACCATTGCAGCACCGTCCGATTTGACCATCTCCAACCAGTTGGCAACGATGAATGCCGAAGAGCGCGGAAAGGTGGCGGTTACAATGCTTGCTACGGGAATGTACCTGACGGAGAACGGTAACGGAACAAGTGGTTTCAGTGCTACGAACGCTCTGAACTCGTTCCTGCAAAGTCAGATTTCGGCAATTTCCAATCGTGCCCTCTCAACCATCGACCTTAACTTCGGAATCGACAATACGGAATCGGCAAGCGGAAGTACACAAACCGACTACAGCTTCAGTTTTGCTAAACGCTTCTGGGGCAACCGCATAAGTCTGATTGTAGGAGGAAAGGTTAGTTCGGGCAGCGATGCTGTGAACAATGGGCAGAGCATCATCAACAACGTTTCTGTTGAATATCGTCTCGACAAGAGTGCCACACGCTATGTTCGTGTCTATTACGACCGCGATACGGAGTCGTTGCTCGAAGGTGAGGTCATGGAGATGGGAGCAGGTATAGTCCTGCGCCGCAAGAGCACCCGACTTGGTGAGTTGTTTATTTTTAGGAAGAAAGACCCCCGGGAGGAGAAACACCCCAACAATAAATGATTATGGAGTTAAGGAGATACCTACATAATATTATTGCAAAAAAACTCCCCGCCCTCGGGAGGGGATTGGGGGTGGGGTTACTCTGTTTTCTCCTTTTCTCGTGCAGTGAGACGAAGAATCTGGCAGAGGGCGAGACTTTGTACACTGGAATAAAGCGCGTCGATTACGACCGTATGCCCAAGCAGCCGAAGAAGGCGAAGGCAGACACCACGGGCGTCATTACAGCCATTGCCGATGCCTACACCACTGTTTCCGACTACCTGAAAGGGGCGGCTCAAGACGAAAGGCAAAAGGCAAAAGACAATAACAACCCTTCAACCCTTAGCCCTTTGCCCTTAGCCTCTAATCCCAAGTTGGATAAAGAGGCCTATGCTATAGCCAAGAGCGAGGTGGAGGGCGTGCTGGCTTATAAACCCAACAATTCGCTCATGGGCTCGTCGTATCACCGTCAGCCTTTGGCAGTGGGCTTGTGGACTTACAACAAGTATCTCTACAGTCAGAAACGTTTCGGAAAGTGGATGTTCAACACCTTTGCAGCAACACCGGTGACACTGACAACGGTGAATCCCCGCATTCGCAGTCAGGTGGCACAGAACACCCTCCACAACTTCGGATATTTCCGTGGGACGGTTTCCGTTGACACTGTGGCTCAGCGCCATCCCCGAAAGGCAAAGCTCCACTATCAGGTTCATCCGGGCGTACTGTTCCATCTCGACAGTATAGCATATCTCGATTTCCCGGAGAGGGCCGATTCTCTGCTGCGGAACAATATGCGTTGGACTTTCCTGCACAAGGGCAATCCGTTCAGCGTGACAAACCTCGATGATGAACGAAAACGACTGAGCAACCTCTTCCGCGACAACGGTTACTACTATTTCCGTCCCGAACACATTGTCTATAGGGCAGATACTATTATCCGTCCGCAATATGTCCAACTGCAGGCGATTCCCTCGCCCGCAATGCCCGACAATGCCCGTAGGCAATACTACATGGGTCGCACCCGTATCAATGTTTATGAATACGGTAAGCAGGAGCTTGTGGACACCATAGGTCGCCGCAGTGTTACTATGGCCTATACTGGTGAGAAAGGACATACGCCGCTGAAGATGCGTGCCATACGTCGCTTCATCTCCTATCGTCGCGGCAGTCTCTATAATCAGAGTACGCAGAACGATGTGCAGAACAATCTGCTGGGAATGGGCATTTTCTCACAGTTGAACATGCGCTACATTCCTCGTGACACTACTGCCACTTGCGATACACTGGACGTTGAGATTACGGCCCGTCTCGATAAACCCTACAATGCCGAGTTCAAAGGCAACATTGCAGGCAAGAGCAACGGATTGGTGGGACCAGGTGTCAGTTTCACTATGTCGAAGCAGAATGTATTCCGCGGTGCAGAGACTCTGAGCCTCGAAGCCTATGGCTCTTACGAATGGATGACGGGTGCCAATGCTCACGACAAGCGGAGTGTCATGAACTCCTTCGAGTGGGGAGCATCGATGAATCTCACCTATCCCCGTCTGCTTCTGCTGGGATTGGGAAAATTCTTCAACCGCAGGGCGAAGGCAACTACGACGTATAAGCTCAGTGCCGACTGGATAAACCGTTCGGGCTATTTCAGTCGTGTCAGCTTCGGAGCTCGTGTGGCTCATACCTATCAACGCAAGCCGCGTGTGCTGCACGAGATTGTTCCATTCCGTCTCGACTACGAGAAACAGCTCCACACCACTGCCAAGTTCGACTCCATCATCAAGTACAATCCGGCTCTCTATGCTTCTCTGCGTAATCAGTTCGTGCCATCGGCGCAGTACACCGTCACGCTCACCAATCCTGCCAGCCGCTACCATCAGCGCCGCATCACCTTCTCGCTGAAGGAGGCCGGTAACCTCACCAGCGTGGTATATCGCCTTGGTGGCAAGCCTTTGACGCAACAGAACAAGCACCTCTTCGGAGTGCCCTTTGCCCAGTACTTGAAGTTTACTGCTGAGTACTCCCAGCGCTATCGTATCGGACAGACGCGAACCTATGTGGCAGGTCGATTGTTTGCAGGCGTCATCTACAGCTACGGCAACAGTCGTATTGCTCCCTACGGCGACCTCTTCACCATAGGCGGCGCAAACAGCATCCGTGCCTTTGGTGTGCGCACCATCGGTCCGGGAAGCTATCATCCTGCCAACTCCAAATACAGTTATCTCGACCAGATTGGCGACCTGAAGCTGGAGGCCAATCTCGAATATCGTTTCCCATTGGTCAGCGACCTCGGAGGTGCCATCTTCGTTGATGCAGGTAATGTGTGGTTGATGAAGTCCGATGCCAACCGTCCGGGCGGCAGTTTGAATGCAAAGACAATGGGTAAGGAGATTGCTCTTGGCACGGGCTTCGGCTTCCGTTACGACCTCGACTTCCTTGTCATCCGTTTCGACGTCGGCATTGGTATTCATGCTCCATACGACACAGGTCGCTCTGGCTATTACAACATGCGGAAGTTCTGGGATTCGCTCGGCTTCCACCTCGCCGTCGGTTATCCGTTCTAATGGTGAGAGGTTATAGGTTATAGGTGATAGGTTATTGAGGTTTTACGGATAATTGTGAATTGTGCATTGTGAATTGTGAATTTATTACTATCTTTGCAAAAACTTTTAATTCTTAACTCTTAACTCTTAATTCTTAATTCTTAATTAGTCAGCATGAAACCCAGCATACCCAAGGGCACTCGCGACTTCGGTCCGGTGGAGATGGCCCGTCGCAACTATATTTTCGACACCATTCGTAGCGTCTATGCCTTATATGGCTTCCAGCAGATAGAGACTCCGGCTATGGAGAACCTCTCTACCTTGATGGGCAAGTACGGCGAGGAAGGCGACAAACTGCTGTTCCGCATTCAGAACAGCGGCGCCAAGGCTGCCGAACCTGCCGAGAAGGGTCTGCGCTACGACCTCACCGTGCCTTTCGCACGTTATGTGGTGCAGCACCGCGAGGAACTCAGTCTGCCTTTCCGTCGTTTCCAGATTCAGCCTGTATGGCGTGCCGACCGTCCGCAGAAAGGTCGTTATCGCGAGTTCTACCAGTGCGACGCTGACGTTGTGGGCAGCGATTCGCTCCTCAACGAGGTAGAGCTGATGCAGATTGTGGATGAGGTGTTCCGTCGCTTTGGCATTCGTGTGTGCATCAAGATTAACAACCGCAAGATTCTTACCGGTATTGCCGAAATCATAGGTCAGGCCGATAAGATTGTGGACATCACCGTAGCCATCGACAAGCTCGACAAGATTGGCCTCGACAATGTGAATGCCGAGCTGCGTGAGTGTGGTCTGCCCGAGGAAGCAATCGAAAAGCTGCAGCCCATCATCCAGCTTAGCGGCACCAACGACGAGAAACTCGCCACCATGCGTCAGGTCCTCGCCTCCAGCGAAACTGGCCTCCGCGGCATCTCCGAAGTCGAATATGTAATAAATAATTATCAATTGTCAATTGTCAATTGTCCATTGGAGCTTGACCTCACTCTCGCTCGCGGCCTCAACTACTACACCGGCTGCATCTTCGAGGTGAAAGCCCTCGATGTGGAGATTGGCAGTATCACCGGCGGCGGTCGTTACGACAACCTCACTGGCATCTTCGGTCTGCCCGGTCTCAGCGGCGTTGGCATTTCGTTTGGTGCCGACCGCATCTACGATGTACTCAACCAGCTTGACCTCTATCCCGAGACTGTCACCACCAGCACCCAGCTCCTGTTCGTCAACTTCGGCGAGGCTGAGGCTGCCTACTGTATGCCCATCATCGCTCAGGCCCGTCAGGCTAGAATCCGTTGCGAGATATATCCCGATGCTACAAAGATGAAGAAGCAGATGCAGTATGCCAACCAGAAACAGGTGCCCTTCGTGGCTATCGTTGGCGAGAACGAAATGGCTGAGGGCAAACTGACTCTCAAGAACATGACTACCGGCGAGCAGCAGCTCCTCACTCCCGCCGAACTCATCGAGCTTTTGACAATGCATAACCCATAACCCATAACCCATAACCTATAACCCATAACCTATAACCCATAACCCATAACCCATAACCCATAACCCATAACCACCATGAAACGCATCGCCCTATTATTGTTAATTTTCAATTTTCAATTTTCAATTATCAATTTAGCTCGCTCACAGAGCGAGATATTCCGTACCCTCACCACAGGCGACATTCCTTACCGCATACCTGCCATTGCCACCACACGCACAGGGGCTTTGGTAGCCGTGAGCGACTATCGCTATTGCCGTAGCGACATTGGAGCGGGTCGTATCGACCTCCATTTCCGTCAGTCCCTCGACAACGGCAAGACGTGGGGCAACCTCTATCTACCTCTCGTGATGATGGGCGACGGCGACCTTACGAAAGGACATCAGGAGGCTGGTTACGGCGATGCTGCCATTGTTGCCGACCGCACCTCTAACCGTATGCTTCTGCTCAGTTGTTCGGGCGGTCCGCTCTTTGGTTACAGCACCATCGACCACCATCAGGGTATGGCTCGTTTCTACTCTGACGACGGCGGTCAGACGTGGACTGGTCCTGACTACATTGGTGAGGAGACCATCTATCAGCCCCTTGCTGCCGGCAAGTACGGAGTCATAAAGGCGTGGTTCGTGGGCAGCGGACGCATCTTCCAGAGTCGTTTTGTGAAGGTGGGCAAATATTTCCGCCTCTACTGCGCCGGTGTTTCGCGCAACGATAAGGAGAATGCCAACTGGGTTATCTATTCTGATGACTTCGGACAGACGTGGCAGTTCCTGGGTGGTGTTGATGTATCGCCAGTGCCTGGTGGTGACGAGCCTAAGTGCGAGGAACTTCCAGATGGTAATGTGCTCATAAGCAGCCGTGCCTGGGGCGGACGACTCTATAACATCTTCACCTTCACCGACCGCAAGGCTGCCAAAGGCTCTTGGGCTACGAAAGCCTTCAGCGGAAAGGACAATCACGGTGTGGAGGCCAACCAGAATGCCTGCAACGGCGAGGTCCTTGTGCTGAATGTCTGCCGCACCAGCGACAAGAAGCGCGTTCCTCTCATTCTTCAGAGTCTGCCACTCGGACCGGGTCGCACGCGCGTAGGTATATATTGGAAAGAACTGTCCGATGCCTCGGCCTATAAAACTCCAGAGGCTCTTGCCAAGGATTGGGAAGGTCCGTTCGAGGTTACGAAACTTCCTTCGGCCTACAGCACCATGACTCTCCAGCGCAACCGCCAGATTGGTTTCCTCTATGAAGAAGAGACGCACTGCAACACGCAGGGTGGGGGCTACAACATCGTCTATCGTCCTCTCTCCATCGAGCAAATCACCTCTGGTCAGTACCGCTAATCCCATAGGTTCACCAACCTATCGCCTTAAGTTCGCCAACCTATCGCCAAAGGTTCGCCAACCTTCGGCCATAAGTTAAGTCCGCTCCAGCTTGCTGGCTTGCGTAGTGAAGCGGAGCAAGTAATCGGCCTGCCGCTTGCGTAGTGAAGCGGAGCAAGAACCTTTGCCCACGAGCATTAGTAATGCATCGTGCCAAACATTAGTAATGCTTCACGCCAAGCATTACTAATGTGTCTTGTATACAGTTATACAGTATACAGTTTTAAAATGCATTACCTCCCCCGTCTCCGCAATAGTGCCCTTAAGTAACTATAATAATATATATAATATATTATTATATATTATATATATTATTATAAATATTTATATACTATACTAAGCCCCCCACACACTACGCAAATATAAACTGTATACTGTATACTGTGTACCGAAAACTGCTAGTTTTGAGTCTGGGGGGATGTACCTTGAGCCAGCGTTGCTGTCTCGAGTCTAGGATGCACCTCGGCAATACATAATAATGAACGGACTGACGTCCATTAAGCCTTATGGCTTTGTTTTTTAAGCCAATTTCAGAACTCAAGCAAGCTTGTTTCGTGCCATTGTCTTAAAAAAAATGTTCATTATTTTGTATTTCGCTCGGTTTTCACTACCTTTGCAGCCGATTTGGTGTGGAGTGCGCGCAGAGATGCGTGTGAAGCACGAGCGGAAGCCAGCGGGCACCGCTTCCTGTAAGGGGCTGAATTACAATGCTTACGATTAAAACGGACGATAGCGTTATGCTCGTACTTGTAACTTGAAACCTGAGAAATTTCAAATTCCAAACAAGACCGCATGATGTACTTCGCCTGCGCAATAGCGTGGGTCTGTTTGTATATCTTACGCTTTTTTTGTGCGCATTACCAACTGACGAAGAAATAACTAACATAATTAACGTTTTAATCAAACAAAAATGAAAAGAAAACTACTTTTCGCGGTGCTTTGCACCATTGCATGGGTCAACACCTATGCCGTAGAATGGACGGATAAGACATCTGTCATCACCAATCCTTCCTTTGAAACGGATGCTGCAACAAGTGATCTTACCACTTGTGGATGGGCAACAGACAGAGTGACTGGTTGGACGGTATTGCCCGCTTCAGCCAGCAATGCTCAGGTTGGCATAGGTAATTCGACTTCAAAGATTCAGGGTATAGGCTCAAGCTTTAACCCAAGTGCTGGTGATAAATATTTTTATGTTCGCCAGAATTGGAATGCCAATAAAGAGTTCTCTATTGCTCAGACAATTGCCGCAGCAAATGTTCCTAACGGCCTCTATAAATTGACTGTAAAGATGGCCAATTTTGCGAGTCAGACATCTACATTTACGCTCTCTCTACAGGAAGAAGGAAAGGATGCTGTAATCAATAGCATCACAAGCACTTCGTCTAAGTGGAATGAATGGAGTGTCATGTTGGTAAAAGCATCTGATGCCACAAGCCTCACCATTAAAGCTGCTATGTTATATCCTGGAAGCGATGCAGGAAGTAGGCATTTTAGCTTCTTGCTGGACGATGTTAAATTGGAGTATGTCTCTGATCCTTCTTCGATAACTGCAGCCAGTCCCTTAGATGTGACAGATATGATTCGCAACCATTCGTTTGAGAATGATGGAACTGAGACAGCATCGCCTGCATGCTGGACGATTCAAAGCGGTTCTGACAAGGGCGCAAAATCGAATAGCAATGCTACTTATGCTACAACCGGCGTTGATGGCAGCTATGTATTCAACATTTGGGGTGGTACTGCTCCTTACAAGGTTTCACAATCTGTAAAGGGCCTTCCCGATGGTTACTATAAACTGACCGCGCTGATAGCATCTGACCAGTACCAGAACATTCAGGTTTATTGCGGCAACGGTAAGGTGTATGATTCCGCTAGCGACAAAGGAACTGGAAAGGATATTACTACTGCTGTAGCATACGTTTCAAATGGTTCTATGGAAATTGGTGCTACCTCTTATAGCTGGTTCAAGTGTGACAATTTCCGTCTTTATTATCTTGGTGCGAGCTATGAAGCTTCTTCAGAAAATCCTCTCGCCCTTACCGACAAGGCAAGTTTGGCTTGGAATGTAGCAGGTACAACCGTTCAGTGGGGTATTCAATTTCGCGAAACATATAATGGAAGTACGACAAATATTGTCGAAAACGATCGCTTAACTCAAACAATCACTGGACTTGAAAACGGAAACTATCGCGTTACATTGTGGGCAGAGGCTTCTAATGCCAATGGAGTTTCTGGTGACAAGCCTGCTGATGGAACAATAGTTGCTCAATTATATGCTAATGATGCAACACAAGATGTTGGGCTGGCAACACAGGGCTCAGTTGCAGGTGGTACACTTGATTTATATACGCTCGATTGTGAAGTCACCACTCATTCTCTGAAAATTGGTATGAATGCCACAGCTAATGGTGCTAACTGGCATATTATTCAGATTGGAAACCTTCTTTATACTGGTCCTCTAGACTTGTCATCTTATATAGCTACTTATAATGGCCTCGTTTCTGAAGCAGGAACAGCAAAGAGTACTTATACTGGTGTGCTCGGTAAAGAGTTGACCGATCTTAACGCTGCCCTTGATGAAACTTTTGACACCACTTCCCCTGATGCTTATGAAGACATCAATGGTCGCTTACGTAGCTTGATTGACGCTTTCGTGGCTGCAGCTCCTAATTATGCTCTTCTTGAGACAGAGAAGACTAAGGCTTCTAACCTTGGTATGACAAATGAGGCTATCGCTGAGGCCACACCAAACACAAAGACTGGTCTTCGTGCATTGCAGGACTTGAAGGAAGCCGAATATACTTATGTAACAACAAACTATAGTTATAGCGTTGAACTAAGTGATACATGGACTTCGTCAGGAACAAATACAAGTGCTGCCAACTTTAATAATGAACACTGGAGCGGCACAACACGTAATTATAAGAACCAGAACGACAGTAATGGTCAGGGATGGAATGCTAATTCTTGGAGCATCAATTTTAATCAGAACGTATTGCTACCTGCAGGTGAATATATCTTCAAGGTAGCAGCTCGTCAAGCAACAGATGAACATGTTACCACAAGTCTTGTTGTTACTGACACTTCAGATGATTCAGAACTTGGAACTGTTAATGACTTTCCACGCAGTAACTCATCCCGTGGTATCAACAAGAGTGGTGAAACGAGCTTTAATGAGGATGCCAGTGCATATGCCAACAATGGTAATGGCTATGGTTGGGAATGGCGCTATGTAAAGTTCACGTTGGATTCTGAGACGACTGTTAACATTGCCGTTAATGTTGTGGCTACTGCAAATCATTGCTGGGCAAGCTTTGGTGACTATACACTGCAGACGAATAGTCCTGATGTTGAAGCTAAGTTGGCTTATAATGTAGCTATTGCTGCTGCTAATGCAGCATACGATGCACGTAATACAACGTATGTCAATGTTACAGGAGATGAGTTGACAGCTTTGTCTGAAGCTATCGCCCTTGACCCTGAAGCTTCAGGCAACTCTTATTCTTCTGTGACTACGGCTTTGAACGAAGCGACTTCTGCCTTTAAAGAAGCAAAAGATGCATATGATTCATATGTGCGTGTTAAGGGATATGCAGATGCTATCACGGCCTGGGCTCTTCCGTATGCTACCTCTACAAAGATTGATGCTGTGGCAACCGCAAAGAATGCTACTGTTAATACCGCAGCTGAAGCTGCCACTCAGACAACTGCCATTAACACCGCCAACCGTGCTGCATACGAGAGCAATGCCATTGCTGAGAATGTTCCGGGTAAAGCTCGCACGAACCTTATCACGAATGCTGATGGCTCAAATGTTGCAGGTTGGAGCGAATCCTTCTGGACAGCAGACGGCGAAGCCTACACCGAGGCTAATGGCAATACGACGAACACTTATTTTGATAAGAATGGTGTGAAGAGTTTCACTACCAGTCAGACTATCAAACTTGCAAAGGGTAACTATATCCTTAGTGTAACTGCTCGCGCTCAGAATGGAATCGATTCTTATAAGATGCAGGTGACCAACAATGCAGGTGAAACAGAGGAGGTTGCTCTAACAGCAATGGGTAACCAAAATGGTGTATTCGATCGTGGATGGAACGACTTCTACGTAGTATTCGAACAGAAAGCCTTTGGTAATGCTACAATCACTATTGTTGGTGACAACACTACGAGCGATAAAGACTTCTGGATGTCTTGGGACCGTTTCCGTCTTTATAGCATCGGTAGCGAAGGAGCATACGAACTCGATGAGGATGTTGCTTATTCTCCAGTTGCTCTTGAGGGTGTGGATGTTACCCTTACACGTAACATCGCAGCTGATACATGGTCAACCTTCGTGGTTCCCTTCAATATTGACAATGCTACGCTGAAAGAACAGTTCGGTGATGATGTGGAGGTATCTGAGTTCTCTGCTGACGATAAGACTGGTGTAACATTCACTCCGATGGAAACACCTGCAATCACAGCTAATACGCCTGTTCTGGTGAGAGTTTCATCTGCAAAGAGCAGCTTTACCTTCTATGGTGTTGAGATTGAGGTTCCCGATCCCACTCCCACTGTTAGTCAAAATGGTGTGAACTTCGTAGGTAACTATGCACGCGAGTTTGTTATTCCCGGGAATGCTTACTATGTGAAGTCAAACACTATCAAGAAGTCATCTGGCAATGGCAAACAGAAACTGCAGGGCTTCCGTGCTTACTTTACTGTAGATGCAGACTCTCCCGTTAAGGCCTTCTTTGAGAATGATATATTCATAGATGATGAGGCTACAGGCATTGTAAACCTTAACGATAACCTTAACAAGAATGAGGCTATCTACAACCTCGCCGGTCAGCGCGTTCAGAAGGCTCAAAAGGGTCTGTATATCGTGAATGGACGTAAAGTTGTAGTAAAGTGAGTGATAAATAGTAAATGGTAAATTGTCAAATGGTAGATGCAATTATGAAAAAGACATATATTAGCCCATCAGTTAATGTCGTTGCTGTAAATATGGTCGGGTTTATTGCCCAATCTATTGGTAATGGTACAACCTTATTTGAAGGTGCTCAAAACGTAGATGATGACGAATACGGAGATGTTAAATCTGACAAGGGATGGGACTTGTTTGATTAATGAAAGAAGAATGAACGGCATGAGCCGTTAAAGGAAAAGACCGAGGGTATGCTCAGGAACTGTCGCGAGACAGCCTGCCTGAGTGGCAGCCCGGAGTCGTAATAAGTTAGTTAAGTAGGCGCTCTCCAACCTTCGCGGTTCGGGGAGCGCCTCGTTTTTCCGAAAAAGTTCGCATGAGGTGGATGCGGTTTAGGAGCGGGCTTGGAGCCTGCAGATAGTGATTGCCTTGTCTAAAATTTGGTAATATGAAATTATATCTGTAAATTTGCGGCGAAAGGAGTGAAGAATATGAGTACACAGACTATGACACGAAAGATTGCCGAGTATTTCGAGACTCAACCCGTAGTACGTGCTTGGCTATTTGGTTCATACGCCCGAGGTGAAGAGACGCCAGACAGCGATGTGGATATCCTCGTCACTTATGATGAGGATGGTATTAGTCTGTTAAAACACGCTGCTATGATTGTCGATTTGGAAGAAAAATTAAAGCGTCCAGTCGATATTGTAGAAGAGGGCACATTACTTCCGTTTGCTGTAAAATCTGCGAATCGCGATAAAAAACTTATCTATGAGAGAGCCCGTTAGAGACCGCGGCCGCTTGGAACATATTCAAACGGCAATCAACTACATATTAAGCTTCACAAATGGCAAAACATCCGACGAACTTGCGACGGATAAAGTCTTGTATTTTGCAGTTGTGAAAAACATTGAAATCATAGGAGAAGCTGCATATAAACTCTCAGAACCATTTCGCAAACAACATAGCGAAACCCCATGGCCATACATTATCAAGATGCGTCATGTGCTGGTTCACGACTATTACCAGATAAGTTCTCGTGAAGTATGGAAGGTTATAAATGAGGACCTTGCACCACTTGCCAGCCAAATAGCGTCCTATCTCTCTGATATTGACTGGGATGCGTGGGAACAGCAAGATTTCGACTACGGGAAATAAGGAAGTTCGGTGCAGTACCTTTGAGCCTGCTGCGCAGTCTCGTAATCGCTAAGCGCTTGCGTAGCGAAGGGGAGCAAGAATGTAGGATGCATCGGGGCAGGACAAAATATTATTGGCACAGCGTTGCTGTATATGGCTTTTTCAGCCATTTATTCTATATCTGCATCATAAATATCATGTCGTGAACATGTATTTCTGTTGCATAAATAGAATTTTTGCCAATAATATTTGGTCATGCGCCCGATTTTCACTACTTTTGCAAGCCGATTATTATCAGGGCGCCGTAAAAAGTGCCCAAATCTGTGTGTAAATAGCTCGTTTCCATTGGCCTGGGCGAGTGGTTTGTGAATCACAGAAAAGTGAAAAGAAAAGTAAAACGTAGTAAACGAACAAAAAACAAAAATGGACACATTAAGTCAGAAGACCACTAACGTGAACAAGGTGACCGCAACCAAGGAGTGGGTAGTAGTTGATGCTACCGATCAGGTGCTGGGCCGTCTGTGCACTAAGGTGGCAAAAATGTTGAGAGGTAAGTACAAGCCCAACTTCACACCTCATGTGGATTGCGGCGACAACGTGATTATCGTAAATGCCGAGAAGATTGCCCTGACCGGTCAGAAGATGACCGACCGCGTATATCTGCGCTACTCTGGTTATCCCGGTGGTCAGAAGGAATCTACTCCTGCAACAATCCTTGCAAAGAAGAACGGTGCTGAGAAGCTCATCCGCAAGGTTGTGAAGGGTATGCTGCCCAAGAACAAGCTGGCAGACCGCCTGATTGCAAATCTTTACATTTACGAAGGCAGCGAGCACAAGCACGAAGCTCAGAGCCCCAAGACAATTGATATTAATAACTACAAATAATAAGGAAAGATGGAAGTAGTTAATGCACTTGGTCGCCGTAAGAGCGCCGTTGCCCGTATCTATGTTACTGAGGGTTCGGGTAAGATTACCATCAACAAGCGTGACATCACAGAATATTTTCCCAGCAGCATCCTGCAGTTCGTTGTAAAGCAGCCTCTGGCAGCTCTTGACGCCGCAGAGAAGTACGACATCAAGGTGAACCTCACTGGCGGTGGCTACACTGGTCAGTCTCAGGCTCTGCGTCTGGCTATTGCCCGCGCTCTGGTGAAAATCAACGCCGAGGACAAGAAGGCACTGCGTGCCGAAGGCTTTATGACTCGCGATAGCCGTGAGGTTGAGCGTAAGAAGCCGGGTCGTCCAAAGGCTCGTCGTCGCTTCCAGTTCAGTAAGCGTTAATGCAACTGCGTTGCAAACTGTTTAGTATCTAAACTCGCTCGACTCCTATTAATCGGGGGACTACCCGCGAGTTGATCTAACAAAAAGATTAAAAAAGAAAGTAAACAATTTATTAAAGAAAGAATTTATGTCAAGAACAAATTTTGACCAACTTCTGGAGGCAGGCTGTCACTTTGGCCACCTCAAGAGAAAGTGGAATCCCGCTATGGCTCCTTACATCTTCATGGAGCGTAATGGCATTCATATTATCGACCTGCACAAGACTGTTGCCAAGGTTGACGAGGCTGCTGAAGCCTTGAAGCAAATTGCCAAGAGTGGCAAGAAGATCCTGTTCGTTGCTACGAAGAAACAGGCCAAGACCGTGATAGCCGAGAAGGCTACATCTATTAACATGCCTTATGTAATCGAGCGCTGGCCCGGTGGTATGCTGACTAACTTCCCCACAATCCGCAAGGCTGTGAAGAAGATGTCTACCATCGACAAGCTGATTGCTGACGGCACATATAGCAACCTCTCTAAGCGCGAGCTGCTGCAGGTTACTCGCCAGCGCGCTAAGCTGGAGAAGAACCTCGGTTCTATCGCCGACCTGAACCGTCTGCCCAGCGCACTGTTCGTTGTTGACGTGCTGAAGGAGCAGATTGCTGTTCGCGAGGCTAACCGTCTGGGTATCCCCGTGTTCGCTATGGTTGACACTAACTCTAACCCCGACAACGTTGACTTCGTAATCCCCGCAAACGACGACTCTGCAAAGAGTATCGAGGCTGTTCTCGACGCTTGCTGCGCTGCTATCAGCGAGGGTCTCGAGGAGCGCAAGGTGGAGAAGGCTGACGCCGATGCCGCTGCTGCCAGCAAGAAGGACGACAACGCCGAAGAGGCTGAAGAGGCTCCCGCTGCCGAGGCCGAAGAAGAGGCTGCCGAGTAAGGCCTACCCCCAACCCCTTCCCAGGAAGGGGCGATAAGGTAAAGTTATACAATAAATAACAATATGAGTGCCCTTCCCCCAACTAATGGGCACACCCTTCCTTCGGAGGGGCCGGGGGAGGCTATATTATGGAAGTTACAATGAATGATATCAAGAAGCTCCGCGAAATGACGGGCGCTGGTCTGGCCGACTGTAAGAAGGCTCTGGCCGAGAGCGACGATATGGACGGTGCTGTAGCATACCTCCGCAAAAAGGGCGCTGCCGTTGCTGCAAAGCGTAGCGACCGCGACGCTGCCGAAGGTTGCGTGCTGGTGAAGGCTGCCAATGGTTTCGGTGCCATCATCGCCTTGAAGTGTGAAACCGACTTCGTTGCCAACAACGCTGACTTCGTGGCTCTGACACAGGAGATTCTGGACGCTGCCGTTGCCAACAAGTGCAAGACCCTCGACGAGGTGAAGGCACTTCCTATGGGCGAGGGTACCGTACAGGACGCTGTTGTTGCCCGTAGCGGTATCACCGGTGAGAAGATGGAACTCGACGGCTATCAGACCATCGAGGCTGCTGCCATTGCCACCTACAACCACATGAACCGCAACGGCCTGTGCACAATGGTTGCATTGAGCAAGGCTGTTGAGGACGAGACAGTGGGCAAGAACGTAGCAATGCAGATTGCCAGCGCAGCTCCCGTAGCCGTTGACGAAAGCGGTGTTCCTCAGGAGGTTAAGGACAACGAGTACAACGTTGCCGTTGAGAAGACAAAGGAAGAGCAGGTTCACAAGGCTGTTGAGGCAGCCCTGCGCAAGGCCGGCATCAACCCCGCACACGTTGATAGCGAGGATCACATGGAGAGCAACATGGGTAAGGGCTGGATTACAGCCGAGGATGTTGCCCGCGCCAAGGAGATTATCGCTACCGTTAGCGCTGAGAAGGCTGCCAACCTGCCCGAGGCTATGGTTCAGAACATTGCCAAGGGTCGTCTGAACAAGTTCCTGAAGGAGAACTGCCTGCTCAGTCAGGAGTACATCTGGGACAAGAATCAGACCGTTGAGCAGTACCTGAAGTCTGTTGACAAGGACCTCACCGTTCTTGGCTTCAAGCGCTTCACACTCCGCGCCGAGTAATCGCGAGCTCTTGAATAATAAATAAAAGCGGCTGACCAATCGTCAGTCGCTTTTTGTTGTTCTATAACTTTAGTTATTGTTACTTGGTGATGCGAAGTACTGGAGCAATGCGGTTGCAGGGCTGCGGCAGTTCTACGACGAGGCCTTCGGAGGTCTGACGAGCCTTCAGCTTTCCGTGACCAAGCAGATAGACATTGGTGATGGACTTCTTGAAGTCGGGATTGCCCTTTGCCAGTGACTTGATGGTGAGTTTACCGTCTTCGGGCCAGCCCATAGCGGTCGCGTAGAGGTACTTCTTTGTCTGGTTGAAACGAATATCGCGACTGTCCATTCCATTGTACTGTCCTTCGTTGAAGCCTTGGGCGTTGATGCTGATGGGTTTCTCGGCAACAGGACCTTCTCCGAAACGTACCCAGGGACGTGTACCAAAGATGCTCTCGCCGTTCTGGCTCATCCAAGCCTCCAGCTCGTCGAGGAACTGGGCTGCTTTCTCGTCGTAGGTGCCGTCGGCACGCAATGGGATGTTGAGCAGCAGGTTACCGTTCTTAGACACGATATCCACAAGCTGCTTTACCATATTCTGGGCTGTGCGATAGCCGCGACGATAGATTCCTGTGTCGTAGTGCCAGCCGCCGATGCAGTTGCAGGTCTGCCAAGGCTGTTCAATCATTTGGTTCGGAGCTCCGCGCTCTACGTCCCAAGTGAGTGCTTTCTTCTGGTCGTCGTTGAGAATCTTTCCGAACACTACGGCACGTGGATTCTTGTTGTACATGTGGGCTGCAATCTTCATTCCGCAATCGCTGATGGGATAGAAGGGCAGAACAGTAACGTCGAAGTATATCAGGTCGGGATTGTATCGGTTTATGGCATCAATGGTGCGGTCGAAGAAGTTGGTGACGAACTCCTTTGATGGAGGACAGGCTCCGTGACTCCAGTCCCACTGACCATGAATGGCACCATTGTCCCAGGAGCCTTTGCTCATGGGGTGGTTCTGCTGATAGAGCATCTGTGGGTCGAGACCTTCCCACCATTTGCCCTTGCCGTCTTCCTTAGTCAGGTTACCATCGTACCAAACGCCTGCTTTATCGCCTTCAAGGTCGTAGCGTTGTGAGGGCTCGAACCAAGTCCATGCATGGTCGGCGTGGAACGAGATACCCAATGGCAGACCTGCTTTCTTTGCAGCTTTTGCCCATTCGTCGAGAATGTCGCGTTTGGGACCAATGTTCTTCGAGTTCCAAGGCTGGTATTTTGAATCCCACAGGTCGTAGTTGTCGTGGTGATTGCCAAGCACAAAGAAATACTGTGCACCACAGCGTTTGTAACGCTCTACCAGAGCTTCGGGATTCCACTTTTCAGCCTTGAACAGGGGCAGGATGTCCTTGTATCCGAACTCCGAAGGATGACCGTAGTTGTTGACATGGTGCTTGTACTGTCCGGAACCCTCTTGATAGAGGCCGCGAGCCATCCAGTCGCCACTTCCTTCCACGCACTGAGCACCCCAATGAGCCCAGATGCCGAACTTGGCATTGCGGAACCATTCCGGTGTCTGGTGCGTCTCAAGCGACTGCCATGTGGGTTCGTACTGTCCTTTCAGCATTTGCTCGTGTTCTTCGCTTACGGGAATGCGGTAACTCTCTTGTGCCGGTGCTGACAGAGTCATCAGGCAGAGTAGGGAAAAAATGGTCTTTCTCATATCTCATTTATTGGTTTGTCCCCACAAATTTAGCAAAATACCCGTTAAGTCTGCTATAATTTTTGTATTTTTGCTCTCACTATGAAGATATTTGCAGTTGGAATGAACTATCTGGAGCACAATAAAGAGCTTCATGGTACGTTATTAAATATAGAGGAGCCCGTAATATTCACGAAGGCCGATTCTGCGTTATTGACGGGAGGAAAGCCGTTTTTCATACCCGAATACACGCAGCAATGCGAGTATGAGACGGAACTGGTGGTCAGGATTTGCCGACTTGGGCGCAGTATTGCGCCGCGCTGGGCACATAGGTACTACGACCAGGTGACAGTGGGCATAGATTTCACGGCCCGCGATTTGCAACAGAGGTTGCGTGCGAAAGGGCTTCCATGGGAGTTGAGCAAGGGATTCGACGGCAGTGCGGTGATAGGTGAGATGCAGCCGTTGGCAAACTATCCTGATGTGCAGAACCTGCACTTCCACCTCGACCGTAATGGCGAGACAGTGCAGAGGGGACACACTGCTGACATGATGTTCAAGGTGGACGAGATAGTAAGTTTCATCAGCCGGTTCTTCACCCTGAAGATGGGTGATCTCATATATACCGGAACACCTGTTGGCGTGGGACCTGTAAAAGAGGGTGATCATCTGGAGGGCTACCTCGAAGGAAAGAAAGTATTGGAGTTCAATGTGCGATAAACGTATATTATTCATATTATTGTTGATAGCCGGGTTTGCAAAGGCGCAGAACATCACAACGCTGGATTGGGATGAGTTGCGCATAGACTCTGTTTTGCCAGTTTATACAGAGGTTGTACCTTTGGAAACTGACTATCGTCTGTATGACTATAGTGTAGCCATTGAATATCCCGAATGGGCTCCCTTGACAGCCGAAGAAACACGCCACCTGGAACGTATCGGACGACCAATATCCGAACAACTGCAGGTGTCATCGTCGGTCAGTGTGAGCCGCAAGCAAGGCTATCTCGACATTGCATTCGTGCCTATTATTCGTCAGGGCTCACAATACCGCAAACTCGTCAGTGCCAGTATTACCATACTCCCTAAGGCTAAAAACAAAGGTCTAAAGGCAAAGGGTGCTGGTGGCGCTTCCGCAGAGAGATATACACGCAAGAGCGTGCTTAGTGAAGGGAAGTGGGTGAAGATAGCCATTACCGAAGACGGAATGTATCGTCTTACCCGTACTGCTCTGAAGAAGATGGGCTTCACGAATCCTGATAATATCAGGCTTTTTGGTCATGGCGGTTATTGTCTGTCCGAATATTCAAACCCTGACAACGAGTATGACGACCTTCAGGAGGTTCCGCTCTATAAAGCTGATGCCAACACGTGGCTCTTTTGGGGCAACGGACTGGTGTATTGGCAGAACAACAAGCGTGTGTTCAATCCTTATGCCACCAAGGCCTGTTATTTTCTTACAGAGGGCGATAAGCCTGCAACGCTGGCGACAGTAACGGCAGAACAAACACCGGTCGGAGAGGCTGTCACAACTACTGTTGATCATGTGCTTTACGAGAAGGACGAGTTTGCGTGGTATCACGGAGGACGCAATCTCTACGATGGCACTAACTACGCAAACGGCAACAATCACGTATATAAACTGAGTACCAAGAACAGCACGGGAGGTGAACAACTGACTATTGTCTTCACAGCCGGAGCAGAGACAAAGACGACGCTTTCTACTATGGTTAATGGCAATGCACTTGCCGATGCCACACTCGGAACCACTTCTCAGTATATCTACGCAACGCAGAATGAGCGTACAATAGATGTCAGTTCTATGTCTTCGGGCCCCGACTGGACTATTCGCCTGACTACAACCTCAGGCAACGATGCCCATCTCGATTATCTTGCACTCCATTACAACCGACTGCTTACGACTGGCAACGATGGTTTCATCGCCTTTTCGCAATCAGCAAGCCAACCAACGGCTTTCCGCATTATTGGTAGCAATGTAAAGGTGATGCGCATTGGACAGCCCAATATGCCTGCGGCCTTGGTTAATGGTACTCAAAGTAGTCAGGTCTATTATGATGCAACAGTTGACGACGGCTCGCTCCGATATGTGGCATTCGACCCTTCGTATGCTTTCCCTCAGCCAACAGTTGTGGGTAATGTGGATAATCAGAACCTGCATGCTCTCGACAGCATAGATATGGTGATAATCGTGCCAGCCAGCGGAAAACTGACGTCACAGGCCGAACGTCTTGCCGAAGCCCATCTTAAGTATGATAGTCTGCGTGTTGCAATCGTGCCTGCCGACCATATCTACAACGAGTTTTCAAGCGGCACTCCAGATGCTACGGCTTATCGGCGTTTGATGAAGATGCTGTACGACCGTGCTCAGTCAATGGATGTTGCACCTCGTTATCTGTTGCTCTTTGGCGATTGTGCTTGGGATAACCGAATGATAAGCACTGGGTGGCGCAACTATAATCCCAATGATTATCTGCTCTGCTTCGAGAGCGAAAATAGCTTTAGTGCTACGCAAAGCTACGTTATGGAGGACTATTTCGGACTTCTCGATGATGGAGAGGGTAATAGACTCCTTAATGACAAAGTGGATATAGGTGTGGGAAGATTTCCTGTAACCTCAGCCAACGACGCTCGTATAGTTGTTGATAAGACAATAGATTTTCTCTCTAACAGCAATGCCGGAGATTGGAAGAACGTTATTAGTATTCTGGGCGATGACGGAGATAACAATCAGCATCTTGAAATGGCTGACGATATTGCCGAACGCATTAAAACAGACAATCCTGAAATGGAGGTTCGCAAGGTAATGTGGGATGCCTATGACCGTGTTACCACTCTTACAAGCAACACCTATCCAAAGGTAAAGAAAATCATTAAGGACCAGATGAAAGAGGGTGCTTTGGTGATGAACTACACAGGACATGCAAGCACCTATGCAATGTCTCACGAATATGTTCTCTTGCTTCAGGACTTTGTTGATTTTAAGAGTCCTCATCTGCCATTGTGGATAACTGCTGCCTGTGATGTTATGCCTTTCGACGGTCAGATTGAGAATATTGGTGAAACGGCTATTCTCAACGAGGATGGGGCAGCGGTGGCTTTCTATGGAACAGCTCGTACTGTGTATGCTCACGAGAATCTCTCAATGAACCGTTGGTTTATGCACTATCTGCTTGCATGTGATGCTTCAGGGCGGCGCTATCGTGTAGGAGATGCCATACGTCTTGCCAAAAATTATCTCATCAACAATAATATTGAAATCTCGCATCGTGAGAACAAATTGCAATATGCCTTGTTGGGTGATCCAGCCCTCACGTTTGGAGCTCCCGTCAATCGTGTAGTTCTCGACAGCATCAATGGAATCTCGCTTAAAGACAATGCTACGACTCTGCAACTGCGAGCAGGAGAGAGTGTGCGCATGAGCGGACATCTTGTGGATGCTGACGGTCAGTTGCTCAATGGATTCACAGGCTCGCTTTCATCTCGTGTCTATGACAATCTTGAGACTATTGTCTGTAAGAATAATGACAACGCCTCCAAGGGAGCCTTCCAGTTCGAGAATCGTGAAAAGGTGCTCTTTGTAGGGCAGGATTCTGTAAGGAATGGTAAGTTCACTATATCTTTTGTAATGCCTGTAGATATTAACTACAGCGATCAGTCGGGGCGCGTGGTGTTCTATGCTATTGACGAGAATAATACAACAGAGGCAAACGGATATAGTGAGGCCTTCCTTGTGGGAGGAGTAAGTCCAACAATCAGCGATGATACTCAAGGTCCAACAATCTTCGCATATTTGAACACGGAGAATTTCCAGGATGGCGACTATGTCAACAGTACTCCTTTCTTTGTGGCACATTTGGAAGATGCCAGCGGACTCTGCTACAGCGGTTCGGGACTTGGTCACGATATGCTTCTCACTGTTGATGGTGATGTTTCTCAGACATATATCGTCAACGATTATTACACGCCGGAGTTCGGTGATTATACACACGGAACCGTTGGTTATAACATTCCTGCACTTTCTGAAGGACATCATACTCTACAGTTCCGTGCTTGGGATGTGCTCAACAATTCATCGTCAACACAACTTAGCTTTGTTGTTGACCCAGCCATGCGTCCCTCGATGATGCATGTAGCGTCAAGCCAGAATCCTGCAATAACAAGTACCAATTTCCTAATCACATACAATATGCCGGGTACGGATTGTGATGTTCTAATTGAGGTGTTCGACTTTGCAGGTCGCCGTATGTGGTCTCGTTCGCTGACTGCGGGCAGTACCTCCGGCACAATAGTTGTTCCCTGGAACCTGACTATGCAAGGCGGTGGCCGATTGTGTTCTGGCATATATTTTTACAGGGTTGTGATGAGTCAGGGGAATAGTAAAAAAACGTCAAAAACGCAAAAAATCGTCATTCATGGCAATAATTGACATAAACCTGACGTTTTATGTAATGGATAATTGATAAATGATAATTGATAATGAATAACAAAAAAAGATTATATCTGCTGTTGATTCTGCTCGTCGGAGCAGTCCAATTGTCCATTTTCAATTATCAATTATCAATTGGTTCCGCTCTGGCTCAGGACAAGAAGAATATGTTCAACCCTGTGAACTATAGTGTCACATCGTTGGCTATTGCCCCCGATGCACGAGGCGGTTCTATGGGTGACCTTGGTGTTGCTACTGAGGCAGATGCCAATTCGCAGTACTGGAACCCTGCCAAATATCCTTTCAATGTGGCACGTGCCGGTGTAAGTGCTTCATATACTCCTTGGTTGCGCAAATTGGTCAACGATATCAATCTTGCCAATGTCAGCGGTTTCTATCGTATAGGTGACTACAGTGCCCTTTCTGCTTCTCTGCGTTTCTTCTCTTTGGGCGAAGTATATCTTGGAGAGGATGAAAATGCAATGACAATCAAGCCTTATGAAATGGCTGTGGACGTTGCCTATAGCCGAATGCTTAGTAAATGTTTCTCTATGGGTGTTGCAATGCGTTTCATCTACAGTGACATTACTTATGACTATACAGCAGAGAGTAAGGCCGGTAAGGCTTTTGCTGCAGACATTGCAATGTATCGTCTGGGCTATTTCATGATGGCTAACCGTGAATGCTCGTTTGGATGGGGCTTGAATATCAATAACATTGGTTCGAAGATAAGTTATGGTGGTGATGACAATTCAGAATTTATCCCTACAAACTTCCGTCTTGGATGTAATTTCACCATACCTTTCAATAAGTACAATCGCCTATCGCTTGCTGCTGATGCCAATAAACTGCTTGTGCCTACATATCCCAAACAGCGTGATGGTGAGGCCGATGAAGAATATACCGACCGTGTACAACGCGAATACTACGATGTATCACCCATAAGCGGTATTTTTAAATCGCTTCACGACGCTCCCAACGGATTCAAGGAAGAAATGCAGGAAATACAGTGGAGCGTGGGTATGGAATACAACTATAACGATCGTTTCATGGTGCGTGCCGGTTATCACCACGAACATGAAAATAAGGGTAACCGTAAGTACGTAACAGCTGGTGCAGGTTTCAAGATGAGCGTTTTTGCCATTGATGCCGCATATGTATTCTCTACTGCACAGTCGAACCCTCTTGATCAGACTATGCGATTTACCCTTTCGTTCGACCTTGACGGTATGAAGGATCTGTTCGGAAAGAAGAATGGCGGTGGTAGTAAGAAAAGGAAGAGATGAGTAAGATTCGCGTAGGAATGGGTTACGATGTTCACCAACTGGTGTCTGGTCGTGACCTTTGGGTGGGAGGCATAAAGGTACCTCACACCTTTGGTCTTCTTGGACATTCCGATGCCGATGTACTCATTCATGCTATATGTGATGCTTTGTTAGGAGCTGCGAATATGCGCGACATTGGTTACCATTTTCCAGATTCAGACCAGCAATATCGTGGAGCCGACAGCAAAATTCTCCTGCATCGTGTAATTGAGCTTATTGGTGAGCGTGGCTATAAGGTTGGCAATATCGATGCTACCATATGTGCCCAGCGTCCAAAGCTCAATCCCCATATTCCATCGATGCAACAATGTCTTGCAGAGGTTATGCAGGTTGATCCTGACTGTGTTTCCATCAAGGCCACTACAACAGAGTGGCTTGGCTTTACAGGACGCGAAGAAGGTATTTCGGCTTATGCAGTCGCTCTTATTGAGAAATAAAAAAGAGACCTTTCAATAGTTTATTCACTCTTTAATCGCAGTACTGCGCGTAGATTGGGCGATGTGGCACGTACAGTAATTGAGCCAGACTCACGCTTTGAACGCAATATAACTTGCATTTTTCCTCCCTGCATTCGTTTGGTGTTGTCGGTGGGACGGAAGAGATAGTCTGTATAGTGGTCGCCGTTATCTATTGCCTGCAGTGTTGCAGCCCCTTCGACAGTAACCGTTAGTTCCTCATCGAACGTAGGCACAGTGCGTCCCTTCTTATCCACAGCCTTTACCGTCAGATAGCGAAGGCTCATGCCATTTGAATTGAAGGTGTGAGGATTGATTATCTTTTCTTCCTCAATAATTAGACGTACGGCCTTGTCTGCAGTCTCGATGCGGTGGCGAGCTACTTCTTTACCACCGTTATAGGCAACAGCAGTGAGGCTTCCTCCCTTTCCATAGGGGATTTTGTTCCATTTGATAATGCCGCGTTTGAACACATCTGTTGTATCGTTCTTCAGACGTCCCAAACTACGGCTTTTGCCTTTAGCCTTTAGACCCTCGTCTTCTATGAAGAGCTCCACTTTTTCGCAGTTGGTAAATACGGAAACTTGTTGTTGCGAGTCAATTGGGAAGTTCCAAGTATCAACGTATGTCTTCTGTCCGACATTTATTGCATTCCAACTGAGGTTCTCGGCTCCAGTGAGCACTCCAATGTGTACCACGGGTTCTTCCGGACGGAATGCTCCGCGAATGAGATATGCTTGAGGATTAGGCCATAGAGTGTGGCGGAAGAACGAATAGTTCCATCCTTTCTTAGGCCATTTGTTCGATTCGCCCCAGTATTCTATAGCTCCCCAGTAGGCAAGGCCTACGGTGCGGTTGCGGTCCATACCATAGAATGGAGCCTGCATCTGATTAGTTACGGCTTCACTTTGATAGAGAATCATGTTGGGCGCGTGTTCGAAATATTTGGGGTAGCAATCCCATTGATAGTTGAACGAGCTGACCTCTGTTGCAAGAGCCAGTTCTGGTGGTGCCATATAGGTCTTGAATTCCTTTTCTTCGCGTATAGCACCGGCACGTGCAGGGAACTGTGCTACAGTGGTCGGACGTGTGGCATCGTAGCGCTTTACCATAACATCAAACAGACGATACGTGGTGATACCCCAGTCGTTGGTTTTGTAACCGCTCCAGTTGTCGCGAATCTGTAATTCATTGCCCAGACTCCACATTACTACGCTTGGACAGTTTCGGTCGCGAGTTATCCATTCTGCAATAAGTGAAGGCCACAGTGTGGAGAATGGTTTGCGTCCACCCCAGTATTCATCATCGCTCCATTTGTCTATTAATTCATCAACGATGAGCAGTCCCATCTCGTCGGCAATGCGCGTTAGAGCGGGGGAGTAGGGATTGTGACTGCAACGCATGGAATTGAAGCCAAACTGTTTCATTACGGCAAACTGGCGACGTATGGCATCATCGAACGAGGCTACTCCCAATGCACCCATATCGTGGTGGTTTGCAATGCCCTTGAGGAATACCTTACGGCCATTCAACTTGAAGCCGAACTTTGGGCTGTACTCTATTGTGCGAATGCCGAATCTGTCACTCTGCTTATCAACGAGCATCGAATCAACGAATACTTCTACATCTATATTATATAGGTATGGATTATCGAGGTCCCAAAGAGTAGGATTCGATACGGTGATAGTGGGAAGGGAAATCTCGTCGCGTGAATGCTTGGTGAGGGAAGGCACTTCTGCAGTGGAACTGCCGAGCGTACGCCCTTCTTTATCCCTAATAGTAGCAGATATGGTAGTCTTGGCTTGGGGAGCAGAACCATGAGGGAAACCGCTAACATCAACAGTAACCTTCACTTCACCTTCTCCCTTTGAGGAAACTGTGGAGGTTACATAGATGCCGTGACGCGATATATGAGTAGGGTTTTGTAGTCTTAGGTGTACGTCGCGGAAAAGTCCAGCGCCGGTGTACCAACGACTGGCATTCGATTTGCCAGAATTGGCATATACTGCAACTACATTGTTGCCTCCGTAGTTTAGCTGGCGCGAGAGGTCGGCTTCAAATCCCAGATAGCCATATTCCGACGATGCTACTTGTTTGCCATTGAGATATACGTCGCCGTAGTACATCAATCCCTCGAAATCGAGCAACACACGCAATCCTTGCCATTCAGCAGGAGCATAGAATGTTTTTCTGTACCAACCTTCGCATTGTCCTTTGAAACCACGTGCTCCACCTGCTTTCTCGTCCCATGGCTGGTGGAACTGAAAATCGTGAGGCAAGTCCAGAGCCTGCCATCCGGAATCATCGAAGTCAGTTTTTTCTGCACCAGACGGATTACCCAGTTGGAAACGCCAGTCGAAGTTGAATAACTTACCATTAGCGGCTTCTCCTTCGTCAGATGGTATTTCGGTGTATGGACGGTTTACGCCAGAGCCTTGTTGCTTGACTTCTTTGTACTGAGAAAATAATGGGACTGTAGGGGCAAATAGGAAAAATATTGCTATTAGGCGCTTCATAATCTCTAATCCTTAATCTTTAATCCTAAATTTATTTCGCTTTAATGCTGTCTTTACGAACGGCGCTTGCAAAACTCTGTGGACTGATGGTCACAGGTCCTGTCATGAATTCAGGTATGTTGTACGAACGCATAAGTTCGTGGTGATAGCGTGGGTTGCTTTGTGGCAATTCGAAAGGTTTAGTGAAATTGCCCTTGCCATCGAAGTGGGCTATGTATGGACGTGTGAAATTGCCATCTGTACGACGGCTACTGAAGATGACCCAGCGTCCGTTGCTGCTCCACGAATGATAACTCTCCACATTGTCGCTGTTTAGAACCTTTGCCGGTTGGCAGTTGCCTGACTGAAGGTCGAGTAGATAGAGGTCGGCATCTTTGTGCCAGATGTGGAACACACCATGTCCTCCCATAGTAAACAACAGCCAGCGACCGTCAGGAGATATTCGTGGCAGGGTAGCTGACATGGAATCTGCAGCAGCATCGAATATCATCTCGCGTTCGCCAAACGAACGAGAATCAAGAGTAAACGGACGGCGATAGAGATTGTATTTCACCTTCTTATAGTTCTGAATCATATCGAATTCCTTGCTAACGGCTTCTGCTGTATCGCGCTTTACGTAGTGTGCAGAGCAATAGTAGAGATACTTTCCGTCGGGGCTCCAGAATGGGAAGCAGTCAAGGTCGTTGGTGTCACGCTCCAGCGGCATTACTTCGTGGCTCATAACATCGTAGAGCATAAGGTCGCTGTGGGTGTCCTGTACTTCCACTTTCTGATTGTCGTTAGTGTGGAACGATTGTCCTGTATGGTTTGTAGAGTATGCGATGAGCGGTTCCGTCGGGTGCCATGTTGGGTACACACCGGCTGATACTGTACGTCCCGTCTTCATATCAATGCGTTCCACCTTCCCGTCGTAGGTGATTATTGTTCCACCGAGATACTGGCGTACGTGGAATTGCATGCGGTTGGGGTTATACTTCTGATAAGCGTGGCAGTTGATGCATTGTCCATCTGTTTCCGTGCTGTTGGACATATTGCCATAGATGAGGCTTTCGTCATAGTTTTCGAGACAGCGCTGATTTATGGTGAGGTCCTCATAGGTAACATACGAGGGGGCAATCAGTCGGTAAGAGATGTATGGGTCAATGCTGTCTGACGAAACGTGAATGGCGAAGGGCGCCTTGCGAGTCCATTTGCCGTTCTTTTCAATAAACACCTCCGCCATTATTGAGGTTTCGGGGCAAACCATCTTCTTCCACTGCTTGGGAGTGGGGCATACCTCGTCACCTTCGTAAATCCATTCGTTGCCGTTGGCTGTCAGTCGAGTGATGAAGTTCGTTCCCTCTTCCTCAATGGCAAAGGTTAGTGGGGCAATGTTGCAGGGCACTGTCACGTCTTGATACTCAGGGAATATCTGTGGCAGACGCTCGTCATCGCTGTATTGCGTTGGAGCCTTTGGCTTCGAGCAACTGACAACACAGATAAATAATAAATAATAAATGATAAATCTTATTTGTCTGTCTCTCATACCTCTTTCAATCTTCAATTTTTAATTTTCAATATTAGTTCGTCTTCTGGTTACGACGGAGGAAGTAGAAATAGTAGAAAGTGTCGCCAAACTGAGGTTGGAACGCCACTTTCTTTTGTTCCTCCGACATAGAGCCGCACTGAGTGTTGAAGTCCATAAACTTCTGGTAAGAGTTACGTATGCTTTCATCGAACGGAATGCGCTTGGCAGCTTCTTCATTCGTGAGGTCTGGCCACAGGTCGCTGGGACGGTTGGGTTCCAGCATGGAGTATAGATATGCTGCTTCCTGATAGTAGCGTGGTACACGGAATCCGGGTTCTTTTTGGTGCATATTGAGATACTGACGGAAACGCGGCCAGAAAAGCTCTATGTCCTTCATTATGAGCGAGCATAGTAAGGTCATTTCCTGATAACCAGGGTCGGCGCCAAAACCTCCAGAGAATGTCTTCAGAAGATACATCTCCACCAGTGTGTTGTCACCATCCAGACGGTCGGGGAACTCTGCCATCGGTATGATGGGCTTCATTTCCTCATCCTGAGCCATCAGTTCGGGATGGCGCACGTATTTGGCGTACTTTTCAGCCCATTCCTTATGATATATCGTTTTGCTAAGTATGTTGATGTATTTCTGTGCTACGTCCCAGTCGTGGGTAATGAGACTGGTTTTGGTCATATATTTCATAACATCCACGCTCCATCCGAACTCTACACCGTCTTCCATACACCAGCGATAGCAGAATCCTTCCTTGCCGTAGTGGTAGTAGAGCAGTTTGCCGCCCACTTGCGTCATGCGTACTGTCCAGGGTGCGTGTTGCTGTTCGGCTCCTTCGGGATAGCGGAACATTTCGTCACCAGCGCGTCCCAGTCGGAACAAAGCCAGATTTTTCATCATCACCATCACTCGTGTGGGAGGCATTACTTCTCCCATTTCCTGGCTAATCATGGTTCGCAGCACTCCTTCCCAGTCGAGTCGTTCGATGGCATTGTTCATTGCCACTTCCTTTCGGAAGTTCGTATCGCGTTCCCACCTCATGTTCACTCCGTAGGCAGCAACTGCCAGCAGCGCGATTACAATGAAATAGTTGATAGTGGAAAGTTTAGTACTGGGGGCTTTTTCTTTTGAAATAGAACTTTGGGCGCGTCCTACGCCACATACCATAAAGGCTAATGCCAGAGCATAATATGGGAGTCGGTATTGGGTGCAGTCTGTATCTCCGTAGCGGAAACACGGCATTCCAGCCAGATAAACTTGACTTATCTCCACTTGTCCATAGAACTGTTGTACCATGATTACAGGTACTGCAATTATCAGCACAATACCAAGAACGACGGTGATGATTTCAAAGCGGTTCATTTTCCACTTTACGGGCAGCATCATAAGTGCCAAGGTCAATGCCCACCAGGCACCCATCAGCGGATAGCCGAGTATTCCCACCAGAGCCATATATGGCAAACGGATACGCACGTCGCGGATGTGTCTGTATGGCAGCGCCAACAGTAATGACAGGAGAACTGCCAGTGTGGGCACCCAAGGATGTCCTTGCAGCTTTTGGTAGTATATCCAGTAGCCTGTCTGTACCAAGGCCGCCATCAGAGCCATGGGAATCAGTAGCGATACCAGTTGCCACACACCTTTCAGTCGGAATATGTGGCACACAAGTGCACAGATGGCAGCCCATGCCGCAACCATAAGTCCGATGCCAAGGGTGGGGTAGTAGAAGAACTGTGTCATGAAGGCTGCACCCCATGTGAGTGTTCCACCCGGATAGATTGTTGAGGTGTGGAAGAAATATTTCGTGGGTAGCCATAGCGACAGTTCCTGCATGCGATACAGCACTTCGCTTTCTGAACTGAGAATTAATGCCCCCATGACAACCAATACCAGCAGTATTGTCAGAGGGGTGAATATTTTCTTTGCGTAATTCATCATTTTTTTGCTATATTTTCGCCAAAGTTACGAAATATTCTTGAATATTTGTTATCTTTGTCGCTGACAATACATTAAAACCTTAAAAACATAACACTATGCTAAGAAAAATGATGCTTGTAGCATTGGCTATGACAGCTATGACAGCCGCTGCTGCACCAAAGGCTTCTGCCAAGCCCTATTGGCTCGATGCCAACATTAATCGTGTTGGCACCGAAACTCATCGCGCCTCTTTCTTTGCCTTCGAGAGCAAGGATAAGGCTCAGAAGGACAATAAGCAGGCTTCCGACCGCTACCTTTCTATGGAAGGAAAGTGGAAGTTCAAGTTCGTCACCAACCATCAGGATGCCCCTGTTGGCTTCTTTCAGGAGAAGTATGACGATGCTTCGTGGGAGCTGTTCCCTGTGCCTGGATTGTTCGAGTTGAACGGTCATGGCGACCGCATCTACAAGAATGTGGGTTACGCTTGGAATACTCAGTTCAACAACCAGCCCGGCTTCGTTGAGGAGAAGAACAACTATACTGGTTCATATCGTCGTTCTTTTGCTGTTCCAGCCAGTTGGAAGGGACAGGATATCTACATTCATGTCGGTTCCGCCACATCCAACCTGCGTCTGTGGGTTAATGGTAAGGAAGTGGGCTATGCCGAGGATTCGAAGATTGCTGCCGAATTTAATGTTACCAAGTTTATCAAGGCTGGTAGCGACAACCTCATTGCCATGCAGGTAATGCGCTGGTGTGATGGGTCATATGGTGAGGACCAGGACTTCTGGCGTTTCACAGGTATCGCGCGTGAAGTATATATGTATGCCCGTCCCAAGACACACATTCAGGACATTAGTATTGTGCCCGACCTTACAGATAATTACAAGAACGGCAAGCTTAGCGTGAATGTCAATGTTCTTAATGGCAAGGGCAACTTTATCAAGTTCCGTCTCGAGGATGCCAAGGGTGGTGTAGTCTATGAATCGACGTCTGCCGGCAAGATGACAAACAACCGTCAGTTTATTTCGATGGAGGTTAAGAGCCCATGGCAGTGGACAGCAGAGACTCCGTATCTTTACACCCTTTACACCACAATCAAGGATGCCAAGGGTAATGAACTGGAAACCGTGGCACAGAAGGTGGGTTTCCGCAAGATTGAAATTAAGGGTGCTCAGTTGCTCGTTAACGGAAAGCCGGTTCTGTTCAAGGGTGCCGACCGTCACGAACTTGACCCCGATGGCGGTTATGTCGTAAGTGTAGAGCGCATGATTCAGGATATCAAGATAATGAAGCAACTGAACATGAACGCCGTGCGTACTTGCCACTATCCCGACGACCCACGTTGGTACGACCTCTGCGACCAGTATGGTATCTATGTTGTTGCTGAGGCTAACTTCGAGAGTCATGGTATGGGCTATGGCGACCGTCGTCTGGCTCAGGACCCTCTTTATAAGCAGACTATCGTTGAGCGTAATGAGGCTAACGTGATGATTCAGAAGAACCATCCCAGCATCATCTTCTGGAGTCTTGGTAACGAGAGCGGCTACGGCGATAACTTTGTGGCAGCCTATGAGCGTGTGAAGGAACTCGATCCTTCACGCCCCTGCCAGTACGAGCAGGCTGGTGAGAACGGCAAGACAGATATCTATTGCCCCATGTATCGCGACTACAACGGTTGTGAACGCTACAGTCAAAACGATAACCAGCGTCCTCTCATCCAGTGCGAATATGCTCATGCCATGGGTAATTCTATGGGTGGTTTCAAGGAGTACTGGGATCTCATCCGTAAGTATCCGAAGTATCAGGGTGGCTTTATTTGGGACTTTGTTGACCAAGGTGTTCGCGGTGTCAGCAAGAAGACTGGCAAGCAAATATGGATGTATGGTGGTGACGAAGGTCGTTATCCTGCCTCCGACCACAACTTCAACTGCAATGGTGTCATTGCTCCTGACCGTTCACTCAATCCTCATGCCTACGAGGTTCAGTACATCCACCAGAATATTTGGGTGAAGAATCTCGACCTCGACAAGGGTACTGTAGAACTTTACAACGAGAACTTCTTCACCGACCTCAGCAACGTGGAGGTAAGCCTGTCACTCGTGATTGACGGCAAGGAAACTGCGATGAACGAGAAATATGGTGAACTCGATGTTCAGCCACAGGAGACAAAGACATTCGACATTTCACCCCTGAAGCCACAGTTGCAGCGCCTGCTTGCAGACAATGCCGGTAAGGAGGTTCTGTTGAATGCTGCCTTCTCTCTCAAGAAGAACGAAGGACTGTTGGAAGCTGGTACCGTGGTAGCTCGCGAGCAGTTGGTATTACAGCCTTACACATTCCCCACAGCCGAGAAGGTTGTGGCTGCCGCTACCGAAGGTGAGGTAAAGACAGACAGCATGCTTGCTTGCTACAACATGGAGGCCAATGGCGTGGCAGTTACTATAAATCGTTGGAACGGCGAACTCGACTATTTTGATGTTGACGGTAAGCCCATGCTTGAGGACGGCTATTCCGTAGTTCCTAACTTCTGGCGTGCTCCCACCGATAACGACTACGGAGCAGGTCTGCAGAACCGTTTCCGTCAGTGGAAGGATGCCGACCGTCATCTTGAGCACATCGGCATGAGCGGCAATAATCAGGCTCGCACCGTTACCGCTGTTTATAAGATGAATCGTGTGGATGCAAAGCTCACCATCACCTATACTCTCACGGCTAAAGGTCAGCTCATTGTGGGCGAAGACCTAGATGTCAACGAAGAGGCAAAGGACAAGCCACAATTATTCCGTTTCGGTATGCAATGGGTTCTGCCTGAGCAGTATGCTACAGTTAACTACTATGGACGCGGTCCCAACGAGAACTATATCGACCGTAACAACTCAGAGTTCTTGGGACAGTACAAGCAGAAGGTTGCCGACCAGTATTGGGGCTACATCCGTCCGCAGGAGAGTGGTAACAAGACAGACGTTCGCTACTGGCAGATGCTTGACAACGCAGGTCGCGGACTTTGCTTTGCTGCTACTGGCAAGATGGAGGCTTCTGCCCTTAACTACCTGCCCGAGGACCTCGACGACGGTCCACGCAAGGATGCTCACCAGAGCCATAGCGGTGACCTGACTCCTCGCAAGTTCAATGTTGTACAGCTTCAGGCTCGCCAGTTCGGACTCGGCTGCGTGACCAGTTGGGGTGCATGGCCTCGCGGTGAATATCAAATGCAGTGGAAGGACTACTCCTTCACCTACATCGTTACTGCCATTAAGTAATTCACGACGTATTTCATACATACAAAGCCTCCTCGTACTCATGCGAGGAGGCTTTTTGTGTTTTCTTAGTCCTCGCGCGCGTGTACCTTTATATATTTATATAGAATATGGTATTTGACTGATTCATAAGGTGTTTGATAAAACGATTGTTTTCTCCTGCTTTTTCAATGCTTTTTGCGACATTCTTAGCGATTTTGGGCCGTTTTATGTCATTTGATTGGATTTTACTGAAAAAATTTTTTCGGCGATAATGCACATAATCAGCGTGTTACAAAAAATTGCCAGAAATATCTTTGAAAAAAGTTCTCAGAATATTTGGTCAGTTTGTAAAAAGTCCGTACCTTTGCACTCGCAAATGAGAAACAGACCTCTGAAACGAGGTTGTTTGAGACT
>CACZJU010000012.1 GCA_902781515.1 uncultured Bacteroidales bacterium | reverse complement strand
TATTATATTTTATTATTAATAGCGGTCTATATCCACCGATTCATAAGTAAGCATACACACCCATGCAAATAGAAACTGTATACTGTATACTGTATACTGGTTTCATTCATTTCTTCGTATACGTCCTATTCTTATTTCCACCATGCGCCTCCAGATAGCCGAACTCTGTGAGCTGGCGAAGGTAACGCTTAGTGGTGGTGGGATTGAAACCGAAATGACTGACGATTTCTTCTGTCGTAATCTGGTCTTTATCGGCCACAAAGTCCATAATATCGACCAGTTTCTCAGCCAACGAGGACTTTATCGACCACTTATCGACCAACTCCTGCTTCAAAGTCGATTTATCGACCACTTCCTCCGAAGTCGATCTCACAAATTGGTCGATATCATTCTGCAGGTGCTGGCAATGATGGCGGGCCATGCAGTTTAGAAAGACGTTGAGGTCTTCACTCTCGCGAGTGTCTATCAGCGCTTGGATATATTCAGCCTTGTCCTCTTTGAGCACCTTTGTCGGCAACACATCAAACTCCCATTGCAGTAGGTTCATCAGCAGACGACAGGTACGCCCGTTGCCGTCTGCCCACGGATGAATGGTCACCAGTTCGAAGTGTGCCCAGAAACTGAGGTCATAGACAGCAGCTACGTCAGCAGGGTCAATGGCTTTGCGCCTTCGATTTAGTTCCTTGCAGAACGCTGCCAGACGTGCAGGCACCTTCTGATACGCCAGATATGACTTTCCGCCTGTGCCGGCAGTCACATTCAGTTTGCGCAACTCACCCTTGGCAGCAGAGAAATCACCACCTATCACATGGTACTCGCTACCTGTGCGAGCCATAACCTTCGATGCCAACAGAATAAGCCAGTCAATGGTAATGGGTTCATGCTGCTTGATCCACTCTCGTCCATAGTAGTAAGCCACTTTCAGGTCGAGGTTCATCTGCTGCTCCAACATGGTGCGCTTGCTGCTGGTGATGCCTTCGTCGAACAGCAGTTGCGCCTCCACCTCCGTCACCGTACTGCCCTCGATGGCTGTGGAGTGCGTGATGATGGAGTAGAGATAGAACTTGTCGAAGTCTATCTGGTCGGAGATGCCCAGCGCCTTATGCTGCTGGAGCAACTTCATCAATAATTCTTTATTCTCTTTTGTCATATCTCGTCTTCTTTATTTCTATAACGTATTTATTCTTTGCTTTATTATCGCATCAGCCTTCATACCTCAGCCATCAGCCTTCTATATTATCGTATGCAAAACACGAAAATGTTACATACCACCCTTGCTGCCTTTCTTCTTGGTTTTCTTCTCAATGAGTTTGATAGACTCTAGATAATCCTGTTCTACTGGCGACAATGTCTTCACTTGGAATTTCCTGTACTCAATTAAAGCCTTATTCATTGCTTCCTCATGAGATACAGAGCCTGCCCCTTCCAGCAGTTCATCGCCATTGGCAGACAAGATGTTGTCTAACTGACGAACATAGTCTTCCATATACATAGGTCGATGACGAAGGGCCTGAGTCTCTGCAAAGTCAAAATATCCAGAAACGATGTTATTCAATATCTTTAGTTCCTCAGCCGTGAGATAATTCTTTGCTATCTTAATATCGTTAATGCAAGGCAGTTCACCTTTGAACGATGTCAATCCCATAAAAGGTTTGTCAGCATCCGCACGATCATAAATCACCTCTGCAGCCGTATGTCCGTGAGCTGCATAGTGCAGTTTGTTCTGCACCATCTTAAAGAACAGTTTCGAAGCATCCGTGCGAGGGTCATAATCAACACTGGTGGCATAGAGGTCAAGCACCTGTCTGTACATCACTTTCTCAGATGAACGGATGTCACGGATACGATCCAACAACTCTTTCCAGTAGCCCCCACCACCAAGATTCTTCAGTCGCTCATCGTCCATCGTGAAGCCCTTGATGATGTATTCCGCCAGCCGCTCTGTAGCCCACTGACGGAAGCGAGTACCCACAATAGATTTCACCCGGTAGCCAACGGAAATGATTACATCGAGGTTATAGTAATTTGTTGGTTTGGTAGAAAAATCGGAATTTCCGATTTTTCTCATCGTCTTCGCCTCCTCTATCTCGTTTTCCTTGTAGGCATTAAGTATATGCTCGTTAATGGTAGAACGGGCTTTGCCATACAACTCCGCCATTTGATCGATTGTCAGCCATACCGTTTTCTCCTCCAACCTGACATCGAGCCTTATTTTACCATCTTCCGACTGATAGATGATAATCTCTCCATTGTTTTTCTCTATCTCGTTTGTCATATTACTATAACGTTTTAATCCTTCGCTTTATTATCGCATCAGCCATCATACCTCAGCCATCAGCCTTCTATATTATCATATGGAAAACACGAAAATGTTACATCATTGAGTCTGGCACAATTGTTATGGGTTACGAATCAAATAACCTGTCCCTGATGATTCTTGTCATAGTGCAAACTTCATTGGCTTATATTCATAATCCGAACACTCCCAAACCCATTGCACAACTTGCCTTGTCAAGTTAAGACGATTAATGGGGTCTTTTATTAAACTGATTTCAAACGTATCCTTGTTTTGATAGACCAACGCGATGTAATAATTACTTGGCTTATACTGAGCTGCAGCAAATTCGTTGTTTGTCATGCGGAATTTTTGACCAACATAGTCTATGGATTTTACTTCGATATATATGTTCTTTCCGTTTGGATCACTTCCTTCTAAGTCAAATCCTAGGTTTTGTTTGCTAACATCCTTTAGCCTGAATCCATTAGCATTCAATGCTGCTAAAGTATTCTCTTCTGCGCTTCTCCATTTTTGTACGCCCTCATTGTTTACAATCGACTTTGAGGAAGAAGAGGCATCGTTAAACCACTGTGAAACGCTTGTCGGATTGTCAGATCTGTCGTCATCACCAAAGTCATCATCGTCATCTTCGTCATAAAAATCATCATCTTCATCAAAGAGCAAATCATTTATATTAGACAGTCCAGCTTTTTTTAGGAACTGGCTAATATCATTTTTAGATATGCCATTATCCTCCATCAGTTTGATGAAACTCTCATCTATTTCACCTTCTTCGTCATTTATTTCTTTCAAGGAACATAGGCCACCATTCGACATTACTAAAGCGGCAGTTGTCAAAGAAGGCAATCTGTGATTCATCAATGCCTCTTTCATTCCTGCTGTCAATATTTGAGCGCATCCCAACACAGAAATTTGTGTGTTGTTTGCTTTTACGATAAGCGCCCCAACGTCTTCAGGCTTGTTACCTAAATACTTTAACAAATCACTCAATCCAGTAACATCACTACATTCTGGGGCAATATATGGAAAATTTGAAACCTCCATTATTTTGGAAAAATCCTCTGCATTCAACCATGATGGTGCAAGTCTAACATTTGATAGTTCTTTGCCAAAAGCATTTTTAATCTTTATCGCAAATTCTTTTTCAAATGACTGTTTCATCAATTGAATCAGTTTCCAGTCAAAATAAGGCATCAATGCATCAACCATATTTCTATCTTTGTTTGCTAGTGCGTATTTTAGCAAAGAAGCATAGAGATGTGTGAGGTTAGATATTACTTTTATAGTGGTATCATCCATGATGAGATGTCTGCGAGACGGGTCTGTACTAAAATCGCCATTTACCACTATACCTAATCCGCAACTATCCTCCGTTGGGAGAAATGCATGGATAATGGCCTCGTTCTTTGGTAATCTCTCAACCTTATCTTTATTCATGGAGAATGCTATACTGCATGTGGAATCTGAGCAGACAAACCAGTTAGAAATAGCCTCTGTCGTTGATACCCTTAAATAACGTCCTCTTTCATTCTCTTCAATGACCGCAATATTCGCTGTCACTTTCTTTGTTAAATGTATCTTGATGACTTGGATGCTATTTAGGAACAATAATGTCGTATTGGCAAAAGAAGTATATTCCTCGTCTATCTGATTAGCCAATACTCCAGAAAAGATAAAGATCGTATTAAACCCTTCACTCTGCATCTTCGTAATTTCGTCTGCTAATTCATCCTTTACAGACCTTTCCAGCTCATGAGGAATTCTTATCAAAGGAACCTTTGGAGCCTGAGGAACGATTTGTTTTGACAATTCTTTTGAGAAAGTTATTTCAAAATCGCCACTTATCAGGTGTACCTCTTTTGCGAAACTGACTACAGACTTGAAGCCGATTCCCCTATATCCAATCGTCGTTCCTCTAACTTTATTTGACGACGCGCTACGGCATAGACTTTCTAAGTCCTTGATGTTAAAAGGTCGTCCATTATTAGCAACGAACAGATAATCGCCAGAACGCTTAACGTAAAACTTTGTTGCCTTAGCGTCATCTGCATTCTGCAATAGTTCAATAAAAGAACGACTATTGTAACTTTCAGATACATACGCTTCCAGTCCTGCCAGGTCAGACAGAAGCATGGGAGAACTCTTTGCTTCGGCTATAAGAGAATCTCTCAGTATTGATAATTCTTTATTCATCGTGTAGGATAAATTCTTATTTTACTTATCTCATCTACAGTAATATCTAACTTGATATAATTAAAGGTCAGTACTTCAAAGCCCTTGAATTCTTCCGCATATTTTGATTCGTTGTCAGTATAGATAATGTCATTATTGATATCGTAGATAGCGACATTTATAGTAAAGTCCTCTTCTGGCAGTTCGCCATTCAATGCGAGAACTTCACAAAATAATTTCAATGTGTTTTCATCTTCAACTTTTACAGAAATGTTTTGAAGAGTAATACCGAATTGTTCCTCAATTGCCTCAAAATGTTCAATCTTCTTTTTTAAGTCATTGTTAAGGACAAACATTTCCTTTTTTTCTTTTATGTACCATTGTCCATTTTCTCTGACTAATAGTAAAGAAGCAATAGCCCCCTTGTTTATAACAAGTTCCATGCGATCTTGATCATGCAACCTCGTCAAATTATTAAAGTCCATTGCAACTTTAACAAAAGAATTCGGTTGAAGAAATCTCCCTACTCCTAACATGTCTATCGAACCATAAGTGTCAAGAAGCCCTTCTTCGACTGAAATATAGCGTGCTTCTAGTTGGACTTTCTTTTTCTTGTCGTTATGATTAGTAGCTTTAATAATGATACTATAGTAGTTATTGCTTTTGAGATAACCATCATTGAGTATTTCAAAAGAGATTCCATTAAACATTTTGTCTTTTAGTAGTTCCATAATAATAGTTCTATTTAGTTTTATTTGCAATTTCCATAAAGAGTTCCATTTCTGAGTGAGATAATTTTGTACGCAAAGACTCCATAACGTTATCATTGTTATAACTATGTTCAGAGAATAGCCTATAAACATAGTTTATAAGTAATCCCAATAGCAGATCTCTCATTTCTAGAAGGAAAGGTACATTCTGTATAGAGGCTACTGTTCCAAGACTATATAAACCCAACCCGTGTGCAAATTGGGACAAATACTCAAGGTATGCTACGATATTGGGTGCGATGTCTAGCTTCTTATATAATTCGGAAAAATGAAGACCTTTCTTATCCGAGAAATCGCGGAATTTCCAATTACACACTCTCTTATCTATGTTGATAAGTTTATCTAAAGCGTCACTATTATCTTTGTACAATTGAAGTTTTGTGATTTGCCCTTTTATGTATTGTGCTTCATCATTGCTTCTCTCTCTTGCTTCCTTAATTATGTCGCCAACATCCTCCATAGAATCCGTGAGTTTAATGAATGTAAGGGAACCATCCAATAGAAACATATAATGTCTTAGCAATCTCATTTCTTCATCGTAATCGACATATATAAACTTTGTGATAGCCAAATTATCAGCCAACATCCTCAATATTGAATTTGCAGTTATAAAATCTTTATTTTGTAATAACAATTGGCTAAATGTCTGGTAGCTCTGTAACATCAATGATAGCCGTTGTACAAGATACCCCTTCCAGTTATCAATAGAACTTGTTGAATATTTGACTTTGAGCTGACTAATCATCTCATTTGCAAATATCATCATTACATTGAATTCCGTGTCCGTTCGTCTATTATTCATTAAAGCTCTCTTTTATCGTATAAATGTGATTGGAATTAGTTACACTTTCAAATGCTCATACAACTAGACTTCCGTCGAGCCTGCTTTCGCTCGGAAAAATCGGAGATGGCTCCGTTCTTCTCTTACCTAATCGCAGCCTTCAGTTTCAGTACCTCACCATTTTGGAATTCGAGCTGGAACTTGACTTTCCCTTTGGCCGTCGACCTTTGGTTCATGCGGTTGAAGTGTAGATTATTCTTGAGGATCAATCTGCCGTCGTAGTCCATATTATTTCTCTTTTTTTCGTTTTATTTTTACTTCATGCACCATTCTTGGACTAGCCAAGCGTCTCCTTCGTCGCCGAGCGGACCATTGGTCGAGCTTGCTTTGCAGCCTTCATGGTGTATTCTACCTCTCTTCTACCCCTAACGTGTCATCTAAAGTTCATCTCTCTATTTTTTACTTCTTCGGGAGCTTTCATTATGCTTACTGCAATTCTGGCAACTTTCTAGCCATATCTCTCGTATTTTTCACGTTTTAGGCTATAAAGTTACGAATAAGTGAGCGGAAAAGCAAATATATTTGAATTTCCCGAACGGAAGTAACTAAAACCATAGGTTAAAGTTACGAATAAGTGAGCGGAAAAGCAAAATGAAAAGTGAAAATATAGTCTTTCACCAATTTCACTATAGACAATCACCCAATCATCTATAATAAAAAGCGACGCACCCGAATGGATGCGTCGCTCATTATTTGAAGGTGGGATTAACCGCCAAAGTTAACCGCCAAAGTTATCAAAGCGGATCATGTCGTCCTCGACACCGAGAGAGTGCAGGAGGTCGAGCACGGTCTTAGCCATCATTGGAGGTCCGCAGAGATAGTACTCGCAGTCTTCGGGAGCCTCGTGAGCCTTGAGGTAGGTGTCGCCCATAACGGGTGCTACGAAACCCGGAGTGTACTTGATGCCTGCTGCATCGGCCTTGGGATCGGGACGGTCGAGTGCCAGGTGGAAGTGGAAGTTGGGGAAGTCCTTCTCGAGCTGCAGAAAGTCGTCGAGGAAGGGGATTTCCTCCAGCGCACGTGCACCATAGAAGTAGTGCATGGGGCGCTGACGGTCTTCGTCCTTGACACCGTGACCCTTCAGCATGTGCATGATCTGAGCACGCAGGGGAGCCATACCGGCACCACCGCCGACCCAAATCATCTCGCGTCCTGTGCCGTACTGGGGACGGAACTCTCCGTAAGGACCGCTCATGATGACCTTGTCGCCGGGTTTCAGCGAGAAGATGTACGACGAAGCGATACCGGGGTTGACGTCCATGAAGCCAGGTCCCTGATCCTTTGGCTTGAAGGGAGGAGTGGCAATACGCACGTTCAGAGTGATGATGTCGCCCTCGTCGGGATAGTTGGCCATAGAGTAAGCACGGATGGTGGGTTCGGGGTTCACGCATTTGAGTGGGAACAGGCCGAACTTCTCCCAAGCGGGCAGATAGGTGTCGCCAATGAGAGACTTGTCGAAGTCCTTGTCGTAGTCGATGCAATCGAATGCAGGAATCTTGATCTGAGCGTAAGAACCGGGCTCGAAGTCCATGTGCTCGCCAGCGGGCAGAGCCACCTTGTACTCCTTGATGAAGGTTGCCACGTTCTTGTTGCCAATAACGGTGCACTCCCATTCCTTAACGCCCATTACAGAGTCGTCAACCTTGATGCCGAGGTCGCCCTTGACCTTGCACTGGCAACCCAGACGCCAATGGTCTTTCACTTGCTTACGGGTGAAATGGCCCTTCTCGGAGTCGAGAATGTCGCCACCGCCTTCAACTACCTGCAGTTTGCACTGGCCGCAAGAGCCCTTACCGCCGCATGCTGAGGGCAGGTAGATGCCTTCGGCGCTGAGTGTGGAGAGCAGGCTTGCGCCCTGAGGCACAGAGACGGTGTCCTTGCCGTTAATAGTTATGTTCACGTTGCCCGACGGGCTGAGATAAGCTTTGGCTACAAGCAGGATGGCAACCAACACGAGGATGATGCCCAGGAATACGCCAATGCTCGTCAAAATCAAATTCATATCCATTGTATATTCCTCCTACTATTAGATGTTAAGTCCACTGAAGCACATAAACGCCATAGCCATCAGACCTACGGTGATGAAGGTGATGCCCAATCCCTGCAGGGGCTTGGGAACATCGGCGTAAGCCATCTTCTCGCGGATGGCAGCCAGACCCACGATGGCGAGCAGCCAACCGATACCTGAACCCAGAGCGTAGGCAATGGCATCGCCGAACGAACCGATAGCCTGACTGCTGGTCTCGACATCCATCTGGACGCGCTGCTGCATGAACAGCGATGCACCCATGATGGCGCAGTTTACGGCAATCAGCGGCAGGAAGATACCCAGAGCGGCATACAGCGAGGGGCTGAACTTCTCTACTATCATCTCCACCAACTGCACCATAGCGGCAATGACGGCGATGAAGAGGATGAAGGCAAGGAACGTGAGGTCAACACCCTCGACAAGGGCATTGGGACCGAGCACGTACATCTGCAAAGCATAGTCAACGGGAACGGTGATGAGCAGCACGAAGGTGACTGCAACGCCCAATCCCAGAGAGGTCTTTACGGTCTTGCTGACTGCCAGGTATGAGCACATACCCAGGAAGAAAGCAAATATCATGTTGTCCACAAAGATGGAGCGGACAAAAAGGCTAATCATGTGTTCCATATTACTTCTCCTCCTTATTTATTGAGCGATGTGCCCAGATTACACATCCAACGATGATGAGAGACATGGCGGGCATGGTCATCATACCGTTGTTCATATATCCGTTCTCGTAGCAGAAGTCGGGAACAATCTGGAAGCCCAGCAGTGTGCCGAAGCCCAGCAGTTCGCGAACGAAGCCCACGATAACCAGTATCAGGGCATAGCCGAGACCGTTGCCGATACCATCGAGGAAAGACTCCCAAGGACCGTTCTGCATGGCAAATGCCTCCAGACGACCCATGAGGATACAGTTGGTGATAATCAGACCTACATAGACGGAGAGCTGAACGCTGACGTCGTAGGCGAAGGCCTTCAGTACCTGACTGACGATGGTTACCAGAGCTGCCACAACCACCAACTGCACGATGATGCGGATGCGGTTGGGAATGCTCTTACGGATGAGTGAGATAATCACATTCGAGAATGCCGTAATGACAGTCACGGAGAGACCCATCACGATGGCGGGCTCCAACTGACTGGTTACAGCCAATGCAGAACAAATACCAAGGACCTGAACTGCAATCGGGTTGTTAAGGTTCAGAGGATTGGAAAAGACTTCGCAATTCTCTTTTGAAAATAATTTTCCCATAATCACAATTACTATTTAATCATTTACCATTTACCATTTTTTACTTTCGTAAAACACCTTGCCATTCACCACAATATCATTCTTTGTTTATTTTGTTTCGCATCGTAACTATGCTACTTACAATTATCTTCAACAATTCATGACATTCACTGTGCAGGTCTTCCAAACGTTCAGGTTTCACCATCTCTGTTTCCATGATGATTTCCAACCAATGAAGCGTTTCATCAAGTTCCTCTTCCACCATCTTTAACTTATTCAAGAAATCCTTGTCGGACTTTCCAAGAAGCGCTGCTCTATAATTAGCAGACGGAGATGTGCCAGAACGAACTATTTGCCTTGCTATTGCATCGGACGATATTGTCCGGGGCATACAATCTACCATTTTAATAATACGGATGGCAAATTCCTTTAACCTAAGTCTCAGTTCGCTGCTTTCCATAACATTCAAATGGTAAATGGTAAATGGCTAAATGGTAAATAATCTTATTTGTTAAGAAACTCAATGTACTGCTGCAAGCCGTCCGTTACCATGCCGGCAACACCATTGCTGGTGAGCGTGGCACCTGTGACACCGTCGATTTCTGTCTCAGTCTTTGACTGACCCTTCTTGACAACCGTCAGAGCCACCTGCTGTGGATTGTCGGTGAAGATGGGCTTGCCGTTGAACTGCTCCTGGAACCAACGTTCCTTGATGCGGGCACCAAGACCTGCTGTTTCACTCTCATGATCGAAGTATGTGCCGAAGACGTGCTGCTTGTCCTCGTCGATGGAGATGTAGCCCCAAAGGCCACCCCAAAGACCACGTCCCTTGACGGGCAGGACATACTTGGTAGCACCGTCAACAGTGGCTACGAACACCTTGCCACCCTTCTCCTGCAGCTCTTCGCTGATAACCTCGGCATACTTGGCGTCGATGGCTTCACCACTGAGACCAGTGATGTTCAGCGAGGTCAGGATTTGGTTCTTAGTATCGCGCTCCACGTTGGCATCCTGAATGGGCTTCAAAACCGAAGAAATGAAGGCCAGCAGGAAAGCCACGATGACAACCATTACGGTTGCATAGACGAACGTATAGACGTTGCCGTTCGTGTTTATGCCTTTCGACTTCACTTCCTTGATTTTGGAAGCGTCAGCGCCGCAGATAGGGCACTTGTCGGGCATTGATGCGGCTTCGAATGTCTGGCCGCACTGACTGCATATAAATTTCTTTGCCATATCTGTTTACTTTTTAGTTGCACGTTTTGCACGCATCGAGATGTTGCGCTCTACTACACAATAGTCAATCAGCGGTGCAAACAGGTTCATGAGCAGGATAGCCAGCATCATACCCTCGGGATAACCGGGGTTGAGGACGCGAACCATCACGGCTACGATACCTATCAGCAAGCCATAGACATACTTACCACACTCTGTGCGAGCCGATGTCACAGGGTCGGTTGCCATGAACACAGCACCGAAGGCGAAGCCACCCAATACGAAGTGGTGCCACCACTCTATCTGTGTCAGACCAAGAGCCTGCATCAGCCAACCCATGAGACCGCCACCTACGAACACGCTCAGCATCGTCTTCCAAGAGGCAACACCTGTCCACAGAAGCAGCAAGGCGCCAAGGGCAATGGCGATGACGGATGTTTCACCAATGGAACCAGGGATGAGACCGGTAACGGCATTGCAGATGGTTGGGCAGTCGAAACCTGCAAAACCCTCAGAAGCAGCCTGACCGAGTGGAGTTGCAGCAGTGTAAGCCTCGGGAGCTGTAAAGCCCAAGCCAAGGATGCTCTGCTGATTTACCCATACGGTGCTGTCGCCAGTCATTGCGCTGGGATAGGAGAAGAAAAGGAATGCGCGTGTGATGAGCGCAGGGTTGAAGATGTTCATACCTGTGCCGCCGAATATCTCCTTAGCGAGGATGACGCTGAAGGCAACGGCGATGGCGAGCATCCACAGGGGAGTCGTCACAGGCACAATCATGGGGATGAGGATACCTGATACGAGGAAACCTTCCTGAATCTCTTCCTTCTTCCACTGAGCAACAACAAACTCGATGCCCAGACCCACTACATAACTTACTATAATCTTTGGCAGTACGGCCAAGAAACCGTACCAGAACATGCCCCAGAACGTAGCTTCGGCGAGTTTGCCGGCAGCCAAGGCATTCTGGTAGCCCACGTTGTACATACCGAAAAACAAAGCGGGCATCAGAGCAATCACTACGAAGCTCATGATACGCTTGCTGTCGATAGCATCGTGAATGTTCACGCTACCCACGCGACTTGTTGTGCGAGGTACGAAGGCGAATGTCTCCAAACCGTCGAACAGGCTGTGGAATGCGTGAAGCTTGCCGCCCTCCTCGAAGTTCGGCTTTATCTTATCCAGATAATTTCTTAATGCTTTCATCTTAACATTTACAATTTTTTCATTTACCATTTACCATTTATTTTTACCATCATTCCATTTTGCTAATCTTATAATTTGCAGATGTATCAAATGGTAAATGGTAAATGGTTAAATGACTGAATATTATGCGTTTTCCTTTCTCAGGACATCCAAGCCTTCGCGAACGATGCGCTGGAGCTCCAACTTACTACTGTCAACAAACTCGGCAATGGCGAAGTCCTCGGGAGCAACCTCGTAGATACCCAGAGCCTCCTGACGGTCGATATCACCGGCAATGATGGCCTTAACCAGATAACCTGCGAAGATGTCCATTGGGAACACGCGGTCGTATTCGCCAGACATAATCATGTGACGCTCGCCACCCTTGATACGGGCATCCAGTGTGTACTCCCTCTTCTTGCCACAAAGCCAAGAGAAATAGCTACGACTGGTGGAGAACTCCTTGAAGCGAGGCATAATCCAACCCAGCATCTCGGCGTTGTCATCGCCTTCGGGAATCACATTCACCTCAGTCTTGTGAGCACCTAAGAATCCGTCCTCAGTGGTCTTAAGACCGGTCATCACGTTACCATCGATGATACGAACGTGGTGTCCGTTGTCCTCAATCTGACCATCGAGCAGAGTGTTCAGTTTCTGACCTACCAGCACTTTGTAGTACTTGGGGAACTTCACATCGCTACCTGCCAATGCAATGATACGGGTGAAATCAACCTTACCAGTCAGCATGAGACGACCAACGAAGATAACCTCCTCGGCACCAAGAGTCCAAACTACCTCACCCTTGTTGATGGGGCTGACATGGTTGATCTGAACGCCAACGTTGCCGGCAGGAGCGGGACCGTCGAATACGGTAACCTCACAATCCTTTGCCTCCAGCAGAGCCTTAGAGGTCTGCTTGGCACTTACACCCAGATGTACCTTTGCAATCTTTGCCAAAGCAGAGATACCAGCCTGAAACTCCTTCTCCTGGCCCTTGAGGGCAATCTCGAAGTCCTGACTCAGCGGCATAGAATTGAATGCGCTGATAAAGATGGCTTTGGGAGCATCTTCGGGGTTTGCAACTACGTCGTAGGGACGGCTGCGGAAGAATCCGAACAGACCGCTTTCCATGAGCAGCGCCTTCACGTCCTGCTTAACATCGAACGACTTTGCTTCCTGCTTCTCGTCGCACTTAACACGAACAGAGAGCAGTTTGCGGCGGTCGCCACGCTCCACAAGACTGACAACGCCACTGACGGGCGACGTAAACTTCACTTCGGGATGCAACTTGTCCACAAACAAGGCATCACCAACAAGAACCTTGTCGCCTTCCTTTACGACAACCTTCGGCTTGAGACCCGTGAAATCATCGGGCTGGAGAGCATATTCTCCAGGACATTTCACTTGACCAATCTCATCCGTAGGTTTGCCTTTCAGGTTGACATCGAGGCCCTTACGCAACTTGATTACTTTTGTCATATATTTAAAAAATGTGAATAGTGTTTGCTAAACGGGCGTAAAGGTACGAAAAATTATTGATAAATGCATGATTAATAGAAAATATTGTTGTATTTTTGTGCTGATTTATATTGGCGTTTTATACACCAAACCAATTAATGAATATAATAAAGAGAATTTTCAGATGGGTGGCAGGAATAGTCATAGGACTATACCTCGCTATTACCTTGATGATAAATATCCCACTGATTCAGAATTGGTTGGCTAATGGAGTTGAATCAATACTTGAAGAACTTACAGGTGCCAATGTCAGCATCGGACGCGTGATAGTAAATTGGAACGGACGACTGATTGTGACCGACCTTATGGTTGATGACTTGCAGGGCGAAGAAATGCTGAAAGTGGCTCGCGTGGCTGCAAGACTGAAAATCCGCGACTTGATAAACAAAAGAATAAGAATTGGAAACGCGCAACTGTTCGGAATGCACGCCAACCTGTATCAGGAATGCGAGGGTTGTGACCCTAATTTCAAATTCCTCATCGATGCCTTCGCCTCGAAAGACACCACAAAGCATACACCTTTAGACCTGCAAATCAGTCAATTGCTAGTGAGACGCGGAAACATAAAATGGGAACAGAGATGGAAGAGGGATTCCGACAGCATAGCAACGAAATTCAACCCTTCATGTATCGAACTTAGTGACCTTAATGTTACTGCTCAGTTGAATACGCTGACCGACGACTCGTTGAACCTATACATCAGGCGTTTCGATGTAAAAGAAAGGAGTGGACTGACTATTGAAGAACTGACGCTCGCACTTGCTGCCAACAAACAGGGAGGAACTCTGAAGAACTTCCACTTACGACTCCCCCACTCCAATCTGGATATTCCACAATTAAGTGTTGATGGTATAGACAAGGCAAAGAAACAGGTGGGACATTACAGCGGTGCGATAAAAGGACACATTGCTTCTGCCGACTTCACTCCTCTTGTGCCCAAACTGGCTGAGGTGAAGAATGAAGTGGACATAGACCTGAATCTGTTCGGACAGGACGACAATATAAATATTCCTTATTTTTACGCGCGCGATGCGAAGGGACAGTTGCGACTTTCCTGCTCCGGCAATGTGGACAAACTGAAGCTGGGGCGCGACAGCATCAGCGGAAAAATCACCATCGGAGAACTACATGCCGAGACAGAACTCTTAAAGCCATACGTGAATATTTCCATTATCGAACGACTGATAAGCATTGACCTTAACGGCACTGCTGCCTGGGCAAAGAAGTCGCTGAAAGCTGATATCAATGCACGAACACCATTAGGAGATGTGGCTGTAAAGGGACAAGGACAAGTGGACGGAAACATAGATGCTACAGTGCGGAGCAATGGGTTCCAGCTTGGAGAATTGTTGGGACAGCACGACCTGGGAGTCGTGGCTCTTGACGTGAAGGCTAACGGCACAATATCGAAAAGTCCTGTAGTAAAGATGAACGGACACATAACGGAACTCGACTACAAGGGCTATCGCTATCGTAACATAGAACTGGCGAATGCGCAATACAGCCGTTCGGGAGTGGATATTCAACTGGCATCCTCCGACCCCAATGCATCCTTTGAAGTAGAAGGAAAAGCCGACCTGAACGAAGACACCTATCATGTGCAAGCCAATATTGACAGGTTGATGCCAAACGTGCTGAATCTTACAAAGAAATTTGTAGGAACAGCATTTTCAGGAGAACTTACGGCTGACCTTTCAGGCAGTCAATGGGACCTAATGGACGGAGAGGTACAACTCAACGACTTCGCTATGACAGATTCTACAGGCACATACAGACCTGGCGACATTCATATAAAATCACGACCTGAAGGCAAGGAGCGTAACATTCTGCTAATAAGTCCTTTCCTTGAGGCACAGGTGAACGGTAACTTTGAGCCGAAAGTGCTTGTAGAACAAATAAAACGAATGGTCAGCAACTATCTGCCAACGGATAATAACGAGATTCATAGCACAAGCCTTGAAACAAGCAGCAACACCTACAAGCCTGACAATGAGGCAGAGGGTGAAGCCTCGTTTACATTGAAGGCGTATAGTGCTGAACCATTGCGAAAGTTGCTTGGAGTGCCATTGACACTTGTGGGTGTAACTACGGCTTACGGAGAGATGAACAGTGCCGATAATGCCTTGTGGATGAATCTCACAGCCCCTGGCATAGAATATGGCAAGGAACACTTGCGCAACGTGGACTTGCATCTTGAAAGTAACTTCGAATCAATGGTGGCAAGATTGGGACTGCAGCGACAGATGAAGGGTAAATGGATTAACCTCGGACTCGACACGCAGGGTTTCAACGATTGGCTGACTACAAAGTTGTTCTTTACCAACGACATTGACGGTTCGCTGGAGTCAACGGGTTCCAAGACCTATGCTGGAAATGTTAGCGTAATGACTCGACTTTGGAAGGATGCCGATGGTGTACAAGGGTTCGAAGGACGAATACAACCTTCAAGCCTCACGCTCGGCGATTCTGTATGGAGCATACATCCGGGATATGTGTCGTACTACGACGGGGTACTACAGGTTGACAGCTTCGCAGTAAGTCAAGGCGACAGATTTATCCATGTTGACGGAAGAGCTTCGAAACTGGAGAGTGACACATTGCACGCAGAACTGCGACGCATCAATCTTGAATACATCTTCTCGCTAATCAACTTCCATGCTGTGGAACTGACTGGAGAAGCCACAGGACATGCCTACGGACACTCGCTTATGTCGTCGCCGAAAGCCGATGCATACATCCGCATTCCTCAGTTTGCCCTGAACTACGGAACGATGGGCGACCTCGATATTCATCTCAATTGGGGCAATCGTCCCTACTCTATCTTCCTCGACGGCGACATTGTTGACACGCCCCATGAAGGACGAACTCTCGTAAAAGGTTACATCACACCGAAGAAAGATATTGACTATCACGGAATAGACCTCAACGTGAATGCCACACATGTCAATCTGGAATTCATAAACAAATGGACAAGTACAATTTTCGATGACCTTCAGGGAAGAGCAACAGGATGGGTGCGCATATTCGGTCCGTTCAAGGGTATTAATATCGAGGGCGATGCTGTTGTGGAACAAGGCAGCGTTGGTATTCCATTCACCGAGGTTCGTTATCATCTTGTTAACGACACCGTGCAACTGAGGCCAGATAACATTTACTTCTATCGTGCCAACCTCTACGACCCACAGGGTAATCCCGGCATTGAAGGACACAATGCTGTCGTAAACGGTCATCTACACCACGATAATTTCAAGAACATGACCTACGACATTAGTATCGATGGAAATAACATACTGGGCTACGACTTCCGAGAACTCGGTGACCAGAATTTCTTCGGAACGGTTTATGCGACAGGTAATGTGTCATTGAAGGGACATCCGGGACTGGTTCGCATAGGCATTAAGGCACATCCCGAACGAGGAACAACTTTCACATACAACGCCACATCGCCCGACAAACTCACCGATACTCCGTTCATTACATACAAGAAGAAATCGGAAATTGGAGCTACGGACTACAATTACGTGGAAAAGGCCTCTGAAACAGCAACTCAAACAACAAACGCAGAGACCTCTGCTGTTTCTTCGGAACTATATATCGACTTTGACCTCGACATTGACGAACAATCAACAATGAACCTGCTGATGGACACTCGTTCGGGCGACAAGATTACCCTGAACGGTGCTGGACACATTCTTGCTCACTACTATAACAAAGGAGCATTCGACCTCTTTGGCACATATCGTGTGAACAGAGGAACGTACAACCTGTCGCTGCAGGAGTTCATACACAAGAACTTCGAGTTCTCGCCAGACGGAACTATTACTTTCAACGGCGAGCCCTACGACGGCGACCTGAACCTGCAAGCAGTTCATACTGTTAATGGCGTATCACTGAACGACATCAACCCGAAGGCCAATTTCTCGAACACAACTACACGAGTAAACTGTCTGATGAACATCGGTGGCAAGGCTCGTGCACCACGTATTACCTTCGACTTCGACATTCCCAATGCAAATGAAGAGGAAAAACAGATGGTGCGCTCGCTAATTTCCACTGAAGAGGAACGCAATATGCAAGTGGTGTATCTGCTGGGTATCGGTCGTTTCTATGCCTACGACTACAGCAATGAAAACCAGACGCAAGGAACTATGGCTATGAACTCGCTCCTGTCCTCCACACTTTCGAGCACCATCAATCAAGCATTGTCGAGCATGATTGGCTCGCGCAACTGGAACGTAGGAGCCAACCTGCGTACAGGCGAGATGGGATGGAGCGATATGGACGTCGAGGGTATGCTGCAGGGAAACCTGTTGAACAACCGACTGCTCATAAACGGCAACTTCGGTTATCGCGACAATCCAATAGCAACGAGTAACTTCATAGGCGACTTTGATGTTAAATACTTGCTTACACGAACCGGCTCGGTGGCTTTGAAGGCCTATTCGGAAACCAACGACAGGTACTTCACCAAATCGAGTTTAACGACACAGGGCATTGGTGTGCTCCTGAAGAAAGACTTTACATCGTGGAGCGATTTATGGACAAAACGTAAAAACAAAACAAAGAAACAAAATAAATAAGAATGGAAATATATCCTAAACTGATAATGGATGCGCTTGCCACTGTGCGCTATCCGGGTACGGGAAAGAATGTGGTGGAAATGGAGATGGTGGAGGACGACTTGCGAATAAGCGGTCTTCATGTTTCTTTCTCACTAATTTTCGACAAACCGACAAATCCCTTCCAAAAAAGTCTGATTAAGGCTTGCGAAGCTGCAATTCACGCTTATGTGTCAAAAGATGTGGAAGTTGAGATAAAGACAAAATCTTTACAGACTGCACGTCCGGACCTCCCTGATTTGTTGCCTGGTGTAAAGAATATTATTGCTGTTAGCAGCGGTAAAGGCGGTGTGGGAAAATCCACAATTGCAGCGAACCTCGCTGTTGCTCTGGCACGACTGGGACACCGTGTAGGATTGCTTGACTGCGATATATTCGGTCCTTCAGTGCCAAAGATGTTCCAGATAGAAGATGCACGTCCATACTCCGAAAATATAGACGGACGTGATTTGATAGTTCCTGTTGAACAATATGGAGTTAAAGTGCTTTCGATAGGCTTCTTCGTTTCACCCGAACAGGCTACAATTTGGCGCGGGGGAATGGCTTCGAGTGCATTGAAGCAATTAATCGGCGATGCTGCTTGGGGCGACCTCGACTACTTCATTCTCGACACCCCTCCAGGTACTTCGGACATTCACCTGACTTTGGTACAGACACTGCCCATTACAGGAGCGGTTATCGTAAGCACTCCACAACAAGTGGCTATTGCCGATGCACGCAAGGGTATTAACATGTACCAGAACGAAAAGGTCGGCGTGCCCATTCTCGGACTTGTGGAGAACATGGCTTGGTTTACACCTGCCCAACATCCCGACGAGCGATATTTTCTATTTGGCAAAGAGGGAGTGAAACAACTGGCAGAAGATATGAACGTGCCATTGTTAGGACAGATTCCTGTCGTACAGGACATTTGTGAGCAAGGCGACCAAGGAACACCTGTTGCCCTCGACCCTAGTACACCACAGGGGAATGCCTTCATGCAATTGGCAGCTCGCGTGGTTACACAAACCGACCGTCGCAATCAACAGCAGCCTCCCACAAAAATAGTCGGCACACACTAATTTATATAAACAAGTAACAAAGAGAAAGCCACCCGGAAATTCCGAGTGGCTTTATTACATTAATTATTTATTAATGCGCGCGCGAATTAAAGCTCGGCGAAGTACTTGATGGTGCGAACCATCTGAGAAGTGTAAGAGTTCTCATTGTCGTACCAAGCAACAACCTGAACGAGAGAATTGCCATCCTCCATCTTAGAAACCATAGTCTGGTTTGCATCGAACAGAGAACCGAACTTCATACCGATGATGTCGCTTGAAACGAGCTTCTCCTCAGTGTAACCGAAGCTTTCGTTCTGAGCAGCCTTCATAGCAGCGTTGATACCCTCAACAGTTACATCACCCTTAACAACAGCGTGCAGGATGGTTGTAGAACCTGTGGGAGTTGGAACGCGCTGAGCTGCACCGATCAGCTTACCGTTCAGCTCGGGGATAACCAGACCGATAGCCTTGGCAGCACCAGTTGAGTTGGGAACGATGTTCTGAGCACCGGCACGAGCACGCTGCAGGTCACCCTTGCGCTGAGGACCGTCGAGAATCATCTGGTCACCAGTGTAGGCGTGAACAGTTGTCATGATACCGCTCTGGATGGGAGCGAAATCGTTCAGAGCCTTTGTCATAGGAGCCAAGCAGTTTGTGGTGCAAGATGCAGCACTGATAACTGTGTCAGCCTTTGTCAAAGTCTTGTGGTTAACGTTGAATACGATAGTGGGCAGATCGTTTCCGGCAGGAGCAGAGATAACAACCTTCTTGGCACCAGCTGTCAGGTGAGCAGAAGCCTTATCCTTGCTTGTGTAGAAACCTGTGCACTCCAGAACAACGTCAACGTTCAGCTTACCCCAAGGCAGCTCAGCAGCGTTAGGAATAGCATAGATGGTAATCTCCTTACCATCAACGATGATAGAGTTCTCAGTAGCCTCTACAGTGTGCTTGTTCTCACCGTACTTGCCACAGAAACCACCCTGAGCGGTGTCATACTTCAACAGGTGAGCCAGCATCTTGGGGCTGGTCAGGTCGTTGATAGCAACTACTTCATAACCCTCAGCTTCGAACATCTGACGGAAAGCGAGACGACCGATACGGCCGAAACCGTTAATAGCGACTTTTACGTTTGCCATTTTCTTTAGTTTTTAATTAGTTAAAAGAATATTAATGTAAAAAAATGTAAACTTTTCTTCTTAATTCGATGCAAATGTACTAATTTCTTTTTATATTTGCACTACGAAACATTAAATATTTTATTAACTAAACATTAAAATTATGGCAAACTTTGTTCAAGAGTTTAAGGAATTTGCCCTAAAAGGCAATGTTATGGACATGGCAGTCGGTGTTATCATCGGCGGTGCATTTGGTAAAATTGTTACCAGTATCGTAAGCAATATCATCATGCCTCCCATCGGCTTACTGCTGGGCGGTGTTGACTTCACAGACCTGAAAATTACGATGAAAGCTGCCACAGAAGAAGCCGAAGCTGTAACATTAAATTATGGTCAATTTGTACAGGATGTTGTTGACTTCCTCATTATCGCATTCTGCATCTTCCTGATGGTAAAGGGTATCACCAAACTGACAGCAAAGAAAGAAGAGCCAAAGCCCGAAGAACCTGCTGCACCTGCTGCTCCAACTCAGGAAGAATTACTGACTGAGATTCGCGATCTTCTTGCAAAGAAATAAAATTATGAAGAAGTTATTTATTTTAGCCCTTGCCACGCTTTTTGCTGGCAGTGCTATGGCACTTGATTATGAGCCGAAATCCGGATTCACATTCATGGTATTTGGTGGTTTCGATGCTTCAAACCTCAAAGGTACAGATTGGACTGGTGCGGGATTCGACGGAAAGATTGGTCTCAACGTAGGTGTTAAGGCCGATTATATGCTACCCAATGCTAAGGGTACTTATCTGACTGCAAGTGTTGACTGGATTCAGAAAGGTGCCAAGCGCGACTACATAGAAAATGGTGCAACGCCAGGTTCATTTGAGACAGGTGTAAACAAACTGCAGGCTCACTATCTCGAAGTCCCTATCCGCGTTGGTTATCGTTATAACTTTAACGACGACTGGGGTGTATTCGGTGAAGTCGGTCCATATTTCGCTATCGGTGTAACCGGTAAGAACCGCATCAAGTACGACAACGATGCTTTGGACAGCAAATACGAGATGTATTTTGGTAAAAAATATGCCAATGTATTTGCAAATGTTCCAGTGCCCCCTGCCCTCGAAAATGTACGAGCAATGCAGCGCTTCGACTGCGGTTTAGGATTCCGCATTGGCGGTGAATACCACAAGCAGTATTCACTGACTTTTGGTTACGACTGGGGTTTCACCGATGTTTATACCAACGGTTACCGCAAGGCTTACGCTCAATACATCGACGGTCTTCCAGTAGTGCCTCCAGGCACTATCACACGTCTGTCCGAACGCAAGAATCACAACCTGACCTTCACTTTCGGTTTCCGCTTCTAACACATTCATAAATCATTTATAAAGTATGTCCCGAGGTCTATATACTTCGGGACATTTTTAAGAACATAAAGCCACATGAACATTATCGACATCACCTCATTATCGCAACCCGGATTAGAGATTTTCAGTCAACTTACCGAGGCTCAGCTACGCAATCGTCTGGAGCCACAAAAAGGTCTATTCATAGTCGAAAGTCCAAAGGTAATTCGTGTTGCATTATCATCTGGTTACAAGCCCGTTGCGCTTCTTTGCGAACGTAAACATATAAATGGTGATGCAAGTGATATTATTGCTCGATGTGGCGACATACCCATATATACAGGAGAACGCGAAATACTAGCGAATCTCACAGGCTATACACTCACCCGTGGTGTATTGTGTGCTATGCATCGTCCTACACCACTCAGCGTAGAAGAGGTGTGCAAGGATGCTCGTCGTGCGGCTGTAATTCATGGTGTCGTAGATTCAACAAACATTGGTTCTATTTTCCGTTCGGCAGCGGCCCTTGGAATAGATGCCGTACTACTTACACCCGATTCGTGCGACCCTCTCAACCGTCGTGCCGTACGTGTATCTATGGGAAGTGTCTTTCTTGTCCCTTGGGCTTGGTGTGAAAATCCACACGTCGTGCTGCACGAAATCGGTTTCCGAACTGCTGCAATGGCATTATGCGATAACTCCATATCACTTGACTCACCTCTTCTACAAAACGAGCAGAGACTTGCAATCATTCTTGGCACAGAAGGCGATGGATTACCCCAGCATGCAATCACGGATGCAGACTACGTTGTACGCATCCCCATGTCGCACCAAGTGGACTCTCTCAACGTTGCTGCAGCCTCCGCTGTTGCATTTTGGCAATTACGTTGCAATAAAATCACAAAAAAATGACGAGCCTACGGCTTGGGAATTCCGATTTTTTTGTTTAATTTTGCAACGGATATTGCGCCTATGAGAAGTTTACGCATATTAATACTACTGATAATTAGCATCTTAGCTACTGTAAAGGCAGGGGCTTACACCTTGGTTATTGATGCAGGACACGGTGGCAAGGATGCTGGTGCTATTGGTTTTATTTCAAAAGAAAAGAACATCAACCTGACTGTTGCTTTAGCTTTCGGAAAACTGGTGGAACAAAACTGTCCCGATGTTAAAGTTGTCTACACACGCAAGACAGACGTTTTCGTTGAACTTGACGAACGCGCCCGTATTGCCAATCGCAACAAGGCTGACCTGTTTGTCTCAATACACACAAACAGCACTGCTGCAGGACGCGCAGGAACAACAGCCCACGGCACAGAAACCTATACGCTTGGTATGCACCGTGCAGCAGAAAATCTTGCCGTTGCCAAGCGTGAGAACTCTGTAATTACATTAGAAACCAACTACGAAGAGAAATACGAAGGCTTCGATCCAAAGTCGAGTGAAAGTTATATCATCTTCGAACTGATGCAGGACAACTACATGCAGCAAAGTGTTAAGTTTGCCGGATTGGTTCAAAAGCAGTTTGCCACCCATGCAGGAAGAGTAAACAAAGGCGTGTTCCAAGCAGGATTCTTGGTACTACGCAACACATCTATGCCCAGTGCTCTCATAGAGTTGGGATACATCAACAACAAGGCCGAGGAACAGTTCCTGAACACGGCCGATGGCATATCAAAAATGAGCCGTGCCATATTCAACGCATTTAAATCGTATTACAAATGAAACGTGAGGTAAAGATCGGAATCACGGGCGTCGTGGCCTTGATTGTACTCTTTTTCGGAATGAAGTTCCTGAAAGGAGTGGATTTATTCAGTAGCAACGAACTCTACTACATATCCTTCAGCGATGCCAAGGGTTTGTCAAAGAGCAGCACCGTCTATGCCGATGGTTATAATATAGGTATTGTCAGCAATGTGCTTTACGACTACAATCATCCCGGCAATGTGGTGGTGGAAATCAGTGTAGATGAAGATGTGAAGATTCCTCATGGCACCATTGCTGTGCTCGACGAAGCAATGCTGGGTGGATGCACCCTCAATATGACTATGGGCCCGAATCCCGCCAACCGCTACCTGCCAGGGGATACAATTGTAGGTTCTACAGCCAATGGGCTCATGTCTGCTGCAGCCGATGTGATGCCAAAGGTGGAGAAAGTGCTGGAGCATGTTGATTCATTGATACAGACACTCAACCAACTGGCTTCAAGTCCTCAGTTGCCTCGCATACTACAGAATGCTGAAAGCATCACAGCCAGTCTCGACGAGAGTTCCAAGCAACTGAACAACCTTTTGAAGAACGATATACCAAATATGACGGCTTCGTTCAACAAAGTCGGGAAAAATGTGGTTACACTTACCGACAATCTCAATCAACTTGAGTTGCAAGCCACACTAAATCGCGTGAACAACACTATCGACAACGTGCAGAAAGCCACAAACAAGTTGAACGCAAAGGACAACAGTCTGGGTCTCCTACTTAACGATACAGTACTTTACGGCAACCTGAATACAACAGTGAACAGTGCCACATACCTACTGCAAGACCTGAAGGCTAATCCTGAACGCTACGTGCATTTCTCTCTTATCGGCAGAAAGCCGAAATGATGGCGAAAGACCAATATTAGATGAAAAACAACAACAGACAAGCAGCACTATGGGAGCGTTGCCTTGAGATTATCAAGTGCAATGTAAAGGAACAAGAATTCGATGCTTGGTTCCGTCCCACCCAATTCATAAGTTTCGAAGCAGAGACTCATGAACTGTTGCTCTCTGTTCCCTCAAATTTCTTCTACGAAATACTCGATGGTCAGTTCAAGGGTCTAATGTATAATGTTGTAAGACGAGTTTACGGCATAAAGGACATACGTGATGTACGCATCGTCTATCGAATACTGACCGACAGTACAAACAACATCTCTACCGACAAGGAAGGCCTGCCCACTCAGGAGGGTATGCGCTTGATGCCTGACGACTCCATGCGTCCCAAGAGCAAGGCCCCAGAGGATGACTTGGAATCGAACCTCAATCCCGACTATCGCTTTGAGAACTTCATCGAGGGCGAGAGTAATCGTTTTGCATACAGCATCGGTCGTTCGCTTGCTGATAATCCCCGCCAGACGACCTTCAATCCCCTGTTCATTCACGGAGCATCGGGTGTTGGCAAGACACATTTGGTAAATGCCATTGGAAAGGCCCTAAAGGAGAAGTTCCCCAAGCGTCGTGTACTTTACGTCACTGCCCACCAGTTTATGGTGCAGTTCACCGAAAGCCGTCGTCAAAACACCTTCAACCAGTTCATTGCCTTCTACCAGACCATCGATACACTCATTATCGACGACATACAGGAGTTGGCAGGACAAGAAAAGACACAAGAAGCATTTTTCCACATTTTCAATCATCTGAAGATGAACGGCAAGCAGATAATCCTCACCAGCGACAAGGCTCCTGCCGTGTTGCAAGGTTTGGAAGACCGTCTGCTCACCCGTTTCAAGTGGGGACTTACAGCAGAACTGGAGCGTCCTGAACTGGAATTACGCCGTCGCATCCTTGTGAGCAAGATACGCCGCGACGGACTTTCAATCCCCGACGACGTCATAGATTTTGTAGCAGAAAATGCTAGCGAGAGCGTTCGTGACCTCGAAGGTATTGTCAATTCTCTGATGGCATATTCCGTTGTATATAGTCGTGACATCGACCTCCCTCTTGCCGAACAGGTACTGAAGAGAACCATCCGTACGCATGAGAAGACGATAACCCTCGATAACATTGTTGATGCCTGCTGCGAGCACTGGGGATGCAGTCATGATGATCTCTATTCCAAGTCGCGCAAAGCCAGCATAGTAACCGTCCGACAGACAGTAATGTATCTGGCTCACAAACACACGAAGATGACTACCAGCCGTATAGGCCTGCTCATAGGCGGTCGCAACCACGCTACAGTGCTGCACGCCATACATCAGGTTGAAGACAGACTTGCTACCGACCACGACTATAAATCCCACGTTTCAGCCATCGAAGCACAACTGAAGGGACGCAAATAGCCCCTGAGCGTGTTTTCATGAAAAACATTGCACACATAGAGAACGACCTTGAAACAAAATTTGGCGTACCGCGTCAGAGTGGACTTGTTGATGCTGTGGAGAGCCGCATAGTGTTCGAACCAGAATATCGCAATCCAGAGGCTTTACGCGGAATGGAAGGGTTCTCGCACCTATGGCTGATATGGGACTTCTCCGAATCACATCGCAGTCAGTGGTCGCCTACTGTACGTCCTCCACGTCTTGGAGGCAACAAACGTATGGGAGTTTTCGCTACACGCTCTCCTTTCCGTCCTAATCCCATCGGTCTTTCATCGGTTCGCATCACTGGCATAGATTTGCAAACACCAGAAGGACCAATAATCCATGTGGCAGGAGCCGACCTCAAAAACGGAACCCCAATATTTGACATCAAGCCTTATCTGCCACATATCGACTGCCACCCTGATGCACAAGGCGGATTTGCAGAGGAAACGGCACAGCAGGAAGAACTGGAGGTTGAGGGACTTGAAACTCTGAGCCACCTCTTCACCCCCAAGCAGTTGGAAGCGTTACAAGGAATACTTGCCTCCGACCCGCGTCCCCACTATCACGACGATTCAGAACGAATCTACGGAATTCAATATGCTGGAACCGATGTTCGGTTCAAAGTATGCAACAACAAGCTCATCATAACGGAATGAAAGAAATAAAGAATGTTATATTCGACCTTGGCGGCATCATTGTTGACCTTGACATTGAGAGGATTACAAAATCGTTTGCCCGACTTGGACTGACGCCCGACAAACTCGATGTACACGCCCTGATGCATGAAATGGACCTTGGCAATATGAACGAACAAGGATTCATTGATACATTGCTGCCGAAATGCCTACCCGGAACCACGGGGCGCGACCTAGTGGATGCCTACAACAGCATACTCCGTCTGCCTCGTCACCGTTTGGAACGTATAGCAGAGCTGCACAAGACACATCGCACATTCCTCCTGAGCAATCTTGGCGACATTCACTGGCGCGAAATGCAACGTCTGTCTGCAGAATGTGGCATCCAGTTCGAATCGCTGTTCGACAAATTGTTCCTTTCCTTCCAGTTGCGAATGACAAAACCCGACGAGCGCATATTCCGCCATCTAATCAATGAGACAGGAATCAATCCCGATGAAACACTCTACATTGATGACCTTGAGGCAAACATTGCCGCAGGAGCAAAGGTCGGACTGATTACACGTCTGGTGGATATGAACCGTCTTGACGACGTATGGGATGATATCTTCTAAGGAATAATATAAATAATATAGAACCATGATTACAATGAGACGCTTTTTCGCACTCCTATTAGGTGCAATCGTTGCCATCGGCCTTCACGCAGAGCCAATAACTCGCGAACAGGCCAGACAGAAGGCAATAGACTATCTGAAACGAAACAACGTAGCCCACCAGTTGGCACCAGTAAGCAACCGTGCCCGTCTGGCACCACGCCGTTCAAAGTCAGCTTCTGCCGACCTCGACCTATACTATGTTTTCAGTCGTGGTGAGGGAGAAGGATTCATCATCATGTCCGGCGACGACCGCACCGTGCCCGTCATAGGTTATACTGACAATGGTGATTTCGACTACAATGAACTGAATCCCAACATGCGTCATTGGCTCGACTCACGCGAGAGCGAACTGCTGGAGCTGAGCACGCGCACGAGTGACAAGACGATTCAGCGCGCGCCAGCTATACACGATGCCATCGCTAAAATGGTAACAACAACATGGAACCAAGGGTGGCCCTACAACAATGATTGCCCCAACTATTTCGATAAGGGGCGTTCGGTTACGGGCTGTGTGGCAACGGCAATGGCTCAGGTTCTTTACTACCAGCGCGCCAAGTCGGTGAAGGAGACACAGGCCGATATGCCAGGGTACAACGGGTGGACAGACTATAATGGCAAGTATCTGGCTGTTGAAGGCATCCCTGCAGGTTCACCCATCGACTGGGACAACATGCTCAATTCCTACTCATCCAGCGCAACAGCCAAGCAGCAGAATGCCGTAGCACAGTTGATGCACTACTGCGGCGTATCGGTCTATATGGACTATACCAATAGCAGTTCAGGAGCTCAGTCTTCCAAAGTGCCTGAAGCCTTCCAGAAATATTTCGGATATGGTTCAAAGACACGCATCATCTATCAGTCGTCGTACAGTGAGGATAATTGGGACAAGATACTCTACAATGAGCTGGCACAGGGACGTCCCTTCTACCTTAGCGGTTATAACGTCGACTCCTCTGGTCAATGGAACGGACACGCCTTTGTGTGTGACGGATATGACGGAGCCGGTTGTTTCCACATCAACTGGGGTTGGGGCGGAAATAGCGATGGTTGGTACGTGCTCACCAAACTTAACCCAGGCTCGCAAGGCATCGGTGGCAGTGCTGGCGGTTACAGCACAGAAGAAAATGCAGTCATCGGTTGTGAACCAGAGAACTATGGCACCCACCCCATGCCCTTTGCAAAGTCCAATGTAAAGAAGCTTTGCGTTGCAGCATGGGACACAGATGGAGACGCAGAGCTCTCATTTGACGAAGCAGCATCCGTAACCGACCTCGGCACAGTATTCAAGGGACAGAAGATTGTCGAGTTCAACGAATTATACTACTTCACCGGTCTGACCAATATCCCCGACTCAGCCTTTATGGGTTGCACATCGCTGGTGGGCATCAAATTACCGAAGAGTGTTAAGACGATAGGCCGTTGCGCCTTTGCCAAGAACGCGAAGATGAAACTGACGTTGCACGACGGCATAATGTCTATTGGCGACAGTGCCTTTGCCGGTTGTAAGGTAATGGCAAACCAAACTTTGCCCATCAACCTTACACGCATCGAGAATAATATGTTCGAAGGCTGTCAGGCATTCAAACAAATTACCATTCCAAACACCATAAAATACATCGGACGTCAAGCTTTTAAGGGCTGCACTAAACTGGAGACGGTGAATCTCAAGAGCATTGCTCCGCAAAGCATCGTCATGGGCGATGAGGTGTTTGCTGGTATCACTCTATCGGCTGCCACGCTGAACACAGAACAGGGCTTTGGTAACTATCTGCGCACAGCACCACAGTGGAGTGACTTCGGTACAATCTACGAGGAACGCACCCTCTCAGGAGGTCAGTTTGCCACAACTATAGAAACCAAGAAGCCCTACTACATCTATAACGTAGCTGCAGGCATGTACCTGAGCAAGGGCGAGGCATGGGGTACTCAGGCTATAGTCGAAGAAACCGACCAACCTATGCGCTTCGAGTTCCGCAATACTACCTCTATGCCCGACGGAGTATATTACCTCTACTCCCCCGACACGGGCAAGGACGGTCACATTATGTTCCGCACAAGTGGCGACAACACCATTGGCAAGGGCGTGAAAGCCTGCTTTGTTGACGGTGGAACTAGTCACAACTCCGATAAAACCTCCTACTGGAAATTGGCAAAAGTGGAAGGTAGCGACAACGTCTTCACACTGCAGATACCCAGCGGACAGGACGAATACAATGCATCGCAATTCCTCGGTGTGGTACCAAGCCACGACAGCAATGCGTCATCGCCGACATACGGAGCCTACTACGACATCGACTACAATACATACAGCCAGAACTGCCAGTGGGTACTTGTTCCCTACGACGAAGATGAAACTCTGCGCTATCAGACTTCTCTGCAACTGAAGAACTTGCTTGCTCTCGGTAAGTCAAAACGTGCCGACATAGAGTTGGAGCAGATAGTCTATGAGGACTTCAACAGCTCTGCCGAAGAGATGCAGAAGGCTTGCCGCAAACTGCGCAAGAAACTCAACTTCATCAACTTCGCCGACGATGAGGTGCGCCGCATAGCAACATCGGTATTCGACGATAACAAAGATGGCGAGGTCAGCTACACCGAGGCTGCCAGCGTGGATGAGATAGACCTGCAGTTTGCCACGAATACCAAAATCACGGAGTTCACCGAGTTGCAATACTTCACAAAGGCTAACTATACCACGGGTAACTCGTTCAAGGGGTGCACCAACCTGCGCCGCGTTGTTCTGCCCCCCAATGCCTATGGTATCTTCTACCAGTCGTTCCAAAACGATACGAAGTTGGAATATGTGGAAGTCGGCAACAAGATTACCACCATCGGCAGCAGCGCATTCCGCAATTGTAAGGCTCTGAAGGAGTTCCGCATCAGTGTCAGCGATCCATCCACTATCACCCTTGCCGACAGCATATTCTACAACACGCCTGTTGCCAATGCCACGCTATACGTGCCATACGGCTCAAAGGCTCTTTACGAGAATGCTGCCGTGTGGAAGAAGTTCGGCACCATCAAGGAAATGCGCGCCGTCGGTACTCCACGCTACACCCCACTTACCGTGGGCGAGCGTGTGTATATCTATAACTACAACACAGGCGAATACCTCAACAAGGGCGAGGCTTATGGTACACAGGCCATCACCTATGCCCAGCCGATGGTGTTCCAGGTGATGCACGACGAGAATATGCCTGAGAGCATCTACTATCTGAAGTCTGCCAGCGGCATTATGTTCCGCACCAGCAAAGACTCGAAGATTGGTGTGGGTGTGAAGGGCTGCTTCATCGACGGAGCAACATCACGCATCACCGACAAGACCGCCCTGTGGAAGATAATGCCTGTGCAGGGCAAGGAGAATGTCTATACATTCCAGGTGCCCGAAACAGATGCCGAATACGTAGAAGGTGAATATCTGGGCACCGACCTCGAACACGCCAGCGACGCAAAGGCCTACTTTACTCACGGCGCATACTACGACGTGACGGGCTCAATCATTCAATCGCAGCGCGAATGGTCGTTCATCGGACTCGACGAAATAGAAGCCGACGAAACCATCTATGCACAAAGCGAGGAACTGAAACAACTCATCGACAAGGCTGTTGCCAAAGACTTTGATGTCACTGAGGAACAAGCCGTTTACGACGATTTCTCAAGCACCCTGCAGCAGATTAACGATGCCATTGCATCCATCCGCGAGAAGCTCCACTACATCGTCTTTGCAGACGCAAAGGCGAAGAGTATCAGTATCGGACGCTGGGACGATGACGAGGATGGCGAAATCAGTATGGAAGAGGCAGCCGCTGTCACCAACATCTGCACAGCATTCAATGCTGCCAGTGGTCTGAAGTCGTTCGAGGAACTACGCTACTTCACCTCATTAACCACCATTCCCGACAATGCTTTCAGCACTTGCACCGCACTCCATACCATTTATCTTCCAAAGAATATCACCAACATCGGACAAAAGGCATTCTACAACTGCTCAGCCCTCAAGTTCATAGCAATTCCTGAGGGCAACAGCGTCATTGAGGCTGCAACGGCGAACCTGCCTTCAAGCTTCAGCGTATTCGTACCCGAACAGATGCTTGAGAGCTACACCGCCGATGCAAGTTGGGGCAAAAATGGTGTCACGGTAAGTGCCTACACCGGAATACCATGCGTAGAGACACAACCGGCCTCACGCATCTATGGTCGAGCTAATCCTAACTTCACCTACCTTGTAAAGGGTGCTCCCATCAACGGTACTCCTACCTTCACCACAGAAGTCAACGAGAAGACGCCTGTCGGCGACTACCCCGTCATCGCACAACGTGGAACCATCACCAACGACACTGTCACACTCAAGAACAGCACTATCACCATAGAGCGTGCACCGTTCACCATGACTGCCCGTTCCTATACTCGCAACGTCGGTGAAGAGAATCCCACGTTCGAGTACTACAACTCAATATTACGCAATGGTGAGAAGCTCGAAGACATACTTCTCGAAGCTCCGGTTCTTGAATGCGACGCCACCATCGACAGCCCTGCCGGCGAATACGAAATCCGTATTTCAGGAGCCGTCACCCAGAACTACGACATCACCTATGTCAACGGCAAGCTCACAGTAGTTGACCCGACCGGAATTCGCAACGTCAAAACGGATGATGCAGGGAACGCCACCTACAACATCTCCGGTCAGAAGCTGAATGGCAAGCCTTCTCAAAAAGGCATCTACATCAAAAACCGCCGCAAGCTCGTCATTAAGCAATAGCAATAAAACAGCGGTCCTTCGGGGCCGCTGTTTTATTTTAGCCATTAATTATCAAAGTGGGAATCAGAGAATGAAGAGTTGGCTTTAGAAGGACTATGGTCTTCAAGTGGAATACTAGTGGTCTTCAGTCGGAAGATTACTAATGTGACACCCAAAGCATTAGTAATGTATGAGCCGAAAGATTACTAATGTATGAGCCGAAAGATTACTAATGTATGAGCCGAAAGATTACTAATGTATGAGGCGAAAGATTAGTAATGCACAAGCCTCAGATAATCTTTGTTGAAATCGTAATCCCGTCCATCCATCCAAACCTACATATATATAGTGGTTTGGATGGAATGGATGAGATTGCATGTAGATATGAGCCCGCATTTACACAAACGGAATTGTTCTTTGTTCGTGCATTCTTGTTCGTTCGTTCTTCCTCTATATATAAGGAAGGAAGAACAAACGCACAAGAACATAACTGCTCTGTCCGTTCATTTAGTGCTGATAAGAGCAAGAATTCTTTGAACTCTTTATCGTTCAGACAATGGAGTCGGTGCGGGCAATGGAATCGCGACGGGCTGCGGCTGCTTCGGCTCGCTGGCGCTCAATGGTTTGGCGCAAGGTCTCTGCCTGGTCGATGAAATAGCCGTCGGGGTGCTCAGTCATGTATTGCGAAACGGCCTCTAAGGTGTGGGCTGTGGATGCCTGTGTCCAGTCAAGTGAATCGAGACGTGTCTGCGCGACTTTCAAATAGGGACTTGTGGGGTGCTTTGCTATGAAAGCCTGAAGTTCACGGTGAGAGCCGTTGTAAATCAGATGCAGCCACTCTTCCTGTTGACGAGAGACCTCCTCAAGACGCTGACGCACATCGTCTATGTGTTCACTTTTCGGGAAACGTGCAATATAGTCCTCGTAGCGGTCAGGATTCGAGCAGTCCTGCAGAAGTTCGTAGGCATGACGCTCTCGTTGACGCTGCAGAATGTAGTCGTATAGGTATAGACCACCAATGAGCAAAGACAGCAAGAGAGCCAGCACCAAGAACATCATTCCGCCCATTCCCTCCTTCTTCTTTTCCTTCGGAGCAGTTTTTGGAGCCTCTGCCGTAGGTGTTTCAACTGGAGAGGCGGCTTCAGCGACGGGTTCATCAGCAACGGACTCTTCAATCTTAACAGGTGTACCACATTCAGGACAAGCCTTTGCCATCGACGATATGTGATGATGGCATTTCGGGCACTCAATCATTGCCATAATTTTATTTAATTACAATTACGAATTAATATTGAATATTAATACAAAGGTATAAATAAATTCACAATGCATAATGCACAATTCACAATTATTTCCTATCTTTGTGCAAATTATCATAAAAAACACATCATGAAAAAATCACGCACACTCTTGTTTGCTATGTTTGCCTTGTTGTGTATGACAGCAACGGCAGCATCGAAGCCAGGTTCTTTCACCATTGGTGAAAAAACATTCCTTTTGAACGGCAAGCCCTTTGTAGTGAAGGCTGCCGAAGTCCACTACCCTCGCATCCCACAGCCTTACTGGGAGCAGCGCATACAGATGTGCAAGGCGCTGGGTATGAACACCCTGTGTATCTACATCTTCTGGAACTCGCACGAACCGCAGCAGGACCAGTTCAATTTCACTGGCAACAACGACATCCGCGCCTTCGTGAAACTGGCACAGAAGAACGGTATGTACGTCATCGTGCGCCCTGGTCCATACGTTTGTGCAGAGTGGGAAATGGGCGGACTGCCTTGGTGGCTGCTTAAGAAAAAAGATATTAAGCTGCGTGAGCAAGACCCGTTCTTCATGGAGCGTCTGGAAATCTTCGAGAAGAAGGTGGGCGAACAGATTGGCGACCTTACAATCGAGAAGGGCGGTCCCATCATTATGGTGCAGGTGGAGAACGAATACGGCTCCTACGGCGAAGACAAACCTTACATATCTGCCGTGCGCGATATAATAAGGAAGAGCGGTTTCGATAAGGTGGAACTGTTCCAGTGCGACTGGTCATCAAATTTCACAAAGAACGGCCTGGATGACCTCACATGGACTATGAACTTCGGTACTGGTGCCAACATCGACCACGAGTTCCGCAAACTTGGCGAACTGCGCCCTAACTCTCCCAAGATGTGCTCGGAGTTCTGGAGCGGATGGTTCGACAAATGGGGCGGACGCCACGAGACACGTGGTGCAGAGGCTATGGTGGACGGCATCACGCAGATGCTTGACAGAGGCATCAGTTTCTCGCTTTACATGACCCACGGAGGCACCAACTGGGGCCACTGGGCAGGTGCTAACTCGCCTGGCTTCGCTCCCGATGTAACCTCGTACGACTACGATGCCCCCATTAACGAAGCTGGTCAGACAACCGATAAATACTGGAAGCTGCGCGAGGCTATGCAGAAGTACAGCGGTGACTGGAATCCCATGGACAACAAGTGGGAAGGCACAAAGAAACTTTCCAACGTGCCCAAGGAATACCCCACCATCGCTATCCCCAAGTTCGAACTGAAGGAGTTTGCTCCCATCATCTGCGGCACAGACAGCATAGCCAAAATGGGCGGACTGATGACCTTCGAAGAAATGAACTTCGGATGGGGCTCGATGATTTATACAACGACATTGCCAGAAATCCCCGTGCAGAGCATCCTCAAGCTGGACGCTCACGACTATGCTCAGGTGTTCGTCAACGGCAAGTTCATAGGAAAGGTTGACCGTGTGAAGCACGAACAGACACTGAAACTGCCTGCCGTGAAAAAGGGCGATGAACTGACCATCCTCGTGGAGGGTATGGGTCGCATCAACTTCGGACGTGCCATCAAGGATTTCAAGGGCCTCGTTTCAGCACCCATCATCACAGCAGAGGTGGAAGGAATAGAGACAACATTGAAGCCCATCAACTGGACGAAATGCCGTATACCCGATGAATACGAGGATGCCGTCCGCGCTCTCAAAGCGCCAAAGGACACTCGTGCACACTCTAATCCAATTCCGACAAATGACTGGCAGGGAGGTGAGTCCATTCCCGGATATTATCGCGGCTACTTCGACCTGAAGAAGGTAGGCGATACGTTCCTCAACCTTGAGAACTGGGGCAAGGGACAGGTGTATGTCAACGGTCACGCTATTGGTCGCCATTGGTATATCGGTCCCCAGCAGACTCTCTACATGCCCGGTTGCTGGCTGAAGAAGGGCCGTAACGAGGTGATTGTGCTCGATGTGATGGGACCACGTGGTGAGAAGACCATCGAGGGACTCCAGAAACCAATCATCGACAAACTGAACCTCGAAGGCCCGCAGACCCATCGTGCCGAAGGCCAGAACCTTGACCTTACGGGTGAAACTCCCGTCAAGGTGGGTACATTTAAGGCTGGCAACGGTTGGCAAGAGGTGAAGTTCGACAAGCCGGTAACGGGTCGCTATATCTGCATTGAAGCTCTGAACAGCCACTGGAACCGCGAATATTGCTGCATCGCCGAGTGGTACATGCTCGACGAAAGCGGTCAGCGTCTGAGCCGCGAACCTTGGCAGATAGCCTATGCTGACGACGAGGATGTGCAGAGCGGTAACAAGAATGCCGACAAGATATTCGACCTGCAGGAGAGCACCTACTGGAGCACGAACCGCGGCGTTCAGTTCCCCCACACCGTCATCATCGATATGGGTCAGGACAAGACGATGAGCGGCTTCCAGTACCTGCCCCGCATGGAGGAAGGTGCCCCTGAAAGCATCAAGGACTACCGCATCTACGTGAAGTCGGACAGCTTCAAATTCTAAACGACAATCCCTACCCCTTCCCTCAATCGAGAGGAGGAGTAGATACTAACTAAATATATCATGAATAAAAAACTTTTTCTAATCATCGGAACCTTCTTCCTTTCAGCAGGTTCGATTTTAGCAGACAACATCCACGAACAGGGGGGCGCAGCCAACGACCCCCGCAACGTTGTTTCAACGACCCTCACCCCACGCGCTTCCATGTATCTCCAGCTGGGAGAGCGGAATGCGGTGAAGATACCTTTCAAATATACCGATGCTGGCGTTCCCACCCCCATTCATTGGGGGATGGACACTGCCTGGGACGACGAAGGGAATGTTCGGCGAGGCGTCAACTTCATCGGACTTGACAATCTGACATACGGCAGATTCTCGTTTCAAGTCATGGACCCTGTGGACGCCAATGGGAATCTCTCCCAAAGACAACAGCAATACCTGCGGTCGCGACTGAACCATATCTCCCTCAGCCGTCCTACGGGTTTGCTACTCAATTCCGACCCTGTAGATATCAATGTCGATGTCTTTCTCCATCACCCGGAAGAATGGTACAAAGTCATCAAAGCAACCGTCAAGTACGCCCAGGACTATGGTGTGAACGTGGTGGCCATCGCTCCCTTCAACGAGCCAGACGTCACCGCCAGCAACCAAGGAACGAAGGACGACTTCAAGGCCGTCGCCAAACTGATTCGCGAAGACCCGTTCTTCGATGGGATGCGCATTTGCGCAGGCAACACCTGCAACAACGATGGGGCGTGGGAATGGTACAACCACATGAAGCCCTATGTCGATGAAGGGAACACGCACCAGTTGGCAGGTTCTTTCGACAACTATGCCGAATTCTACTCGAAGGTGAAGGCCGACGGGAACGTACCTACAAATGATGAATTACACAACGTGATGGAGGGCATCGTGGGTGTGCAGTATGGCATGGAAAACGGCATTTGGTGGGGCACCGTCGGTCCCTCACGCGGTGACTTCTGCCTGGCCACCAGCGAAGGTGGTGCACGACTGGGATACGGCGAGAACCGCGCCGCCTGGACAGCAGCTGCCGTCTATCGGATGCCGAATGGTGTGGTGAAGGCTTTTGCTGGCACCAGCGAGCGTCAGGCATTCCCGTGCAGTTATGAATATGTGAGCACGGACAAGCCCGTCTATTTCGATGGCAAGGGGCCGTACTTCTCCTACCCAATTATGCTGCCAGGAGGCTACCGCTACGGCGATAAATATCAGAAGAGCGCCGAACGCACCGTGCAGATTCATCAGGGTGAGGACATACCTCTCTGCCCCCTGACCAGCGACAAGGAATACATCATCGTCAACAAAAAGACACAGAAACTGCTTACCATCCAAGGCGGTTCGACAAGCAATTCCGCTGCCGTCGTACAATACGAAAACAAGAATTACGCCTACCAGAAATGGACGCTGGAAGCGCTGAAGGACAACGGCGGAGACCTGACAGGGTTCTATGTCCACAGTGTCAGGAATGCGAGCATGAACATGGAGACGGGCGGCTTCCAGGTCAAGATTGGCGGTACGGTGAGCGTTTACCCCGTCACGAATGCCGAGAACCAACGATGGACGTTCGAATACGCCGGCGACGGATACTACAGGATTCGCAACTATCAGTCGGGCTTGTACCTCGAAATTCCCAATGGAAGCACGACGAACAACGCCGCTGTCAAAATCTGTGCCGAAGCCGACGAGGACCAACAGTTGTGGAGACTCTTGCCAGCCGATGCAACCTACGAAACGACGCCACCCGCCAAGCCGACGGGGCTCACCGCCACACCCAAGAATCACTCCATTGCGCTCCGATGGGACGCAAACACGCAAGACCGCGACTTCTATGGTTTCCTCGTGCTGCGTGGCGAGAAGCGTGCAGCCTCGGCTACGGAGTTCGACGTCATCGGGCGCAACATCATGGTTCCATGTTTCATCGACAACAGTTGCTGCGAGGGTGTCACCTATGAATACGCCGTCGTGAGCGTTGACTATTCGCAAAACCGTTCAGAGAAATCCGATGCGGTGTCCGCCAGCACCTCCGGCGAACAAGGACTTGTGGCACGATACGAGTTTGAGCAGTCGGCAGCCGACCTTTCGGAAAACCTGTTAGATGGTGTCGTTGCCGATGCACGCGGTTTTTCGAACGCCGACGGCCATCATCGTTCCGGACGGGCCGCACTTATGCTGGACGGCACTTCCAACTACATGGCCATTCCCGCTCTGACGACTTCTCTGCCCCACTCCTCCATCACCACATGGGTTTACAATCCCGGAAGTTTCCCCGAGGGAAGCCAGCTGTTCAGTTTTGGCGCAGATGCCGACCACGAAGCCAGCCTCTCGCTGAATCAAGGCGGGAAGATGCGCCTGACGCTGAAAAACGGAGCAACCTCGCAAACGCTGGAAGCCTCGCAGACGCCGCAGGGGTGGCACCATCTGGCGCTGACCATTGGTTCTGGGCGCATTGCCTTGTATGTGGATGGTGCCGAGGTTGCCGCTTCCGAACACGTCGATGTCCGGCTCTCCGACTTGCGTCCCGTGCTGAACTTAGTCGGCTGTGGCCAGAAGGCAGACATCCCTCTGATGAATGGCTACGTTGACGACCTGCGCATCTACAACTACGCATTGGGCCAAGACGAAATAGCGCAGCTGATGAACCAAGCCGAAGCCGAAGAGGGCAGCGCTTGGGCGCCTCCCGTGGTGCCTGGCAAGGATTTGGCACAAATAACGACGTCGGACAACGTCTATCTGTACAATGTGGATGCGGATGCCTTTGTCACCTACGGAATGAGTTGGAACACCCAAACCGTGTCCCAGCGTCTTCCTAAGGGCGACAAGAGTGTGGCCAACAGATTCAGGATAGGTGTATCGAAGAGCTCCGCAGGCAAAGTGTTCCTCTCCTTCCGCGACAAGGCCAGCTCGTATATCGGATGCCTGTCCGATGCCGCAAACGTGTGGAGCGACCGTTCGAAGACGGAAGGCACATTCACCTATCGGGGCATAGACTCTCCGATGGGCAAGCTCTACACCCTGAAGTCCGACAGCCAGGATGCCCTGCTCGATGTGACCTATGCCTACGGTGGTCCGCTCACCACAAGAAACGGCCGCAACTTTGTCCATTGGGCATTCATCCCCGCGAAGGACATCTCCAACGGCAACTATGCCCTGTACAAAGAGCGGAAACAGCTCTACAATGTCTATCAAGCTATCGTAGATGCGGAGAAGGAAGCTGAATTTGCCGACGAATTGCAAGAGGCTTACCAGGCATACGTTGCCGCCGATGCCACAGTAGGAACAATTCGCACAGCCACACGCAACCTCATTCTTTCCGCTGCGCCCTACGTGGACGCCGAACTGGATGTCAGTGCTCTGTTCACCAATGCCGACATGCTGGGCAACAACACGACTGCCGACTGGACAGAAACGACCACGACCATCAAGGAAGGCGACATCGAAGTATTGCACCAGCCTATCACATTGGAACAAACGCAGACCGACCTCCCCAACGGCGTCTATGAAGTCGTCTTCCACGGATTCTATCGCAACGATGCCACGGGGAAGGTGCCTGCCGTAACGGCTCAGACGCAAAGCACCGTCAAAGGCAACATGCCCACGAGGGACAAGATTATAGAGAATGAAGTCTTGATGAATGCCGACGAGACGGCAGCCGGCGCCGCACAGACTCTTGCCAGCGACGTCGCCCAGACGCGGCTGACGGACATCATCGTCGATGACAGGCAAATGACCTTGTCGGCAACCGTGACCAGCGAAGCACAATGGTTCAATTTCCAAGGATTTGACATCACCTACAAACGACCGTTCGTCAGGGTCGAGGTTCCCGCTTCGGGCTACACCACCTTCTACTACAGCGACCAGAGTTTCCTGCTCCCCGAGGGCATGGAAGCCTATACATGCATACAAAAGAACGGCCAAATCACGGTCAACCGCAGTTTCACGGAGCCGGGCACTGTGCTTCCCGCAGGTCAGGCCATCGTGCTGAAGGCCACGCCCGGCGTCTATGACATGATGCCCACCACCAAGAAGAAAGCCGTGGACCCCAACAACCAATTACGCGGAACGGATGCTGACGAACTGACGCACGGCGGCAGCTACTACTACACCCTGACCGAAAACGAAGAGGGAGAAACGGGCTTCAACTGGTCGGCCACCGACGGAGCCACCTTCGTCAACCCTGCCCACAAGGCCTACTTCGCTTTCAAGGGCGACACGTCGCCCGCGGACTTCTATCCCATCGGGAGCATCACGTCCGTAAGCGTCAGCAAGGCGGCAGCCCCCTTCGCGGATGGCATCTACAACATGGCCGGGCAGCGCGTCGCCACGCCCCGTCGCGGTATATATCTGATACAGTCGCGCAACGCCGACGGAAGCACAACGGTTAGCAAAGTCTTGAAATAAACCTAACAACGTCCTCCCAAAGTCCCTCCCATTCGTGGGAGGGATTTAGTGAGAGGGACACTTTCTATTATGAACTACATCGGACTCATCATCGGCCTTGCCACGTTTCTGACCATCGGAGTCTTCCACCCCTTGGTCATCAAGAGCGAATACCACTTCGGCAAGCAGTGCTGGCCTCTGTTCCTCGTGGCCGGCATTGTCGCCCTCGTCGCCTCGCTTTTCGTCCCGAATGAATACGCGAGCATCATCCTCGGCGTCGTCGCCTTCTCCTGCTTCTGGAGCATACTGGAACTGCACCAACAGCATCGTCGCGTCCAGCGCGGCTGGTTTCCCATGAATCTGAAGAGGAGGGAGGAATACGAGGATTAACTAAGAATTAAGATTAAGAGTTAAAAGTTAAGAGTTCTTGCTCCTCTACGCTACGCAAGCGTCACTGCTACGCAGATGCCGAGCGAAGAGTTAAGAGTGATAATAAGAAGAATGACCCAGTCGAAACGGCTGGGTCATTCTTTTTCAGAGGGTATTGAAGGTGCTTAATGTGGCATGTGGCATGTGGCAAAATTCATTTTTTGCGTCCGAAAAGTAGGGTCTGCATGAGACTGCGAGTGGCGAGATAGGCGAGGAAACTGAACCAGAGGGCGTGATTTCCGAGCTGGGAGGCGTGAAAATCGGCCTGAGATTGCGTGAAATGGTGGAGCAGGAACCACGAGGCGAAGAAGACGATGGCGCTGACGAGCATGGAAAAGAACATCCTGCTGGTCAGCGTCATTCCTATATATACGCCGTCCCATACAAAGGCAGCAAAACCCACCAAGGGAACAGCAACAATCCAAGGCAGATAAGGACGGGCAAATGTAACGACCTCCTGCTGATTGGTAAACAATGTTAGAATCCACGCTCCGCACAGGGCATACAGAACCGTAAAGACGAGGGCAAGAACGAAGCCCCACAGGAACAAACTACGAATAACAAGTCGAAGTCCTACCCTATCCTGCCGCCCCACATACTCGCCGCTCAGCGCCTCTGCAGCATTCGCCAGTCCATCAGTAAAATAGGAAAACACCATAAAGAACTGCATCAGTAAGGCGTTGGCATCCAACACCATAGTACCCATTCTGCTACCGGCCGTAGTGAAATAGACAGTAACAGCCACCAGACACAGCGTGCGCAGAAACAAGCCTCCCCCAACCCCTCCAAAGGAAGGGAGTTTCCGCTCAGAACAAGCAGGTTCTCCCTTCCCTTGGGGAGGGGATGGGGGTAGGCAGTGGGCAGCGTATGCGCAGCCACAATAAAGTCCGACAACCGTTCCCAAAGCCACACCTTGCACTCCCAGATGGAATACAAAGACGAAGAGTATGGTGCAGAGGATGTTCAATAAGTTTTGCAGGATTGCCATTCGCATAGGAGTACGAGTGTCCTGCATACCAATGAACCACCCCGACAGAGCATAGCTCGAGAGCATGGCCGGAGCTCCCCAAATGCAGACTCTGAAATAGTCGGAGGCTAAATGAGCCACCTCTTGTGAAGGCTCCATAATCCACAGCGCAAGGCGCAACAGAGGTGTTTGTAACAACAATATGCAGAAACTAATGAACAAACCGAATGTGAAGCTGTGCATAAGTCCCTCTCGAATGCCTCGTTCATCGCCCGCTCCGTGAGCCTGCGAGACGATGCCAGTAGTGCCCATGCGAAGGAAGCCGAAGAGCCAATAGACCATATTGAAGATTGTAGAACCAATAGCAACGGCAGCAATGTATTCAGCACGTCCCATATGCCCCACAACGGTAGTATCCACCAGTCCCAACAGCGGTACAGTGATATTCGTCACCACACTGGGCACAGCCAAACGAAGAATCTGCATATTGAAAATTGAAGATTGAATATTGAACGTCGAGTTTCGCATAAGACTTAATATAGCCCTTGGCTAACTACAATTTTCAATTTTCAATCTTCAATTAATTGTCGGGGCGACCCGACTCGAACGGGCGACCGCCTGGTCCCAAACCAGGAACGCTACCAACTGCGCTACACCCCGATTGCTCTCTGTTTCCTGAAAGCGAGTGCAAAGGTACGAATAAAAGACGAATGCACAAAACTTTCGACCGATTTTTTAATATAAAATATAAGAGGGCCCAACCTCACGGCTGAGCCCTCCTGCTGTGTTTGGAAAAATCTATTAGAATAAAATTTTTAACTTGATTAAAGCTTAAGCCTCGGTAGCTTCAGCGTTGGTCTCTGTAGTTTCGGTGTTCTCTGATGCAGCAGCAGCTTCAGCCTCAGCCTTAGCAGCAGCTTCGGCAGCACGCTTCTGGGCTACCTTCTCCTGAACCTTTGCGTTGGCCTGCTTCTCGGCTTCCATGCGAGCTGCGGCAGCAGCCTTCTTGTCGGCGGCGAGTTTTGCTTCAGCAGCAGCAAGACCCTTCTGGCGGTCAGCCTTCCAAGCCTCGAACTTTGCTTCGGCAGCAGCCTCATCGAATGCGCCCTTCTTTACACCACCCTTCAGATGCTTCATCAGGTATACACCTTCGCGGCTGAGGATGTTACGTACGGTATCAGTGGGCTGTGCACCACACTCTACCCAATAAAGAGCACGATCGAATTTCAAATCTACAGTGGCAGGATTGGTGTTGGGATTGTAAGTACCAATCTTCTCTGTAAACTTACCATCACGTGGAGCTCTTACATCAGCAATCACGATGCTATAGAAGGCATAGCCTTTGCGACCGTGGCGCTGTAATCTAATTTTTGTTGCCATTAGTTAAAATTTTATTTAATAGGTTTGAAATTTCTGCCATCTCGTGACATTGGCCGCAAAGGTACGAAATAATTCACAATGCACAATGCATAATGCATAAATATTTATTATTCAGAGGCGATTTCGGGTGTTTCGGAAGGTGTTTGAGCTTCTTTGAGGGATTTCTTGCGTTTGGGATTCTCCGTAGCACCCATACGAAGAAGTTGACGAGCCGTAACTATGATGCTTTGTCCGCTATCGGCTGTGCTGGCCTCTACTTTAAGGAAGGCTTCATTGGTCTTATCGAACTGACGCTTTACATCATCCATCCTTTCGGCAAAGAGCTGGACACGATTGACGAGTTCATCGGCACAACGCATGATTTGCTGTTGGTTTTCTACCTGACGCACCTGTCGCCAAGTCATCTCCAATACTCGCAGCATCATGTAGAGATTCTGGGAACCGGATATTACAACGCCCTTGTCGTAAGCTTCTTTCCATAAGGTTGGGGCATTTGAGAGAGCGAGTTGGAGAGCCGACTCCGAAAACACGTACATAAGAACGAAATCAAGTCGAGCGCGATTGTCCTTGATGTAGCGCGAGTAGTTTTTCTTCGAAAGTTCATTCACATGTGACCTCATGCTGGCAATGTGACGGACGAGGGCTTCCTGACGCTGGTCGTCGGTATCGGCATTATGATAGTCCTCAAAGGCTGTGAAGGACATCTTGGAGTCGATGATAACATCTCTCTGGTCGGGGAAATGCAGGATTGCATCAGGAATCATACGGTGTCCCTCCTCTTCATAGATGGTATTACCGTCCTTATCCTTCATGGTTTCCTGCAGTTCGAACTGAACTCCTTCTTCAAGCCCCATATCCTCAAGCAGTTGTTTCAGTTTCAGTTCGCCAAAATTGCCTTGGGTCTTATTCTCTCCAGTAAGGGCCTGCGCTAATTTATCTGCACGCTCCCCCACCTCACGACTCAACTGGAAAGAGGTTTTGATGCTTGCATCGAGGCGTTGCATCGTAGCAGTTTGCTCACGATCGCTCTTTTCCACAGCCTCACGCATCTGCTGGATATTGGTTTGCAGGGGATTGAGAATGCCTGCCAACTGCTCCTTATTGGCAACGGAAAGTTGTTCGGCCCGTTCTTTAAGAATATGCTCCGATGCTGTGTTCATCTGTTCCTTGATGAGCTGCATCTGCTTGGCTGTTAGCTCTTCGTGTTGATGATGGAGCTGATTCAAAGCATCTTTATATTGCAACTCCGCTTTTTCGAGCTGGCGTTGATGCTGCTCCTTGAGTTCATCGACATAGCGTTGGGTCTGAGAAGCTTGAAGGGTTAGCGACTCATTGAGATGGGAACACTTCTGCAGTAATACAGCATTGCGTGTACGCAGTCGGGCGATAAAGTAGGCAGAAACTGCTATACCGAGTACTATACCTATTATTATATATAAAGCAATCATACGTCTTCAAATTTCTGCAAAAATAAGAAAAAACTCTCAACTCTCAACTTTAAACTCTCAACTTTTTATATCTTTGTGGCATGAAAGTTGCAATTATAGGAGGCGGAGCGGCAGGATGTTTCTGCGCTGTGAACCTGCGACGAAGGATGAAGGACGTGGACATAACGGTCTTCGAACGTGCAAACAAGCCAATGGCGAAGCTTTCTATCACGGGAGGAGGCAGGTGCAATCTGACAAATACCTTCGAGGATATCGGACAGATGAAAGAGGCTTATCCGCGAGGTTTCAGACTGATGGAGCGACTATTCCGAGAGTTCGGCCCACGGGAGACTATGCGTTGGTGGGAGAAGGAAGGAGTGAAGCTGACCGTACAAGAGGACAGTTGTGTGTTTCCTTGCTCGCAAGACGCAATGGAGATTGTTGGCACACTGGCTCGATTGATGCGCGAAGGTGGAATAGAAGTTAGGACAAGATGCAAGATAGATACATTGCCGGAGGATTATGACCGTATTGTTGTAACCACAGGAGGCAGTCCACGCAAAGCTGGTATATCGTTTCTGGAGCCATTAGAACTGAAAGTTGTTGAGCCTGTTCCATCGCTCTTTGCCTTAAACATCGAGGACAAGGGACTTCACGAGCTAAGTGGTACGGTGGTGGAAGATGTAAAGATAGGTATTGCTGGAAGTAAGTTCGAGGGGCGAGGCATACTATTGATAACGCACTTCGGTATGAGCGGTCCAGCAGTATTGCGTTTGTCATCGTATGCCGCACGACACTTGGCAGAACAGGGGTACAAAGCTACTTTGAACGTCAACTGGATGAGGGGAGCTAACGAAGAGGAGGTGCGTGAGAGACTAAGGCAATATGCTCGCGAGGGTAAGATGGTGACGAATGAGCATCCTCGCCACTTGACTGCACGCCACTGGCAGTATCTTCTGCACCGTGCAGGAATAGCTGAAAGCCAGAGATGGAATGCTCTTAATCAAAAAGAGATGAACCGATTGACTAGCGTACTTACGGCGGACACATACCCAATGACAGGACGATGTGCGCACAAGGCAGAATTCGTAACTTGCGGAGGCATAGCACTTTCCGAAATAAATTCCAAGACTTTGGCTCTGAAACGTTTCCCAAATATCTACGCAGCCGGTGAAGTGTTGGACATTGATGCAATAACAGGTGGCTTCAATCTTCAGGCCGCCTGGACTACAGGGTATATAGTGGCGAAAAACATATCGCAGCAATAAAAGGCTCAAATATTTTTGGAAAATCGCTCGCGAAATTGTATCTTTGCCCAAGAATTTACAGGACGACATGAAACTAATCCTACTTACATCACCCGATTTCTTTATTGAGGAAGACAAGATATTGTTGACTCTCTTCGAGGAAGGACTGGATATTCTGCATCTTCGTAAACCTAATAGTGAGCCGGTGTTCTGCGAACGATTACTCACCTTACTTCCGGAAGAGTACCACAAACGCATAGTGGTTCACGACCATTTCTACCTGAAAGAGGAGTTCAACCTCATGGGGATACATCTGAGTCACCATAATCCGACAGCTCCACCCGACTATCACGACATGGTGAGCCGTACATGCTATACACTGGAAGAGGTAAAGGAACTGAAGCCCAAAAGCAAATACGTAATACTGAAGAACGTATATGACAGCATATCGGAACCAACGTATGTATCACGATTCACCGCTGAAGATTTGCATTTAGCCACCAGACAAGGCATCATCGACAAGCACGTGATGGCTCAGGGAGGCATATCGCTTGAAAATATCAATGAGATAAAGCAGTTCGGCTTTGGCGGCGTGGTTATACGTGGAGACCTTTGGAAGCGCTTCAACATACACCGGGGCTATGACTTCAAGGACCTCATCGCTCACTTCCGCAAACTTCGTCAAATAACCGAGTAAGTTTAGTTGCTAAGGGTAAAAGATAATATAAAACACTCCACCAATATCATTATGCAGAACAAACAATTTCTGGTCTTTAGTGGCACAAAATCGCGCTATTTGGCCGAAAAAATCTGTGCCTCTTTGGATTGTCCTCTGGGCAATCTGGTAATAACCCGCTTTGCCGACGGTGAATTCTCCGTAAGTTACGAGGAGAGCATCCGTGGACGTGACGTATTTTTAGTTCAGTCAACGTTCCCCAACGCCGACAACCTTATGGAACTGTTGCTGATGGTTGATGCCGCCAAGCGTGCATCTGCACGGACGATAAACGCGGTGATTCCATACTTCGGCTGGGCGCGTCAAGACCGTAAGGACCGTCCCCGTGTAGCCATTGGTGCTAAACTTGTTGCAGACATGCTTAGCGTAGCAGGCATTCATCGCCTGATTACAATGGACCTTCATGCCGACCAGGAGCAGGGATTCTTTGATATTCCAGTGGACCATCTTTATGCCTCCAGCGTTATGCTACCCTATATCCAGAGCCTGAACCTCGAGAACTTGGTGATTGCAACTCCCGACGTCGGCGGTTCGAAACGTGCATCTACGTACAGTAAGTTCCTGCAGTGTCCGCTGGTGATGTGCAATAAAACAAGACGCCGTCCCAATGAGGTTGCCACTATGCAGATTATCGGTGAAGTACAGGATGCCAACGTGGTTCTACTGGACGACATTGTGGATACAGGTGGCACTATTACCAAGGCTGCACAATTGATGATGGAGAATGGTGCAAAGAGTGTCCGCGCAATCGCCAGTCATTGCATAATGAGTGACCCTGCAGACGAGAGAGTTGAGAAGAGCCCGCTCGTGGAGATGGTGTTTACGGACTCAATTCCTTACCGAGGCAAATGTGCAAAGGTGAAGCAGTTGAGCGTGGCAGATCTTATAGCATCAACTATAAGTCGTGTCATCAACAATGAGAGTATCAGCGACCAATACCTAATCTAATTAATGGAATCGCTTAGGCATTTATATCGCATAGGAATTGGACCGTCAAGCAGCCACACTATGGGGCCGCAATCGGCAGCCAAGCGCTATCTCGAACGACATCCCGAGGCTACGGCCTTCGATGTTGTATTGTATGGTTCGTTGGCAGCTACGGGTAAGGGACACATGACTGACGTGGCTATCCTGCGAGTGCTTGAGCAACAAGGACCTGTGGACCTGCATTGGGAGCCTGAGACACGGCTACCATACCACCCAAATGCTATGAAGTTCGCAGTGCGTCAGCCAGACGGTTCGCTATTCGATGAGTGGACTGTATATAGCATCGGTGGAGGTGCGCTGTCGCAAGGTCCAGGTGATGAGATTGACCACCGGCAGGTTTATCCGCTGACGACTATGGACGAGATTATCTTCTGGTGCCACGAAACAGGTTGCTCACTATGGGAATACGTGGAACAGTACGAGGGCACAGAGATCTGGGACTACCTGCGTGAGGTATGGAAGGTTATGCAGGAGGCTGTGGAACGCGGTATCAATCGCGAGGGAGTGCTACCCGGACCGCTTGGTCTTCAGCGTAAGGCTCCTGTCTATTACACCAAGGCTAAGGGTTATAAAGCTAATCTGCAGAGCGCAGGACTTGTATTTGCCTACGCACTTGCTGTCAGCGAGGAGAATGCCTCTGGTGGAGTAATTGCCACTGCACCAACGTGTGGTTCGTGTGGCGTGCTCCCCGGCGTGCTATATCATCTCAGTAGCGGTCATAGCTTCAGCGAAGAGCGTATCCTACATGCACTCGCTTCTGCCGGGCTTTTAGGCAACTTAGTTAAACACAATGCAAGTATTAGCGGAGCCGACGTAGGTTGCCAAGGTGAGGTCGGTGTTGCCAGTGCTATGGCGGCAGCAGCAGCCTGCCAGTTGTTCGGTGGAAGCGTGAATCAAATCGAGTATGCCGCAGAGATGGGACTGGAGCACCATTTGGGTATGACGTGCGACCCTGTGTGCGGTCTTGTGCAAATCCCCTGCATCGAGCGCAATGCCTTCGCGGCTGCACGTGCTCTTGATGCTAACTTTTATGCCTCACTCTCCGACGGACAGCACCGTGTCTCTTTCGACCGTGTAGTCCAAGTAATGAAGCAAACTGGTCACGACCTCCCATCTCTCTACAAGGAAACATCTCAGGGCGGCCTTGCAAAGATATAGTCCTACCCCCCACTATCCCCACAAACATTAATAGTTCTTTATAAAAAAACCGTCCGATATCTCACGACATCGAACGGCTAAACCATGAAAACAATCTTACCTTAAAAACTAACAACTATAATTTACTAACTAAACTATCTCTTTATTTCTTGATGACGATGCAAAGGTACGGACATTTCTGAAATGCACAAAAAAAGCGCACTCCTTTATGCAGGAATGCGCAGTTTTCTTGATATTTGTCAATCAGGCACTCTTAAATTCATCGAGAAAACGCACATCATTCTCAGAGAATAGACGCAGGTCTTTTACCTGATATTTCAAGTTGGCAATACGCTCTATGCCCATTCCAAAGGCATATCCGGTATATACTGAACTATCAATGCCATTGGCCTCAAGAACAGCAGGGTCAACCATTCCGCAGCCCAGAATCTCCAACCAACCGGCACCCTTACACATCGAGCAGCCCTTGCCTCCGCAAATGGTGCATGATACATCCATTTCAGCAGAAGGTTCTGTAAAGGGGAAATAAGATGGGCGAAGACGTATCTTGGTATCGGTACCGAACATTTCCTGTGCAAAGAGCAACAGAACCTGCTTAAGGTCTGCGAACGATACATTCTTATCGATATAAAGTCCCTCTACCTGGTGGAAGAAACAGTGGGCACGAGCAGAAATGGCCTCGTTGCGATATACACGACCAGGGCAGATAACACGGATGGGAGGCTGCTGGCGCTCCATTGTACGTGCCTGTACCGAACTAGTATGCGAACGCAGAATTATATCTGGGTGGGCCTCCACAAAGAATGTGTCCTGCATATCACGTGCTGGATGGTCATCAGCAAAATTCATAGACGAGTAAACGTGCCAATCGTCTTCTACTTCTGGTCCTTCTGCCAAAGTAAATCCAAGACGGGAGAAAATGTCCACTATCTCGTTTTTGACAAGTGTCAGCGGATGACGTGTACCAAGTTGCACGGGGTATGGAGTACGAGTAAGATCAACATCGCCACCAGCGACTTCTGCCACCTGCATTGCATCACGCAGGGAGTTGATTTTATCCAAGGCACATGCTTTAAGTTCGTTGATACGCATTCCCACCTCTTTCTTCATCTCAGCGGGGACATTGCGGAAATCGGTCATCAGGGCATTTACCTCGCCCTTTTTACTAAGATATTTAATGCGCAGAGCCTCAACCTCCTCGGCGTTAGAAGCATGCAGGGCATTGATTTCCTCAATAAGTGCTTTAATCTTCTCTATCATAGTATATATTGTATTATTCGTTTTTGCTCGGCAAAAATACAAATAATTTACCATTTACCATTTACCATTTACTAATTATTTTATATCTTTGCAAAACTTTTTACAGCTTTATAAGCAATGATTGGTAAAATTAGTAGATTTCTCGTGCTTTGCATCATAACGGCGGCAGTAATATCGTGCGGGAGAGGAAACACAGGTGCAGATAACCAAACAGCAGATTCGTTGGAATTTGCCGACTCACTGGACAACGACTCTACCTTATTCTTTGAAGAAGAAGACAACGATGGACTGTCAATGGAAGAAGTGCCTACCGAGGTTTTCGGCGATTTTATTTTTGCCTTCACACACGACAAGCGTTTCCAAGCTCAACGAGTGCGATTTCCATTACCTATTACAGAACTTAATGGTACAGAGCGCACGCTGAATAGCGGAAAGCAGTTCCGCAGCGAATTTCTGTTACCTGGTAACGACTACTACACAATCCTACTGGGAGACCGCAGTCAGATGGAAATGCTGGAAAGTGACACAATATTGGATTGCATAACGATGCAGGTGATTGAACTGGAGCAACAGAATATGAAATGTTACAAGTTCACTCGTAACGATGGACGTTGGTATCTGACCAGCAGCAACCACACAGGAATGCCTCAGCAACTTAGCGACTTTATGAAATTTTACGGACAGTTTGTTGCTGATAGTGTTTTCCAGTTGGAAAACGTTGCCGAACAACTACGTGTGAAAATCGGCGATGAAGAAGAAGAGGAAGAAGACGAAATTGTGGGGACAATAGAACGTGGACAATGGCCTGCATTCCGCCCAGAGATGCCAGAAAATAGATTTGTAAACATCGATTTCGGACAGGATTATCCAAACCCCACCCATATACTAATGCTTCAGTGCGGAATATCGAACAGCATGATGAACATCTTTGATTTTCGTCGAGATAACAGCGGATGGAAACTAATTTCTTATGAAAATTAAGCATGACTATAACCTACTGAGTCTTAATACATTTGGAATTTCCGCCAAATGCAACACTTTAATTGAGTATAACACTCCGGACGAACTTCTATCAGTAATAGGACAAAGCCCCGTTCTGCATATCGGAGGAGGCAGCAACCTGCTATTTCTCGATGACTACAAGGGTACCATTCTGCATTCGAGAATCACGACAATAGAGGAACTTGAAGACTGTCGTTTACGCGTAGGAGCAGGAGTGATATGGGACGAGTTGGTGGACTATACCATCCAGCATAATATGTATGGTTTGGAAAATCTCTCACTCATCCCAGGCGAGGTTGGAGCTTCAGCCGTACAAAACATCGGAGCATACGGCAGCGAAGCAAAGGATTTTATAGTTGAAGTGGATTGTATGAATTTGGTATCTGGAGAACGTCGAATCTTCAGCAATGAAGAGTGTAGATATGGATACAGGCAGAGCATTTTTAAGACTGACGAATACAAGGGGAAATGGGCTGTATTGTATGTCACATACCAGTTGTACGATACTTTCACACCACGGCTGGACTATGGAGGTATAAGAGTAGAACTAGAGCGAAAGGGCATCGGCACAGACACTCTTACAGCACAACAGTTACGCGACATTGTTATTGAAATTCGCCATTCAAAGTTACCTGATCCCAAAGTACTTGGCAATGCCGGCAGTTTCTTCATGAACCCCGTGGTAAGTCGTGAGAAATATGAAGAATTGGCACAACAATACACGCATATGCCCCACTATGATGTAGACGCAGAACATGTAAAGATTCCTGCAGGATGGATGATTGAACAATGCGGATGGAAAGGACGTTCACTTGGGAAAGCCGCCGTACACGACCGTCAGGCCCTTGTACTTGTGAACCTTGGAGGTGCCAGTGGAGAAGATATCTTAAAACTCTGCAACGCTGTGAGAGCAGACGTAAATAAACGATTCGGCATTGACATACATCCAGAAGTAAACTTTATATAGGATAACGGCAAAAGACGTACCATGAAAATTGTCATACTCGACGATCATTCGGTGAGGCAAGACGACCTCGACTGGCATCAGCTTGAGCAGTTGCCGAACGTAGAACTAACAACATACGAACGCACGCCAGCTAACCTAACGGTTGAACGCAGCCGCGAAGCAGAAGGTGTATTCACTAATAAAGTAGTATTCGACAAAGCCATCATAGAGCAGTTGCCAAAGCTACGCTATATTGGAGTACTTGCAACCGGCTACAATGTCGTAGATTTAGAGGCAGCACACAAGCATGGTATAACGGTTACATACATTCCTGCATACAGTACTCCTTCTGTTGCACAACTAGTTTTCGCATTACTTCTGCATGTGACTAATAGCGTAGCTCATTATGCCGAAGAGAACTCCAAGGGACGTTGGACACAGAGCCCCGATTTTATGTGGATGGACACCAAAATAACAGAGTTGGAGGGCAAGACAATGGTTATTCGCGGCATGGGTAATATTGGGATGAGGGTGGCAAGTATAGCCAAAGCAATGGGCATACGGGTGGTGGCTGTAAGCAATCGCACAGACCTCCCCTCTGACATTGAGCGTGCAACATGGCACGAGGCCCTGAAACAAGCCGATATACTCTCGTTAAATTGTCCGCTTACAGAGGAAACTCGAGAGATAATAAATGTTGAGACTTTAGCCTTAATGAAGTCCTCTGCGATTATCATAAATACAGGAAGAGGTCCACTTGTAAACGAACGAGCTGTGGCAAAGGCTCTGAACGAGAACAGGATACAGGCTTATTGTGCTGATGTTCTCTCTGTTGAACCTGCGAGAAAGGACTGTCCACTGCTTACAGCGCCTCGCTGCTACCTGACTCCGCACATTGCATGGGCAAGCAGCGAATCACGTCAAAGACTAATCGATGTAGCTGTGGAAAATCTTGTGGCATTCATAAACGGAAATCCGAAAAATGTTGTATCTTAGACCTTGTTTCCGAAAAATTATGAAGATATAAAATATTTTTCTTAACTTTGCCCTCAATAGTTGCTAATTTCATGAAAAGAATCTCCCTTATTGCTGCCATCTTGTGCATGGTTTCAAACATTGCCGTAAAGGCTGAAGACAATTCCATCTACACAATTGTAGAGGGACAGGATTACTACATTTATAATACTTACTACAATCGTGTACTGGCTCCATCTTCGACGCAGGACAGTCCGCGACTTGTAGAGTACAATGCCGAAAACGACGAGCAGTATTTGTTTACCGCAGAAAAGTCAACGATAAACGGATTTATAAAGCTCCGCCATAAGGCAAGTGGCAAATACATGGCTGCCAGTAGTTCGAATAGTTATAGCGTTATACTTAATCAAGCATCCAGTACAAGCGCGACCTATGACTGGCGCATTAGAATGGACAAGAATGGTCAATTGGTAAATCGTAAAAACACCAGTGCAACGTTGGGTGTTGACAGAGACGAAACTACCGACGAAATTGGTGTATGGTACGACAAAGCACAAGGTGACAGCACAACATTTTTCCACATATTTCCAAGCAACGACAACGGAATGGAAGCCAGCCGCAAGGCATGGGCGATAAGGGACCTCGGCAACGTTGTGGACTTCATCGACCAAGAAATGAATACTGGGTATAAATACCCACTTGGTTATCGAAACAAAATGCCAAAAAGCGTTTTGAACGCCCGTTACTGGATTAACAATGAAACCGAATACACATTAGAACAGTTCATGAATCGCGCCACCACCTTACGTGACTCGGTGGCAAATATGATAAATGGATTTAGCAACGTAATGCTGACGGCTACGGAGATGGACGACTTCGGCAGCAGTTTTTCACTTGGAATTTCCGATTTTGCACTTAACGAGGCAAATGCATCAGACTCCGTATATATTCTGATTCGCAGCAAAGAGGGAGAAGGCATGCGTTACACTATGTCGCAGCCTGGCAACTATGTATTCACATTCGAGACAAATAAAGTAAAGGTATATCTGAACGGAAGTCCAATCGACGAAATCTCCACATACACATTGCCCCAGTATTCAATGCAAGGTACAGAGGCCGAATGGACAATTATGCGCTCAACATATGCAGCAAGTTATATGCCAGAACTGCTGAGCGAAACAAAGGCCGTAACCACTGGCGGTGGTGTAACTGTGGACAAATATGGAAACAACACCCGCAAAGTAATTTTACTGAAGAATGCTAAGATGGACCTCGATGAACAGATAGATCTGCACATCATATCCGAGAGCGCTCCGTTGACGAAGTGTAACATAAACCTCGTAAATGAAAAAGCTTGGCTTATATTCGACAACAATCGTCCAAGCGATGTCATAAAGAACTACCTTTCACAAATCAGCATCAATGGAGTGGAAGCAAAGGTGGATGTGAACTGCCGCGTGGTAATCTATCTGAACGGAGCATTAGTGATGCCATACGTCAACAGTGCTATACTGACTGGATACGATGGTGAACAGTATACAGGCGAGGCAATAGAATACAAAGTCGGAGGTGCGGGAACGCTGGGTAAGAATTCAAACCGTATGCGTTCGTTCCGCCTGAAACGCGGATATATGGCGACTCTGGCAACTGGAACATCCGGAAGCGGATACAGCAGAGTGTATGTGGCTGACCACAACGACATAGAAGTACCTGTATTGCCCGATGCTCTGCGCGGACGCGTTTCAAGTATTATAATAAAGAAGTGGCAGTATGTAAGCAAGAAAGGCTGGTGCAGCACCACGTCAAATAGCGCTATAGCCACAGAGACCTCTAAGGTGCGTGCAACATGGTTCTATACATGGAGTGCCGATCGCGCCTCAACATACGATACTGAATACATTCCCATCCGTCAGCATATATACTGGCCTTCTATTGGTGACATTTCTGGACATACAAGTGCAACAGCTTGTCTGTCATTCAACGAACCAGAACACAGCGAGCAGCACACCGATTGTGCCTGTGGCGGAACAATATCGGCTTGGACCGCATGTGAAAAAACTCCTGATTTCCAAGTAGCCGGTATGCGCATAGGTAGTCCCGCCCCTACAGACGCTTCATGGCTAACGGAATATATAACTAACGTCAACAATATGGCTTACCGTTGCGACTTCGTAGCCTTCCATGCATATTGGGGCACGAATGAGGCCACCAACGGGCAGGCTTGGTACAATAAGCTGAAGAGTATCTACGACTCCACCAAACGCCCTATTTGGATTACAGAATGGAATAACGGTGCATCGTGGACGACAGAATCGTGGCCTGATAGCTATAGCGCAAAACTCGAGAAGCAACGCAAAGCTATGAAGGAAATCCTTAACGTCCTGGACACTTGTTCGTTCGTTGAGCGCTATGCCTTCTACAATTGGGATACATATTACCGCTGTGCCATCAATTGGGATGATGGTAGTCTGTTGCCAGCAGGAAGAGTCTACCGTGACTCGAAGTCGGACTTCGCCTACAACTCAAAGGTTCAATTTACCCCCATATGGTGGAAACCTGGCATAAAGACTCCGACTATGACGGCCCGTATAAACGAAGTTGACAATGAACTGGTGGTGAACATAGAGAATAAAAATGGTGACCTCACGGATATTCTCACCATCCAAAGACTTAATGGAGAGGGAACGTGGGAGGATTATTACACAGAAACCTTGCGATACAAGTTCGATAACGAGACTTTAAAATATTCTTTCCCCCTCTCAGACTTCGACATTGAAAATACTCAACTGCGGCTCTATATAAAGCGTACAGTTGGCGACGAGGTAACAGGTGCTCCTGTAACCACTGGATATGTTCAAAACCCCAACATCCTTGTATCAAGTAAGAACGAAGTGCCAGGTTGGACTTGCGTTAAGGACGCTTCTGCTGGATATACGAAAGCGACAGGAGATACCTATATGGAAGTTTGGAACGAAACTGCAGCGGGTATGCACTTCGACTATTATCAGGACATTGAGGACCTTCCGGCAGGAATATATGAATTATCTGCAGCCGTATTCAATACAGCAGACGGAACAACGAATAACGTGAATGGTAGCGTAGTTCTGTATGCACAAGCCGACAGCGTGCAATATGCCACTCCTGTCACAGAGGACAGTCAAATTGATTACAATCGCAGAACCACAGTTTCAGGAATAGCAATACTGGGCGGAAAGATACGCATCGGTATTAAGAACATTGGCGAAATGGGTGGTCGATGGGCCGGTGGCGATGAATTCAAGCTGGTTCGTATTGCCGAACTAACAGGTGACGGACATCAACAATATATGGAGGCGCGACGTTCTGCCGAGCAACGTGCTCGCGAACTCTTCTTCAAGCAAGAAGGCACAGATGCTTCGGCATACATCATAAATCCAAGTTGTAAACGTTCTAACACATACGGATGGACAGTAGAAAACTCTGGTACTGGCACAGGTGAAGCGAGCGACGGAAATGCGTCAAATGTATATTGGAATCTGTGGAAAGGAAGTGCATTTACCAGCACAATGTCACAGGACATCAACTATCTTCCTGAAGGCAAATATAGTGTAAAAGCACTGCTTCGCGGTAGCACAAACGAGGAATTTACACTTTCTGCAACAGTATTCAATGGAAATGGTGAGGAGAAAGAACAGAAGACAGCCACAATCACTCCCACAGGAAATGTCAGCGAAGGCGGCAGCCCATACCAGAAAGGTTGGCAGTTGGCAGAAACTCCGCAAGTAATTGTACGCACTGGTGATACTCTGCGCATTGGTATGCAGGCAAAGAACACGAGCGGCAGCGCATGGTGGAGTGCCGACGACTTCGGTCTTCGTTGGGAATACGTGGAGCCGTTGCCAGATGGTATTGAGGTAATAAACAATGGACAATTGATAATTAACAATAGAGCCGTTTATGACCTGGGCGGACGCCGCGTTGGAGATTCACAATTAAAGCGTGGATTGTACATTAAGAACGGAAAGAAAGTAGTGGTAAAATGAGGATACTCCTATTAGGGGAATATAGTAACGTGCACTGGGGGCTGGCAGAGGGACTGCGAGCCCTCGGTCATGAAGTGACTGTTGTCAGCGATGGCGATGTGTGGAAGAATTATCATCGTGATATCGATCTTCGCCGTCGTTCACTTGGCAAAATAGATACCCTTCGCTATCTCTATGATATTCATCGAATCATTCCCAAATTGCGCGATTACGATGTGGTGCAACTTATAAACCCTGTATTCCTCGACCTAAGAGCAGAGCGCATACTACCCTACTACAAACAATTACGCAATCAGAATGGGCGTATGTTTCTTGGTTCGTTAGGAATAGATAAACCTTGGGTAGAAGAAGGGCTAAAGCCCGAAACATTCCGATATAGTGATTTCTATCTCTTTGGTCAGCGACGACACAATTCCTTTACAGACGACATGGAAGCCGTATGGCTCAAGGGGGCAAAAGGAGATTTGTTTGACTATATCGCAGACGACTGTGATGGAATAATTGCGGGTCTTTATGAAATGTATGTATGTTGTCGTGTCAAATACGCAGACAAACTCACATACATTCCTTTCCCATGTGCAGTTCCGAAACATCAGACAAAACCTGCTGACTCGTATTCCCCTCTGCGTTTTTTCATCGGAATACAAAGCAAACGCAGTGAATACAAAGGTACAGATATTATGCTGAGGGCCTTGGAACGTCTGCAAGCCGAATATGGCAATAAAATGCAAATTGTCAAAGTCACAGATGTACCATTCCAAGAATACAATCGTCTGCTGGAAGACAGCCATATATTACTCGACCAACTGTATTCATACACTCCTGCCATGAACGGTCTTTTAGCAATGTCAAGAGGATTGGTACTTGTGGGAGGTGGTGAAGAAGAACACTATAAGCTATTAGGCGAAGAAAAACTGAGACCCATCATCAACGTTCAACCGACAGAAGACGATGTGGTCAAACAGATAGAATCACGACTGCTGTCACATCCGGATGATGTGCGGCAATTGTCACTCGATAGTATCGAATATGTTCGCCGTCATCACGACCCTGTAGTTGTGGCACAACGATACCTCGACACATGGTTACAATAATATAAATACTTACTTATTTGAAACTTTTTCACAAGTTTCGTTGCACAGGTCAAAAAGTTTTGGTAAGTTTGTGGCACATTCACTAACAAACTTAAACAAAACAACCATGACACCACAACACATCTCGGGCCTGAAGCGTGAAGATTTTCAGGCCGTTGTACAAGGAAAAGAGACTGACCTGTACACTCTCGTGAACAATAATGGAATGGAAGTAGACATCACCAACTATGGTGGTGCTCTTGTGTCTATAATGGTACCTGACCGCGATGGTAAAGTTGCCAACATTATTCAGGGACACGACAATATCAAGGACGTAGTAGCAAGTCCCGAACCATTCCTCTCTACCCTTATTGGTCGCTATGGCAACCGTATTTGCAAGGGTAAATTCACAATGAACGGAAAAGAATACAGTTTGGCTATCAACAACGGTCCCAACAACCTTCACGGAGGACCTACAGGAGCTCATGCAAGAGTTTGGGATGCCGAACAGGTAAACGAACGAGAACTCGTACTGCGCTACACCTTTGCATACTATGAAGAAGGATTCCCCGGTGAGCTGAAGATGACAGTGCGCTACACACTGACTGATGACAATGAACTGGTTATCGATTATCGTGGTATGACAAACAAGAAGACCATTGTGAACATGACTCATCATGGTTACTTCTCGCTTTGCGGTATTCAGAACCCGACTCCCGAGGCTACAAACGTAATTCTGCGAATCAATGCCGACCACTTTATACCCATTGACGACACATCGATTCCAACGGGTGAAATCCTAAAGGTTGACGGAACACCATTTGATTTCCGCACACCAAAGGCTGTAGGAAAGGACATTGATGCCGATGATGTACAAATCATAAACGGCGCAGGCTACGACCACTGCTTCGTACTGAACAAACAGGAACCAGGAGAACTTTCATTGGCTGCAGAAATGACAGAACCCGTAAGCGGACGTACTATGGAAGTTTGGACAACAGAACCCGGTGTTCAGTTCTATAGCGACAACTGGGCAACTGGCTATCCACTACAGTTCGGTGCTACGGCTCCCCGACGCTCAGCTCTGTGCTTCGAGGCTCAGCACTTCCCCGATAGTCCCAACCGTCCTTATTTCCCCAGTGTTGTTCTTCGTCCAGGAGAACTATACACTCAAAAGACAATCTATAAGTTCGGAACTGACAAATAATACCTTAAATTGTAATTCCATTTAAAACATCTAATAAACTATGAGTCAAGAAAAGAAACAATGGGGTGCTATCATCGTCATGATAGCCCTGTTCGCTATGATTGCCTTCGTGACGAATCTTTGTTCGCCAATGGGTGTCATCGTTAAGAACCAATTCGGCACCACCAACTTTATGGCAATGATTGGTAACTACGGTAATTTCGGTGCTTACCTGCTGATGGGGTTCCCCGCAGGATTAATGATTAAGCACTGGGGTTACAAGCGTACAGCACTTGTCGGCCTATTAGTAGGTATCACAGGTATTATCGTCCAGTGGTTATCAGGTTGGGGCGGTATGGCAGTTTACCTCTGCGGAGCACTTATCTCAGGTGCCTGCATGTGCATTCTAAACACTGTTGTAAACCCAATGCTGAACATCCTCGGTGGTGGTGGCAACAAGGGTAACCAACTCATCCAAACCGGTGGCGTATTCAACTCTACAGCAGCCGTTGCTGTTTACATCATCATGGGTGCCCTCATCGGCGATGCAGCAAAGGCAAAGATTTCAGACGCAACTCCTGCCCTAATGATAGCTCTCGCTATCTTCGTCATTGCTTTTGTAGTTATTCTCTTTACTAAGATTGAAGAGCCTCAGCAGCCCGTTGAAAAGAAGAATGGTGAAAAAGACCCACACAGCGCATTCTCTTTCCGTCACTTCAACCTCGGTATCCTTGCCATTGGTTTGTATGGTGGTATTGAGATGGGTATTCCCGGATTCATTCTACAATATCTGACAGCAGCAGGTGATGCAGCAACACCAGGTTTGGCTATGGATGCCGGCTACGTAGGAACACTGGGCTCCATCTACTTCCTCTTCATGCTTATCGGCCGATTCATTGGCGCCAGCGTTGGTGGTAAGGTTAGCACAAAGGCCATGATGACCTTCGTAAGCTCAACAGCCATCGTTCTGTTGCTGCTGGGAATTTATCTGCCCACATCAACAGCAGTTAGCGTTCCCGGTATCGATTACACAAATATGGCAATTTTGTGGGGCGATGTTCCCGTTGGCATTTTCTGCTTCCTGCTTGTAGGTCTCTGCGCCAGCGTTATGTGGGGCGGCATTTTCAACCTCGCAACAGAAGGTCTTGGTAAGTACACCGCTATTGCTTCTGGTGCATTCATGACAATGGTTGTAGGTTTCGCCATCATGGTTGCCATTCAGGGTCTCGTAGCAGACTGGACCGGTTCTTACCTCATTTCATACTGGGTACCCCTGCTCTGTGCAGCCTACATCCTATACTATGCCCTCATTGGCAGCAAGAACGTGAATACCGACATTCCAGTAGAATAATCTTACATATCATTAAATAAATTACTATGAAACTAACAATTGAAGATGTTCGAAGCCGCTTTATCAAGCACTTCGACGGAAGCACAGGAAACGTTTATGCTTCTCCAGGCCGTATCAACCTCATCGGTGAGCACACCGATTACAACAACGGTTACGTATTCCCAGGAGCTGTTGAACAGGGCATGATTGCCGAACTGAAAGCAAACGGAACCCGCAATGTGCGCGCCTACTCCATCGACCTGAAGGACAAGGTGGAGTTCTCGCTCGACGACGAAAAGGGACCAAAGGCTACTTGGGCACGCTACATTTACGGCGTTTGCCGCGAAATGATGGCTCTGGGTGTTCCCGTACAGGGCTTCAACACAGCCTTTGCCGGTGATGTTCCCCTTGGTGCTGGTATGAGTTCTTCTGCAGCTCTGGAGAGCACATTCGCTTTCGCTCTGAACGATATGTTCGGCGACAACAAGATTGACCGCATGGAACTTGCCAAGGTTGGTCAGCGCACCGAGCACAAGTATATCGGCTGCAACTGCGGCATCATGGATCAGGCAATTTCATGCCTCGGCAAGGCTGGTCATCTCATGCGTATGGACTGCCGTTCTGGCGAGATTGCCTACTTCCCCTGGAACCCCAAGGGCTACAAGCTGATGCTGGTGAACTCTTGTGTTAAGCACGAGCTTGCTGGTTCTCCCTACAACGAGCGCCGTCTGCAATGCGAGCATGTAGCCGAAATCATCAAGAAGCACCACCCCGAAGTGGAGACTTTGCGCGATGCCAACATGGAAATGCTGGACGAAGTGAAGGGTGAAATCAGCGAGGTTGAATACAAGCGTGCTCGCTATGTCATCGGTGAGATTGACCGCGTGCTGGCAGTCTGCGATGCTCTTGAGAAGGGTGACTATGAACTCGTAGGTCAGAAGATGTACGAGACCCACTACGGCCTCAGCAAGGAGTATGAAGTAAGCTGCGAAGAACTCGACTTCCTCAACGATGTAGCAAAGGAAGAGGGCGTAACAGGTTCTCGTATCATGGGCGGCGGCTTCGGCGGTTGCACCATCAACCTCGTAGCAGAGGAAATGTACGACCATTTCAAGGAGGTTGTTCAGCAGCGTTTCTTCGAGAAGTACGGCAAGAAGCCCATCGTCATTGACGTTGTCATTGGTGACGGCGCCCGTCGTCTGGTATAATTAGCAATTGATCGCTCGAACTTGTTCGCTTGCGTAGCGAAGAGGAGCAAGAATTGACAATCCCGTTCTTCCGCTTTGGAAGGACGGGATTTTTTTGTGTCGCGCAGGCACGTGTGATACATATTTTATAAAAAAGTAAGCACGAAAAGCGTGACTTTAAAATATTTTCGCTAAATTTGTGAGGTTTATGGCCATTAACAACTAATAAACATATAAATAAACACCATGAAACGAATTATTAGAAACGCGTTTGCGTGCCTGTCGGCAGTAGCATTGCTCGTTGCATGCAACTCGCAGAAGCAAGAGGCTGAACTGACAGCCTCGGGACTTAATCCCGCAGATTTCGAGTCAACAATCAATGGTAAGCAGACTGCCCTCTACACTCTTAGGAGCAACGGCGGAATGGAGGTTTGCATCACCAACTTCGGAGGTCGCGTAGTTAGCATTATGGTGCCCGACCGTGACGGAAACATGAAGGATGTGGTGCTGGGTTATGACAACGTGGCTCAGTATGCCGATTCCGAGAATTCGCCCAGCGACTACGGAGCAAGTATCGGTCGTTATGCTAACCGTATCAGCAAGCACTCGTTCCAGATTGGCGATGAGAACTATGAGCTGGTAGCAAACGACGGCGACAACTGTCTGCACGGAGGTCCTACCGGATGGCAATATCAAGTGTATGAAGTTGTGGATTACACAGGAGCCAGCCTGACGCTGAAAATGGTAAGTCCCGACGGCGACAATGGATTCCCCGGTGAAGTAACTGCCTACACGACCTATCGCCTCACCGACGACTACACATTGGACATCACTTGGGAAGCAACGACTACCAAGGAAACTGTCATCAACCAGACAAACCACTGTTACTTCAATCTCAACGGCGACCCAAGCCGCGTAGGTACAAATATGGAACTGTTCGTTGATGCAGACAACTTTACCCCATCTGATACAAAATACATTCCTACTGGTGAGATTGCATCAGTAGAGGGCACTCCCTTCGATTTCCGCACCCCGAAGGCTCTGAGCGAGGTTGTTAACGACACCACATTCGAACAGATTAAGAATGCCACTGGCGTTGACCACAACTTCTGCCTCAACACCTACGACCTTGCAACATGCAATGGTGACGACACAAAGGTTTGTGCAAGTCTCTATAGTCCCGAAACAGGCATTCTGTTGGAGGTATTCACCAACGAGCCCGGCATTCAGGTCTATACCGGTAACTTCCAAGGTGTGGGTCGTGATGCCGACATCGAGCGCAAGCACGGTGTGAAGTACCCCAAGCACGTGAGCGTATGCCTCGAGAGTCAGAAGTATCCCGATACTCCTAATCATCCCGAATGGCCTTCTGCAAACCTGAAGCCAGGCGAGAAATATTACAGCCATTGTGTTTACAAGTTCTCTGTAAAATAAAATAAGACCCCTACCCGACCTCCCCGAGGGGAGGAGAATACCCGTTAAAGATAATACATTTAATAATAAAAACAAGACCCATTGCCCCCGCATGGTCCTCCCCCTCGGGGGAGAAAGAGGGGGGTATCAATTATGAACTGGAGTTCACATGAATTTATTTGGCTCGACTGGGCGGTACTCGCCATCGGCCTTCTCGGTGTGGTATGGGCAGTTTACCGTGCCATCGTCAAAGACAAGAAAGCCCAGCAGGGCGAAGACTCAAGCGCTTATCTCTTCGGTAAGGGCGAGCCTTGGTATGTAATCGGTATGGCTATATTCGCCGCCAACATCGGTTCCGAGCACCTCGTAGGTCTCGCCGGCACTGGTGCTAAGGACGGTGTAGGTATGGCTCACTGGGAGATGCAAGGCTGGATGATACTCATCCTCGGCTGGCTGTTTGTGCCCTTCTATCAGTTGATGATTAATAAGATGGGCAAGATTATCACCATGCCCGATTTCCTGAAAATGCGCTACACCCAGCGCACAGGCTCTTGCTTGAGCATCATCACTCTGATTGCCTATGTATTGACAAAGGTCAGCGTAACAGCATTCACAGGTGGTATCTTCTTCAAGTTCCTCTTGGGCATCCCCTTCTGGTATGGAGCCATCGGTCTGATTGCCATCACTGCAGTGTTCACCGTATTCGGTGGCATGAAGGGTGTAATGACACTTTCAACCATTCAGACCCCTATCCTCATCGTAGGTTCGTTCCTCGTGCTGTTCCTCGGTCTTTCTGCCCTTGGTGACGGAAGCATCGTAGCAGGTTGGTTGACCATGAAGTCTGTCTGCGACGCAGCTCACGACGGATTTGGTACAACACACATGTTCCACACCAACCCCGCCGACCCAATGTATCCTCAGTTCCCAGGCTATGTAGTGTTCCTCGGAGCTTCTATCATCGGTTTCTGGTACTGGTGTACCGACCAGCACATCGTTCAACGTGTACTCGGTCAAGTGCCCGGCGAAGACAATGCAGCAGTTATGAAGCGTGCCCGTCGCGGTACCATCGCTGCCGGTTTCTTCAAGATTCTCCCTTGCTTCATGTTCCTTATCCCAGGTATGATTGCCTATGCTCTCTCTCTGAAGGCAGGTAGCGGCATTGAAATGGACATCACCAACCACGAATCTACCGACGGAGCCTTCGCCATGATGGTGAAGAACATCCTGCCCGCAGGTATCAAGGGTATCGTCACCATTGGTTTCGTATGCGCCCTCGTAGCTTCACTGGCAGCCTTCTTCAACAGTTGCGCCACCCTCTTCACTGAGGACTTCTGGAAGCCTCTGCATCCTGGTAAGAGCGAAGAGCACTATGTATTCGTAGGTCGTACAGCAACCGTTGTAGTCGTATTGCTGGGTCTGGCTTGGATGCCCATCATGATGAACATGGGTAACCTCTACAGCTATCTTCAGGACATCCAGTCTCTGATTGCTCCCGCTATGGTTGCCGTCTTCACCTTGGGTATTTTCTCCAAGAAGATAACTCCGAAGGCTGGTGAATGGGGCCTTATCGGTGGCTTCCTGATTGGTATGGTTCGCTTGGTAACAAACGTTATCACCGATTCTGGCAAGGCCGTTATGGATGGTGCATTCTGGGCAAACACAGAATGGTTCTGGCAGACCAACTGGCTGATCTTCGAGTGCTGGTTGTTGGTGTTCATCATCATCATGATGATTTGCGTCAGCTTCTTCACAGCCGCTCCTTCTAAGGCACAGGTTGATGCCATCACCTTCACCTCAGACTTCAAGGCTTCCATCAAGCAGAGCTGGGGTGCATTTGATATCATCGGCACCCTCGTTGTCGTTGGTCTCTGCGCCGCCTTCTATTGGTATTTCTGGTAAACAAGAACCCCCACCTGACCTCCCCGAGGGGAGGTATAGAATAAGCAAAATAGTTAAATAAACCCATCGCCCCCAATATGGTACTCCCCCTCGGGGGAGTTAAAGGGGGGTCGAATAATGTTAGAAGAGTTAAAAGAAAAAGTATTCAAGGCCAACCTTGACTTAGTTAAGCAAGGGCTGGTGATATTCACCTGGGGCAACGTCAGCGGTATCGACCGCGAAAAGGGACTTGTAGTAATCAAGCCCAGCGGCGTTAGCTACGACGAGATGAAGGCCTCTGATATGGTTGTTGTTGACCTGGAAACAGGCAAGGTGGTAGAGGGCGACCTCAACCCATCGAGCGACACTCCCACTCACCTCGTGCTCTATAAGGCATTCCCCAACATTCAGGGTGTGGTTCACACTCACAGTACCTACGCCACAGCCTTCGCTCAAGCTGGTAAGGACATCCCCAATATCGGCACCACACACGCCGACTATTTCTATAAGGATATCCCTTGCACGCGCGATATGACTGAGGCCGAAGTAAAGGGTCAGTATGAGTTGGAGACTGGTAACGTCATCGTTGACGAAATCCTGAACATCCGCAAGATTAATCCCGACCACACTCCCGCCGTTCTTGTCAAGAATCACGGACCGTTCTCGTGGGGAACCTCTCCCGACAATGCCGTCTATAACGCCAAAGTCATGGAGCAGTGCGCCAAGATGGCCTTCGTAGCCTTCTCTGTCAATCCCAACCTCACGATGAATCCCCTCCTCGTCGAGAAGCACTACATGCGCAAGCACGGCCCAAATGCTTACTACGGCCAGAAAGGTCAAAAACACTGATTCCCTAATGGGAAATTGATAATTGACAATTGCAATTGTCAAATCAACGAAAGAAAACAACGAAAAGAATTAATAACTTAATTACTAACCACGATATGCGATAGTCGGCAATCGAAATTACCGAGCAAAGCAATGGTCCAATTATCAATTGTCAATTATCAATTATCAATTAAATTTTAAAACGATGTTTGAAAATTTAGAGATTTGGTGGGTGACTGGTGCACAGTTGCTCTATGGAGGTGACGCAGTCATTGCAGTTGACGCTCACTCAAAGGAAATGGTAGAAGGCCTGAACAACAGCGGCAACATTCCCGTTAAGATTGTTTACAAAGGCACAGCCAACAGCTCAAAGGAAGTTGAGCAGGTGATGCTGGCAGCCAACAACGACGAGAAGTGCGTTGGTATCATCACTTGGATGCACACCTTCTCACCCGCTAAGATGTGGATTAAGGGTCTGCAGCAGTTGCAGAAGCCCCTCCTCCACTTCCACACACAGTACAACGCCGAAATCCCCTGGGGTGAAATCGACATGGACTTCATGAACCTCAACCAAAGTGCTCACGGCGACATCGAGTTCGGACACATCTGCACTCGTATGCGCATCGCTCGCAAGGTTGTTTGCGGTTACTGGAAGGACGAGAAAGCTCAGAAGCAGATTGCCGTTTGGGCTCGTGTAGCTGCCGGTGTTGCTGATGCTCACAATGTTCGTTGCTTGATGTTCGGTATGAACATGAACAACGTTGCCGTTACCGATGGCGACCGCGTAGAGTTCGAGCAGCGCATGGGTTACCATGTTGACTACTACCCCGTTTCTTCTCTGATGGACTACTTCAAGAAAGTTACCGATAAGGAAGCCGACGAGCTCGTTGAAGAGTACAAGAAGCTCTACACCATCAAGATTGACGAGAGCGGTGAAGAAGTTTACTGGGAGAAGGTTCACAATGCTGCAAAGGCTGAAATCGCCCTGCGCCGCGTTTTGAAGGACGAGGGTGCTACTGCCTTCACCACCAACTTCGACGACCTTGGCGATGCAGATATCGACGATCCCAACTTCTGCGGTTTCGACCAGATTCCTGGTCTAGCTTCACAGCGCCTGATGGAAGAAGGCTACGGTTTCGGTGCCGAAGGCGACTGGAAGACCGCTTGCCTCTATCGCACACTTTGGGTTATCCAGCAGGGAATGCCCACTGGTTGTTCATTCCTCGAGGACTACACTCTGAACTTCGCTGGCAACCGCAGTTCTTGCCTGCAGAGCCACATGCTCGAGATTTGTCCGCTCATCGCTACCGACAAGCCTAAGTTGGAAGTTCACTTCCTCGGCATCGGCATCCGCAAGCAGCAGACCGCTCGTCTCGTCTTCACATCTAAGACAGGTCCTGGCATCAAGGCCACCGTTGTTGACCTCGGCAACCGCTTCCGTCTGATTAGTCAGGAGGTAGAGTGCATCGAGCCGAAGCCCATGCCTCACCTGCCCGTTGCCTCTGCTCTGTGGATTCCTCAGCCCACCTTCGAGATTGGTGCTGCTGCATGGATTCTGGCAGGTGGTACACACCACAGCGCATTCTCCTACGACATCAACGAGGAGTACTGGGAAGACTTCGCCGAAATGGTTGGCATCGAGTATGTTAAGATTAACAAGCAGACCAACATCGCCAACTTCAAGCAGACTCTGCGCAACAACGAAGTTTACTTCATGATAATTGACAATTGATAATTAACAATTGATAATTAATAAAGGGGTATCCGAGCATTCGGATGCTCCTTTTTCTTTCTCCCTTTACTCAAAAATATATTAAACTACAATGTATGTTTTTATGGGTTAAGAACAATTCCTACAAGGCCTAGGTCTTATGGCAACAAGACGCAGGTCTTATAGCGATAAGGCCTAGGCCTTATGGCAATAGGTTAACTTAACTTGTGGCAATAGGTTAACTTAACTTGTGACGATAGGTTAACTTAACTTGTGACGATAGGTTAACTTAACCTTCACGCATAGGGATAGTAAGGCTTGGGAGGAAGCGTTAGTAAGGCTTGGGGCATAGGGATAGTAAGGCTTGGGGGGAGGCGATGTATAGGAGGAGCCGAGGATTTGGGGAGATACGAGGGGGAAATGGTAAATAATGTGGGAATCGCTTGGTAATGCGGCAATATATGCGTAACTTTGTAGCATAAAGCAGATAGACATACATGGATTCGCTTTCTCTTAAAGGAATA
>CACZJU010000011.1 GCA_902781515.1 uncultured Bacteroidales bacterium | reverse complement strand
GACAGGGAGCGCAGGTTGCTTCATGCGCTATTCCAAGACAGGAAGAAACTGTCGTTTAGGTATGACCTGGCACGTGAACTGGCAAGTAAGAGAGATGAAAGCATTGATTTCTTGAAGCGATATGGTATCATCCGCGAAAATGCCGACTTTGTGGAACTGGAGGATGTATATCTGAAATTCTTCGAGGATGTGCTGGAGGTGAACGAGGAAATCAATGTGGCTAGCGTCAAGGAGAGCATCGGCAGTCTGAACAATGCCATCGACTACTATCTCAGCGAGAATAATCCCAGCCGTAAGTACGGCTATCTGCGCGACGTTAAACGGATACTGCGTAACATTGCGCTCACCACGCTGCGGAATGTCATCGACCTGAAGCGCAACATTGACAACACTTACAAGAATGAACCAACCTTCGCCATCAAGAAAAAGAAACTGGTGTATCTGGATGAGAGACGTCAGGACATTGCAGCCCTAATCAACGAATGCGAAAGGGTGATAGACGAGAAACAGACCACTTTCTTCATGGTGGCGATGGACGTACAGTTAAAAGACATCGTGACGGATGTGAAATTGCAACTGCGTGAGGTATATCATAACCTATTGGAGTTGGACCGCCAGATTATCAATTACCTGAACCTCATAGAATACCAAAGTCGTCTGTTTCAGAAAGTACAGAAGTTGAAGTATCTGCGCGACCAGATGTTGCTCGACACAAATACTGACATACAGGCAAAGCTGCAGACTAGGAATCCCGTATGGATGGAACCCCGTCCGAGATACGCGCTGAAAGTATCGCTCTCCATGCTTCGAAACTCGGAAGATGGGCTCCGGGCGCTGCAGGATGTCGCCAAAGGGAAGGGCAATAGTCGGCTGCGGAAAGGCAATCTGGCAGACCCTCTGACGGAGAGCGAATTGGCAGAACAGCAGGAGGTGCTGCAGATGGTTGATGTGAACGAGGTGAAGAATGCTTTCATGGCATCAGGTGACCATCTGTTTCACTTCGTCATGAACTATTCCGGCTACAGAATCAAGATGGATGATGAAGCAAAACTTGTTCTCTTCTGCCAGATAGCCTCACAATATCTAGACGAACTGCATATCGATAATGAATACAAGCAGTATGGAGCCATCGAATATCCCGTTATCTATCCACAAACAAAGATGATGTAAACAATTATGATGCGTTATACAAAAGAAATATTCGACATACTGAGCAAGGGCGGTTTTATCTCCCAGAACTCAATCTCGCAGCAGCGTTCCCACTTGTACGATGCCATTGAGGATGACTTCAACGACTATCAGGAGTACTTCAGCGGCATAGGCTTCCTGTTGGAGGGCGGCAATGGATACTACTATTTCTCAAGAACCGAGAACAGGATGGAACTAACAGATAAGGTGCAACGCCTGGCATTGTGGATTGACCGTGTGGATTTTCTCAAGACCTTCAACAACACCTTTGCGCCGGGTTTTACCTTCCGTAAATCAAACATCGTCGAAAAGTTCTCCAGCGACATCGAACTCAAGGAAAAGGCACGCAACCTCTATACGGATGTCAAGACCAACGAAGAGAAAATAGAGAAGCTGGTAGGCGACTTAGAGCGAATGGGATTCGTGGAACTGGAGAATGAGCTGGACGGCACCTACAAGGTGACCGCCGCTTTCCATTACATCGAAGAACTGATAGATTGTCTCACGATCATTGAAACAGAAGAGTCATGAGAGCATTACGTAAAATAGTTTTTATCAACAGTGCCAACATCCGCTATGTAGAAGTGAAGTTGGATGGCAATGTTCATTTCATCGGCACGCAAGGCGTAGGTAAGAGTACTTTGCTCAGAGCTATTCTGTTTTTCTATAATGCCGACAAGCTGCATCTGGGCATACCTAAGGAGATGAAGTCGTTCGACGAATTCTATTTGCCTCATGCCAATTCGTATATAGTCTATGAGGTTGAGCACGAGCACGGGCCGTTCTGTATCCTTGTGTTCCGTTCGTCAGGCAGGGCATGTTACAGGTTTGTAGATGCTGCCTACAAGAAAGAATGGTTTGTAGATGACCATGGAGAGGTGACGGCAGAAGGGAAGGTTATACGCGAGCGACTTGGTGGTGCCTATATGAGTAAGATTGTCGACCGCTATGAGCAGTACCGCGACATTATCTATGGCAACAAGCACGCCGAGGGAAAAGAGTTTGCCCGTTTCCGGTTGTTGGAAACCAGCAGCTACCAGAATATCCCCCGAAGCATACAGAACGTCTTTCTTAACTCGCGCCTGGATGCCAATTTCATCAAGGATATCATTATACGTTCGATGAGTAATGAGGAGGCGAATATCGACCTGGGCTATTTTCGCAGGCAAGTGGCAGACTTTGAACAGGAGTACAAGGATATTTCCTGTTGGTATAAGCTGAACCAAAAGGGCGAATCATTAGTAAGAAAACAGGCCGACACTGTGGTAAAGTACTTCCACGAACTGCTCTATATGAAGCAGCAGATTGAAAATCTGTGCTGCGAACTGAAATACGCCGAACGTGTTGCGCGAGAAAGACTCCCTCTGGTTGAGGCCAGGATTGCGGAGATGATGCAGGAACAAAACCGACTGAAGCGCCTTGTCTCGGAAATCCAGCAAAAGCATGATGCAGAGAAGGCGACGTTGAACCAGGAACAGGGTGTTTTGAATGACAAGCTGAAGCGTCTGAAGGAACGGAAGGAATACTATTCTGCACAGCAGATAGAAAGTGTGATGAGCCGTTGTGCGAAGGAGCAGGGTGTGAAGGCTGAACTTGATAGTCTTAAAGACAAACTGGCCGACCTGACGGCACGCTTCAACGATGTCACCTCGAAATACAAAGCTTTGCGTCAGAACATCACCCATCAACTGGAATCATTCCGACAGACTCAGCAGCAGCGCATCCTCTCGGAAGAGCAAGAAAGGCAAAAGACAGACGAGCGTTTGCTGAAAGCATATAATGAAACGAGGACAGAGATAGAACAGTCTTTTGCAGAGAAAATTGCAGATGCTTCGAATGTGATAGATTCTGTAAAGTTTGAGCAGAATGATTGTGAAAAGGAACTTCTGAAATTAAAGTATCTCGTACCGTTCAAAGAAGAAAAGGAGTCGCAGAATCAACAACTGAATGAACTGCAACTCAAAGAGAAAGAACTGACAGGCAAAATCAGCTCACTGGCTTCCGACATCAACCGCGTTCAGGCAGAATATGACAAGAAAGAGACTGAAACAAATGCAGACTACCAACGAAAGTCAGAAGAAAAACAAGCAGAGATTGAGAAGTATTCAGAACAGATAGCTTCTGTTGCCAGATTACTTGAACGCACAAAAGGTTCGCTTTATGAATGGCTTGAAGAGAACAAGGCCGACTGGGAACAGAATATCGGAAAGGTTATCAACGAAGAAAAAGTGCTTTATCAGACAGGCCTACATCCACAGAAGGCAGAAGGTGCTTCCTTGTATGGCGTAAAACTTGACTTGACCGACCTTCCGCTTAATGTTAGGAAGCCGAAACAGCTTCAGGAAGAGAATGCAATTCTGGAGAAAGAATTGAAGCAGGCTAAGGACGAATGGCATCAGATTCAGGATCAGCAAGAAAAGGCTATCGAAGTGTTGAAGCGCCAGTTCGCTCCTCAGATAAAGGAGCTTCGCCAGCAGAAGTCGCTGGCAGAAACGGAGCTCCGTATGATTCCTCAACAGCGTAAAGCTATTGCTGTGAGAATTGAAGACTATGAGGCTAAAGCCAAGCAAATTATCGAGCAACGTCAGCAGGAGCTTACATCCCGTCAGCAGGAGCTGGCCCACAGATTATCATCCGCACTATCTGCTCTTGAGAAGGTGAATACCGATAAGCAAAAGCAGTTGAATGGTGCTGAGAAGAAATATAATGATGCAAAGGCTGAGAATGTAAAAACACATGCTGAGCGTGTAGCTACTATCAATACCGAAACTACGATTGCCGAGCAGAATGCTGAGGCTGAACTGCTGAAGCTGAAGCAACAAGAGTTGGATGAGCTGAAAGGCCGTGGTGCAGATACAATGCTTGTTGAGGATTGCAAGGCGCAGATAAAAGCTGCAGAAGATGAAATTCGCTTTATTGACGAGCATCGAAAACTGGTGTACGACTATCTGCGAGACAAAGAAGAACTCTTTGACCAGGAAGATAACCTGAAAAATCAGAAGAAAACGCTCTCAGAAAAGCTGATGCAACTGAATGAGAAGTATCAGCAGCGAAAACAGAAGTATGACCAGCAGTTCACAGCCGTAGGTAAGGAATTGACAGAGCATGGTGACGAGCGGAAACATCTGAATGAAGAACTACAAAAGGCTGACCGTTTTGCACATGATGAAAACCTGTGCCCACCCATGTTTGCCGAGGCAAAAGAGAAACAAACATTGCGTACTCCGGGACAGGCTGTTAACGATTTGACAGGAATCATTGTGCAGCGTCAGACTCGTCATAATCAGTTCAAGCAGAGTGTTAATGTTTTCAAGGGCAATTTCTCTATGAAGAATACATTCAGTTTCAGGACAGAACTGACAATCGACGAGGACTACCTCGATTTCGCCAACAACCTCGACGACTTCCTCATTAACAACAAACTGGAAGAGTATCGCCGTCGTACCAGTGAACGATATGTGGAAATTCTGGCACGCGTATCAAAGGAAATGGGTGAACTGACGCGCCATGAGTCGGACGTTGATAAAATTATTCACGACATCAACAGAGATTTCAAGGAACGCAACTTTGTCGGCGTTATCAAACTCATCGCCTTGCAGTCTGTTCCTTCGACTGACAAAATGGTGCAGCTGATGAAGCGTATCAAGGAGTTCAACGACGAGAATCAGTTTGTCATGGGTGAGATGAACCTGTTCTCAACCATCCACCACGATGAGGTAAACCAGAAAGCTGTCAGTCATTTGCTCGACTTCATGAAGTCGCTGACAGATAACCCATCACGTCAGTATCTGACTCTCTCCGACCTGTTCCAGTTGCAGTTCCGTATCATTGAAAACGACAACGATACAGGGTGGGCAGACAAACTTTCGCACGTGGGCAGCGAGGGTACCGACACACTGGTCAAAGCGATGATCAACATTATGCTCATCAATGTGTTTAAGGAGAAGGTGAGCCGGAAGTTTGGCGACTTTTATATCCATTGCATGATGGATGAGATAGGCAAACTGCATCCTCAGAATGTAAAGGGAATACTTGACTTTGCCAATGCTCGCAACATCCTGCTCATTAATTCATCCCCCACGACCTATAATGTCTCTGACTATCGTTATACCTACCTCTTGCAAAAGGATGGCAAGTCAAAGACTATCGTTCACCCATTAATCTCGCAGAAATGAAGATAACAGCATCTCTCATCGAAAAACTCATCCGGCTTCGAAATGGAGAAAGCATACCTGCCAGCCAGCTTCGCGGAGAGTGGGTTAGTGAGTTGGAGAATGATGGTGTGATAGTCAGCACCTCTCATGGTAGCCGTCGCGTCCTCTTTGTCCCTCAGCCAGAATCATTTATACAAGCTTTGTCTGCCTTTAACGAAAGATTATCAGATTTGGATTTGATGCTAGACACATTGCAAGCTGGTAATACATCCCGTTCTGTGCAAGCATCAGCTACAGGCAATTCAAAGCTCATCGCTGTTCGTTCATGTCCGGGGTTTCCCATAAACACATACGAACCGATTGCGTGTTTGTTGAATGGTCATGAAATGATTGTAAATCCTCAGGAAGGAAGCTTCATGTTTATTTCGGATTGGCAGTCGTTCACTATTCCCCAAGATGTCGTAGTCGTAGGAATAGAGAACATGGAGAATTTTCGTATGATTCGCCAGCAGCGAGCATTGTTTGAGCGGACAATAGGCTCCGACCGTTTTCTGTTTGCTTCCCGTTATCCACAATCCTCTGACCTTCGTTCTTGGTTGCAGTCCATCCCCAACCGATATGTGCATTTCGGAGATTTCGACCTTGCTGGTATAAGCATTTTCCTTACGGAATTTCATACCTATCTAGGAGAACGTAGCTCATTCTTTATTCCATCAGATATAGAACAGAGATTGCCAAATGGTTCTTTAGAAAGGTACAATGCACAATATTTCAAGTTCAAGAACATAAAAACAAACATTCCCTATCTTCAACATCTTATTGATACAATAAACAATTATCATAGATGTTATGATCAGGAAGGATACATAATTATTTAATCTTGTAATAACATGTCAAAAGCAACAGTAAAGAAAATACTTATGGCTATGCCAAAGGAAGAAATCATTGGCATGGTATTGGAGATGTATGATGCTCGCAAAGAAGCAAAGGAGTATCTGGAGTTCTATGCTAATCCTGATGAGGATGGTAAACTGGAAGAGTATAAGAAGATTATCACAGAAGAGTTTTATCCATCAAAAGGACGACAGGAGCCAAAGACCAGATTCTCGGTTTGCCGGAAGGCTGTCTCGGACTACAAGAAACTGAAACCTTCTCCAGACAAGTTGGCTGATTTGATGCTTTGCTATGTTGAAAACGCATGCCAGTTTACATATGATTATGGCGACATGTGGGAGCAGTATTACACATCTGTAGAGAATAACTTCGACAAAACAATGGCATTCATAGCCAAGAATAATATGTTGGAGCACTTCAAGTCTCGTTTGAGACAGTGTATGGAGTGGGTCTCCCCATGCGGATGGGGTTTTGCTGATACCATAGGTGATATTTATTATGAGTATTTCCCTGAAGATGATTGATCGGTAAAATAAATGAGTAACTTTCCCAATATAGCGGAAGCCACTCATTATTATATATAACGCGCGAGGACTATTTGCTCAACGACCGTTTGAACCTATTACCAGGATAATGTTTAACATGGGCATATCGCATAGCACGGCGGGCCCAATCGAGAAAGTCTTCATCCTTATCTCGCCACGGCATATCGTTTGACGTGCCGCCACCGCCTGACACCTGGGCTACGCCAGTCGCGCCATCTATTCCGGCAATGAATACTCTCATACCTGTGCTTAGCACATCCTTCCAACGAAATTGTTACGGTCATCAATGAATGTGTCCTCTGCCATCGCTTCTGTTCCGGGGATTTCTCGGCATATTTTGACTGCTTTATATAGCACTTGATCAAAAATGGAAGCTTTGAGAATAATCTCGGCATCTGAGTTGATATAGTTTATCATGACATTATCCTTCTTCATGATGGCGTCCAACCCTTTCTGTTTTGTATCATAGGCTGATTTGAGAATGTCCATGTCACGATTGACTTGGTCAAGTTTTCCTTGCTTTTCTCTCAAATTGATTCTGATTTCAGTCAGCGTTTGATTGAGGAACTTTATCTGGCGTAAGATATCCTCCTTGTTGGAGTCTGATTTCTGCTGTTGCGCTTCAAGTTCTGCAATCTGTGATTGGATTTCCTCTTGCCGACGAGTAAGATTCTCAATCATGGTGGTGAGTCCTTTCACGGCACGACGCTTAGTTTCAAGTTCCTCTTCGAGAGATTTGTTCTCGCGATGAAGTTCGCGGTTATGCTCTTCGAGTGATTTGTGACGTACGCCTGTGTGTGAACCAGAACGGAGAGCGTCAGGATGCTGATGTGTTGGGTGATCACGTCTTTGATACCAATATCCTCACTGTTATAGCCAGTGAGAGTTATGATGACTTTGCCAAGAAACTCCAGACAGAAATGGCTGAAGCATGTGCTGACAGACGTATCATCATAACTCCAAACCTTTTTGAGGGTAAGCCTTATACTAAAGCCGACGGAACCAACGGACGCTTTGACCTTGCGCAAGCTCGTGCTATCTACAATGCCCTTATACGTCAAGATTATGTTGATGACGAAGGAGCTTTGACAGCGGAATATCATGAAGCTAAGCGAAATGGCACTCTTGACTTTGGTAAGGTTAACGATTTGAAGGATGGCATTATTGCCGCACTTGATATGGTATTCAATCCGTCATCTGTCAAGCCAGAAGACGCACGTAAACCAAAGACAGCTAACTTCCAGCAGGAAAACTTTGACAAGAAGGAGTTCCAGAATCTTTGGAAACGCATCAACCAGCGCACTTACTATCAGGTGAACTTCGACACGTCTGACCTTGCGAAGAAGTCCATCAAGGCATTGGACGATAACCTGAAAGTAACGGAGATACGCATTGTGGTAGAGGGTGGCTCTCTTGATAACGTGCGTGATAAAGAATCCTTGGAGGTAGGTGTAGCCATGACTCAGGGAAACACTCGTACCATCCATGTTACAGAGGCTATCGGCAAGGGAGTAACATACGACCTTATCGGCAAACTGGTTACGGCTACAGGCTTGACTCGTAAGACGATAGTCGAGATTCTGAAAGGTATTAAGTCCACAACGTTCCATCTGTTCAAGCTGAATCCAGAGGAGTTTATCATCAAGGCTGGTTTGATTATCAATGACTGCAAGGCACTTGCCGTTATCCAATGTGTCAAGTATGAGAAACTGAACGACAAGTTCTCGACAGACATCTTTACGGAAAACATGCTTCGCGGCAAGTTGGGCATCAACGCTATCGAATCCACCAAGTTGCTCTACGACCTCGTGGTGCTCGACAGCATGGGTACGGAGAAGAACTTCGCCGAATCGCTGGAGCACGAAGATGACGTGGTGGTCTATACCAAGTTGCCCAATGGCTTCTACATCAACACCCCGATGGGAAAGTACAATCCCGACTGGGCAGTAGCCTTCAAGGAAGGAAGTGTCAAGCACGTCTATTTCGTGGCTGAGTCAAAAGGCAATGACCTTCAGGGCTCCCAGCTCCGAGGCTCTGAGGAAAGCAAGATAGAATGTGCCCGTCGCCACTTCAAGGCCATCAGCGATAACAGTTACATCTACGATGTCGCCAAGAACTACAAGTCACTATATTGCTTATACTAATAATTTCGTGTGGAAACTGCGTTGTTTTATCAGTTTCCGCACGAATTGTTTATAATGTTTAAGCAATCATTTCTTTAATATGATGTCAAGCACATGCTTGTCGGTTTCGTCCATGGCATCCTTACCGATGCGTGTGAAATTATGGACGCTATTATCCACATCATTATCAATTATACCTTCGACGGAGGTGACACACTCGTCTTGAATGGCAAGCATGGCAGAAAGGATGGCTGTTGAATCACTTGATGCATGCATGTGTCCTAATGGATGATGCTTGATGGAATTTTACTATAACATTATCTGATTTTCCAAACCTTTTTCTTTGAATCATACTTCAGCTTGTGTCTATAATAAGGCAAAAGCATCAAAGCCGAATCAAGTTTTTGCGCTTGAATATCAAAATACAATGTTCCATTCTGCTCCTTTATGTTAACAATGTTTATATCATATCGTTGACAAATTCTATTGAAAATCGCCTTTGTTGTTGATAGGGAGTTTATTGTACTATCAACCTTTACCATGTTATGTTTTGGCGTAGTCTTGTATGAATAAATGATGGTATCACCACGGCGTTCTTCTTTGAATCCTTCTATATGATTTTTTTGTGACAACTGATAGAATTTTTTATAGTAATTACAAGAATCGCGATAAAGATTTTTCTCTTCTTGTAACTTTCTAACCATATCTATCAAATCATCAAAAGATATTTCTTTATCACCAATTCTATATATATCACGAGTATGTTCTGTTATATATATTGAATCATGAAGTATTGTGTGATCTCGAACAGTTTGTATTAAAGTGTCACGTTCTGCAACTTGATCTTCCAGTTTTGAAGAATAGTCAAATAAAAAAAGATTTATAGCGAAACTACACACGAGCAGAAAAAGTATGTAGATTGTAATGTTATTTTTTTTCATTTGAATGCTCCTTTATGTAGATTAATAATTCTTGCATATCTCTTTCTGACAGCGGTGTTTTCTCACTTTTTAGAGAATTGATAATGATGTCTTTTTCATGGAGCTGTTTCTCGTAATTCATACGTTGCTCTATCAATTCAAAGCGATTATCTCTAGACGTGAAAAAACAGCCTACGCCGAATCCTGTTCCAAAAATTGTTATAACTGCAACCACAGATTCGAGAATTACTTTAAAAGACCAATTTGATGATTGCGACGTTTCCTTCTTTTCGCTCGCAACTCTTTGTTTTGTTTTATTTATGTTATGCTTCATGCTATAGTAATAACAAAACGAATTTACGGTTTACTTTCCCATGCTTTTTAAATTTTCCATCAACCTTCCAAGTTCCGAGTAAGTATAATCCCTACCACTCTCCAGCTTCTCATCCATTGACCGATTTGCATTGACTATCGCCTTATCAAGACTACCGCCATTGCGCTCAAAGTAACCATGAAGTCCTTTGGTCTTGATGAAGAACTCTATCGTCTTCCGATACTCCACGCATTGGTTCAGGTCTTTGAGCAATGGCTCCTGCTCATCGTATGGACGAGAGGTGTATCGGAAATAATAGAGAAAGAATAGTTCTGTGCAGCGGTGGGTCTCAAAGAACTCAACCTCGCAGTAGATGCCTTTCTTTGGTTTGTCGATGGGCTTGGCATACTTTGCCTTTAGCTTCTGGTATTGGGAACGCTCCGGCTCCTTGTCCTTCGTGTCCATGTCGATGATGCAGAAGATATGACTGTAGCCCATTGCCACACCCTCTGCTATCTTGGCATCCAATTCCTTGATGTTGGTATGCTTCGGATAGTCTGGCTTGATGGTCAGACGCTTGAACACGTCGCATAGGGACTTGAAGTAGAAGAACTCCGTTGGTCCTTCTCCCAATATGAGGGCTGTTTGTCGTAACTTTCCCATATCAGTCCTCTAAATTTATAAAGATACTACCAAGTTCAGGCTTGGCTCCCAATCGGCCAATGCGGTATGAATTGTAAAGCGAGAGATTCTTGTGCAAGCCAAAGGAGTCGCCACGAGCATATTCGGAAGAAGCAGTCTCTTTGTTCTTCTCGACAAACCACACCACACCTCTGTTCTCGTTAATCATGTCCTGCGACAGAAGGCAATTCATCAAGATAGTACACGTGAGGACTCGTTATCAAGTCGTATAATGCATCGAGAATGCGGATATACTTTTGAGTACCCTTTGACTGCCATCTGAGGGGAATGTCAAAGTCGCCATTCTCGGAATGGTTCAAGAAAGTGATGGAATCTGTGGTTGGCTTCAACAGAACATCTTTCATCTCCTCTGGGATGTTCTCTTTCTGGATACGCTCGCGGAAATCGTTGGGGACAATGCGGTCTTCAACAACAGGACGATATTCCAGAATGTTCAAGTCGGCCTTCTGGAGCATCGTATTATAGAACTTACGCTTCTTAGGATTGCTATAAGCATCCTTTAGGATTTCAACAAGTCCCTTTTCTACATCGCCGTCCACATCGTGATAATTGGCCATAATCCAAGCATGAAGCGCATTGAATGGAGCTATGTCTTCTTTCAAGGCTGCCTTTCGGCAAACGGACAAGACACTATGGTTGTTCAGTGTGTTTTCGCGGATGCTTTCCTGCGTCTTGACTTGAAGTTTGAGACTCGCACCAAACTTTATATCGGCCTGTACATTCTCACCCACAAAACTGCGCTCGTAGAATAGCGATTTGGATTTATTGGGATAATAGTACAAGGCTTCACTCAGAATGTGCTTGCCGTTGAACTTGACATCGTAGTCATATCGGGTGCCATCGGCATAGAATGACACATGCATTTCTGTTGGCTCATCTTTGGTGAGCACGAAGGGAATGCAACCGCCAATTTCGACTGTCGCATCCGACTTTGGCAAGACCAACAGACGGAACACCTCGTTCATGGCAATCAGCATATTCGACTTGCCAGAAGCGTTTGAACCATATAAGATGCCTAACTTGTACAAGAACACACCATCAGCAACGTCGGTGACAAGTTCTGAAGATGGTCCCTTGGCCACGAAGCTTAATTCCTGCTTGTTGCGAATGGAAAGATAGTTCTTTACCCAAAAATCTCGTATCATACCACAATATTTTATCTACTATCGTAATTTTGCTACAAAAATACAAATAATATTTGAAATGGATGTCTCATATGTTGCTTGTTTCTGTAATTTCAATACGATTTTACATATATTTAACTATAAAATGAATGTTGAAATAGCAAATTAGCACCAGTTTGCGGTCCGAAGTTGTTATCCAATAGCCCATTTTCCCTCTTGCACATCAGCAACACGACTGATTTGGTAGAAGTTCGCGATTCCCCTCTTGACGTATTCTCACGCGCGTAATATAAATTAATGGTATTATCATCGTCCTCAAACTTATACCCCAAAGCCAGTAGGTTGTCCAAAGTAAAACTGCGACAGTCCGTCGCAGTTTAAAATCTCCATCGAAAGAATCATCCACTATAAGTCATAATAACAACTCAAATTCTGCACATTTTAGCGATTTTTGCGGTTTCATAAAGTTAAAAGTGTTAAATCTTTAACTTTTTTGTTGTTCATAGAATTTATGGTTTCACTTTTCTACCGTTTAACACGTAATTTATTGATATAAAATGTAATACAAATACTAGACCTTATTGCTACAGGTACTAGTCCATATTGATCTAAGTACTAGAACCTATGCAGGTAGGTTAGCTTAGCCTTTGGCCTTAGGTTCTTGCTCCTCTACGCTACGCAAGCGGCAAGCCGTTTACTAGAACTTGTGGCGATAGGTTCTAGTACCTTCGTCAACAAGTTAACTTAACCTATAGACGGAGATAATATTAACCTATGGGCACAGATAATAATAATCTGTTATGCCTGAAAAATAGTTGTAATCGCAAAAAACCTCACAACCTCCCCCAAGTCCGATGAATAAAGGGCTGGAGGCGGTGAGATTTGCTTTCAAACCTCACCCGAAAGTCCATAAACCTCCCCTCTTGGATGATGCTCATGCAAAATGAATTGGTAAGAGAGATTTTAAGGTAAAATGGGAGGTTTAGGTGAGGTTTGGGTGACTTTTACGAACAAACCTCCCACTGGCGAGCCCTTTATTCATCGGACTTGGGGGAGTTTGTGAGGTTTTACGCGCGATGCATGTTTTTCCGACAATTTGCAAAGGTCGCAGAGGTTATCTCGATAAGACCTAGGTCTTACGACAACAAGACGCAGGTCTTATGGCAATAAGGTCTAGGCCTTGTGCAGCAGGCGATAGTAATGCTTGACACGAAGGGATAGTAATGCTTGGCAGGGAGGGATAGTATTCCTATGCGCATAGGGATAGTAATCCTTCAGCGATAGGTATTAGTACCATAAATAATAAAAAGAAGGGGAAAGGTGTGTTGTTTGCATAAAAATGTTTAACTTTGTCCGTAGGATAAGATAAAAACATAGTTAGTATTATGAGTAAGGGAAAGAACAAGGGTGCCAAGCGCATCACGAAGAAGCAGATGGTGGAGAAGGTGATGGGGCTGTTCGAGGGACATCCCACACAGCGCTATGAACTGAAAGAGGTGTTCCGACTGCTGGGACTGGATACTCATCCTGCCAAGATGCTGTGCTACGACATCTTGGAAACCATGCTGGCCGACGACTACATAACCGAGAAGCCCAAGTACTGCTACGGACTGAAGCAGCAGAGTCAGGTGATGGAAGGAGTGTTTACTCGCAAAGCCAACGGCAAGAACACATTCCTGCCCGACGAGGGTGGTCAGCCCATACTGGTGGCAGAACGCAATGCTATGCACGCTATGGACGGCGACCGCGTACGTGTGACCATGATGGCTCGTCGTCGCAACCACGTGCGCGAGGGACAGGTGACGCAGATACTGAAACGCGCCGACAAGACCTTCGTGGGACGACTGGATGTACATCGTGACTTGGCTTACCTCATAACCGAAGACCGTACTCTGGCGAACGATATACTGATTCCGCGCCGCAACATGAAGGGGGCGAAGCAGGGCGATAAGGTGACGGTGAAGATTCAGGAATGGCCAGCCGATGCCAAGAACCCCATTGGCAAGGTGGTGGAGGTACTGGGACAGGCTGGCGAGAACGAGACAGAGATGCACGCCATACTGGCTGAGTTTGGACTACCATACAGCTATCCACAACAGGTGGAGGATGCTGCCAACCGCATCAGCGACCAGATTCCTGAAGAGGAAATTCGCCGTCGCGAGGATATGCGCGACGTAATGACTTTCACCATTGACCCGCGTGATGCGAAGGACTTTGATGATGCCATATCAATTAGAGAAATTCAAAATTCAAAATTCAAAATGTATGAGGTGGGAGTGCACATTGCCGATGTGTCGCACTATGTCACAGAAGGCAGCATTATCGACCGCGAGGCACAGAAACGTGGCACAAGTGTCTATCTGGTGGACCGTACCATCCCCATGCTGCCCGAACGTCTTTGCAACAATGTGTGCTCGCTGCGACCCGATGAGGACAAACTGACCTATAGCGTCATTTTCCTTATGGACGAGGAGGCACATGTGAAGGACTGGCATCTTGCAAAGACGGTAACACGCTCGAACCGCCGTTTCATCTACGAGGAAGTGCAACAGGTACTGGAGGCACATGGCGAGGCAAGTCCCGAGGACTACCAGAACCCTGGCGACCACGTTGACCCAGAGCGTCCAGAATACGAGCCTGCAGAACATTTCTCTGCCGAACTCATCACCCTCAACCGTATGGCAAAGGCTCTGCGTAAGCGCAGGTTCCAAGAAGGTTCTGTGGATTTCGACCGTTGCGAAACGCGCTTCGATATTGACGAAAAAGGTAAGCCTCTGGGAGTATATTTCAAGGTGGCAAAGGATGCCAACAAGCTTGTGGAGGAATTTATGCTCCTGGCGAACCGCACCGTTGCCGAGAGCATTGGGAAAAGAGGTAAGGGCAAAGGGCAAAAGGCAAAAGACAATGGCGGTAAGGTGTTTGTTTATCGTATTCACGAACAGCCCGACCAGAATAAACTCATGAACTTGTCGGAGTTTGTCGTGAAGTTCGGTCTTAAGCTCAAACCCACAGGCACAAACACGATGGTGAGTCAGAGCATCAACAAGATGTTGCACGATGCCAAGAATACCAAGGCCAGAAATCTGGTGGAGATGGTGACTCTAAGAGCCATGATGAAGGCGAAATACAGTACGGAGAATATCGGTCACTACGGGCTGGGCTTCGACTATTATACACATTTCACCTCGCCCATACGTCGCTATCCCGACCTTATGGTTCACCGCCTCTTGGCGCGCTATGCCGAAGGTGGAAGAAGTGTGATGAAGCGCACATACGAGGAACTGTGCGAGCACGCCAGCAGCATGGAGCAGACAGCTGCACTTGCCGAGCGCGCCAGCATCAAGTATAAGGAAGTGGAATTCATGCAAGACCACATCGGACAAGAGTACGACGGCACAATATCCGGAGTTACGGAATATGGTCTGTATGTGGAGATAAACGAGAATAAGTGCGAAGGTATGGTGCCTTTGCGCGACCTCGATGATGACTACTATGAGTTCGACGAGAAGCAGTACTGTCTTTGGGGCCGTCGCTCTCACCGTCGCTATTCGCTTGGCGATGAAGTCCGCATAAAGATTGCTTCCGCCAACCTCGAGCGCAAGCAATTAAACTTTACGATTGTGCGAGAGTAATGCGAAGCTCGCTTCAGCAATGCTTACGAAAGCTACTGAATGTTGAAGCGGAGTGAGGAAATGTCGAAGGTGAGGTGCGGACTGGGAAAATAAAGAGATATCTGGTCTGCCAGTTCGCGCGGCGTTCCCACAACATAAGAAGAATCTTTAGCCTTTAGCCCTTTGCCCTTTGCCATCAGCAAAAGACGGTCGGAGGTCTGAAGCGCAAGGTCGAGGTCGTGAGTGGAGAGGAAGATAGTCTTCTGCATCTCGTGAGCCAGTCGGCTTAGCAGCAACATAGTTTCCACCTTGCTTGGAAAATCGAGAAAGACCGTAGGCTCGTCGAGCAGAATGATGGGTGTGCCCTGAGCCAGCGCCTTGGCAATCATTACTTTCTGTCGTTCGCCGTCGCTGAGGGTTGATATCTGTCGGTCGGCGAAGTCGGATATTCCCACAAGTCGCATCGCCTCATCCACCTGACGGTTATCCTCCTGCGTAAGACTGCCCCAGAAATTTGTGTAGGGACTGCGACCCATTGCCACCATATCGCGAACGGTAATGCCTGCCATTCGGATGCGTTCCGTTAGCACTATGCCGATCATGGTGCTCAGTTCGCGAGGTGAAATATCGGTGATGCTGCGCCCGTCGAGCAGTATCTCTCCAGACAAAGGCGACTGGAAGGCTGCCAAAGTGCGCAACAGGGTGCTCTTGCCGGCTCCGTTGGCTCCCAGCAAGCAGCACAGTTCGCCTGATTGAAGAGAAACGGTCATCGGTCCCGCCACCTTGCGAGTGGGGTAACCGATGACCAGTTCTTTTAATTCAAATGTCATTCGTATTTACCGCAGTAAACGTAACCAAGCTTATCATAAAGCTTCTGCATACGGGGCAGACGGTTCTTGAAGGCTTCGAAGTCCTTCTTGTCCTGCTGCATCCACTGCACCTCGCTGATAGCATCGAGACGAGGCAGCAACATATACATAGCATGCTCAGGATAAGCCACATACTCGCACCAGAGGTTCACCTGTGGACCCATGATGTATTTGGCTTCTTCCTCGCTCAGTTCGGCTGTAGGTTCGAAACTATATACCTTAGAAACGGGCAGATATCCACCGATGCCAAGGGGCTGATACCACTGTTCCTTGAGCTGGTAGTAGTCGATATAGCAATATGTGTTGGGCGACATGATTACGCGATGGTGCTGACGCGCAGCAGCAATACCGCCCTGTGAGCCACGCCACGACATCACGATAGCTTTCTCGCTCAAGCCACCTTCCAGAACCTCGTCCCATCCGATGAGGTCGCGACCTTTATTCTGCATATATGCCTCAAGCTCCTTGTTGATATAGGTCTGAAGCTCAGCCTCGCGAGTCAGTCCCAGTTCCTTCATCTTGGCCTGACACTTCGGGCACTGCTTCCAACGGTCACGAGGACTCTCGTCACCTCCGATGTGGATGTACTTAGAAGGGAATACATCGGCAACTTCGTCGAGCACCTTCTTCAGGAACTCGAGAGTCTTGGGATTGCCAGCACAAAGCACGTCGGCAGAAACACCCCACTGGCACCAAACGTCGTAGGGACCGCCTGTGCAACCCAGTTCGGGATAGACGTGCAGGGCTCCCAACATGTGACCGGGAAGGTCGATTTCAGGAATGACATTGATGAAACGCTTGGCAGCGTAGTCAACAATCTCGCGGCACTCCTGCTGAGTGTAGTAGCCGCCATATTCCTGACCGTCGTAGATGCCGCTGTTGCGACCTATCACAGTTTCCTTTCTTATGCTTCCTTTCTTTGCCAGTTCGGGCATTGACTTAACCTCGAAACGCCAACCTTGGTCCTCTGTGAAGTGCCAGTGGAAGTTGTTGCAGCCGTGCAAAGCCATAACATCGAGATATTGCTTGATGAAATCGACAGAAAAGAAATGACGGGCACAGTCGAGATGAACGCCACGATAGGGGAAGCGGGGCTCGTCCTTGATGGTGACATAGGGCAGTTCCACAATGTCGCCTGCCTCTGTGCCGATAGCTTTGCGCAGAGTTTCAATACCGTGGAATACACCTTCCTCAGAGGCTCCCTGAATGATGATGCCTTTCTTGCCAACTGTCAGTTGGTAGGCTTCGTGGTTCTCGCTCTGCAATCCAAGAGAGAGGGTGATGGGAATAATCTGCTTCTTAGCTGGCTTCGCATCGGCCTGTGGCACAACTTGGAAACCTGCATCGGCCTGCAGGAATGCTGCCAGCAGTTGAGCATTGGAGGCCATAACCTCGTTGCTGCCGGGATAAGTAACAACAGTACCTTGCTGCAATTGGAACACCTCGCCCTTGGGACTAAGCTCGATGCTGCGCGGCAGTGGAATCACATCGTACGACACTTGAGCCATCGCGCATACGGTCACGAGGACAATACTCAGGAATGAAAATACCTTTTTCATAGCTTATATAGATTTAATGGTTAATATCCGAATATTTCTTCGAGGCTGACACGACGTATCGGAGCAATCTTCTGGAGGCTCTCGATGTCGAGTTCCTTCTCGTCGCCAAGGATGTAGTAGCGACCTGTCTTGCCTGCCATCTGCTTCTTCTCAAAGTCGGCAATATCCTTCAGCGTCAGGTTCTGCAGGTCTTCGTAAATCTTCTTATCAATGTCGTAGTCGTAACCCTGCTTCCGAGCCGACAGATATGCTGCAATGACTGCAAACTTCGTGGTGCGCTGACTGGCCATTTGCTTGGTGAGTGCATCCTTCGAAATGTCGAAGGCTCCCTCGCTTTGTGGCAGGTTGTCGATGATCTCACGGAACTGACGGATGCAGTCCATCATCTTATCGTTCTGGGTGATGATGTGTGTGAAGAAGTACTCAGGCTCGCCTTTCTTAGAGGGTGTAAGATAGTAAGCAAAAGCATTGTAGGCCAGTCCGCGAGCTTCGCGCAATTCCTGGAATACTACACCGTTCATACCACCACCGAAGTATTCGTTGAAGAGGTTTATGGCTGCCCGCTCATCGAGATTAGTCTGGCGTCCTTCATTATAATACATGCGCATATAGATGTTCTTGGCATCGTAGGGGGCAATGAGGACTTCGGCTTCGGGAGTAGTCTGATACTCGTATGGCTTACCCTTGGGGTATGTCTTCAGTGGCTGTTCTGTGGCGTGTGACTTTGTCACGCACGCATCCAACTCCTTCTCGCTAAGCGGACCAAAATAGAGAACTTCGTGCTCGTACTGTGGAAGTTGCTTTAACAGGTCGAGCAACACCTGCGGATCAGTCTCCATCAACTCCTGTTCACTCATCTCGTCGCGCAGAGCATTGTGCGGACCAAATAGGGTGTAGTAGCTGAGGGCTTGGAAACAGAAGCGCTGGTCGGCTTTGTTGTCCTGACGTTCTTTCAGTATCAGTCCTACCATCTGATCGTAGGCTTCTTTGTCCACCTTTGCATTGCGAAGTAAATCTTCCAATAGAGCAAGTGCCTGAGGCATATTCTCGCTGAGACCGGAAAGGGCAATCTGTATTTCGTCGCTAAGTACGCTTACGGAATAGTTGCAGGCCAGTTTGTAGAACTCCTGCTTCAGTTCTGCTGCCGACTTCGTCTGAGTGCCCAAATAGTCGATATAGGAGGCAGCTACGTCGTAACGGCGATCGTCCTGCTGACCGAAAGGATAACGGAAACGCAGTTCGAAGAGTTCGTTTTCCTTGTTCTGTTTATAGATGACGGGAAGGCCTTGTTCTGTCTTGAGGAATGAAAGGTCTTTCTTGAAGTCGAGGAACACAGGTTTGATAGGTTCAACCTCGCTTTGCTGAATTTCCTCCACAAAGGCACTAACCTTATCGCGGTTGGTAGGAATGGGAGTGATAGCGGGCTTCTCTATTTTCTTCAGAGTATTGTCAACGCCTTGACGCTTGAATACGGTAACGTAACCGTTAGAAAAGAAACGGTTGGCAAAGGCAACGAGGTCCTGCTTTGTGATTTTCGACAAGCGATCCATCTGACCTACTTCCTGTTGCCATTCTACTCCATTGATGAAGGCTGACATCATCTTACGCGTACGAGCCTCATTGTGGTCCAAGCCTCGCAACTCGTCGAGTTTCTTATTGTTAAGAGCCGCAACGAGCAAATCTTCATCAAACTCGCCTGCCTTAAGTTTCTCTATCTCTTCGAGCAATAGCGCACGCACTTCTTCCAAACTTTGTCCCTCCTTTGGTGTTCCTCCAACAAGGAAGAAACCATAGTCGAGCATTGGCTCTACGGTTGACCAACTCTCCATCACCTTCATCTCCTGATTCAGGTCGAGGTCAAGAATTCCGGCTTTACCGTTGCACAACACAGCATCCATGAGTTCCAAAGTATCGTTTTGCAGCGATTGGGCCTTTTCGCTACGCCATCCCAACCATATATTCTCTGCTTCCAGACCAATAACAGTGGTGTCAACGGGTTGCGTCATTGGTTCCATTTCTGGGAACTCGGGCTGACTGACATCCTCACCTGCCTTCCACTCGCCAAAGTATTTCTTCAGTATTGCCAGAGTCTTATCGGGGTCGAAGTCGCCTGCCATACATATTGCCACATTGTTTGGCACATACCACTTGGCAAAGTAGTTCTTGATGTTAGTGATAGAAGGATTCTTCAGATGTTGCTGAGTGCCGATTGTTGTCTGAGTTCCATAGGGATGACCAGGAAACAGCTTAGCCATCATGGCCTCGTACTGTTTGTTGGAGTCGCTTGTCAAACCTATGTTGTATTCCTCATACACAGCTTCCAGTTCGGTATGGAAGCCACGAATGACCATATTCTGGAAACGGTCGGCCTGAATCTTTGCCCAGTTCTCAATCTCGTTTGAAGGAATGTCCTCTATGTAGCAGGTAACATCATTAGAGGTAAAGGCGTTAGAACCTTGCGAACCTATGGCTGCCATCAGTTTGTCGTATTCGTTAGGAATGAAATACTTGGCTGCCAACTGACTTACGCTGTCAATCCCGTGATACATCTGTTTGCGCAGAGTTTCATCGGTGGTTACGCGATATTCCTCATAACGGCGCTCGATGTCGTCAAGCAGAGGTGCTTCGGCTTCAGGGTCGGTAACTCCGAACTGACTGGTGCCCTTGAACATCAGGTGCTCAAGATAGTGGGCTAAGCCAGTAGTCTCTGCTGGGTCGTTCTTCGAACCTGTGCGAACAGCAATGTATGTCTGAATCCTTGGGCTCTCCTTGTTGACTGATAGGTAAACTTTCAGTCCGTTGTCCAGCGTATAGATGCGAGTCTGCATAGGGTCGCCCTTCACACTCTCATACTTTTCTTTCTTACAAGCACTGAACAAGCACAGTGCCATTAGCATTACTAAAAAATTCTTTCCTTTAATCATCATATCTTTTTTTAAACTTCTTGCCCCGCTTCGCTCTGCAAGCGTAGCCCTAACGGGCGTCCGATTACTAAATCCCTAAACCTCCATCTCACCACTGAAAGTCCAACACACCCACGAACTGTCCGTTCTTTCCCTGATGGTCGAGGGGAATCTCGCGTCCGTCTGCGTTGGGCAGGTATTTTGTGTATTCAAAATATGAATGTGAGTGTCCACCCAGCACCACATCGATGCCTCGTGTTCCACGAATGAGGGCAGGGTCTTGGTCGTCGCTGTCACCATAACCCAGATGTGACAAGCATATTACGAAATCGCAACATTCCTCACCACGCAGCTTATCGACAATTTCTTGAGCCACTTCCAATGGTTTGTGATATACCACTCCCTTACAGTTTGCCGATGAAACCAATCCTTCCAACTGTGGACAAACACCAAATATTCCGACACGTATGCCTTCATATTCCTTTATAATGTATGGCTTCACAAGTCCTTCACATACGGTTCCCGTGAAATCGTAGTTAGAGCATACGATTGGAAACTGAGCCATTCGGAACAAATGTGCCATATTCTCCATTCCGCAGTCGAACTCGTGATTTCCAATTGTGCATGCGTCGTAGCCCATAAGATTCATCAGCGATACCTCCACTTCACCTTTGAAGAGACTATAGTAAACGCTACCCTGTGAAAAGTCACCGCAGTCGAGCAAAAGCATATTAGTATACTTTTGGCGCAGTTCCTTCACAAGCGATACACGACGTATGAAACCGCCTTTGTTGGCTTGCTGGGGTTTAATATCGTGGGGCGATATAGGCTCCACACATGAGTGCGTGTCGCTGGTGTGAACGATGGTCAAACTCTGCGCGTTTGCCCAATTGAAAATGAGAAAATGAGAAAATGAGAAAATGAGAAAAAATATTGTGCGTTTCATAATCCTTAATCCCTAATTCTTAACTCTTAATTCTTAATTCTTAATTACAATTCGTCCTTCTATTGACGAATTGATCGTCTTGTGTTGCTGGATACTGTTCATCATGCAGTCACGAGTGAAGAGATTGCTTACATCAAGTTTAACGGCCTTCTTCAGCGAATACATCTTATCGTTACCTTCTGCCAAATAATCGAGTGTAGCGATGCGATATATACGTTCTGGGTCTATAGTCTTACCGTTCAGTTTAGCATCCAATAGTTTGCCGTCGGGAGTAATCTCAAGCTTCACCTCATGACTTACACCCTCTCCGCGCACAGCGGCAATATCTTGGAACAGTCCCATAAGGTCGCTGCCCTTCAGTTGCGCTATCGCCAGTCGATTATCGAACGGTGAAATCAGGATTATATCGCCTCTTCGTATCGTACCCTTTGGCATATTGTTGCGCAGACCGCCGACATTCACCAGTCCCATATCGGCTTTCTTTCCATCCAAAAAATCAGAGAACTCCACCAATACGTCTGCTGCCCAGTTGGAAAGCAGACTCTCAGGTCTTCCGGCCGACATACCTACAAGACTTTTTCCCAACACAGGAGCCATAACGCTATCTACTGCTGGCTTGAACTTTTCCATTACAGCCAAAGCCTCTTTGTCCGGTTGGGCATCCAGTCTGTTAGTAACTTCTATGCGCTCAGTCACTATTTGTCTCTGCCCCAAGCAATACATGGGCACGAGCAAAAACAATATCAGAATTTTCCTTCTCATATATTTATAAATACATTTTACGCCGCTAAGATACGAAAAAGATAATTTAGGTGAGGTAAATAACAAGGAAAAATGAAAAAATTATCAATTATCAATTGTCAATTGTCATTTTTTTATTAATTTTGCACCCGCTTTCCGCCCCAGGTCGCTGGCAGGATGAAGAGTTCCCTGTTATGCCTCGGGTTGAGATGTACAACAATTTAACAAACCAAAACAATGGCAGATTTAATTAAAATTGCTGAGGAAGCATTTGCTACAGGTAAGCAGCACCCCGCATTCAAGGCTGGTGACACTGTTACCGTAGCTTACAAAATCATCGAGGGCAACAAGGAGCGTATCCAGCTCTATCGTGGCGTTGTCATCAAGATTAGCGGTCACGGAGACAAGAAGCGCTTCACAGTCCGCAAGATGTCTGGAACCGTTGGTGTAGAGCGTATCTTCCCCATCGAGAGTCCCAACATCGACAGCATTACCGTTAACAAGGTAGGTAAGGTACGTCGCGCTAAGCTGTACTACCTGCGCAACCTGACCGGTAAGAAGGCTCGTATCGCTGAAAAGCGCGCAGCAGTTGCTGCTGAGTAACAAGCGAGCGTATTGAGAAATGACTGGAAAAGGCATCACGAGCAAACGCTCAGGATGCCTTTCTCTTTTCTCAGTTTAACCCCAAACATCACAGATATGATTCACCTGAGAAACATAACCAAAAGCTTCGGGCAGTTACAAGTACTGAAGGGTATAGACCTCGATATCAGTAAGGGCGAGATAGTAAGTATCGTTGGTCCCAGCGGTGCAGGCAAGACTACCTTGCTGCAGATAATGGGCACTCTCGACAAACCTGATACAGGAACTGTAGAGATTGACGGTGTGGACACAAGTCGTATGTCGCAAAAACGTCTCAGTCGCTTCCGCAATCAGAAGATAGGTTTTGTATTCCAGTTCCATCAGCTATTGCCGGAATTTACGGCTTTGGAGAATGTTATGATTCCAGCTTTTATCGGTGGAATGGGGAAAAAGGAAGCTAAGGCACGTGCCGAAGAACTTCTTGCCTTTATGGGACTTAGCGACCGCGCACAGCATAAGCCCAACGAACTCTCAGGTGGTGAGAAACAGCGTGTAGCTGTTGCTCGTGCTTTGGTGAATAATCCGGCAGTAGTGATGGCTGACGAACCATCAGGAAGTCTGGACACTAAGAACAAAGAGGAACTGCACCAGCTATTCTTCGACCTTCGCGAGCGTTTCGGTCAGACATTTGTCATTGTAACACACGACGAAGGTTTGGCAAATCTCACCGACCGCACTATCCACATGCGCGACGGTCAGATTGAAATCCTCTAACTCTAAATAAGTTTTACTGAAGTTTTTTGGAGAAGAGCTTTGTGAGCCAACTTGAGCGGCGTGTTACCACACGTCCGTTAGGTTGGAATATGGAAAGCGTTTCCGTAGGCTCACCCCACTGGTCGGGGTAGAGCATCATCACGCTTGTACGACTGAAATGACGATGTATTATCTGTGGAAGACTGTCGAAACGGCTTTGATAGGAAATAGAGCCCTGACGGGCAGTAACGAATATGAACATGTGGTCCATACTGGAGCGTGATGCAAGTTGGAGAATATGTGTCCAGCGATCCATCTCCACGAACTCCGAACGGAGGTTTCCGTGCTTCTGCTGCATATAGCCCTGTATGTAAGGCAACGTGTCGGGGTGAGCGTGAAACTCAAGATGACAGTCGAGTTGTTCACCAATACGGTTTACGTGCTCCAGCCATTTGAAGAATCCCACCTCGTATTCAGCCTTTTGTGGAACAGCAATAATAACGCGGCGGAGAGTACCTGCCGGAACAATGCAACGCATTACTATAACCTCGCGTCGCGTTCCTTCCAATATATTATCGATAATAGTGCCTAAGGATGCTTTTGGCAGGTCGTTCGTCTGATTCGACAGGCTCATGATGACCTCACCGCAATCGTTTTCAGTCATCGTGTGCAGAATGCCGCTGACGATGTTGGTAGAAACGCGGTTCAGGGTTACCATCTGAATGTCGGCTGCCGCTGCTGCATCCTGTGCCTTATCCAGTATCTTACGTGCCAACTGATGCTGTTTTTTACCCATTTCATCGTCGAAAGACACCGTCAGGCCGATAAGACTCTCAGGAATATACGGGTTGCGGATGAGCATTGCCAACTGCGTCAGCGAATCCACATTCTCTTCGCGCGAATACGTCACCAGACAGCGTCCGTGATACGAACCTCGGTTCTCTTCGAACTGTGTGTCCTTCAATACAAGGCGTCTTGCTCCCTGATTTGTTGCCAACGAAGATATTATGCAGGAGAAAAGAATAAGCATAACAGTTCCGTTGAGAACGGCGTTGTCCATAAGTTGTACCGATGGGTCTGTACCTATCATCACTATAGCAAGGGCACCTGCTGCATGAGCATTTGTAAGTCCGAACATCAAGGTTCCGCTGTTGCGGTCGCCACTCGAAGTTATTGTCATTATTACTGCTGCGAGCCATTTGCCCAAAGTCGCGGCGACCACGATCACAGCAACAACCCACAGCGTATTAGTATCCGAGAAAAGAATGTTTACATCTATTATCATTCCCACACCTATAAGGAAATAAGGAATGAAAAGGGCATTACCGACAAACTCTATACGGTTCATCAACGGTGAGGTGCGGGGAATGAGCCTGTTCACCACCAAACCGGCAAGGAAGGCTCCCAACAGTCCCTCCAAACCTACGAGTTTTGCCAACGATGCGCTGAGGAAGACGAGGGCAAGGATGAAGGTGTACTGCATTACGCTATCATCGTAGCGGCGCAGGAACCAACGTCCCACACGCGGAAATACCATCACCACGAACACTCCATACAGAACACATTTCAGCGTGAACAGCAGCCAGTAAAGCCAATCTGCATCCCCATGCAAGCGGCCGACCGTGATAGCCACCATCAACAACGCCAGGAAGATGGCAATAGCTGTAGCAACAACACTGATTACCACACTCCTGTGCCTTCCTATGCCGTAACGCCCCACTATGGGGTATGATACCAACGTGTGAGAGGCAAGTATGCAGGCCAAAAGCATTGAAGTCTCCGGACCGTAATGCAGAACGTATCGTGCAGAAATGAAACCGAGGGCGAACGGGATGAGGAACGTGAGCAGTCCGAACTGCAGACCGCGCCGTCCATAGTGCGACACGCTGCCCATATCCAGTTCCAGCGCAGCAAGGAACATGATGTAGTAGATGCCCACCTGTCCGAAAATCTCGAACGAACGGTCGCGCTCGAAGACGTTAAATCCAAAGGGACCTATCAGCACGCCTGCCAGCATTAGTCCTATAATGGGCGGAATGCGAAGCCTCCTCAGCAACAAAGGGGCTGAAAGGATTATCACCAGCACAAGGAAAAATATCCAGGTGGGGTCGGTTATTAAGGCAGATGTCTGAATCACGGCACAAAGATACAAATAAAGTAAAAATTAAAAATTAAAAATTAAAAATTATTTTGTACCTTTGCAGCGCAAAACTCTAAAATATAAGACTATGCGAGTAGCAATTGTAGGCGCCAGCGGCGCAGTAGGACAGGAATTCCTGCGAGTACTGGATGAGAGAAATTTCCCAATCGACGAACTTCTGCTTTTTGGTTCTAAGCGTAGTGCAGGCACTAAGTACACATTTCGCGGTAAGGAGATAGAAGTGAAGCTGTTGCAGCACAACGACGATTTCAAGGGTGTTGACATAGCTTTCACCAGCGCAGGCGGCGGTACTTCAAAGGAATTTGCCGAGACCATCACCAAATATGGTGCTGTGATGATTGACAACTCCTCAGCCTTCCGTATGGATGAGGATGTGCCCTTGGTAGTGCCCGAATGCAATGCTGAAGACGCCCTCAACCGTCCTCGCAACATTATTGCCAATCCCAACTGCACCACCATCATGATGGTAGTTGCACTGCAGGCTTTGGAAAACATCAGTCACATCAAGCGCATACATGTTGCTTCATATCAGGCTGCCAGCGGTGCTGGAGCTGCTGCTATGGCTGAGCTCTACGAACAGTACCGTCAGGTGTTGGCAGGCGAGAAGCCCACAGTTGACAAGTTCGCCTACCAGTTGGCCTTCAACGTTATTCCTCAGATTGATGTGTTCACCGACAACGGCTACACGAAGGAGGAGATGAAGATGTACAACGAGACAAAGAAAATCATGCACACCGATGCCGATTGTTCTGCAATGTGTGTTCGCGTTCCTTCTCTGCGTTGTCACAGCGAAAGCGTTTGGGTAGAAACAGAGCGCCCCGTAAGCGTCGAGGAGTTCAAGGAAGCAATTAAGAACGGCAACGGTCTGCAGTTGGAGGACGACCCACAGAACAAGGTCTATCCTATGCCTCTCTTCCACGAGAACTGCGACGATGTATTCGTAGGTCGCATCCGTAAGGACCTTGCTAATCCCAACGGCATCACTTTCTGGCTCGTTTCCGACCAAATCAAGAAGGGTGCAGCCTTGAACGCAGTTCAAATTGCGGAGTACTTGTTGAAAGTAGGTAATATAGGCTGATATTCCCTGCTTTTTAATGAAACATCGCCTGCTTCTCGTTTGTTGGCTTCTTACTCTCGTGCCCATATCCCTGTTGGCTCGTGATAAGGATTCCATTCGAGTGCCGGAATTCTGTCGTGTCCGTCCTCAGCAGGTCATTGTGCCTGCTGCAATGATAGGACTGGGTGCTGTTGCCATCAGCAATCACCGCCTGTCGGAGATGAAGTACGATGTGCGCGACGCTATGCAGCGCGGTCGCGGTTCCCATCACAAAGTGAATATCGAGACTTGGGCAACACTTGGTGCCCAGCTTACTGTCGTTGGATTGGGAAAAAAACCTAAGCATTCCTTTGTTGACCGTATGCTGGTGAAGATTACCTCCTACGCTCTTCTCTACACCACTATGCCTGTTGTCAGGCGTTGTGTTCACGAACCTCGTCCCGACGGTCACGGCGACCACGCCTTCCTCTCCATTAAGACCGCTGCTGCATTTATGGCTGCTGAACAGACGCGCGTAGAACGCGGATGGGGGTGGGGAATGGGTATGTACGCCTTTGCTACAGGCATCGGAGTCATGCAAATGTACAACGACCGTTGCTATATCAACGACGTTTTGGCTGGTGCTGGAGCAGGAATACTTTCATGTCACGCTGCATACTGGCTTTTGCCTTATGAACGCAGAATGTTTGGATTGGATAAGCGTAAACGTAACAGACCGACAGATACATCTATGATGCTTGTGCCTACTTTCGAATACAACACCCGTACCGTCGGCCTCTCCTTCGCCGCCGTTTTCTAAGGGTTTTCTTCTTCTTCGGGCTTATCGGCAGAGTCTTCGGGCTTGGTGGCGATTGGGTCGAAGAGACCGTATGTGGTGCGCAATACGCGGAACTCAGTACGGCGGTTCAGCGCATTACATATTTCCTGACGTTCTTCGTTTTCGAGCTTGAGGATAAAGCTTTCGGTCAGAGTGTCGCCTTCAGCAAGGAAGGGGTTCAGCTCAGCCATCTTTCTACCCACTATCTTCGGACGACTCTCTCCGTAGCCTACAGGTGTCAAGCGGTCGGCAGCTATCCCGTGTTCTATAAGATAGTTGACCACGCTCTCTGCACGGCGCTGACTCAGTCGTTCGTTGTATTCGTCGGGGCCTCGATAGTCGCAATGACTGGCGAGTTCTATGGTGATGTTGGGGTTCTCGTTAAGCAAATCCACAAGCGAGTCGAGGGCCTGCGTGCTGTTCGGCGTCAGTTCTGCTGAGTTGAATTCGTAGAACACGTTGCGGACGAGCACAGGTCCTGTAGCACTTGCCAGAGGGAACTGCAGCACGTATTCGTTGCTCACGCTGCTGGTGTCAATACGCAGCTCTTCGGTGTGGTTAAGATAACCCTTACAGGTTCCGAGGAAGATGTAGCTGACATTGGGCTTTATCTCCTGTTCGAACGAACCGTCGCCGCGAACGCTCAGTTTCAGGTTTGTTCCGTCGTTGCCAACCATATAAACCAGTCCTTGCGGCAGTTCGTAACCGTCTTTCTCATACACCCATCCCTTCACCGTCTGCAGCACTTCGGGACATTCGAAGGAGTAGATGTGGTCCCAACCTCTTGCGTCGCCTCTGTTCGATGAGAAGAATCCTCTGTTGTGCAGTCCCTCGAAGGTGATTCCGAAATCATCGCCCGGCGAGTTCATGGGCACTTTCATGTTCTCTATAGTCCACGTTTCTGTGCTGTCCTGCTTGGCAATGAAGAGGTCGAGTCCGCCCATTCCCACATGCCCGTCGCTGGAGAAGTAGAGGTCGCCATTGGGACGGAATACGGGGAACATCTCGTCGCCCTCTGTGTTGATGGGCTCTCCCAGATTCTCTACGCCTCCTAAAACTCCGTCTATGATGGAGATGCGCCAGATGTCCAAACCGCCCATTCCACCGGGCATATCGCTGGTGAAGTAGAGCCACTGCCCATCGGGACTTACTGCAGGGTGAGCATACGACGATAAGGTGTCTCGCGAGATTTCCAGCAGGGTGGGTTTGCTCCACGAGGCATCGCTTCGCTGACTGGTGTATATCTGTGCATATCGAGGATAGCTGGGATCATGGGCACAACGTGTGAAGTACATCGTCTTGCCGTCGGGCGAGAAGCAGCAGGCCCCCTCGTCGTAATTGCTGTTCACCTCCGACTCGAAGGCCTCTGGCTGTTGCCATTTTCCCTTTTCGTCCTTCTTCGACAGGAACAGGTCGCCTGCCTTCATGCCCGTGATTCCGCTGGTTTCGTTGCCTGCAGCCTGCGGACGGCACGAAGAGAGGTACAATTGGTCCCATTCGTCGCCGTAGAGCACAGGACAGTAGTCGGCGCGGCGCGAATTTAGAATTGGCTCCTTCTTTATGGTGTACAGCGTGGGTTTCTTCTTCCACAGGGGCGACTGCACGCAGCTTTGCAAACCGCGTCGCGCCCGTTCGTCGTTGGGGATGAAGTCGAGGAAATGCTCGTAGTTCTTGGCAGCATTCTTGTAGTCGGCATTGCGGTGCTGCATCTGTGCCAGTCGCAGTACTGCCATCGAGTCGGGATAACCGTAGCGTACAGCATTCTGATAGGCACCTATGGCTTTTGCGGTGAAGTTGATGCGGCGGTAGCATTCTGCCATTTTCCACGCTCTCTCGCCTCGTTTTGGCTTGTCCTTCACCGACGTTCTTCCATACCCCTTCTTGTATTCAACGGCTGCATCGTAGTATTCACCAATAGCAAACTTTGCATCACCCTTCCTGATGTTCGTATCTGCCCCACAGCTCGTAGCGAGAAGAATGAAAGAATGAAAGAATGAAAAAATAAAGAGTTGGGAAAGCAGCCCCCGCCACTTCCTCTTGTCCATATTATCATATATCCCCCACTTTTTCATTCTTTTACTTTTTCATTCTTTCATTTTTACATTTTTTCATTTTTACATTTTTTCATTTTTATAAAAACGCGCGCGAGGGCGATTTATTGTGAATCGTTTGGTAAAAACATTATTAATTAATAACTTTGCGTCGTCTAATACCACGATTCCCGTGAATGTAAGAAATTTGCTCTACAGTCTGTCTCTCGCACCAGCAGTAGCGGGTGCACAAGGTCAGCAACCCAACATCATCTTCATCCTTTGCGACGATATGGGATGGGGCGACCTCGCTTGTTATGGTCAGAAGTACATCTCTACACCCAATATCGACCGTCTTGCCTCGCAGGGAATGCAGTTCATGCAAGCTTATGCTGGCAGTCCGGTTTCGGCTCCTTCGCGTGCCTCTCTGATGACCGGACAGCATACGGGACACTGTGAGGTTCGTGGCAACAAGGAGTACTGGCCTTCGTCGGGTCGCGTCTATTACAATGGGAATGAGGACTATGCCGTAGTTGGTCAGCATCCTTTGGACACAGCGCATGTGGTGCTGCCGGAAATCATGAAGCGCAACGGTTACACTACGGCACAGTTCGGCAAGTGGGCAGGTGGCTACGAGGGCAGTGTTTCCACTCCCGACAAGCGTGGTATCGATGAGTTCTACGGCTACATCTGCCAGTTCCAGGCTCATTCCTACTATCCCAATTTTCTCAACAAATTCAGTTCGCGGGATGGCGATAAGGGCGTAACTCGTGAAGTTCAGCAGGAAAATATAAAATATTCGTTCACTGGCGACGACTATTTCAAGCGTCCTGAATACAGCGCCGACGTCATTCACCGTAAGGCAATGCAGTGGATAGAGCGTCAGGACGGACAAAAACCCTTCTATGGACTCTTCACTTACACCATTCCTCATGCCGAATTGGTGCAGCCCGAGGACAGCATACTGTTGGCTTACAAGGCAAAATTCTCTCAGGATAAGAATTATCGCGGTGAACTCGGCAGTTGGTATCATGCTATTGGCAATGTTCACGCTCAATTTGCAGCCATGATTACGCGTCTCGACACCTATGTCGGCGAGATTATGGACCTTTTGGAGCGCAAGGAAATGGCTGAAAACACCATTCTTATCTTCAGTAGCGACAACGGACCTCACGAGGAGGGTGGGGCAGACCCTACTTTCTTCAACCGCGACGGCGTGCTGAAAGGCCTGAAACGCAGTTGTCACGAGGGCGGTATTCGCATTCCGTTCATCGTTCGCTGGCCCGGTCATGTGCCTGCCGGAGTGCGGTCAAACCAGCAAATTACCTTCTACGATGTGATGCCTACTTTCTGCGAAATCATCGGTGAAATGGACTATTCTGACAAATATCGCAATCCGCGCTTAGGTGATAAGGACTACTTCGACGGCATCTCCTTCCTGCCCACTCTTGAGGGACGCGATGCTGAGCAGAAGTCGCACGACTACCTCTATTGGGAGTTCAACGAAACCAACCAGATTGCCGTTCGTCAGGGAAACTGGAAATTGATAGTGAAGAATGGTGTGTCGGAGCTCTACGACCTTGCCACAGATGTTCACGAGGACCATAACCTCGCTGCCGAATATCCTGAGAAACTGGCAGAGCTAAAGGCCCTCGTCCTCCAGTCCCACACTCCCAATCCCTACTTCTCCGTCACCCTTCCCCAATAACCTCCCCAACCTTTGGCGATAAGACGGCGAACCTATCGCCAGAGGTTAATATAACCTATCGCCACAGGTTAATATAACCTATCGCCACAGGTTAATATAACCTATCGCCACAGGTTAATATAACCTTCCGACGGAGGGATACTATCCCTTGCCCGGGAGGATTAGTATCCCTTACCGCATAGGGATAGTAAGACCCAGTCATGCGTTGCAGTTGCAGTTGTTGCAGTTCTTTTACAGCCTTCCCCAAACCCTAAAATTACTTCTATATTTATATATATAAATATAGAGTCTGTTTTCGTCTTTTCATTCTCCCTGTTTTTAACTGCAACAACTGCAACGCTGCAACAAACTTTGTGTTTTAATAAAGGAAGCCAAAGGCCCAGAGAGGTATTTTGCGCATATAGGCAGATTCTATGTCGTCGGCAGCTACGTATGCATTATTCTGGCCTGAAATCTGACTGAACCCCTTGTCCTGTCCGCCAACCTCGATTACGATGTTGCCATCAATACGAAAGTCGCCCTTCTTATAACCTGCGTATTCCACTTTGTGTCCTGCCGATGCCAATTGGTTGGCAAAAAATGTCTCGCGAACTGTTCCAATCTCAGGCTTTTCTGTACTAAGTGTATATAGTAGATTGGTATTGTCGAGGTACATCTTGTCTGGTTTCTGCAAGTCAGTGACAGTCATTAGGTCGGTGAAGACTCTACGAATTAGATTAGCTTCCTCCAGATTAGTAAGGTATTTGAGGGTTGACTGCCTTGTGATACCTGAAGCTTTTGAAAGTTTTGCGATATCAACCTCGTATGGCGTCATCTGAGATATTACATGAAGGAGAGCCTTGACTTGACGGGTATTACCAACATCCAAACTACGATATTTTGTCAGTTCCACATCGATGATATAGTTGACCGTATTTTCTAATTTATCGTAATACTCCTGCTTCTCTTCAAAATAAAAAGGATAATAGCCAAACTGGCGGTAGCGCACAAAATGCTCCAGAGGATGACACATGGATATAATGTTCATACATACCTCTGATGGTTTATCCAGCAATTGATCCAATGAAACGGGCTTGATGTCGAGACCTGTGTCAAGATGTATGAATTCGCGTAGTGACAATCCTGGCATATTGTATGGCATAAGGCGCCGTGACAGGTCGGCTTGTCCGTCGTTTATCTGGATAAGTGACGAGCCGCTCAACACGATGTGCAACTCATTATAAAGGTCATAGATTTCCTTGATCTCCCGACTCCATCCCGGGTATTTGTGTACCTCGTCGATGAAAAGCCATTTTCCCCCCATCATGACGAAGTTTTCTGCCAGGTCGAGCAACGTATGGGTAGAGAAATAACTTGTATCGGCAGAACAATAAAGTACATGACGGTCGCCTGCAGGAAAATTCTGCTTGATGTATTGTTGCATTAGAGTTGATTTCCCCACGCCTTTGGGGCCTCGGATTACCAAAAGCCGCGAATTCCAGTTTATGCGTTGCATAAAATCACGGATGTACTCCATCGGAACTTTTGAAAGATAAGCATCATGACGTTTAAACAGGTTCTCCATTTCTATTTCATTTTATGGTTCTATTGTTCTTCTCGATAAACACTTTTCGACCAAATATGTTAATCACAATAGACACTTTTAGGCTAAATGTGTTAATCACGATAGACACTTTCTGGGTGCAAAGGTAAATAAAATGTTGTGTACAGACAACACTTTTTGTGAAAAAGTTGCTTTGTGCAACACTTTTCCTTCTTCACACTCCCTTCCTTACTCCCACATGCTCCGCAAAAACCTCATAACCGTAAAACCGTCGAACAGTCTCAACCCAACATATATAATATGTATTTTAGCTTTTTCGGACAGCTTTTCCTGGATTTATTTTGTCATGTGCCAGAATTTACGAACTTTGAGTCTGCGTTGCAGCCTCTTAAGTAGGATGCACCTCGGCAATACAAAATAATGAACGGACTATCGTCCATTAAGCCTTAGGCTTTGTTGTTTTCAGCCAATTGCAGAACTCAAGCAAGCTTGTTTCGTGCTTTTGACTGAAAAAAACTGTTCATTATTTGGTATTACGCTCGGTTTTCACTACTTTTGTGCCCGCAAATTCGAAAACTTAACTAACTTATTACTTTTATGAAAAGAAAATTACTTTCTTTAGCCGTAGCACTATTGTGCTCGGTTGGTTTGTTTGCGCAAGCCTCCTACAATCACACTTATACTTCCGGTGTGGAAGTTGCAGCGGGATCAGATTATTTCCTTTACAACATTGGTTCGGGGATGTTCTTAACCGAGGGAATGGATTATGGTACACATGCTACAGTGGATCATGCGGGTCGAGTAGTAACATTGGCGGCAGCTACCAATGGATTCTCAATCTATTCTACACCAGTTTCTGCTAATGGAAGCGATGCTAAAGCTGGTTATTTATTTAAGAATGGTAGTGGAGAACCTTTCGTTGATGGTGATGGTACGAGTGATAATAAAGGTGATTTTATTTTCACCTCAGTTTCTTATGCTGGATATACAAACGTGTATACAATTAAAATAGACGACTCTAACTATTTGTATCATGCAACGGCCGATGGACTATATCAGGGTAAATTGGGCGTTTTTCTTAGATTTGGTTCCTCTACTGCGGATGCTAAATCTTATTGGTTGATTATTCCTAAATCTGCCCGTCAGGACGTAGGAGATTATACCTATCTGTTACGTAATACAGATTTTCATCATCCATGGGAATTAATGACGTGGTCAAATACTGAAGATTGGACTAATACAGCAGGAGGCCTGAAGGAAAATCCATGTGCAGAAATGTATGGTAAGGGTTTTGATATTTCTCAGACAATCAGTGAAACTGTTGCTAATGGTAAATATAAATTATATAACCAAGCTTTCTATAACAATGCAGATGGAAGTAACCAAACATATCTCTATGCTAATACAAATCAGTCTGTCATAGCTCTATTAAATGCTAATGGTGAAGGAACTAGTGCTGATATGGCAGGCGCTTCGACAGCTTTTACATCTGGACAATATGTGAATTCTGTAGAAACTCTTGTTACAGATCGTAGCTTGAAAGTAGGTTTGAAAAATAGCACCACAGCGGGTAATGCTTGGTCTATCATGGACAACTTCTATTTGGAATATCTTGGTAATAACGTAGAGTACTATGCCCCTACAACCACAGTTTTTAGTGAAGGAAAATCGGTAGTTAAAGACACATGGTATGCATGCAATATAAGTGCCGGTAACTATAGAATTTCTGCCGATGCTGCTGTGACTCTGAGTTACACCCAGGACGGGACGAAGGATGTGGACGATGAAGACTTCGAGAAGTTTGTAATTGCAAAGGATGGAAATGTCAGAGCCAACTTGACATCAGGTACACTCTATTTCAAGAGCAGCGCTGATGGCAATATAACAATCGAGCAAGTCTGGGCTAATGATGCTAATATAACCAGTAGTTTCATCACCAATCCCTCGTTTGAAAATGGCACTCCAAACTATTATAATGGATGGACCGTGACAGTAAGTAGTGGTTCAAGCACTAGTGATGAGCAGAAACGTTATAAGGATGGCGGATTGGGTGACGAAAGTGCACATCGTTTCTATATTTGGACAGAAAATGCAGGCGCAGCTACTATAAAGCAGACATTAAGCTCTTTGCCTGCGGGAAACTATAAGTTGAGCGCATATATGTCTTCTGAAGCAAATGATGTCTTTACTTTAACGGCTGGAGGTACATCAAAGAAAGTTATAGCTGCTGATGGTAGCGCTACTTTGGTGGAAGTATATTTTACCCAAGATACAGAAGGAAATGTAGATATTAGTGCCAAGCACAGCAACGCGTGGTTTAGTTTGGACAACTTCCAGTTGACTTACAATCCTACACTCCCCGCAAGTTTGACGGAAGTATCGGGTAAGATGAAGGGCTCTGTATCAACCGAACAATCTACTGCTATTAGTACTTATAATACTAGCAAGACTTTCGCTAATCTGCTTTCAGCTCAAACCGCAATGAATAATGCAGTAGATAGCAGGATTGTATACAACAATATTGCAACAATACGCAGCAACTATGAAACGAAGGCAGGAGCTCTAGATGATGCTGGTCAGTCAGCTTATTCTACAGCTACAAACGTGGCTTCTACAGGTGCTGAAACGATGTATTATGAAGGAACATACACCACTGCATCAGAAGCCGAAACAGCTTACAGCAGAGACTATATAACAGCTGTTAAGGCTCAGACCACAGAGAATACCGATATGACTGAAGCTATTGTCAATCCTTCGTTTGAGTCAGCGACGGCGGCAGATCAAACGACCATGACTGGTTGGACAAACTCAGGCTTGAAGACTCAGAATAACACCGCATTCGCAAAAGCGGGAACATATTATGTTGAACAGTATCATGTTTCTGGTGATAAATATATTAAGCAGACACTTACAGGCTTCCATAGTGGTGTATATACGTTGACAGCTGTTGCTCATGCAAATGGTAATACCACATCACCAAAATTATATGTCAAGGTAGGAGAAACAGAGTCCTCTACGGCAGTTTCTAGCAGTAAGGACTATAGCGTTAGCTTTAACTACGACGGAACTTCAACGCTCGAGATTGGCTTCAGTGCAACATTGGATGGAGAAGGTTGGGTTTGTGTAGATAACTTTCGACTGACATATGATGCTGCTGCATTACCAGAGTCTTTGACTGAGGTGACAGGTTATATGAATGCAGATGTGAGGACTGCTGCAAACACCGCAATTGCAACATACAATAGCAGCAAAACATTAGAAAATTATTCTGCAGCCCAAGCAGCTATTACAGATGCTGAGGCTTCAAGAGCTGTTTATGTTACCATCAATGGTCTTAAGACCACTTACCAAGGAAAAGCAGATGCTTTGGATGCTGCTGGTCAGGCAGCCTATACAACAGCCATAAATACTGCTTCCACTGGTGCTGCTGAGAAGTATGAAAATGGAACATACGTAACTGCCTTAGAGGCTGAATTGGCATTTATGGCAGACTTGGCTGCTGCATCTAAGACTCAGACTACTGCTGGCGCAAACATGACAGGTGCTATTATTAACAATAGTTTTGAAACTGGCACCACCGATGGTTGGACCTATACTGCCAGCAATGATCATGGAGCAAAGGAAAATTCAAATGATACATACAAGATGACTGGTGTTGATGGCAGCTACCTCTTTAATATATGGTCAACAGGTAACGCCATCTCGCAGACACTTACAGGTATGCCTGCTGGTACATATAGACTGACAGCCGTTATGGGTACAGATAAAGGTACAGATGAAAGTCATACACTTTATCTTAATCTTGGTGGAGAAACAGGTAGTGCAGCTTCTGTTGACAAGGGTACAGGCGTAGTAGTTTCTGTAGAGAAGACTCTGGCAACAGCTGGCGATCTTACAGTCGGAGCCGATGCTGGTGGCTCTCAATGGTACAAAGTGGATAACTTCCAGTTGACATATTTAGGTATAAGCAAGAATTTAACCGTAGCAGCAAAGGCAGGAAAGTATGGCACCATAATCTTCCCCTTCACTCCTAATGTAAGTACAGGCTATGATAATATCACATTCTATAGTTGTAATTCAGTGTCGGGCGAAGTCTTGCAGCTCAGTGAGGTAGATAGTCCCGCAGCAAACACTCCATATATTATAAAGAATGAAGGTGGGGACTTTAGTCTTAACGTTAATGGCTATGGTGACAGAGGTCTGAATGATAGCTACACAAGTGGTTTCTTGACTGGTGTTTACACTGCATCTACCGTTGAGGCTGGAAACTATGTGCTGCAGACACAGAGTGGAGTTCAGGGCTTCTATAAGGTTAATGGCGATGGTCTGACTGCTATTCCTTACCGTGCTTATCTGACTGTTCCTTCAGGCGTCAAGGCCTTCTTCTTCGATGCTACTGATGGAATCAACAACCTTAACGTTAACGATGACCTTAACAAGAATGAGGCTATCTACAACCTTGCCGGTCAGCGCGTTCAGAAGGCTATTAAGGGTCTGTATATCAAGAATGGCAAAAAGGTTGTGATTAAGTGAGAAACAAGATAGAGCTCGCTCTGGCTTGTTCGAGCGTGAACAAGCTCGAGCGAAGCTCAAGGTTGTGATTAAGTGATGAATGTTAAATGTAAAATGCACACAATTATGAAAAAGACATATATTATTCCTGCCGTACAGGTAGTAGAGGTTCGTATGACAGAGATGCTCGCACTTTCCACTTTTGATACTACTCCGGCAAAGAGCAATCCTGATGGCGCTGTTATGGAAACCAAGAGCGATGAAGGCTGGGACTTGTTTGATTAACCCTCAGCCAATAGAAAAGAATAATTAAGCAGGCGCTCCTTAACCTTCGTGGTTCGGGAGCGCTTTTTTTGTCTCATACAAAAACCATACAGCCGTATAACCATATAACCGCTCCAGCTCCCTTCCTTGCTCCGAAAAGCTCCACAAGCTTCCTACTCTCCCTGCATAGCCTCGTGCCAATTAAAAATATTCCTTCACGGCAAAGTAGAACTGGTCGATGAAAATCTGCTTGAAGGCATACAAATTATTCTGCTCGTAGAAGATGAGCATCGCCTTCTTGTAGTCGATGGAGTCAACAGAACGAAAACTCAGCGGACAGTAGCCGTTAGCTATAAGAATGGCATTGCTGGTGATGCGAGCCGTTCGCTTATTGCCATCAGAGAAAGCCTGAATATACGACAGGAGTACCAACGCCAATAGTGCCTTATCAAACACGTTTTCCTTGCTGTTTATAAGGTCGCAGGTGTCGCGCATGGCCTCGCGAATATGGAATTCGTTGTCCAACGGACGATAGTTGGTGCCCGTGATACCCACACGACGATGACGTATGCCCCTGTCCACCGAAAGTTCTTTGGTCAGCAGTTGGTGAATATCCTCAATGTGGCGTCACTGCCCTCAAATGCCGTTCCACGTGCTATCTCATCGCGCGACGATAGTGGATGATAGTGCAGAAACTGCAGAATTTCTCTTGATATATCCATACCTTTATGCATTTATCGGCTCAAAGTTACGCATTATTTTTCAATTATCGGCTCACCGCGAGCTGAAAATCACTAACATCGCATTATTTTTGAGCCGATTCACCACAAACATACGGGGAGAGGAGAATCCCCCGCAACTGTAGGGAAAAACACCACGAGGAATAGGATTTTTCAGTTTCATAGTCTGTGGAATCGCCGTAACTTTGCCATCGAAAACAAGAAGAAACGGCGAAAGTCGAGTGATTAAAAAACATAAGTTGAACAATTAAAAATTGAAGACTATGAAAAAGATGAACACAATGATTGCAGTTTTGATGATGTCAATGGCAATCGGAATGCCGGCAATGGCAAGTAGCAATCCTCATCACGGACGTAATGGACATCACGACAGGATGGGCGATATGGAAATGGTGAATGTTCGTAGCTACAGAGGTCGTCCAGACGCTAAGACTTGTTTCATCAAGGTTAGTCGTCACGACTCTCACCACAAGATAGAGGCAAAGGCTGAGCGCATGCGTGGAGTATTAGATACATATTGGAATGCGCGCACACGCGAGATAATCGTACGCTACGATGCACGTATCACCTCCTCCTACGATATCAAGCGTCACCTGAAATAATCCCCCCGCAAATAACCTTAATAAAAGGATGTGTCAAAATAGGCACATCCTTTTTTGGATTTGTGCTCGCTTAATCGTATCTTTGCGTCGCAAAAACAATAGTGGAATGATGAGAATACTTGTGACGGGAGCTTCGGGCTTCGTGGGTAGTTTTATTTGCAGTGAAGGACTGGAGCGAGGCTTTGAGGTGTGGGCAGGAATGCGCAGCACCAGCAGCAGTCAGTATCTGAAGGATGAACGAATGAAGTTCGCCCAACTGAATCTTGGTAACTACGAAGAGCTGTGCGGACAGTTGCGACAGTATAAAGCCCAGATGGGAGATAAGGGCTGGGACTATGTTGTTCATGCTGCAGGAGCTACGAAGAGCCTGAAACGTGAAGGCTTCTTTAAGACAAACACCGAGGGCACGAAGAACCTGGTGCGTGCTCTGCAGGCTGAGGGAATGGTGCCCAAGAGGTTTGTTTTCGTGTCGTCGTTGAGCATATTCGGAGCCATACGGGAGAAACCTTATCCCTATCAGCCAATAGTAGATACTGATACGCCTGTCCCCAACACTGCCTACGGCGAGAGCAAATGGCAGGCGGAACTGTTCTTAGCCTCCACGAAGGATTTCCCTTACGTCATTCTGCGTCCCACAGGCATATATGGTCCTCGCGAGCGCGACTACTTCATAATGGCTAAGAGCATAAAGCAGCATGTGGACTTTGCTGTGGGATATAAGCCGCAAGACATTACATTTGTGTATGTTGATGATGTGGTGCAGGCAGTATATAAAGCCCTTGATGCACCAAAGGCAGTGGGGAAGAGCTATTTCCTGAGCGACGGACAGGTGTATAACAGTCGTGCCTTCAGCGACCTTCTGCAAAAGGAACTGGGCGACCCCTGGGTGTTGCACATAAAGGCTCCGCTGTGGTTCCTTTGGATTGTCTGCGCCATCAGCGGCACTGTGAACCGCTGGATGGGAAAGCTGACCACTCTGAATCTCGACAAATACCATATCCTCAGTCAGCGCAACTGGCAATGTGATATCGAGCCTGCTCGTCGCGATCTTGGTTACGAGCCGCAGGTGCTGCTGGAAGAGGGCGCTCGCCGCTCCGTTGCTTGGTACAAGCAAGAAGGCTGGCTATAAAGGGGCTGACACATTAAGGTTGAAAATAACAAAGGCACTCAAGATTGAGCGCCTTTGTTGTATTTGGTTTCAGAATAGCGGAGATGTTTTATTGTTTGTCGAGTTTGAAAACATCTCTGTTTATTCTTATCGACAAAGCGGTCTTTGTCAGACTAACGACAGGCCACTTCTGGATGTACCAGTCTGTGTTGTCTTTCTGGTCGCGTTCTATGCCGCTTTGAATAATATATTCGGAAGTCTCGTACCACTGATCGGCTTCCATGGTCTCCGGATTATAGTTGTAATAGACGTAGTAATAAGGATCATTTAATGACTTCGCCGTTTGATAGTACGAAGCCCACTGCTTGGTAGGAGTCAGTACAAGCTTTCCATTTTCGTACTTCCAAGTACCCTGTTCCTTGTTGCCAACCGTTTTAAGACCCTGCACGTCATCGTTGATGGAACCTGCTGTAAGGTGTGTATGCCAAGTGGTGTAGTTGTCGCCGTCAAAATAAATTTTCCACCTTTGATAGTAGCCTTGAGCGAAATCTGCTTCTACAAATCCGTCCCAAATTCCTTTAAGGTTTTCTGAATTGACCTCTACGTTTCCATTTGGAGGAGTTACATTCTCATTGTTTTCTTCATCATCGCCACAGGCCGACAGTGTGAAGGCTGCTACGAACAGGCTTGCCAAAAGCCAAAAATTCAGTTTTTTCATAAATGTAAATGCTTTATAATTGAGTTTAGATGTCGCAAATTTATAGATAATATTTCTGATATGCAAGTGATTACCTGATAAAAGATTAATATTGAAATAATTAAAGGTTACGAGCGAGCCTTTAGCCTTTTGCCCTTAGCCCTTAGCCTATTCAAAATAGAGAGTGAGGGTAATCATCTTGGAGTGGGCGTTGTCCAACGAGTTGGTGTACTTCATAAGCGTACCGTCGATGAGATCGGTACGCTTTTTGCGTAATATGTCCAAGAGACCGAAAGAGAACTTGATTTCGGGATTCAGTTTGAAGAAAGGCAGATAGATGTCGCAACCCATACCAACTTCGATGAAACAGTCGAAAGGTTTGGTGGAAATGGCTCTGTGCTTGTGTCCTGTAAGGTCGAGAGCAGGAGACGCTCCAGCCACCAGATAGGGACGGAAATTGTTGTAGCGTGGGGCTGAGAACTTGACATTAAGAGGCATCAGCAGATAGGCGCTCTTGAGTACCTGAGTGGAATCGCGACCGCTCATTTGTTCGTGGAACCAAATACGACGCTGACCGAAACCTATGGCAGGAGTAAGACGTAGGGCAAAATGTTTCGACAGACGCAGCTCGCCCAACATTCCTACGGTGAAACCGGGACTATAGCAATCTACATCAGCATACCACTGCTCGTTGGTGGTGGGGTCGATGAAACCGTTGTTTTTTAGCTCCATATCCTGCATCTGCATACCGAAGAGAAAACCCCAATGAAGCCGCCTGTTATCGAGGTAGGGACGATGCTGAATCTTCCTTTCCTGAGCTTGAGCTTCGCCAATTGACAGTTGATAATTGATAATTGAGAATTGGGTTACACCAATCAGTGCAACCATCAGGCATAAACCTCTCCGTATTTTATTTTCAATCTTCAATCTTCAATCTTCAATCTTCAGTTTATAACGCCCGAAAGTGGGTTTTTATTGCCTGAATAACTATTTTTGGTTAGTTAATGTGAAATATTCTTGTAAAAATTAGGTCGGAATAACTAAAATTGATTACCTTTGCCCCATAATCAATGTACAATTCTTAATTTTTAATTTAATAATAAAACTATGGCTTACGTAATTAGTAACGACTGTGTTGCCTGTGGCACTTGCATCGATGAATGTCCCGTTGGAGCTATCTCTGAGGGCGATATCTACAGCATCAACCCCGATGAGTGCACAGAGTGTGGCACTTGCGCTGACGCTTGTCCCAGCGGTGCTATCAGCCTCTAATAAGGCTAACAGTTGAAGAATAAAGGCTTGCTCTAAACGAGTGGGCCTTTTTCTTTATATATGTAAGGTTTAATTTGGTAATACGGAGTTTTTTTCTTATCTTCGCGCCGTGAAAAAACATAATGTGAAAAATAAATAATAATCATATACATATAAAAGAATGGAAAAAATTCAGGAACTCACCGAGAAGATTTATCGCGAGGGAGTGGAGAAAGGACAGCAAGAGGCTGACCGTCTGGTAACCGAGGCAAAGGCACAGGCCGAGAAGATTGTGGCTGAGGCTCAGGAGCAGGCTGCCGCTATTGAAAACGCTGCCAAGAGAAAGGCCACAGAGTTGGAGACAAATACCAAGAACGAACTGAAACTGTACACAGGACAGGCTCTGAATGCTCTGAAAAGCGAGGTCGTAAACGTGTTGACAGACAAAGTCGTTGGCGACGAAGTGAGCAAACTGGCTGCCGACAAGGACTTCTTGGGTAAATTTGCAGTAACTCTGGCAGAGAAGTGGCAGGGCGATGCTCCAGCCGTTATCAGTTCCAAAGATGCTGATGCCCTGAAAGCATACTTTGCAAAGCATGCAAAGGCACTGTTGGACAAAGGCCTGAAGATAGAGAAGGTGAATGGTGTGGACACTCTGTTTACTATCCAACCTGAAGACGGTTCATATAAGGTTCAGTTCGGTAAGGAGGAGTTCGAATCTTATTTCAAAACCTTCCTACGTCCACAACTCGTAGAAATGCTTTTCTGATGAGTAATTACTATTTCATAATGTCGGGACTGCCCGACCTGCAGCTCGAATCACCAACAGCGGCTTTTTCGACTCGCGAACTTCGTGAGCAACTGCTGGAACAGGAAAGTCTGAAGGGGCGCGACCTGCGTATGGTGGAGCTGTTCTACCTTATGGGCGACTGCAAGAACCTCATCACGCTTTTGAACGTCAATCTGGCAGAACTTCCCAATACAGGTAACTGGAACAAGCAGGAACTGCAAGAGATGATTGCCGACGCATTGGAAGATGAATTCGAGGATGACCCTCGTTTCCCACCATTCATGGCTGAATTCGTAAGAGAATACTACGAAAAGAAGCAGGAAGAGGGATATTTCCCAGAGGACCGCGTTATGGTACGTTACTGGCAATATCTTAAGTCGCAAGGTACGGGATTCATCAAAAGATGGGCTGAAATGAGCCTCAATATCGCCAATACACTGACAGCACTGCTGTGTGAACAACAGGGATGGCCCGTAGAACAATACACCTATGGCTACGATGCAGCGCAGATAGACGGAACTCTGATGGCGCAACTGCGAGAGATAGCATTAGACGGCGATCCTGTGCAGAAAGAACGCCGCATAGATGCAATGAAATGGGTGTGGGCAGAGGACGAGACATTCTTCGAACCTTTCGATATAAACGCCCTTTATGCTTATCTGCTGAAAGCAGAAATGCTGGAAAGATGGGCGAGACTTGATGCGGAACAAGGTAAGGAGAAGTTCCGTCAGATTATCGAGAATCTGCGTAAGAACGCTACCGTACCATCTGAGTTCACTGCCTATATGCCTAAAAGTGAGGGCTCGTATAACAGGAGTGAGAAGTGAGAGGTGAGATGTGAAAAGAAGCAATAAATAAATATAAATAAAATATGACAAAAGGAAAAGTAAGTGGCGTAGTCTCCAATATGGTCACTCTCCGTGTGGACGGGGCTGTGCAGCAGGGAGAAATATGCTACATCACCACTGGCGGCGACCGTCTGATGGCTGAGGTCATCAAGGTTATCGGACAGGACGTGTACGTACAGGTGTTTGAAAGCACACGTGGTCTGAAAGTGGGAGCCGAAGCCGAGTTTACCGGTCACATGCTTGAGATTCAGCTCGGTCCTGGTATGCTCAGTAAAAACTACGACGGTCTGCAGAACGACCTCGACAAGATGGAAGGCGTGTTCCTGAAAAGAGGACAATACACCGAGCCTCTCGACAACGACCGTCTTTGGGACTTCGAGCCTATAGCCAAAGTTGGCGATAAGGTGCAGGAGAGCGACTGGTTGGGTAAGGTAGAGGAAAACCACCAGCCCCTGAAGATTATGGTTCCATTCCAACTGAAAGGTGTTGCTACGGTGAAGAGCATCGTGCCTGCCGGACAGTACAAGATTCACGATACAATTGCCGTTCTTACCGACGAACAGGGTAATGATGTGAAGGTGGATATGGTGCAGCACTGGCCCGTGAAGTTCGCAATGACCAACTACAAGCAGAAGCCGCGTCCATTTAAGTTGCTGGAAACAGGCGTTCGCACAATCGATACTTTCAACCCCATTGTAGAGGGCGGTACAGGTTTCATTCCCGGTCCCTTCGGTACGGGTAAGACGGTGCTGCAGCACGCTATTTCAAAGCAGGCTGAGGCTGATATCGTTATCATTGCTGCTTGCGGTGAGCGTGCTAACGAGGTCGTGGAAATATTTACTGAGTTCCCAGAACTGGTTGACCCACACACAGGTCGTAAGCTGATGGAACGTACAATCATCATTGCCAACACCTCGAACATGCCTGTGGCTGCCCGTGAGGCTTCGGTTTATACAGCTATGACTATGGCTGAGTTCTATCGTTCGATGGGTCTGCGCGTGCTCCTGATGGCTGACTCTACTTCTCGTTGGGCACAGGCTCTGCGTGAGATGTCGAACCGTATGGAGGAGCTGCCTGGTCCCGATGCTTTCCCAATGGACCTCGGTGCTTTGATATCCAACTTCTACGGTCGTGCAGGATATGTTTATCTGCGTAACGGACAGGTGGGTAGTGTAACCTTCCTCGGAACTGTATCTCCCGCCGGCGGTAACTTGAAGGAGCCTGTGACGGAGAACACCAAGAAGGTGGCTCGTTGCTTCTATGCTTTGGAACAGGACCGTGCCGACAAAAAGCGCTATCCGGCTGTGAATCCTATAGATTCGTACTCTAAGTATCTGGAATATCCTGAGTTTGAAGAGTACATCAAGGAGCACATCAACGAAAAGTGGATTCCCAAGGTGCTTGCGCTGAAGACTCGTATGCAGCGTGGTAAGGAAATTGCAGAGCAGATTAATATTCTGGGTGACGACGGTGTTCCTGTTGAATATCATGTTACATTCTGGAAGTCTGAAGTTATCGACTACGTGATTCTGCAGCAGGATGCCTTCGACGAGGTAGATGCCGTAACTCCACTGGAGCGTCAGGAGGAGATTCTGAACCTCGTGACACGCATTTGTGATAAGAACGATTTCAAGTTCGACACATTCCTCGAGGTTACTGACTACTTCAAGAAGATGATTAACCTGTGCAAGCAGATGAACTATTCTCTGTATAAGAGCGAGCAGTACTACGACTACATCAAGCAAATCGAAGCAATGTTATAAGACTATGGCACAAGCATTTCAAAAAGTATATACACAGATTAGCCAGATTACAAAGGCTACCTGCTCGTTGAAGGCTACAGGAGTTGGCTACGACGAACTGGCCACCATCAACGGTCGTTTGGCTCAGGTGGTAAAGATTATGGGCGACAACGTAACCCTGCAGGTGTTCGAAGGTACAGGTGGTATCCCAACAAATGCTGAGGTTACATTCTTAGGTAAATCGCCTTCACTCAAGGTTAGCGAACAGTTGGCAGGCCGTTTCTTCAACGCTTATGGTCAGCCTATCGACGGCGGACCAGAGATTGAGGGTAAAGAAGTTCCCATTGGTGGTCCCAGCGTGAACCCCGTTCGCCGTAAGCAGCCCAGTGAACTGATTGCAACGGGTATTGCAGGTATTGACCTTAACAATACACTCGTATCTGGTCAGAAGATCCCTTTCTTCGCTGACCCCGACCAGCCGTTCAACGAAGTAATGGCACTCGTGGCAATGCGCGCTAAGGCCGACAAGATTATTCTTGGTGGTATGGGTATGACCAACGATGACTACTATTTCTTCCGTAATACGTTCTCTAACGCTGGCGCACTCGACCGTATCATTTCATTTATCAATACCACCGAGGACCCAGCCGTAGAACGTCTGCTTGTTCCGGATATGGCTTTGACAGCTGCTGAGTACTTCGCGGTGGAGAAGCATGAGACAGTACTCGTTCTTTTGACAGATATGACCTCTTATGCTGACTCTCTTTCAATTGTGTCGAACCGTATGGACCAGATTCCTTCAAAGGACTCTATGCCCGGTTCTCTCTATTCGGACTTGGCGAAGATTTATGAGAAGGCTGTACAGTTCCCCGAAAGCGTAGGTGGTGGTTCTATTACTATCATCGCTGTGACCACACTTTCTGGTGGCGATATCACACATGCTGTGCCCGATAACACGGGTTATATCACAGAAGGTCAGCTCTATCTGCGTCGTGACTCCGATGTAGGTAAGGTTGTTGTCGATCCTTTCCGCTCTCTGTCGCGTCTGAAGCAGCTCGTTGCTGGTAAGAAGACTCGTAAGGATCACTCTCAGGTGATGAATGCCGCCATCCGACTCTACGCCGATGCTGCTAATGCAAAGACAAAGTTGGAAAATGGTTTCGACCTTACCGATTACGACAATCGCTGTCTCGATTTTGCTAAGGACTATGCATCGAAGTTGTTGGCTATAGACGTCAATCTCGATACCGAAGAGATGCTCGACGTTACTTGGAGCCTCTTCCGCAAGTACTTCAAACTCGAGGAAGTTAACATCAAAAAGGAATTTACCGACATCTATTGGAAGTAAAGAATGGCAATTAAGTTTCAATATAACAAGACTTCGCTCCAGCAGATTGAGAAGAACCTCAAGATGCGCCAGCGCACTCTGCCCATTATCAAGAGCAAGGAGACAGCGTTGCGCTTAGAGGTAAAGAAATGTAAGGAGGAGGCCGAGGAACTTGAGCGCAAACTGCAGGAACAGATTGCCGGCTACGAGCAGATGTATGCTCTATGGGGCGAATTTGACGCATCACTCGTAAGCTTGAAGGACGTAGAGATGGATGTTAAGAAGATTGCGGGAGTTAGAGTTCCCATTCTTACCAATATCCAACTTGCAGTACGTCCCTTTGGTCTGTTCAGTGCACCCAAGTGGTACTTCGACGGCATCAATTTGCTGCAAGGTCTTGCTAAAACAGCTGTGGAACGAGAGTTCGTATTGGCAAAAACCGGACTGCTTGAACATGCTCGTAAGAAGACCACCCAAAAGGTGAACCTCTTCGAGAAGGTGCAGATTCCTGGTTTCCAAGAGGCTGTGCGCAAGATTAAGCGATTCATGGAGGACGAGGAGAACCTCAGTAAGTCCTCACAGAAGATTCTGAAGTCCTTGCAGGAAAAGCGCAAGGTCGAGGAAGAAAGGAAGGAGGCTACAGCATGATAGAGAAAATGAAAAAACTAACATTCCTGGTGTATCATCGGGAATATGAACGCTTCCTTCAAGACCTGCAGGCGCTGGGCGTAATGCATATTCAGAAATCGGGTGACCAGACTATGGCTGAACCTGAAACTCTGAGAACATTGCGTCGCCAGAAGGCTGATGTGGAAACAACATTGAGCACATTACAAAAGATTACGAATGTGTTGCTCGATGAAGTTCCTGTAGGCAATGCCGGAATTAACGACAGCATAGAGACATCACGGACTATGAAACTGGTGCGTCGCACACAGGAGATAGGAACAAGTCTCATTGCGTTGTCGCCCCAGATAGCGTCACTGGAACGTGATGCAGAAGCACTTCGCCCTTGGGGTATCATCAACAAAGAACTGTTGGAGAAACTGCATGAGGCAGGTATTCACGAACAGTATCGTATTGCTTCTGTAGCTCGTTTTGCAGAGAAGTTCCCCGAATATGCTGCTTTCGAGATAAATCGTGACAAGCGTTTCGTCTATTTCCTAACGTTCGACATCGATGGACAAGAAAGTGAAAACATTCCAGCACAATCGTTACATTTGCCCGACAAGTCTTTGGAAGAAGTGGAGAGCGAAATAGTTTCTCTCACCAACCATAAGAAGGACCTTGAGGCTGAGCAGCGCAAGATTGCAGAGGAAAAGATGGGTGATATCATAGCCTTGAAGCAGGAAATCGACAGTGCTATTGCACGTGAGGAAGCTACTTTGAAGACCCAGCGTGCGGCTCTCGATACAGTTGTGGTTATGGAAGGATGGTTCCCCGTAAGAGAGGAAACTGCGATATCAGACTTCCTTTCGAAGGAGAATACCTACTATGAGATGCGTGACCCTGTTGGTACGGATAATGTTCCCATTAAGTTGCACAATAATCGCTTCAACAGGATGTTTGAGCGTTTGACTCGTATGTACGGTTTCCCCTGCTACAACGAATGGGATCCAACTCCTATAGTAGCTCCGTTCTTCACTCTCTTCTTCGCCATCTGTATGGGTGATGCAGGCTATGGTCTGATTATCATGCTCTATGGGTTCTTGGAGATGATGGGTAAGGCAAGAAAGACACCAATCGTGGGTGAAATGTTGCATGGATGTGGAGATATGGTGTTTGCACTTGGTGCTGCAACAGCATTAGTAGGTTTGGCTCTTGGTACGTTCTTCGGTTTGTCGCTGATAGACTTCGTGCCTGCGAACTCACCCTTGCATAGTTACTACGAATTTGTGGGCGGAAACTTCCCCGGTACTACCTATTCATTCCAGATGGCAGGTGCTATCCTCATAGGTGTTGTACATTTGTGCATCGCTATGATGGTGAAAGCTATTCTGTTCACTAAGAAAGAAGGACTTTCTGCAACACTGAGCACATGGGCTTGGAACCTATTGCTAATTGGCGGTATTATTGTTGGCACATTGTTCATGGTTGGTACTCTCTCTGCTGAAACCACACGCATGATTGTAATTGCCATTGGAGCCGTAAGCGCTTTGGGTATATATTTCCTAAACAATGTGGGACGACTCAAGTCTTCTCCCATTAAGGGAATAATCATCAATCCGCTTGCCGGTCTATATGACACTTATAATATGGCATCAGGACTTCTTGGTGATGTACTTTCCTACGTACGTCTTTATGCCTTGTGTCTTGCAGGTGGTGCTTTGGGTAGTGCCTTCAACCAGATTGGAGATATGATAGCTGTAAATGGAGGTGTGGCAATCGTTGGTGCTATTGTTATCTATTTTATTGGACATCTGCTCAACTTGCTTCTATCCGCCATTTCGGCTTTCGTTCATCCTCTTCGTCTGAACTTTGTGGAATACTTCAAGAACTCCGGTTATGAGGGTAAAGGTACAGGATACTCTCCGCTAAAAAAAGCTTAAACTGTCTATAAACAATAAATATTAAACTATAAACTTAAACAATTATGGAACAATTACTTGGTTATCTCGGCCTCGGCCTCATGTTGGGTCTGGCTGGTATTGGCAGCAGTTACGGCACCACTATCGCAGGTCAGGCTGCTGAAGGTGCTTTGAAGAAAGACCCTTCTAAGTCTTCTGGTTATATGGTGCTTTGTGCACTGCCTGCTACACAGGGTTTGTACGGTTTCATCGCATTCATGATGATGGCCGGTCGTGTGGCTACTGATGGACTGTTGCTCTTCGGTATCGGTGTGGGTGTAGGTCTCGCATGCCTTATCTCAGGTATCCGTCAGGGCAAGATTTGTGCCGCTGGTATTCAGGGTATGGCTCAGGGTCATGATGTACAGACAAACACTATGATCTACGCCGCTCTGCCTGAGTTCTATGCAATTCTGGCATTGGTGGCAACATTCCTCGTATAAAGGAAAAATTACATTAACACAACGGAGGGGCTCCCGAATGGGATGCCCCTTCTACTCAATCTTTTATATAATACGCGCGTACATATCGCATAACATTCACTTATGTCCGACAACGTAAAACCCATAGAAGGTCTCACACATCATCTGAACCAGATGTACCAAAACTGGTTTCTCGACTATGCTTCGTATGTAATTCTGGAACGTGCTGTGCCTCATATTGGCGACGGCTTCAAACCAGTGCAGCGACGTATCATGCACTCTATGAAGCGTATGGACGATGGTCGTTTCAACAAGGTGGCCAATATTGTGGGGCACACCATGCAGTTTCATCCTCATGGAGATGCTTCCATCAAGGATGCATTGGTACAGTTAGGACAGAAAGACCTGTTGGTGGATTGTCAGGGTAACTGGGGTAACATTCTTACGGGTGACGATGCTGCTGCTGGCCGATACATTGAGGCTCGCCTGTCGAAATTTGCTCTCGATGTGGTGTTTAACCCAAAGACAACAGAGTGGAAGTTATCGTATGATGGACGTAATAAGGAACCCATAACGCTGCCGGTTAAATTCCCCTTGCTGTTGGCTCAAGGAGCCGAGGGTATTGCGGTGGGACTAAGTTGTAAGATTCTTCCTCACAATCTCAACGAAATATGTGATGCAGCCATAAGTTACCTTCATGGTGAAGAGTTTCATCTATATCCTGACTTTCCTACAGGCGGTAGCATAGATGTTAGCAAATACAACGATGGACAGCGTGGTGGTTCAGTTCGTGTTCGCGCCAAGATAGAGAAGCGTGACCAGAAGACTTTGGCCATTACGGAACTGCCATTCGGACAGACAACGGGTTCGCCAAAGAATCCAAGTACCTTCATTGACTCTATACTGAAGGCAGCGGAAAAGGGAAAGATAAAGGTTCGCAAGGTGGAGGACCTCACGGCTTCAGGTGTTGAGATTCTAATTCATCTGACACCAGGTGCCAGTTCCGACAAGACCATTGATGCACTATATGCTTGCACAGATTGTGAGGTGTCGATTTCGCCCAATTGCTGTGTCGTTGACGACAGAAAGCCTTGCTTCCTAACTGTCAGTGATGTATTACGCCGCAGTACAGATATTACCCTTAACCTCCTTCGTCAGGAACGTCTTATCCGCAAAGGTGAGCTGCTGGAGGCTCTGCATTTTGCTTCTTTGGAGCAGATATTCATAGAAGAGCGTATCTATAAGGACCGTCAGTTTGAGAACGCTAAGTCTATGGACGATGCATGCATCTGGATTGATGAACGCCTTACTCCTTGGTATCCAAAGATGATTCGCGAGGTGACGAAGGATGATATCCTTAGGTTGATGGATATCAAGATGGCCCGTATCCTCAAGTTTAACAAGGACAAAGCTGAGGAAAACATTGCTCGCATAAAGGACGAAATTGAACAAATAGACAAGGAACTGGCCAATATGGTAGAAGTTACCTCTGACTGGTTCCGATTCATCAAAGAAAAATATGGTAAGGACCATCCCCGATTGACAGAGATAAAGAACTTCGATAACATTTCTGCTGCGAAGGTTGTCGAGGCCAACCAGAAACTATATATCAATCGTGATGAAGGCTTCATAGGTACGTCGCTGAAGAAGGACGAGTTCGTGCAGAATTGTTCTGACATTGACGATGTCATAATCTTCTATAAGGACGGAACTTACAAAGTCGTACGCATAGCAGAGAAACTCTTTGTAGGAGAAACAGAACGTTCAAAGGCCGAGAAACGTAAGGCGGAAATTATTCATGTGGCTGTATTCAAAAAGAACGATTCGCGTACCGTTTACAATGCAATATATCGCGATGGCAAGTCGGGAGCATATTACATCAAACGCTTCAATGTGACCAGTATGACTCGTGACCGTGAGTATGACCTCACGCAGGGTAAAACTGGTAGCCGCGTTGTATATTTTACCCCGAATCCCAATGGTGAGGCTGAGGTCGTGAAAGTAACGCTGAAGCCCAATCCAAAACTGAAGCGCATATTCTTCGATAAGGACTTCTCTGAAATCGCTATCAAAGGCCGTCAGAGTATGGGTAATCTGGTGACGAAACTTGATGTGGCAAGTATAAAACTATCTCGTCATGGTGGTAGCACGTTGGGAGGTCGAAAAGTGTGGTTCGACCCAGATATTAAACGTTTGAACTACGATGGACAAGGAGATTTTCTGGGCGAGTTTAATAGTGATGATCAGATACTTGTCATACGAAAGAATGGAGAGTTCTATGTCACAAACTTCGATGTGAATAACCACTATGAGGATGACATATTGCGCATTGAAAAATATGATTCTGCAAAGGTTTGGACAGCCTGTCTCTTTGATGCCGATCAGCAGGGATATGCTTACATGAAACGCTTTACTCTCGAAGCTACACCGCGTCACCAAAGCTATCTTGGCGAGAATCCAGAGAGTCAGCTTATTCTTCTCACCGATACACCATATCCTCACCTGCTGGTAACTATGGGTGGTGCCGACGATTTCCGCGAACCTTTGGATATTGAGGCAGACGACTTTATCGGTATTAAGAGCTTCAAGGCTAAAGGTAAGCGAATAACCACATGTAATGTGGCTAAAATTGAAGAATTAGAACCCACACGTTGGCCCGAAGTTGATAATACAGAGGGTACAGAGGAAACGAAGGACACAGAGGATAATCCCGATGATGAACAAAGCCAGGAGGAGGCCGCCGATGAGTTGAATGGACAATTGAGACTCTTCGAAAATTGAATACTATGAGACGTATAGCAATTTTTCTCATTTTCTCATTTTCTCATTTTCTCATTTTCTCACAAGAGCGTGAAACAACTCATACCACGTTGTTCGGCATAGGCAAGGTTAATCACTTAGACACCTACCTTTCTCCTTTGGAGTACAAAGGACCACAATTGAGTGTTGTTAGCGAGACTCATCGTACTCTTCAGCGTAACCCACATGTCCTTTTCACGACACTGTTACAGGGTGAGTTCTCATATACAGATAGTCCGACTCAGAATGCCCATGATATGGGTGGTTCTATTCGCTATGATGCTGGTTGGGGACGTCAATGGAAGAATGTTCTTTGGAAAGGACTTGATCTTACTGCGGGAGGAATGGCAGGTGGTACACTTGGTTTCCTTTATAATAATAGAAATGGTAATAATCCAGCTCAGGCTCGAGCAAATATTGCAGCTTCAGCCTTTACCCGTGCCGACTATCGTTTCAATATAAAGAAACAATCGTTAGTTCTTCGCTATCAAGCCCATCTGCCTCTTTTCGGTGCAGCCTTTATGCCACAGTACGGGCAGAGTTATTACGATTTATTTGACAGAGGTAATTACGACCACAACCTGCGTTTTACTCATTTTGGTAATGCTCTTTCGCTGCGACAGATGTTCACCATTGATGTTCCAATCCGCCATTCACGTCTTTCTATTGGGTACTTAAGCGATCTTCGACAACTTCGTACCAACGGTATTCGCCAGCATCAATATTCTAGGGCTTTCCTTATAGGCTACACTCGCCACCTCTCCCTAAAGCGCCGATGACTATTTGTCGGCAGAGGTTATGATGAAAAGCTTATCGCTTGGACGAATCTTTACAGGAATAGGGATACTGATGTGCCAACCTTTTTGTGCTAATTCAACCGGACGTAGGTCGAAACGGATTTCTTCAGCGGTGGCATAAACTGCTCCTGTGGTTGGACCAGTTATGAGGATTCGGTCACCACGATGTAGTTCACAGGCCTCTATTTTAAATTCAGCTACACCGAGTTTAGAATAATAGCGTATGCCTTTACCGCAATAGGTCTTCTTTTCTGTTGCTGATGAACCTGGTTTCTTGGTCCATTCACCAAGTAATTGTCCCTGATAGTATCCGTCCCAAAATCCGCGATTGAAAACACGGCTGAGACGTTCGTTCCAATCCTTCTTCTTCTCTTCTGTAAAAGTCCCCTCGTTGACGGCTTGGATGGCTTCCTTGTAGCAACGTACAACTGTATCAACATAGTCGGCACCACGTGCACGGCCTTCAATCTTGAAGACACGTACTCCAGCTTCCATCATTCGGTCGATGAAGTCTATAGTCTTCAGGTCTTTAGGACTCATTACGTACTTGTTGTCAATAGCGAGTTCTGTACCCGTTTCGTTGTCACGTACAGTGTAGCTGCGGCGACATAATTGCATACATTCGCCTCGATTGGCAGAACGGCCCATGTTGTCAAGACTGAGATAGCATTTGCCACTAACAGCCATACAGAGGGCTCCATGACAAAACATTTCGATGCGTACCAATTCACCACCAGGTCCTTTGATTTGCTGTTCCTCAATCTGACGGTGTATTTTAGCCACTTGTTCCATCTTGAGTTCGCGAGCCAGAACCACAACATCTGCAAACTGAGCATAGAAACGTAAAGCTTCTATGTTTGAGATGTTGAGCTGGGTGCTGAGATGAACTTCAAGGCCAATCTGTCGGCAGTAGCTCATAACAGCCACGTCTGATGCAATAATGGCAGAGATGCCTGCCGCCTTTGCTGCATCAAGTATCTGTCGCATAAGGACTATGTCATCGTCATAGATAATGGTGTTTACGGTAAGGTAACTTTTTACTCCAAATGTCCGGCACTCGCGGGCAATGCGACGCAGGTCGTCTATGGTGAATGTTGAGGCCGAATGTGCACGCATGTTGAGGCGCTCTATGCCAAAGTATATACTATCGGCACCAGCACGTAGGGCTGCTGCCAGTGATTCTGGAGAGCCTACAGGAGCCATTATTTCAAAATTCATAATTTGTCAATTGATAATGGATAATTGATGATTTTCCTGACTGATTCCATGATGTCGAAGAGTTCTTCGGTGGTTTCTGCCCGAAGCATGCGAATGCGGGTTTCGCGGAAGTTGGGGATTCCTTTGAATAGAGGTGACGCCGCCAGGTGACGCCGACTGTGTAGAATGCCGCGATACTCGCCAAGTCGTTCTACACTTGTTAGAACCTGTTGGCGCAGTACATTTAGTTTCCACTCGTTGGTGAGAACTTCTTCTTTTCCTTCCAGATGGTTGCGTATCTCTCGAAATATCCAAGGACGTCCGAATGTGGCACGACCAACCATAATAGCATCTACTCCATAGCGTTCGAAACATTCACGAGCACGTTCGGGTGTGACGATGTCACCGTTGCCGATAATGGGGATGTTGATACGCGGATTACGTTTTACTTCACCGATAAGAGTCCAATCGGCTTCTCCCGTATACATTTGCGAGCGAGTACGTCCATGAATGGTAAGAGCCTGAATACCGCAATCTTGCAATTGTTCTGCAAGGTCGGTGATGATTAGATTTTGCTGATCCCAACCTAAACGTGTCTTAACGGTAACAGGTGTTCCTGGAACAGCATTTACTACAGCACGCGTCATCTCTAACATCAATGGTATGTTTTGCAACATTCCTGCTCCGGCACCTTTGCCTGCTACGCGCTTGACAGGACATCCGAAGTTTATGTCAAGGATGTCAGGGTGTGCCTGTTCAACAACAATTTGGGCTGCATCTCGCATAGCTTCTACAAAACGTCCATAGATTTGAATGGCTACGGGTCGCTCTTCATCGCAAACCTGCAGTTTTTCAATACTGCGATTAACGCCCCGAATTAGAGCATCACTCGACACAAATTCACTGTAGACGAGATCGGCTCCCATTTTTTTGCAGAGTAAACGGAAACCGATGTCCGTGACATCTTCCATTGGAGCCAAGAAAACGGGACGCTCGGGAAATGAAATATTTGCAATATTCATTTAATGAAGAGTGAAAAGTGAAGAGTGAAAAAAACCTTAACTCTTAACTCTTAATTCTTAATTTGACAATATGCCAAAGCATACATTTTCATTTGTTTGAGCATGGCCAGCAGACCATTGCTACGTGTGGGAGAAAGGTGCTCGCGCAGACCTATCTGCTCAATGAAATATAGGTCAGCATCAAGAATGTCTTTTGGTGTTTGGTCATTCAGTACTCGTAATAGCAAGGTCACTATACCTTTTACGATAAGAGCGTCACTTTCTGCTTGGAAGTGCACGTGACCATCTACAAGGTCGGCCTGCAACCATACACGGCTTTGGCAACCATCAATGAGGTTTTGTTCAGTTTTATACTTTTCAGGCAGGGATGGTTGGTCGTTGCCCATATCAATGAGTAACTGGTAACGGTCCATCCAGTCATCAAGTTCAAGAAACTCTTCTATGATTTCATCTTGTATTTCGTTGATAGTCATAAATTTTATTCGTTTAAAAGGCATCGTTGTATATGAGTTGAAGAACACTTTGACCGACAGCTTTGAGTACATTGGGGTCTATATTGTCGGGCGTATCGGCGAGGGTATGCCAAGTGGGACCGAACGAGCTAGGACCATCAGTGTAGTATGGTACGATATCAATGCATGGTACCTGTGCTATCTGGTTGACAGATACATGATCATCGGTGATATATCCTCCGTCGCGTATAGGAAAGTAGTGACCATAGCCCAATTGTTGTGCAATGTGCCACAACAACTCTACTACGGGCATTGCGTATTGCATAGAATAGCCTTCGCGTGAGAATGTGCTGCCGCGACCGCCCACCATATCGAAGAGTATGCCGAAGCGAGCTTGATAGCGATTTTCTGCAGCTTGGCGGGACCAGTATTGTGAGCCCAGACACCAACTGTCGGCTTTATGGGGACCATCGTACCATTGAGGGGAACCGCAATCTTCAGCATCGAAGCAAACGAAATCGATACCGGTGCGAATGGAGTCAGCAGAAGACAGAATACGTGCGAGCTCCAGCATCATGGCTACACCGCTGGCTCCGTCGTTTGCAGCAGGTACTGGTGTGTGGTGATTATTCTCATCTGGGTCATTGTCAGCCCAAGGACGACTGTCCCAATGTGCACACAACAAAATTCGGTCGTTATTGTCGGGATTAAGATGTGCAATAATATTTCTACAGGGAATACTGGAACCGTCATATAATTGTACTGTGGTTTGCTGTTCTTCCACGTTAAGTCCAAGTGATGAGAACCACGTGACAATGCTGTCTCCACACTTGCGCCACTCCTCTGTTCCTGGAACACGAGGACCGATTTCGCATTGCTGCCGAATGTTATGCAAGGCATTATCAGCTATAAATTGAGGACATGGCACCATTGCAATAGTATCAGCTCCATCAGCCTTTCGTGTTTTATTGTTACAGGCCGTAAAGATAAATAATAAGAAAGTGGTAATAAATATGGTTGATATGTGTTTCATATTCTTCTACCTTTATTGAAAAACTTTAAGACCTTCGCTTTGTACCTGACGCATTACGCGTAGGAAGTTCTCGCCCCAAAGTAGCCGCAATTGTCGGTCTGTATATCCAATGTTTCGTAGCATACGAGTGATATTGAGCAATTCGCTGGCATTTGCTACTCCAGGAACACCGCCATCTCCGTCGAAGTCCGTACCGATGCCTACATGTTCGATGCCCATTATTTTCACAGCATGTTGTATGTGTTCAATGGCATCCTCTATTGTAGCTTTTCCGTCGGTACGCAGAAATCCGTTATATAGTGTCACTTGCATTACGCCACCAGCTTCGGAGAGTGCATGCATCTGTTCGTCGGTAAGATTTCTCGGATGGTCGCATAATGCCCGACAACTACTGTGACTGCATATTATAGGCGTTCTACTTGTCTTAAGTGCGTCCCAAAAGCTGCTTTCGGCTGCATGACTTAGGTCAACCATCATACCCACGCGATTCATCTCAGCTACGACCTTACGACCAAAGTCACTTAGCCCCCCGTGCTCGCCTTTTCCACGGGCGGAATCACATATATCATTATCTCCGTTGTGGCACAATGTCATATATACTACGCCACGCTTACGGAAGTATTCAATAAGCGACAGGTCGCGCCCAATGGCATAACCGTTCTCTATGCCCATCATCAGTGATTTTTGACCGCGACGTTTATTCTTGTAAAGCTCTTCAGGCGCTTTCGCAAGTCCTATGTATTTATGGTTTGTTTCTGTTAGCCATGCAATGTAATCGAGACGCTTTTCAGTCATTTCTTTTACCTCTTGGTATGCCTGCTCGTTACGTTCACCTTGTGGTATATATGCTACCATAATGCTGGCATCGAGATGTCCCTCATTCATCTTATGTAGATCAACTAACAATTGCTTGTCGCGATGGCGGAAATTTGTGCCTTCGTCGGCAAACATAGGTGTATCGCAATGACTGTCGAGGGTTAGTATTCGATCATGTAAACGAACTGTTTCACGATATGAACTGGCTTCGTTTACCAACCATTGGAAGAGTGGCATCATTGACGTGTCCCCACGAAGAATAAAGCATTCGGGATGCCATTGCACGCCAATGATACTCTTGTTCTCTGTACTCTCTATAGCTTCGATTACTCCATCTTTAGAGGTCGCGGATACACAAAGATGAGGCCCTGCTTCATCTACGGCCTGATGATGAAAACTATTCACTTGCAGATTACCTTCATCCCCGAAAATGTGGTTGATGAGACTGTCTCCATTCAGGGTTACATTGTGGGAGGCATATTCCCGTGGAAGATCTTGACTATGTTTCAACAAAGGAGCATTAGGCATAGCCTCGTGAATATCCTGATGAACGCTGCCGTCAAGGGCTACAGCTAATACCTGACAGCCTCGACATATTCCAAGAATGGGTATTTGACGATTATACGCCAATCTGGTTAACATAAGTTCTGGAAAGTCTCGACGCGGATTTATGCTATGCAGGGCAGGGGATGGCTCTTCACCAAGATATAGCGGATTAATGTCGCCGCCTCCAGAAAGCAGTAAGGCATCAATGTGGTCGAGTGCACATATCAATGCTTCTTTGTCATCATATGCCGGAATAACCATCGGTACTCCACCTGCTTCCAATATACTACGATAGTAACCTTCAGCTAATTCACATCCGCGCTCACCAAAGTTTCCCGTGATTCCAATCACAGGATGGCTCGTATGTGTAGGGAACTTGGTGTGCCATTCTTCGAATGTCCCTTTCCAATCGAATTGCGTCATACTAAGTATGTTTTAAATTATTTCGTGAATTTTATGCTGTGTGTGCGGCCTTCGAACTTCCATGTTACGATGTAAAGTCCGTGGGGCAGTGAGGTCATTGAGCAACCGTCGGAGGCTCTAAATGTTCGGAGCAGACGACCCGACTGGTCGTAGAGACGAACTGCAAAGCTAAGTGCAGATATATTGTCGCTACCGAAGTGCAGTCGGTCGGCTACAGGGTTATACGCTAATGCATAATCTATGTCGCCGATAGTTTCAATAGCGTCTGTATAGTCTGCCACGGGTTCGATGTACCACATACGGTTGTTCGATGTTGCGTCACGGCTGTCGCTGGTGTAGCTCAGTATCGAAGTGCCATTGGCACTGTTTCCGCCGCTTAGGTTCGCCCCGTGATGGCTGAAGGCATTTATTAGATTGAACCGGTTACCGTCTTGCTTGACTATATCCCATTGTTGGCGGATGTCAGTACTGTCTGCTTCTGCAATGTCCAGTTGTGTGCCGGTAAGCGTGGTCGCAGTGGGCTCTCCTTCGGTAGGATCGTTAAGTGCCATTCCGGTCATGTGATTAAGGATGTGGAAGTATCCGTTACTTAAAGGTATAATACGCCATTGTTGGCTCTCGCTATCCTCGTCACGTTGGTTGGCGCAAGCCTTATTGTTTGTATTGACGTCAATGCATGTACCTGTTCCGGAATTGCTTATGGCATAGTACACAAGCGTGTCGCTTTCGAAGTCAGGCACGATGGGTGTTGGCTCGTCAGGAACATAGACGTTCAGAACTTCCGATAAGTATGCGATATGGTTTTTTACGTATTTCTTAAGATCGCTAATGTATTGGCTATAGGTTGAGTAGAGTACACACTCACGCAGTGTACGTTGGCTTATACCCCAACGTTGGTAGTTGAGTTGTTGTGAGCTGTCGAGCAGTGTTGCGAGACTGTCGATTTGCTGTAACATATAGTCTTCCAATCCTTCATTCACAGCTTTGCTGTATCTTCTGGCAATAAGACTCGTAAACCAAGGATCTTGCCATAAACGAATAATCCATGTGCGTAAGTTGTCGCTGCCAAAGGCAACATCACGCATAAGCTGGCGTGAAGTGTCACCCTTGCGGTTGTCGTTGGCATAGGCTATGTCATAGTCCCAGAGTGGTCCCCAGTAAAGATGGTCATCGTCCTGTTCCTTGTAGAAATATGTTGAAAAGAATCCGTCGATGTTTCCGCTTATTTCTGTTGCCAGATACCAGTTTGCCAGTGATGTACTGTCAATGTTGGAACGATATGATAGTTCCTCTTTGAAGTTGTTGGAGAATAGTTGATTCTCAAAGTTTGTAATGAAGTCGCGAATGTATATGTATTGTGCCGTAACAATGTCATCGTTATCTGGGTAGTGTATGCGGATGGGGACATTATATTGGGGCGAATAAAAGCCTGTGCGTCCGTTTTCGAAGTCTTTGAATCCGTCAACTTCCAGCAGGTAGCCTCCTGTGATGTTGCTTTCATTGGTCAGGGGTAAATCTTGTTCTGTAATGTTAACACGATGTGGGCGCACGTCAATATGGTCCGACAATTGGTAATTGCCTACGTATTCGTCGTTTAATGTCAAGTCAACAAACTTTGCTGCGGGATTGAACTTTAGTCCAAGCCGCTCTCCAAGTTGACGTGTCAGAGCATTACGAATCAGAGATTTGTCTCCGTGATTGGCAAGAAGAGTCCAATTCTTTGTTTTAGCATAGCCTTTACCCAACAGTTTTTCTTTCTGATTGAACTTCAATCGGTAGGGCTTTTTAGCCATTCCCCAAGTGGAGTTGCCGCGTCCGCGAATCTGGAGTGAGTCGAATACTGCTACGCTGTCATTCTCATCGACATACCACATTTTTGCCAATACATACGTGGTCTTACTTGTAATGGAGTTGCCGGAGAATGTGTTTATGTAAATGTGAGGCAGGTTAGTGAGACGTTTATGTGTCTCACTAGCCTGCGCAATAGATGTTATGGCTAACAAACAGCTCAGGAAAGCTGATATTAGTCTTTTACTTTTCAATTCCGAGCAATTCTACTGTAAAGATAAGTGCTGAGAATGGTTTGATGGTACCGCGGTCCTGTTCGCCATAAGCCAGTTCTTGTGGAATATAAACCTCCCACTTAGAACCCACGGGCATCATAGTCAAAGCCTCAGTCCATCCCTTAATTACCTGATTGCAAGCAAATGTGGTGGGTTCACCACGCTTGTAGGAACTATCGAATTCTGTACCGTCAACGAGATGTCCTTCGTAATTAACTTTCACGCGCTGTGTGGCAGTGGGAACTTCGCCCTCGCCCTTAACCAATACTTTGTATTGCAGACCGCTGGCTGTGGTTACCACATCCTTTTTCTTAGCATTTTCCTTCAGGAAATCCTCTCCAGCACGACGATTGGCACCATATTGGCGTTCCATTCGCTCCGTTTGGTAGTACTTCATCTGTTTGTTCACAACAGCCTGAGTGCTATCCATGCTTATTGGCAGAATATCGTTCTCGCCAGATACTGCAGCACGGAAACCAGCAACAAACAGCTCCGGAGTGAGAATCGTGACGGAGTCGTTGAGTTGCTTCGAAACCTGTGGCAATATTTGTTTATCCACTTGCTCGCGGATTTCCATACCAGCCAAACGAGCTTTCATGCGCTTGTCGGCCTCGGTGAGCTGAGCAGCATCGAATCCCTGCACGAAATCAGCCATATAAGTGGTGTCCACGCCCATGCGCTGAACCAGCATCATCTTCAAGCCTGTTGTATAGGCTTTGCCGAACAGATAACTGAAATCGCGTGCAGAGATGGTGTCAACCTTCACAACGGGAGCGACTTCCTTCTTAGCCTTTTTCTTGTTAGATGCTGCGCTGACTGACAAGCAGCACAGCGCAGCACATATGATGAGTAATTTCCTCATTTTACTTCTCGATGCTAAGGAGTTCGATGGTGAATACCAATGTAGAGAAAGGCTTGATGACAGCACCAGCCTCGCGCTCTCCGTAAGCCTGCTCCTGAGGAATGTAAACCTCCCACTTAGAACCAACAGGCATGTGAGTCAGAGCGTTCGTCCATCCGGGAATAACCTGGTTGCAACGGAATGTTGTGGGCTCATTGCGCTTGTAAGAGCTGTCGAATATGGTGTCGTTGATGAGCTTACCTTCATAGTGCACCTTTACACGGCTTGTGTCGGCAGGAATCTCACCCTTTCCTTCTTCAATAACCTTGTAGTAAACGCCGTTCTCCAACTTGTTCAGACCTTCCTGCTTGGCAATCTTGGCCATGAAATCTTCGTTCTCCTTCTTCCAAGGACCGTAAACCTTTTCCATCTGAGCCTTCTTGATGGCAGCCTGCTTGTTGCGAGCTGTTACCTGAGCCTCTTCCATAGTCATCAGACCGCCTTCTTCAAGAGTACCGGCAACGAAACCAGCCATAAAGTTCTTCAGGCTGATAGTCTGTGTGCTGTCCTCACCGAAGAGTTCGTAGTTGATACCCTTCATCATCTGCTGACTGATTTGCTGACCGATTTGGATACCGGCATAGTAGGCAGTCTTTTTCTTGTCGTCACCGGCATTTGCACCAGCGTTCAGACCCTTGATGAACTCGTCCATATAGGCGCTGTCAACACCGATACGAGTCAGATAGTCGCGCAGACCCTGAGTCTGTGACATACCGATGGCGTAGCTCAGAGTGTCTACGTCATCCTTCATGTTAGCCTTGGGTGTGCCATTGCCACAAGAAGCAATGACTGCAGCAATTACAGCTGCGAATACAAAACTTAACTTTTTCATAATTGTTTATTTGTTTAGGTTTATGTTTTTAGAGTACTTTGATTAATTCCACATCAAAGATGAGGGTAGAGTAGGGAGGAATGCTGCTGCCAGCACCCTGTTCTCCATAGCCCAGCAGATAAGGAATGTAGAAGCGGAACTTAGCACCTTCCTTCATGAGCTGCACGCCCTCGGTCCATCCGGCAATCACCTGATTCAGTCCGAAGTCGGCAGGCTGGTTGCGCTTATAAGAACTGTCGAATACATCACCGTTGATGAGTCGGCCCTCATAATGGCAACGTACCTTGTCTGTAGCCTTGGGGTTGCGACCTGTACCCTCGGTGAGAACCTCATACTGTAGGCCGCTCTTTGTGGTTACTACTCCCTCGCGTTTTCCGTTGTTCTCCAGGAATACCTTACCTTCGGCAATTGCCTGCTTTGCGTCCTCTGCCGCTTTGTTGGCAAAATATTCGTTCAGCATTTCCTGTGCTTCTCGAGCAGTCATCTGTGTTGCTTCGCCGTTTATGACGTCTGCAATGCTCTTTGTGAAGTCCTCGATGCTAAAATTCGCAATGTTCATGCTCTTGAGCTGTTGGCCAATGCCAAGTCCCAGAGCGTAACTGATTTTGTCCATCTTTATTATTTAATATATGTATATATTGATTTTCGGACTGCAAAGATACATAAAAAGAATGTAACACAATTGGCTTATAGCCTTTTTTTAGGGAAAAATAACATAAAATGGTTGGCTGTGTCGTAAAAAAAGAGTAAGTTTGCGAAGATAAACTAGTTGCATGGAAAAGCAAGACGTTATTTTAAGCAATAATCTTGAGGAGAGCCTGTCGGCTGCTATTGCCAATGTGGCATACGACAGACTTTTTGTGTTGACGGATGAAATCACCAAGGTCAAATGCTGGCCTGTAGTGGCTGATATGGCCTGTATGCGGGATGCAAGGCAGATAACCATCGGAGCTACAGATGAAAATAAGACATTGGATTCGTTGGCATACGTATGGGCTCAACTTCAACAGGGCGGGGCTACTCGTCATTCGTTAATGGTATGCTTGGGCGGCGGCATGGTGACAGACCTCGGTGGGTTCGCTGCAAGTACTTTTAAGCGAGGCATAGCATACATCAATGTGCCCACGACCCTTTTGGCAATGGTTGATGCCTCTGTTGGCGGAAAGACTGGTATCAACTTTGGCGGACTTAAGAACGAAGTTGGGGTATTCAATACTTCGCGTTCAGTTATTCTTGATACCACATTCTTGAAAACCCTCGATTATTCCAACTTAGCCTCCGGTTATGCAGAGATGCTGAAACACGGACTTATCAGTTCCGTTGAAAATTGGGCCGAGTTGTTGCGTTTCGACCTCCATGATGCCAATCTTGCTGCATTAGGTCCGATGGTGGCAAAGAGCGTGGCAATAAAAGAACATATTGTTGCTGAAGATCCCTTGGAACATGGACTGCGCAAGGCTCTGAATCTCGGACATACCGTAGGGCATGCCTTCGAATCTTTGGCAATGGCAGAGGGGCGTACTGTTCTACATGGTTATGCCGTAGCTTGGGGATTGGTCTGCGAACTCTATTTGAGTGCTCTTCGTGTTGGCTTCCCCACCGACCGCTTGCGCCAGACAATGCATTTTATATCTGACGCTTACGGTCATTTCGATTTTGATTGTAAACGCTATGACCGTCTTTATGAACTGATGACACACGACAAGAAGAATACAGCGGGAGAGGTCAACTTTACGTTGCTTGGCGAGGTCGGCGATATACGCATAAATCAGACAGCCACACGTGATGAAATCATGGATATGCTTGACTTTTACAGGGAGAATTAATAATTGAAAATATAATATTGAATATGAGAAAGACCATCTTTTTTGCGATGCTTCTGATTATTGCAGGCGCACAGGCAGGGAACAAGAAACAGCAGATGAGCGGAAATCCCATTCTGCCAGAGTTTCATGCTGACCCCGAGGTAATGTTCAGTAACCAGACGGGACGTTTCTATATCTATTCTACCACTGATGGTGCTCCAGGTTGGGGCGGTTATTATTTCACGGTGTTCAGTAGTGCAGACCTTACCGATTGGAAACATGAAGGCATTATGCTCGACCTTGGCACCAGTCAGGTTTCTTGGGCTACTGGAAATGCTTGGGCTCCGTGCATCGAGGAAAAGCGACAGGCCGACGGTACTTATAAGTACTATTTCTACTACAGCGGTCACGATAGTGAACGTAACCGTAAGTCGATAGGTGTTGCTGTCAGCAGTAGTCCTACCGGTCCGTTTGTGGATCATGGTTCTCCTATTATCACTGATGCCGACCGTCCCAGCGAGGCTCGTGGCGGACAGGCTATTGATGTTGATGTGTTCACCGACCCTGTAAGCGGCAAGAGTTATCTCTATTGGGGCAATGGCTTTATGGCGGGTGCAGAGCTTAATGACGATATGACTTCGGTAAAGCCGGAGACTGTGACGCACCTAACTCCACAGGGCGGTTCTCTGCGCGACTATGCTTTCCGCGAAGGAGCTTATGTGTTCTATCGTAATGGTCTTTATTACTTCTTGTGGAGCGTTGACGACACCGGCTCTCCCAACTATCATGTTGCTTATGGAACGTCGAAGTCGCCTCTCGGACCTATCGAAGTTGCCAAGGAGCCTGTAATCCTTATTCAAGACCCGGCAAAGGAAATCTATGGTCCTGCTCACAATAGCGTGCTGCAAGTTCCCGGTCGTGATGAGTGGTATATCGTTTATCACCGCATAAACAAGAATTATTTGTTGCCGAAGCCCAATGGGCCTGGTTTCCATCGTCAGGTCTGCATCGACCGTATGGAATTCAACTCCGATGGCACTATTCGTCGCGTTCAGCCTACACACGAGGGAGTGCCTGCTATTAAAAAGGTGAAGATTCGCAAGTAAGATGGTTATGCGCTTAGCACTTTCTATCTTTTTTCTGTTTCTTTGCTCCGTAACGCAAGCCCAAGATTTGTCATCCGATTGGGAGGTAGAGGCTGAGAGCCCTGCCTCTCATCTTTCGTTTTTCACTGATTCCATCGAGATTTTTACTCCAGCAGGCCTTACTCTTTGGCGCAAGCAGCCCTTTAGAGCTCCCTTTATGTTGGAATACGAGGCTATGGTGGTTGTGAAAGATTCAACCGACCGTCTTAGCGACCTCAATTGCTTCTTCCTTGCCACCGACCCCAGCGTGAGCGGCGGCAGCGTGTTAGAACGCATTGATGAGCGTGGGGGAGTGTTTGCCAACTGTTCCCAGATGCAGTTGTACTATGTGGGATATGGCGGTAACTGGAACACTACCACGCGTTTCCGTCGGTACAACGGCAAACCCAATCCTCCATTGCTGCAAGAATATACCGACTCTGCACATTTGCTTCAGCCTAACCAATGGTATCACATTCGCATTGAAGCCAATGGCTCTCACGTGCGTTATTATATTAATGAAGAACTGCTCTTCGATTACACCGACTTGCAGCCTTTGCAATTCGGATGGTTTGGCTTTCGCACCACATGGAGCCATTGCCTCATACGTAATTTTTCTTTAAATCCTTTGGATGAAAAGTAAAAAATGTGTAGTTTTGCCCGGATTAAGCACATGTTAACCTAAAAATACTAATATTATGAACACAATTCCTTCAGCTTTTTGGCTCGTGCCTGTGGCTTCTGTCGTGGCATTGGGCATGGCTTGGGCCTTCTTCCGCTCTATGATGAGTGCTGATGAGGGCTCACCTCGTATGCGTGAAATTGCAGGTCATGTACGTCGTGGTGCTATGGCCTACCTGCGTCAGCAGTATCGTGTTGTAGCCATCGTCTTTGTCGTATTGGCTCTCGTCTTTGCTTTCATGGCCTATGGTCTTAAGGCACAGAACCCATGGGTTCCATTCGCATTCCTCACCGGTGGTTTCTTCTCCGGTTTGGCAGGTTTCTTTGGTATGAAGACTGCCACCTATGCTTCTGCCCGTACTGCCAATGCTGCCCGTCAGAGCCTCGACGCTGGTCTGCGTGTAGCTTTCCGTTCGGGTGCTGTTATGGGTTTGACAGTGGTCGGCCTGGGCCTGCTCGACATAGCCATTTGGTTTGTCGTGCTTAACCGCTTCGACCCCAATGGCCTAATTTCCATCACCACCACAATGCTTACCTTTGGTATGGGTGCCTCTACTCAGGCCCTGTTTGCCCGTGTTGGCGGTGGCATTTACACTAAGGCCGCAGATGTTGGTGCAGACATCGTGGGTAAGGTTGAGGCTGATATTCCTGAAGACGACCCTCGCAACCCTGCTACTATTGCCGACAACGTAGGCGATAACGTAGGTGATGTTGCAGGTATGGGTGCCGACCTTTACGAGTCATATTGCGGCTCCATTCTTTCCACTGCCGCTCTCGGTGCAGTGGCTTTTGCTGCCGCTGGCTTCGAGGTTCAGCTTAAGGCCGTAATTGCTCCTATGCTCATTGCAGCTGTTGGTGTATTCCTCAGCATTTTCGGTATCTTCCTCGTACGCACTAAGGAAGGAGCCACCATGCGCGACCTTCTTCATTCTCTGGCTCTTGGAACCAATGTATCGGCTTTGCTCATTGCCGGTGCCACATTCGGTATTCTCTACATGCTGGGCATCGAGAACTGGCTCGGTCTCAGTTTCTCTGTGATAACCGGACTTGCTTCTGGTGTCATTATCGGTCAGGCCACCGAATACTACACATCCCATTCCTATAAGCCCACACAGAAGATTTCGGAAGCAGGTCTCACAGGTTCTGCCACCGTCATCATCAAGGGTATCGGCACAGGTATGATTTCTACCTGCATTCCCGTTGTTACCATCGGTGTGGCTATCATGCTCAGCTATCTGTGCGCCAACGGCTTTAGCACAGACATGTCCGCTGAGGCCCTGTCTCATGGTCTTTATGGTATTGGTATTGCCGCTGTGGGTATGCTCTCCACGCTCGGTATCACCTTGGCAACTGATGCTTACGGACCTATCGCCGATAATGCAGGCGGTAATGCTGAGATGAGCGAATTGGGCGAGGAAGTACGTCATCGTACCGATGCTCTCGATGCTCTTGGAAACACCACTGCCGCTACAGGTAAGGGCTTTGCCATCGGTAGTGCAGCTCTCACCGCTTTGGCATTGCTGGCTTCGTACATCGAAGAGGTAAAGATTGCGATGGAACGAGCTGGAATGACACTTACAAACCTCAAGGGCGAGGTCATTAATGCAGCTCAGGCCACCATACCTGACTTCATGAATTACTTCCAGGTTAATCTGATGAATCCTCGCGTGCTCGTGGGTGCTTTCATCGGTGCTATGGCAGCCTTCCTGTTCTGCGGCTTGACTATGGAAGCCGTGGGACGTGCAGCCCAGAAGATGGTGGAGGAAGTTCGTCGTCAGTTCCGCGAGATTAAGGGAATTCTTGAGGGTAAAGCCACTCCCGACTATGGTCGTTGTGTTGAGATATCCACCCGTGCCGCCCAGCACGAGATGATAGTCCCCTCACTTCTTGCTATTGCCATTCCCATCGTGGTTGGCTGTGTGCTTGGTGTAGCCGGTGTTCTTGGTCTGCTTGTAGGCGGATTGGCTGGCGGCTTCACGTTGGCAGTGTTCATGGCAAATGCCGGTGGTGCTTGGGACAACGCCAAGAAGATGGTCGAGGAAGGCAACTTCGGCGGTAAGGGCTCCTTTGCTCACAAGGCTACCATCGTTGGTGACACCGTAGGCGACCCCTTCAAAGATACCAGTGGCCCGTCGTTGAACATCCTCATCAAGCTGATGTCTATGGTCAGCATCGTTATGGCAGGTCTCACCATCCTGTTCAGTTAATATCGTTCATTCGATAAGAATTAAATAAGAAAAGCACCGAACCTGATTGGATTCGGTGCTTTTTTTGAGTCGGGATGACAAGATTCGAACTTGCGACCACACGCCCCCCAGACGCGTACTCTACCGGGCTGAGCTACATCCCGCTCTTTTGCTTAGCGAGTGCAAAGGTACAACGATTTTTTGTTACGACCAAACTTTTTTCGTAATTTTGTTGGCTGAAAAGGATTTTTATGGAAAAAGAATACATCGATATCAAGCGTTCGCTGCTTGTGAGGACAGAGATTGAACTGCCTGCAAGTAAGAGCATCTCCAACCGTGCGCTTATCATTAATGCACTGAGTGGAAGTGATGAGAAACCCGAGAATTTGTCAGATTGTGACGATACTCAAGTGATGATTGCAGCCCTGCGCGATATGCCGGAGGTGATAGACATCGGGGCCGCAGGAACAGCTATGCGATTTCTTACCGCCTACCTGTGTGTGACGCCCGGTGAGCACACAATCACTGGAACCGAACGTATGCGGCACAGACCAATAGGAATATTAGTGGATGCCCTGCGGCAGTTGGGAGCCAACGTCCAGTACGAGGGCGAGGAAGGATTCCCCCCATTACGCATTACCGGACGTGACGACTTGAACGGAGGCTGTGTGGAGATGGCTGCAGATGTCAGTTCGCAGTATTTGTCGGCCTTGCTGATGATAGGTCCAACGTTGCGACAGGGACTCACCCTGAAACTGAAAGGTCGCATTGCCAGCAAGCCGTATCTGGAGATGACGATGTCTATGATGCGCACTTTCGGAGCCGAAGTGGAGTGGGAGAGTGAGGACACGATATGTGTGAAGCACGGAGAATACAAGCCCACGCCATACGTTATAGAAAACGACTGGAGCGCAGCCAGTTACTGGTACGAAGTGGTGTCGCTGACCAACGACCCGGGTGCTTGGATTGAGATGCCTGGACTGTCGGCTGAAAGTTTGCAAGGCGACAGTTGTGTGTGGAGAATATTCGAGTATTTAGGCGTTGCCACAGAGGAAACCACCTGCACGAGTGGACGAAAGGGCATTAAGATATACAAATGTGGCGATGAGACCGACTACCTGAACTGCGACTTCGCCGATTGTCCCGACTTGACACAGACGGTGACCGTGACGTGCGCAATCAAGGAAATACCATTCAGCTTTACCGGTGTGGAGAGTCTGCGCATAAAGGAGACCGACCGACTTGCGGCACTACGCAACGAGTTGAACACTTTGGGCTATCAGCTTGAAGTCACGGACAACAGTCTTGAGTGGGGCGGATTCTACTCCAGCGATTCCAGCGAAGAAAAGTTGCCCTCCATTAAGACCTATGAGGACCACCGTATGGCAATGGCTTTTGCTCCAGCCTGTTGTCGTAGGGAAGTGATTCGCATCCTTAATCCGAAAGTTGTGAGCAAGTCGTATCCCACGTTCTGGGAAGATATGAAAAAGGCAGGTTTCAGAATATGCAATTAGCACTTTACATCATTGGCGCACTGGTGCTGCTCGGAGTGGTGGCTGCCGCTTTCGGCTGGTGGCGCTATCGTCATGCACCAGAGGAGGAAACGACGATTAATCCCGTCGATATGGAATGCTGCGGACAGCACGAGGTGTGTGAGAAGGAAAGTCTGCTGGCAGCATTGAGTAAACAGATAGAATACTACAACGACGAGGAGTTGGACCGCTTTAGAGGACGCTCGTCGGATTCGTTTTCGTCTGATGAAACCGAAGAATTTAGAGAAATACTATACACCATGCGCAGTGATGAGGTCGCAGGATGGGTGCGTAGCTTGCAGCTTCGTGGCGTTGAGGTTCCTGACGGTGTGAAGGACGAGGTGCTGATGATAGTTGGCGAACGACGAGGCCTGTAACACAATATTTTCCTCTTGCGCGCGTTTTATTAAAGAATAAAAGAATGAAAGAATAAAAAAATGAAAAAGTGTGGGAGTGATAATGTGAGGAGGAGGTGGCACGTGCTGCTCTCGCGATTACTCATTTTCTCATTTTCTCAATTTCTCATTGTTTCTTGTTCGATAAAGAAGAATATTCCGGCAACGCGTTTCTATCACGCCACTACGTCCCGTTTCAATACCCTCTACAACGGAAAAGTATCTTACGATGAGGGAGTTGAGGCACAGGAGAATGGGCACCAGGACGATTATACGCGATTCCTGCCGATGTATATCAGCACAGACCGTAAGACCGCTAACATAGGTAAGGGCAACTACGACAATGCCATACTGAAATGTGAGAAGGCAATAAAGCTGCACAGCATCAAGAAACGCCCCAAGGTCAGCGGCAACAAGAAAAAGACTCCCAAGGAAAAGGAATTTCTGGCACGAAAGGAATTCAATCCCTACCTGCACCACGCATGGATAATGCTCGGAAAGGCCCAGTTCCAGAAGGGAGAATTCATAGAGGCGGCCTCCACTTTCAACTACGTCAGTCGTCTGTATGACACGCAACCCAACATCAACAGTGTGGCACGAGCTTGGTTGGCGCGATGCTATGTCGCCTTGGAATGGCCTTACGATGCCGAGGATGTGCTCGACAAACTGCGTCGCGACAGTATGTCCGTAGAAGGTCGGCGCGAGATGATAGCAACCCGTGCAGCCCTTATGATAGAAACCGGTCGCCTTGAGGACGCCATCCCCGATTTGCGCGAGGCCCTAAAGCATACCCCTCACAAGGTGCAGCGCACACGCCTGAACTTCCTGCTCGGACAGTTGCAGCGCGAACTGGGACAGAACGATGAGGCATACAAGTCGTTCTCGAAGGTTATCCGCAGCAATCCTCCCTACGAACTGTCGTTCAACGCCCACATCCTGCAGACGGAGGTGATGTCCGGCACGCAGCACAAGCAGATGATAAAACGCCTGCTTCGTATGGCAAAGAACGAGAAAAACAAGGACTATCTCGACCAAGTTTACTATGCCATCGGCAACATCTACCTGAATGTAGGCGACACTGTGAACTGCATTGCAGCCTATGAGAAGGGAGCCGAGGAGAGCACTCGCAACGGTATTGCCAAGGCAGTACTGCTCCTGCGCCTGTCGCAGATTTACTGGGAGCAGGAGAACTATGTTGACGCCCAGCGCACCTATGCCGCTTGCATAGGTATCCTTGACAAGGAACACGAGGCCTACAAGGAGTCGGCAGAGAGGTCGAAGGCCCTCGACGAGGCAGCACCCCCATTGGGAGTGATAAAGTTGCAGGACAGTCTGCAAGCCTTGGCAAAGATGTCCGAGCCGGAACGCCTTGCAGCCATCGACCGAGTTATTGAGGCCCTTAAGAAGAAAGAGAAGGAGGAGGCAAAGAAGGCTGCTGCGGCGAATGCAGCCGACAACAATACCGACACGGGCGGCAACACCCAGAACAAGACACAGCAGAAGACGAACACCACGCCAGCCAGCACCATGTCCACCAACAAGGGAGTGTGGTATTTCTATAACCCCCAGACCGTGATGTCCGGAAAACAGCAGTTCCAACGCAGGTGGGGCAACCGCAAGAACGAGGACAACTGGCGCCGCTCGAACAAGACCGTTGTGGCAAACGATGCATTCGAGGAATACAACTACGACGAGAACACGGATTCCATAGAAGCAGCACGCGAGGCCGAACTCGACGAGGAAGAACAGCGCATTCGCGACTCTCTTGCCAACGACCCCCATCAGCGTGAATACTATATCAAGCAGATACCCTTGACACCGGAACAGATGGAAGCATCCAACAAACTGGTGGAGGCAGCATTGTTCGAAGGCGGAGTGAAGGTGATGGAGAAGATACAAAACTATCCCTATGCCCTTGGACTGCTGATGCGACTGTTGAGGGACTTCCCCGAGACAGAGAAACGCGCCGAGGCATACTACCACCTCTTCCTGCTCAACGGACGCTTGGAGAACGATGAACAGGCACAATTCTATCGCGACACGCTGATTGCGGCTTTCCCCGACGACAAGAATGCCAAGCGCCTTGCCAACCCCTACTACGAGATGATAGCACGCAACGGGCGACACCTTGAGGACTCGCTCTATGCTGCCACATACGAGGCCTACAAGGAGAACCGCTACGAGGAAGTGGACAGCAACTACCGTTTCCACACCGAGAACTTCGAGTTTGGCAAACACCGTGCCCGCATAATGTTTGTGGAGGCCATGAGTCTGCTATATACCGGACATAGGGCCGAGTTCCTCGAATTGCTGAAGACCATCGTCAAGGACTACAGCAAGGAAGAGATTGGCGAGATGGCAGGATACATCGTGAAGGGCCTGCAGGAAGGCCGTCTGCTCAGCGACGACAAGTACAACTCCAGCGATATCTGGAAGCGCCGCCGTTCGGACTGGGCAGGCGAGGATTCCACACAGGTGGCCGACACTCTGAGTGCCGAACGCTATGCCACGTTTAATTTCGTGCTCGCCTATCCCACCAACAGCCTCGACGAAGACCAGTTGCTCTACGAGATGGCGCGTTACAACTTCACCAGCTACATGGTTCGCAACTTCGAGATAGAGGTGATGGAGGATAACGGCCTGTCGATGATGTGCATACGCGGCTTCCTCAGTTACGACGAGGCTCATGCCTATGCCCAGCATCTCTATGCCGACCGCCACATGGCAACCGTGCTGGAGGGAATACGCACCCTGCTCATCAGCGATGAAAACCTGTCGCGACTGGGCACGACATTCAGCTTCGACGAGTACAAGGAGTTCTTCGAGCGTCAGTTTGCTCCACTTGATGTTCCTGACGACCTGCGCATCGACGACCTCAACCTGCCGTATGTTGACCCTGAAGACGTGCAGCCCGAAGCCGGAGAACAGGAGGAGGAAGAGGACGATTCGGACTTCCCCTACGGTTTCTGACGACCCTAATTATCAACAATCTGTGCTTTTAAGTTGGTCTTGTTAAATATAAGTTGTATATTTGCAGGCAGATAAACAGATTATATGGCTGCATACAGACTGCTTTGGGTTGATGATGAGATTGAGCTGCTGAAGGCTCACATCCTGTTCCTTGAGAAAAAAGGATATGAAGTGGACACCGTATCCAACGGATTCGATGCTCTGGAGCAATGTGCCCAGGAGTCGTACGACTTGATACTGCTCGACGAGAACATGCCGGGCATCAGCGGCTTGGAGACACTGGCTCGCATAAAGGAAATCCTTCCTGCAACACCCGTGGTGATGGTTACCAAGAGCGAGGAAGAGAACATCATGGACCAGGCCATCGGTTCGAAAATTGCCGACTACTTGATAAAGCCCGTCAATCCCGGACAGATACTGCTGACGCTGAAGAAGAATATCCATCAGAAGGAGATAGTCACCGAGGTGTCGCAGTCCGGCTATCAGCAGGACTTCGGAAAGATAGGAATGCAGATAAGCGACGCCCGTTCGTTCGAGGACTGGGTGGAGGTTTATAAGCGTCTGACATACTGGGAACAGGAGCTTTCGGCTACCGACAGTCAGATGAATGAGATGCTGGCACTGCAGAAGCGCGAGGCCAATGTGGACTTTGGCAAGTTCATCCGCAAGAACTACATGAAATGGATAGAGGGCAATGAAGAGCGTCCGCTCATGAGTCCCGACATCTTCAAGAGTCGTGTGTTCCCTGCCCTGAATGCCGGAGAGAAGGTGTTCCTGCTCGTAATCGACAACTTCCGCTTCGACCAGTGGCGCACCCTGCAGGCAGAGATTGCCGACCAGTTCAACATCGAGGAGGACCTCTACCTCAGCATCCTGCCCACTGCCACGCAATACGCCCGAAATGCCATCTTCTCGGGCCTGATGCCGAACATCATCGCCAAGATGTTCCCCGAACTGTGGGTCGATGAGGACAGCGAGGAAGGGAAGAACCTCAACGAGGCTCCGCTCATAAAGACGCAGCTCGACCGCTATCGTCGCAAGAACACATACACCTATCATAAGATTAACGACTCGCACGCAGCAGAGAAACTGGTGCAGCAGTTGCCGTCGCTTGCCGGCTACGACCTGAATGTGGTGGTGCTGAACTTCATAGATATGCTCAGTCACGCCCGAACGGAGAGCCGCATGGTGCGCGAGCTTGCCAACAACGAGGCAGCCTACCGCAGCATCACGCAGTCGTGGTTCCGCCATTCGGCAGTGAAGGACCTCTTCCGTGCCCTTGCCGCCAGCGACTACACGATAATCGTCACCACCGACCACGGCTCCATCCGTTGCGATACACCCATAAAGGTCATCGGCGACCGCAACACCAACACCAACCTTCGTTACAAGCTGGGTAAAAACCTGAGCTACAATCCCAAGGAGGTGTTCGAGATTCGCGACCCGTTGCGTGCCCAACTGCCTGCTCCCAACCTCAGCACTGCCTACATCTTTGCTCTGGGCGACAGTTTCTTTGCCTATCCCAACAACTACAACTACTACGTAACCTACTATAAGGACACCTTCCAGCACGGAGGCATATCTATGGAGGAAATGCTCATACCCCTCATAACCCTGCATCCGAAGAAGAGGTGAAAATTCAATCTAAAATGTTCAATATTCAATATTCAATATCCAATATAGCGGATGCCGCGCGGAAGTTCATTGAGAAAATGGACGGGCACACCGTATTTGCCTTCTATGGAGGCATGGGAGCCGGCAAGACCACATTCATCAAGGCCCTGTGTCAGGAGCTTGGCGTGACGGACGACGTTGTGGCATCGCCCACCTTCGCCATCGTCAACGAATATGCCGTTAATTGTCAATTTAAAAAGATTTACCACTTCGACTTCTATCGCATAAAGCGGTTGGAGGAGGCTCAGGACATGGGATTCGACGATTATCTCTACTCCGGACAGTTGTGCTTCATAGAGTGGCCGGAGCTCATAGAACCCCTCTTGCCCGAGGATGCAGTACGCGTAGAAATTAAGGAACAGCCTGATGGCACAAGAACTATAAGCCTATGAAACGTAATTACTTGTTCACCATTTTGCTCACCCTCGTTGGTGGTCTATTCTCTGTGTCCGCATGGGCGCAGCAGCGCAGTCTCAGTCAGGCAGCAGCCATTGCCGGACAGTTGCAATCCAAGACTCCGCACTTCACCAAGCAGGAGCTCACGCCCATAGGCGGCAACCTCTTGTCGCTGCAGATAGGGCGGAAGAAGAGTGCCAGTCTCAAACCCTCGTTCGCCTTGCAGGACCAGCAGCCCTTCTATGTCTTTGCCAACGAAGAGGAGGGCGGATTCGTCATCGTGGCAGGCGATGCACGCCTTGGCGATGTGCTGGGCTATAGTGAGGACTCACGCTTCGATGTTGCCGATATGCCCGATGGAATGGCAGATTTATTGCTTTTCTATGCCAACGTTTATGCCTCCGTGCAGAGTGAGTACTATGCGCAGGAAGGTGCAAGGAAAGCCTTCTCGTGGACGGCAGTGGCTCCTATCGTAAAGACTAAGTGGGGACAAGACTATCCCTACAATGCATGGTGTCCGTTGTCAAATTCGAAACGCACCCTCGCAGGTTGCGGTGCTACGGCAATGGCTCAGATAATGAAGCGCTGGAACTATCCCACAGGCGGTCATGGCAGTCTGCAATACACCACACCTACCAAAGGTTTGGACGTTTCTTTCAACTACGACGTCAACACTTTCGATTGGGACAACATGAAGAATTCCTATGCCAGCAACGAGTCGGCATCGGAGGTGGCAAAACTGATTTATGCCTGTGGCGTCAGCTTAGCAATGGACTACACCCCCGACTGGTCGTCGTCGAACACCTTGGATATGGCATATTCCCTCATTAACATCTTCGACTATGCCGATGCGAAGAACTGCATTCGCACGTACTACACTGCTGATGAGTGGAAGTCAATGATTCAGACCGAGCTCTCTGCCGGTCGTCCTGTGGTCTATCGTGGTGCCGATGTGAATGATAACAACGGTCACATCTTCGTCGTGGATGGTGTCAACAGCAGCGGCAAGCTTCATGTCAACTGGGGTTGGACAGGAAACTGCGACGGTTACTTCGAGCTCAACAACCTTGTGCCTGTAGAAAACAACGACTATCGCTACGGACACTGGATGGTGTCAAAGATTAGTCCCGATGAGGTGGGTGACCGCGAAGATGTATTCTATGCCGACGAATTCCGTGCCTTCCGTGCGCAGCACGCCAATGGTTATAAATATGTACAGGTGGAGATGGACAACGTGTGGAACTATTCCAACGCCGCTTGTCAGCGCGATCCGAACACCAAGTTCACTGGCAATATGGGTGCTGCACTCTACGACCTTTCGGGCAATTTCGTCCGTTGGTTCTGTGGAGGCGAGGTGGAACTGCAGTCCTTGTACGGCTATTCTAGTTGGTATTGGTATATTTACGACTTCGACTCACAGGTTGCCGAAGGTCAGTACATCCTGCGCCCGGCAGTATGTTCCGAAGAAACGGGCAATGTCACTCCCATCCGCACCATCAACGGCATGACCGACAAATACTACCTCATTTGTGAGGATGGCGACATCCAGATCACCGAAACCCTGCCCGATGGAATTCATTCAATTCAAAATTCAAAATTGAAAATTCAAAATGAAGGCGTGTACGATCTCTCTGGTCGCCGCCTCTCTGCTCCCGTCCGCGGCTTCAACGTCGTTAATGGCAAAGTCTTGATTAAGTGAGAGAAAAGATGAGCTCGTTCAGTCTTTTCCGAACGTGAAAGAGTTCGAGCGTAGCTCAAAATCTTGATAAAGTAATTTTCATATTACAAATACAAATGCAAAGCCCCCGCGCCACCTTCGGCACGAGGGCTTTTTCATTCTTTCATTCCTTCATTCTTTCATTCTTTCATTCTTTCATTCCTTCATTCTTTCATTTTCTGAATTTCCATTAGAGGAGGTTCACGGTGTAGCAGCTCGATACGGTGGCTGCACCCGTGAGGGCTGCAATGACTGCTGTTAGCAGTTTCCAAAGGAACTTCACAAGTTCCGCCTTTCTTTCTGGTTTCATGGCATTTTTAAAGTTTAGAGTTTAAGGTTTAGAGTTTAGAGTCAGTTGTGGAGTTTAAAGTCCCCCCTCCCTTTGGGAGGGGGAGGGGGTAGGCTTTTTTACTCCGTCTGATCATCACCAGACCCGCCTTCGGTGGGGGTGACACCCAGCTCGGTATTGATGGCGGCCTTCTCCTCCTTGCGGGCCTTGGCCTGCTGCTCGCGGGTGGCCACGTAGTTGAACTCGGCTTCGGCGAGGAGGTCTTCGAACTCATGTCCGCGGTCCCAGCGCACGTTCACGCCCTTGATGTGGGCAGAAGGGTTGAACTCATCGGCGCTGTCCACGCCTTCGCTGCTGATGGTGCAGTAGAACGAACCCATTTCGCCGAGGTTCACCTTCTTGCCTTCCAGCAACTGCTCGCGGATGCAGTCAACGGCCTTGGTCAGCACACCTACGATGATGTCGCGGGTGTAGGGCGAGCCGTGCATCTGGATGTGCTTCGCTAGCTTCAGGATGTCAATCACTTCGGTGCTCTGCGCATATGCATACACCTTCTTCTCGCTGTTCTTCTCACTTGGGTTGGACTTTCGCAGTCCCAAACTGTAGTTAATCATAATTGGTTAATGGTTAATGGTTAATGGTTTAAGGGTTTAGGCCTTGCGGGAGCAGGTTAAATTAACTTCTCCGGATAAGTTCAGTTAACCTGCCGCGGAGGTTTCTTGTTGAAACCTACGCAAAGATACAACATCAGAGAGGCGAAATCAAGTATTTAGGTGAATATGCTATCGCATGAGGTGCAATGGCTTCCGTCAACAGTTGCAACTAACTTATTTTCAATTATTTAGTGGTAAGTAGGGGTGATAGCATGGGGTGCCTTGGTGCGTTACGCGTTACGCGTTACAGTTAAAATATTGGCACCCCCCTACTAAGCTATATATAGGCTTATAATAATATATAATATTTATATTATATATTATTATAAAATATTATTAATAATAAATTATTATCTTATATTTACCAATTACCAATTACCAATTACCATTTACCATTTACCATTTACCATTTACCATTTACCATTTACCATTTACCATTTACCATTTACCATTTACCATTTGACATCTTGCATATACGCAATTTTAAAACTGTAATGTGTAACGCGTAACGCGAAATGGGATGGAAAAAGAAGCATTTTCGGCCACACAAAAGCATTTTTCTCACAAATAGTTTGGTCTAATCAAAAAAATCAGTACTTTTGCAGTCATAAATATTCAAAAATGATATATTATTATCAAATTTAAAGGTTAAGACTACATAACTGTAAGGTTATATGAAAGATTTTTCGGATTACTCAGCACCAGAATTGGTGAGAATGCTTGGTAGTCGATTCAAGGAATATCGGTTGATGGCAAATATGACGCAGAAGGAAGTTGCAGGGATGGCTGGTCTGTCTGTGTTGTCAGTCTATCGCTTCGAGAACGGTACGGTAACGAATATTTCGTTAAGTACTTTCCTGCTGCTCATGAAGGCTGTAGGCTGTATCAACGACCTGAATGAACTGATGCCTGAGCAACCGGAGCCGCTCTATCTGTACAATGAGAAGAATAAGAAGGTACAACGCGTAAGACATAAGAAGCAATGAGGGAGGTTTTGAAAATGTTCCTATGGGGACAGGAGATTGGACGACTGGCTTGGCACGATGCCCGCAAGTCATCGTTCTTCATGTATAACCCGGAGTTCTTGAAAGGAACCCTGGACATTGCGCCGTTGGCTGCATCCATTCACAATCCACTCAGCAACCGTGCCATTTTTGGCGAGGCAGAGCGAATTTATCAGAAGCTGCCTTCGTTTATAGCCGACTCTCTGCCCGATGCTTGGGGTAACATGCTTTTCGAACAATGGCGCAAGGACAATCGGCTTACAGAACGAAACGTGACCTCGATTGAGAAGCTGGCTTTCATCGGCAAGCGAGGCATGGGAGCCTTGGAGTTCGTTCCTGAGATAAAGCGAGGGGCGATGAGTGGTCATATAGACATCAAGGCTCTGGCTGACTTGGCAGAGAAGATTGCCATAGAACGGGAGAACGTGAAGATTCTGCCTGACGAGTCGCTTACCCTACAATCATTGATTGCTGTCGGCACCTCGGCTGGTGGCCGTCAGCCAAAGGGCATCATTGCCATCGACAGAAAGACGGGGATGATTCGTAGTGGGCAGATAGACGTGGATTCAAATCTGGATTATTACATCTTGAAGTTTGGCGACAAGGCTCGCTCGACAGCCGAATTGGAACAGACATACTACGAAATGGCTACGTCAGCAGGCATCAATATGATGGAGTCGCGATTGCTGGAGGTGGATGGTGTGAACCATTTCCTTACCAAACGCTTTGACCGCAATGAGACAGGCAAACTGCACACTCAGACACTGGCTGCAATGGATCCCGAGGCCGACAGTTACGAAAAGCTCTTTGCCGTGTGTCGCAAGCTGCATTTGCCCGAAGTGGACTGTCAGGAACTGTATCGTCGTATGGTATTCAACATCCTTGCCAACAATACCGACGACCATCATAAGAACTTTACGTTTGTCATGGATTGTCAGGGCGTGTGGCGACTGTCGCCTGCATACGATATGACCTATATCTTCGATACGGGTGGTTATCTGCCTAATAGGGAGCATTGTCTGATGATTGGTGGTAAGTTGCGGGACATCACTCGCGAGGATGCCATCCAGTTTGCCCGTGACAACGGCATACGTCGTCCTGATGCTATCATTCGCGATGTGGTTGAATCGCTGAAGCAATTCCGTACCATCGCCACAAAATATGGCGTGTCGGATAAATGGAAGGGTAGGGTGGAGTTCACTATTATCAGCCACCTGAAGGCCTGGGGTGAATGGCAAGAATATTCTGCCATCCCAGAACAGTCCATCAACGGCCATTCGGTTTCCAACATCCGTATAGAACAAGCCTATAAGGGCAACTACCACCTGCTGGCCAACATCGATGGCAGGGAACGTAAGTTTGTCATCGGCAAGAACAGGGAAGAGTTCTCGCTGATTGAAAAGACGGGAATCACCAATCTTTCCACCGACCAGCTATTGGCTATGGTAGAGAAATGCTTTTTTCTTGCCATTCACGATGTACAGTCCCTTAGGGAGTACGGGAGATGAAGAGCAGGCGCGACATCGAGAGATTACTGGTCGGCATCGCGCATCCAGACGGTGACGCTTTGGCCTGTGCGCTGCTTGAAGGCGTGGCTGAAGGTGCTGTAGCTGCGGTAGCCACTGCGGGTGGCCAGTTGCTGTGCCGAGATGGAGCGGTGGGCAGCGGCGTCCTCGCGATAGAGACGGATGAAGTGGTCGATGCGCAGGTTGTTGATATAGGTGTTATAGGTAATGCTCTGACGCGAGAAATACTGGCTGAGATAGGTGCGGTTAGTACCTAAAGCAAGAGCCAGTTGCTGAAGCGTCAGGTCGTGCTGCAGGTAAAGTTCTTTGGCTACGCAGCGCTCTTTCAGCAGTTGTTCAATATGGGATAGGTCGATAGTGACAGGTGCCGCCGTCGGCTGCTCTGTTTGATTGTTGTTGGGGGTATTACTTAGGCTGGGAAGTGTCTCCACGCGCCACAGCAGCAGACCGACAAGTACCAGTTCGATGATATGTATGAGCCAGATAAAGACCATATTAACAGCGAGTACATAAATCACAAACAGCAGCATGCAGACGAGCGAGACCGCCAGGCTCAGCCACACCCGCTTGTTCTCCAGGTCGGCATAGTTTTCGTTCAGCCACCGCTCGTACCGTCTGATAGCCGTCACCATGTGTCCGGTAAAGACCAGGCTGAGCAACACGAGGTAGCCTGCGGCAATCTGCTGGATGAATAGGCTTTGATGGACCATATACGCTCCCACAAGCAATACGAATGGTATCATGGCTGCCAAGGCGGGCCATACAGGTCGACGGCGGTCCTGAAGCATAGCCAGCAGCATACCAGAAAAGGTGACGAACAGCAACACAAAGTCGACCATGGTCAGAACCAGACAGCCCACGGACTGCAGGTTGCCGGAGTAGATATAGAACAGCAGCCACCACACATGCGCCGATGACGCTACGACAAAGAAAGCTGCCGTCCAGCGCTGCAACCGTACTGGTGGTGTAACGCCCGGCGCGATAGCATTGGCCCGCCTCAGCAACAGGTAGAGGGCCGCAAGGAGTGGCACCACGCCCGTTACGCCGTAGAGCACGTAAAACAGTATCAACTGTATGGATGTTTGCTCAAGTATCTCCATCTATTTATATGTTGTAACGGGTGCAAATATACGATTTTTTTGCATTAATCGTACATGGATATTAGGAAAAAACACTATATTTGCAGCATCAAAGCCGCGATCAAGTGTGCGAAGAGCCGAGAGCATGCTTTCGAGCTATTCCGAGCGGAAGCGGGTTCGAACGAAGTTCAAATCATAAAAGAAAGGACGCGATATGAGTACAATGGCACTTGAAGGATTGCTCAACTACCTCTACGGCACACTCTCGCCCAGCAGCATGCGATGGGTGGGAGAGCACCTTATAGAGTACGCTAAGAAGGAACAGGACGAACGACTTCGCCCTTATACCATGGCAGAACTGAACGCGAGGATTGACCAGGCAGAGGCCAACGTGGCAGCTGGAAAAACCATCACCCACGAGGAGTCGATGCGCAGATGGAAGGAGAGATACGATATACATAGTCGATTTCTGGGACTGTCGTCGTGAACCACATTCGCTGGCAAACGAGATTAAATAGCTTTCCTGATCCCCCCCCACAGATAATATCCGCCGAGACATCGAGAGATGGGCTCGGTTTTGTTTTGCGATTCATGATATAGAAAAAAGATTGTACTATCACGGTACAAACTTTTTTTGTACCCCTACGTTATATATTTAGAAGGGGATATTCCCGAATAACTAAATCTATTCAACAATGAAAAAACTATCATTGATTGCGTCGGTCCTGGCGGTGCTGGGGCTGACGGCGTGTGAGAAAGGTCTCGACGGCGAAGCGGACTACATGTCCCCTGCTGCTACGGGACAAGTAACCAACTCGGTGCTGCAAGTGCGCACGCGCGGCACATCGCCTAGCGAAGAGGCAACGGTGGCATACCCCGTACAAGTGTATGTATTCCAAGGGGATGACTGCAAGGCTGCGCAGACCATCGGCGACGAAGGCCAGACGCTGAATATTCCGCTGGTGGAAGGGACGTATAGCGTCTATGCCGTTGCGGGGGCTTCGGCTACGGACTACACGCTGCCCACGAAGGACAATGCTACTACAACAACGGCATTGACGCTGAAGGAGGGCCGCACGCTCACCGACCTGATGGCGGCGCAGGCCACGGCCACGCTCGTTGACGGCGGCACCAATACCGTGACGCTGGGCCTGCAGCGCAAGACGATGTTCATCGAGGACGTGACCATTAAGAAGATTCCGACGGCGGCGACGGCGGTCAGCGTGACGATAGCACCGCTATGGCAGAGCCTGAACGTGAATGGGACGTATAGTATAGCTGGCCAGAGCACGACCATCGCGCTGACCAAGGAGAGTGACAACCGCACGTGGACGAACGACGCGACGGCGTTTGTGATGCCTCCAAGCTCTCAGCCGGCCAGTGTGAGCGTGAACATCACCATTGGCGGCACGACCAAGACCTATACCTATTCTTGCAGCGACCAGCTGGAGGCCGCCTACAAGATCAACATCGACGGTACCTACACCGAGGCCGTGGGCGTGAACCTGACGGGAACGATTACCGGCGCTACGTGGCTGGGCGATCGGACCATCAGCTTTGAGTTTGATGAGAACGGCAGCAGCGTATCGGGGAATAACGACAACTCTGACAACATCCCCTCTGTCGGCGACACCTACCAGGGCTGCTACGTGCTGGCTGTGGACGACGCGGACGACCATGCCGACGTGACGCTGCTCGCGCCTACGGAGCTCGAATTCTACGACGCTAACGCCACAACCATGCAAGCGAACATCGATGCTGCCTTAGCCACAGTTACCACTGGCGACATTAGCGGTTGGGAGGTGCCCACCACTGACGAAGCACATCTGATGTACGACGCCCGCGAGGCCATTGGCGACCTGACGGCCAATAACTACCTCTGTCACAGTAACGGCACCTACCGCGCTTTCAGGCCTACCGACGCCGCTTTCACCTCGAGTCCCTCCACCGTCAAGGCCTCAACCGTCCTGCGCCCCGTTGTTACCATCACCATCAACAAGGAACTCGCCCTGCTATTGGCAGCATGCGAGCAGCCTATTTTCAATGAGACAACGGGAAAGGAAATACCTTCAGAGACCAATGTCATTCTGCATTTTTCGCAGTACCAGCAAGAGGCATTTACCCGCTCTGCTACCGACATCACCAACCTCTGCTCGCGCCTGAACATCGCCATCTTCGACGCTGAGGGTACGAAGGTGAAGACCGTGGCGCAGAAGGAGGGCGACGCCAGCTATGGCACGGTGGCGCTGAGCCTGGCCGCGGGCACGTACCGCCTGGTGGTCATCGCGCACAACTGCGACGGCTCGGCCACGATAACCTCGACGGAAAAGGTGACGTTCCCCAACAACAAGGTGACCGACACCTTTTTTTATTACGGCACCCTGGTGGTGACCGACGCCCTGCAGTCGTACGACCTCACGCTGACGCGCGCCGTGGCCATGTTCCGCCTGGTGCTGACCGACGAGAGCGTGCCATCGAAAGTTGCTAAGCTCAAGTTCTACTACCTCGGAGGCTCCTCTACCTTCAGCCCCAAGGCCGGCTACGGCTGCGTGAACTCCAAGCAGACGGAGATACGTCCCGTAAGCACCGACGGCATCTACGAGATATACACCCTGCCCCATACCGAGGAAGATGTGCTGACGAAGCTCACCGTGACCGCCCTCGATGCCAACGATGACGTCATCATGGAGCGCACCTTCGAGAATATCCCCATCACGCGCAATCAGGTGACGCTCTATACCGGCAGTTTTTTCGGTAGCGGCGGTACGGGCGATACCGGCAGCGGCACCTTCCGCCTCACCGCCGACCCCGACTGGGACAGTGTCAACGGCTACACCTTCTAGCTTGTCCCCTAGCAGCATTAAGGAGCCGAGGATTTTCCGCCTCGGCTCTCTTAGGATAAAAAATTCAAGCTCGTTAGCATATAATATCGTGGGAAATATGTATATTTGCAGGCGAAAGCGTACAAACAACGACGATTATGGCAACGACAACCGCAAGAAGACGACAGACACAATCTATGCGACCTTACACCAAGGCCGAGATTAACACGATGATTGACGAGAGCGAGGCCGAGTTTGCAGCAGGAGGAGGCATCGACGATGAAGACCTGCGCAGAGAAGACGAAGAGGAGTACGAGCGAGAACTGGCAGAGGAACTTTCCGACATGGACAAGGAGCTGTACACGTCCGAGGAGGCCTATGAAATGACGATGAAGGACATCAAAGCGATCTACGACGAGAAAGATGCAATATAAGTATTTCTACACCAACCGTAATCACAAAACAACATAAGATATGGCAACACTAGTATTACAAATTCCCGATGAAAGCCTCGTGCAGAAGGTAAAACAGGCCTGCAAGATGATTGTTGGCGTGGCATCGGTACAGTTGCAAAAGCCCGCAAAGGAAAAATGTCGCCTCTACGACCCAGAGACGGGCGAGTACTTGAACGATAAAACAATGAAGGTGATCGAGGATGCGCTGAAAGGGAAAAACGTCACCAGCTACGCCTCTGCTGATGATATGTTCAAGGCATTAGGTATCGAAGTATGAAGTACAACGTCAAGACTACGAAACGCTTCGACAAAGAGATGAAACGCTGTAGGAAGCGAGGCTATAACATGCAGCTTATCGTTGAAGCCATCCATCTGCTTGAAGCTACTGGTTCGCTGCCCGCCAAGTACCGCCCGCATAAGTTGTCGGGCAACCTGCAAGGTGTTTGGGAGTGTCACATCGAGCCCGACTGGCTGATGACATGGAATCAGAACGACACGGAGCTGACGCTCCTATTCCTAAGAACAGGCACACACGCAGACCTGTTCTGACACCCTCGCACATTTCCCCTACAAAACAATATCCGCCGAGATTCTGAAAGGAGTCTCGGCTTAATTTTTGCGCCATTTCATCGGGGGAAAGTGGGGGAAGTTCTTGCTAAGGCAAGCGACCAAGGTCGAGCGAGAGAAGTTAGAGAAGTTAGAGAAGTTAAAGGAGTTAAGACGATACATCTGCCTCTCAAATACATTCGTCGTGCGAAGCACATAACTCCGTTCCGAAGGAACATAACTCCTGAGCCGAAAGGCTCTTAACTCCATGGCCGCAGGCCATATAACTTCGTCTAGCGAAGCGAAAACGACTCTCAAAATTTACAAAAATGTTGCAAAATCGTAAATATCTGCAGGTGGAGGGCACGTAGGGCTTGGAAGTTTCTTCCAAATTCCATAACTTTATGGTTGATTAATTAACATTTCGTGAAAAAAATTAGAAGTTATGAAGAGTTTTGAAGTTCTTGCTAAGGCAAGCGACCAAGGTCGAGCGAAAGAATTCAAGAAGTTCTTGGCGATGCCAAGCGGCAAAGCCGAGCGAGCGCTTCGCTCGAAGTTCTTGGCAAGCCAAGCGGCAGAGCCGAGCGAATGACGATACTTTGGCGGGCGATGTCAGCGGCAGAACATTTGTCTCTAACTTCTCTAACTTCTCTAACTTCTCAAATTCTACTTCTCATCTTCTAAACTTCTGTAACTTCTCGAATTCTCAAAACAAATATATATAATTCAATTATTTAATAACAATTTAAAAACTTAAAATTATGAGAAAAAACAAATTATTACTTCTGCTCGCGCTGCTCATGACGGCGGCGACGGGCGCAATGGCGCAGAGCGGCGCGCCCAGCGTGAAGAAACTCACCGTGCCCGACACGTGGACTGGGGACATGACAACGTTCTCCGCCGCTGACCTGCCCAGCGACTTCGCTGCCGTGGGCGACGACGTAGTTACCACCATCCCCGCCCCGACCGCCACGGGAAATGTAGTCCTGATTTACGGCTTCAGCGGGGGAGAAACGAAATATGTTGAGTACGCGAACGGCGTGCAGAGCGCTACGGATTCCAGGGATTTTCCTCGCGACCAGATTTATGGCTGAAGGATGCCGACAAGTGGACCATCAGCCCCAACCCCGCTCCCGAGGGTTCTCCCGTCACCATCCAGTACACCGGACGCCTGAAGGTGAAGGGCGTGACGGCTACAAGCGACGCGGCACCGGCGGCTCCGACTGGCAAGACCGTTGACCTCGCGACGCTGACGGCTGACTACGAGGCGCAGGACGGCGAAACCCTAACTGGCACGCTCGCTGGCAACTACAAGATTTCGATTGCCGACGGAGCGACGGTGACGCTCGACGGCGTGACCATCAACGGCGTGAACGACATGAACTACAGCTGGGCCGGCATCACTTGTCTTGGCGATGCCACCATTATCCTCAGCGGTACGAATACTGTGAATGGATTCTATCAGGATTATCCTGGCATCCAGGCTGCTGCTGGCAAGACGCTCATCATCAATGGCACAGGTTCTCTCACGGCCAGCAGCTACGGCAAAGGTGCCGGCATCGGTGGCGTAAATAATGTTGCTTGCGGCAATATTGAGATCCAGGGCGGCACAATCACCGCAACTAGTGATGCATATGGTGCCGGCATCGGTGCCGGAGACAGAGCTGATTGCGGCAATATTACCATCAGCGGTGGAACCGTCAATGCTACAGGCGGAGAATATGGTGCTGGAATCGGAGGCGGTAGAAGAGGTCCAGATAATGGCTCCTGTGGTAATATTCTCATCAGCGGTGGAACCGTCAATGCTACAGGCGGTGATAAAGCGGCCGGTATTGGCGGAGGTAGAGGGTACAATGCCAAAAATTTTAGCAGTTGCGGCACCATCACGATTACTGCAGGCGTAACCAAAGTGACTGCTACAATGGGAGATGGTGCTACCAACAGCATCGGCGCAGGCTATTGGGGCAATTGCGGCACAGTAACCATCGGCGGCGTGGAGGGTGCTATCACCACCAGCCCATACACCTACGACCCGACAGCGCAGGCGAAGCCCGCTGCTACGGTGGCTGGTGAGCGGTGGCGTGGCCGACGGCGGCACGCTGATGTATGCAGTGACCACGACGAACACGAAGCCTACCTCGACGGCTGGCTTCAGCGACGCGGTGCCCACGGCTAAGGACATCACCGCCAGTGGCACGGTATATGTTTGGTATTACGTGAAGGCCGACGACACGCACTCCGACAGCGAGATTGCGGCTACGGCCATTGAGGTTCCCGTGGCCGACATCGTCGTATGGGACGTTACGAACATCAGCGACCTTCGTGTCATGGGCACCTTCGAGTCATATACGAAGGAGGGCGTCACGCTGAGTGGTAATGCCGAGAGGAATCAGGCCAGGTGGAAGGATAAAGGAGATCCGACGAGGGATGGCATCCAGTTCGATGCGAAGGAATCCGGCGGCTTTACCTTTACGGCACCGACCGGCAAGAAGTTCACAAAGATCGTGATGACGCTCACTGGCCCTGCTGGTTGGGCTAATGGAGGTCTCGGCACGGGCTGGGCATATAATTGGGATTCTAATACAGATATTGATACAGTCACGTGGAAGGGCACTGCCGCCGCCTCGAAGGTTGAGCTGCTGACGGGCGCTGATTATTTCTACGGCACATATGTGAAAAGCATCGTGTTCTACCTGTCGGAGTAACCCCCTCGCGCGCGTATATATATATAATGTATAAGGAAACGAATGGAGACGAGGATGAGCTTTGCAGTCGATACAGAGCATGCCCGGAGGCAAAAAAGTGGCTTTGTAGTCAATACAGAGCACTCCCAGGGGCAAAAAAGGGGCTTTGTAGTCGATACAGAGCACTCCCGGAGGCAAAAAGTGGCTTTGCAGACTATACAGAGCACTCCCGGAGGCAAAAAATCGGCTTTGTAGTCACTACAGAGCACTCCCGGAGGCAAAAAACTCCATTTGTAGTCAATACAATCGATAATTAACAACAAAAAAAACGAAAGATATGGCTTACACAGAAAGATTTAAGCAGATTGAGCCCTTTGTGGGCAAAATGCAGCGAGCTCCCCACGCCGCCCACCTCTCGTGGATGCAGCGGTTTCAGGAGCGCGTAGGGACGCTCATCGTGACCGAACTGGGGCAGGACTGCCCGGCAATGATC
>CACZJU010000010.1 GCA_902781515.1 uncultured Bacteroidales bacterium | reverse complement strand
GGCACGCGGAACGCGCCCGCGTTATATACAAAGGTATCTTCCTTCATCTCCACCTGTGCCAGTTGAGCTGTCACCTGTGCTTCCTTCAGCACCTTTGCATCCTCCTTCAGCACTACGGTACCAAGGTCCAACTCTTTCTTCTGCTTACTCAACTCCACCGTCCGGTACTGCGTCAGATAGCCCATATATGAAATGCGGAGCAGATAGGTTCCGTACTTCGAGACGGGCATCGACACCTGTCCATTCACATCACTCACAACACCAGTCACCTGTGTGCTGTCCTTCTTGTTCAGCAGCACCACAGCCGCTCCAGGCAGGGGCTCGTTGAGCCCTCCGTCCATAATCACACCTTTTACCGTAGCTTTCTGTGCCATCATCACCGCCGAACACATCATCAGCACTAGGCACGTCATTATTCTCTTCATCTTAAACTCTTAAACTTCTTAAACCCTTTAACTCCCCTTTAACTCCCCTTTAACTCCCCTTTAACTCCCCATAATAAGACCCCCTCCCCTCTCTATGGTTTAATCTCCTTACCTCTAATTTTTTTCTCTTCTCACTTCTCACTTCTCACTTTTATTACTACCTTTGCACTACTATGAACAAAAAAGTACTCCTGGCACTGAGCTTTTGCCTCTTGCCTTTCGCATTTAACCACGCATCAACGTTGACCGACGATGAAGCGTTCCTCGATACCACGTACAAAACCCTTCAGGACAAAGTGCTGCCCAAAGCCAAGTGGAAACGTAGCGATATTGCCTCCGTGCCCAAGTTCGGCGGCTACATCATCGGTTCCTACAAATACGACAGCGAGAGCAGTCAGCACGGCGGCGATGGCTTCGGACTGCGACTGGTTCGCGTCTATGTTGACGGCACGGTCCTCAAGGACTTCAAATACCGCTTGCAGGTAGAGCTGAACGGCACGCCTCACGTAAAAGATGCCTTCGTGAGCTGGAGCCATTGGAAGGAGTTGGAAGTGAAGATGGGTGAGTTCAAACGCTGCTTCACCTTCGAGAATCCCTACAATCCCTGGGACGTGGGCTTCGGCGACTACAGCCAGCTAAGCAAGAAACTGTCGGGCTTCGGCGACCGTGTGGGCGAGAAGTCGATGGGCGGACGCGACCTCGGACTGCAGGTTCAGGGTGATGCCTTCCGCAGCAAACGCGACGGACACGCCCAGTTGCACTATGCCGTAGCCGTATATAACGGACAGGGCATCAACCTGCGCGACGAGAACCTTCGCAAGGACTTCATCGGCACACTCCAGTGGAGCCCCGTCGAGGACCTCTGGATTGGAGCCTTCGGATGGGCAGGAAACTGGCACAGCAAGGACAGCCTCATCACCGTCAAGCGCAACCGTTTTGCCGTAGGAGCTAAATACGAGGGCAAGAAGAACCATTGGAGCGCAAGAGCCGAATATGCCCGTTCCTATGGACACAAAGTTTCGGACTATGTGAGAGCCACAGCCACCACTCCTGCCTATTGGAGAGGCGGCAACGTTGCCGATGCCTGGTATGTAGCCCTCGGAGCGCCCGTATGGCGATGGATAAAGCTGTATGGCAAGTACGATGTCTATCGCGACTATGCCAACCACTCCTCCATGCACACCATCTATTCCTTTGCTACCAACCTGCAGCCCCACAAGAACCTGATGCTGCAGCTCCAGTACAACCTCCACACCCCTGCCACAGGCTCAAACTATCACCAGGCATGGGTGCAAGCCTACGTCCGCTTCTAATCCAGAGCACTCTACACTATATTGCATAATAAGTTCCCCGTCGGGAAACGAATGTTCCAAGACGTGGAACGATGGTTTCCCGACACGGAACGATGGTTCCCTGTCAAGAAATCAATTATGCTCCTAATACCTTAAGCCTTTGCATCGAGGTCTTAAGCCCTTTGCGCCTAAGTCCTCACACCTTTGCAATACCCTCCATCAGCACAAAGGTAGTGTCCTCGTCACAGATTACACGCGCCATATCGTTAAGGAAAAGGCATTGTGAGCGGCTGATAGTCCTGCGGTCGGTGTGATATTCCCAAGGAGAAAGCAGAAGGAGGCTGCCAGCGGCACAAGCCTCGAAGTATCGTCCATAAGGCTTTTCGAATTCAGCAAAACCGTTTTCACGAAGGATAACGAGAGAGGCACCCTGCTCAAGGGCTGCACTCACCACAGCCTTTTCTCCAGGACTGATTCCAGGAGTAACCAAGACGGCTCCCCGTTCGCAGCACGCCATCAGTCGGGAGGTCTCCTTACGGATATCCTCGGCACTGGCGTTGCGATGCATAAACACTTGGTACTTCTCAGGCTGCTTCAGGAGAAAGATGTTACCCATGGAAGCACATTCCTGACTTCCGATGCGGATGTGCTGCCGAACACGGAAGAGGTCGGGCTTCATGCGCTTTATAGCAAGGCGCTTAGGGTTATCATGGATGTAGTTGAAGAGTGTCTGCAACTGGCCTTTGTGCATCAGGTAGCGGTCGTGATAGCCCGCCTCCCAAAGGGAGGGCTTGCGCGAAGACGGCGGCACTGAAGTGCCACCAATACAACTACCCCCCTGCCCCTGTCCTCCATTCTGTGTGGCCTGCTGGTCCTGTGTGGCTCGTTGGTCCTGTGTGGCCTGCTGGTTCTGTGTGGCCTGCTGGTCCTGTGTGGCTCGTTGGTCCTGTGTGGCTCGTTGGTCCTGTGTGGCCTGCTTCAGCAGGCCAGCCCCCTGCAGTTCCCACCAAGCCTGGCTGCACTTAGCCTTCAGGCTAGCAAGCACCCGCCCCAGATGCTGGGGCATCCACTCACGCACAAAGAGCAGGAGGTGCACATGATCGGGCATAACCACATAATCAAGAACCTGGATTTGAGGATAGCGACGAGGCAGGCACTGTATCTCCTCCGCTACTCGCTGCCCGAGTGCCGTCAGGACAATGTCGTAGCTGCCGTTTGTGCCTGCCAGTTGTCCAAGCACAGGATTGCGATTGGCTGTAGAGAAAGTCAGCATATAAATGCCACGACCGTTGTAGTCGTGGTGCATCAAACGCCGCTTCATCGCTTCCTTCGTCATGCTGCGAAGTTACTACTTTTTTTGCGTTACGCAAAATATGTAATAAGAAATCCACGAAAAAGCCCCGCGACATCGGATGCCGCGGAGCCTTCACTAACTAATTATCTTAACTACTTTTCTTCTTCTGATTACTCGTAGTACGAGTCGTAGTAACCAGCCTCTTCCTCTTCAACCCAGATATCCCATTCTTGACGTCTGGCAGCAGCGTCATCACCATCGCCTTCAATCATAGTCTCTGAATTGAGGCTAATGCTGGTACCGTTGTTCTCCAACTGGTTAGAGGCAGCAAGCATCTCTGTCATACGAACTTCTACTACCTGAACGGCAGGAATCATATATGTCTTTTTCATAGTCTTAATCTCCTTTCTTAATTACTTGATGATGACCTTTTTACCGTTCACAATGTACAAGCCCTTCTGAGCCTTACTTACGCGCTGACCAGCTAAGTTGTATATCTTAGCATTGTCAATTGTCAATTGTCCATTATCAATTGAATTGATACCAGTCTCCTCATCGCCAAGGTTAATAACCAAAGCCTTAGCTTCAGTGCCAGAAGGAAGAACGAAGTAAGCACGCAGGCCCTTAATGCCACCAGAGGTAAGCTTTTTCACGCTTTCGTCAGTAGCCAAGTAAGCAATGGTACCATCAGTAGCCAGAGACTTGTTGTAAATCTGAGCAGCGAACGTTAAGCCGCCATTGACAACCGTCTCGCCCTCTGTTGCTTTTACAGTCACACCATCGAATGTTGGGTTAACCACATCAGTAGCAGGCTTCACCAGATAAGGCACACCAGCCACGAAGCTTGTAGCATCCGTAAAGCTTATGACATTTTCGTCAAAACTATCAAACTCCTTAACTTCCCAACCATCAGGAACAGTAGCATCGAATGGGACAGAGAACGTATTCCAGTAGCTTGCAGACAATGTACGAGTAAGTGTAACATTAGCCAAAGGATCTGCCTGAGGCTTAGATGTTGCTGTTTCAGCAATAGTGATGTCAGCAGCCTCATTTTCCTTCACAAGCGATACATTGGTCATCCAAGTGTTACCACCATTGGCAAGTGTCAGTACATAGTTGCCGGCAGCACCAGTGCGGAAGCGCTGAGTTATGGTCTTCCATTCAGAAGTAGAGCTGTTTCCAGCAAATACGGTTGCAGCCAAGCCATCCTCTGCATTCAATACAGAAACTGTCAAATCAGTGTTCGAATTGTTCTCATGCGAACGATAGGAAACTGTCAGCTTGTAAATGGTATTACCCTTCAAAGGCATTGTGTAAACACCTGTATTACCATACTTAAGAGAACCAGGCTGGTTGTAGTAAGCTGTAGCATAGTCACCACTAAGACCGCTCTGCATCTGGCCCCATCCATTGGTACGTGCCCAGCCATCAGGATAGTTGGCACCAGAAGCAACTGTTGCATACAATCCATTATAGATAGCATCCACATCGCCATCATTAGCAGTCCAGTTGGCTTCATTATTAAGATAAGTGGTAAGGGCTTGAACATCACCTTGAACATTGTTTACATTCTTGTCAATTGCCTTTGCTTCAGCCAGTTTGGCAAGAGCTGAAACATTATTATAAGGAGCATACTCATCATCCTCAAATCCAAGTTTACCTTCAATGATGGCGATTGCGTCTTCCAAATCTGCATAATCTTCTGCTGTTGCCAAGGTGGCATCAAGCTTTGTCAAACGCAGGCGGTTGAATGAAATCCACTGCTGATACTCCGTTGAAGTCGCAGCGAACGTCAGAGTCAGATCTGTGCCTTCACTGGTGAACACAATATATTTATCGCTCCAGCCATGTCCAAAAGTACCAGTGTTAACACCACTTCCCTGCTTTGGCAAATCCACAGACACTTCTCCTACAGACATGGTATAGGTTGTCAGATTCTCGGAACCACGAGCTGTCACTTGCAGCAAGTATTCACCTGCAGGCAGGGTCAAAGTACGTGTCATTGTGATATTGGCACCTGCTGACGTTGACCAACCACCATCATAGTATTTGCCAGAGGTTGCGCCACTACCATCGGTGTATTTTTCTGCATCTCGATTATCAACACCGATTCCGCCAGTCCAGCCAGTATTGACATCTGGGTCAGCACCTGCAATGGCTGATGCATAGCTTACTGCCACTGCAACGCCCTCTGCAATACCATTACTTTCAACAAACTGACGGATAGCCGTTGTTATAGCATTGGTCTTTGTCACTGCATCTTCAGCATTTGTGGGAACAGCAGCCACAGCATCGTCTAATGCAGTCTTCTTAGCAGTAGAGGCATATGGCCAAGCTACAGTAGTATAAGAAGAAGCTTCTGTACGCCTTGCGACCAGACCGTCATAACTATCTTTAGCAGCCTTGAAAGCAGAAGTGGCTTCCTGCAATGCAGTTGTTGCAGTTCCGTATGCTTCGGCTGTAGCAGGCTCTTCCTTGGCAATTTCTGCAAGCAACGTTGTCTTTTCAGAACCTGATACATTAGCGTACTCAGCATTATCACGGGCAGCCTCAGCGGCAGCCTTTGCGGCAGCCCATGCTTCAGCAGCTCCAGCAGTTTCCGTGTAATATGTCAAACGGAAGTAATCAGACTTGTACCATTTTGCTGAATTCGTTCCAATTTCTAACGAACCATCTGAAACAAGAGTCTTATCGGTCGTTCCTTCTACGAATTGATTCTTACCATTTGTGCCGTCAGCATTAACAGTCTTCGTAGTTGCTCCAGCGAGGATGTCAATTGTGTTTCCTGCGTCAGATGCAACGAGAGCTGTTACTGTATAGTAACCATTGGGCAGGTCAGACAACGTTTGGCTAACCTTACTACCAGCACCATTATTCCAAGTATTAAACAGATATGAACCATCAACACCAGTAGTAGTATATGTTCCGTTACTGTTAGGCTTCACACCCGTATCATTACTTCCATTGGTTGTCCAAGGAGTGAGTGCACCTGTTTCAAATGAGTTATTAACGACATTGTAGGTCAGGTCAAAGCCATCGTTACTTTCAATGCCACCAACGAAAGTATTTCCTGCTTCTTTCAAATCAGGCAGTAATTCAGTAATCGTTGCTGCATCAGTTGCGTCTTCTGCATTACCATCAATAGTGGAAAGAGTGCTGTTGAATGTGCTAAGAGCTTCTGCGCCAGTGAATGTGTATTTATCGGTATTCTTCAAGTCTACAACTTGTGCCTTCAATGCCTTATATTCATCGAATGCAGCCTTGATTTCATCATAGCTGTCAATAAGAGCCTGAAGAGCATCTGTTGCAGATTCGATTTCCTCCTTAGTTGAGGGTCTAGCTTTTGCCAGTTCTGTTGTGATTGCTGTTTCAGCAGCATCAGGCAGAGCCGTTGCATCAAGACCTTCAAGTGTACTATGTGCAGTGTTCCATGCTGTAATAGCACCAGCTAATGGATTCTCATATGCTAAAGTAATATTGTCGAAGAACACCTTGGCATGAGAAGTAGATGTATTATTGCCAGCAGTTCCACCTATCTGGAATACACCCGTTGTTGGTTCTGCAAGAGTGAATGTAATAACATCTGTTTCCCATGTTCCATTTGTGAATGAAGTCTTAGTAGAAAGATAGTTGTTGCTGCTAGTAACAAAACCATTCTTGGATGTAAAATTAGAACCTTCAGAATTATTGTTATATCCATTCACTGTCATCGTATAAGAACCAGCAGGCAAAGAAACAACTGAGGATTGATATGCTACAGTTGCACTCCATCCAATTGAAATACCGAGGGCTTTTCCAGAAGCACTATTGTTGTCGGCAGAAGGAGCGGTTACGTTATTCACCGTATAAGAGCTTCCATATTCAACAACAGCTCCACAGCTATTGCTTGTAGATGTTGAAAGAACAGCCCATCCTGTTGATGCATAGTCTTTACTCGAACCAGTCCCCTGATTAGCAGAAATGGCAGTACTTGATTCAAATCCAGGATTATCAATCACAAATGTCATGTCCGCAGGAGCAGCATCACCGAGTGCTGTTGCAACAGCAGTATTCAACGTTGATGCGGCAGTGTTAACCTCCGTCTGTGTAGCAGATGCATTGTCATATACGCCCTGAGCTGTTGTTATCGCTGAAGCCAATGTGCTATTGTCAAGTGTAGTGTTTACCCTATTTGCATACGAAAGGGCTACCTGCAATTCGTCCTTTATGACCACATTAACTAAACTCAATCCAGAGATAGCTTCCATACAGTCACCTGTCTGGCTACAAGTAAATACAATCTTTATGTCTGAAGTGTTAGTGATTGTGTTAGGAGTCTTGAAACGTGTAGTGATGGAATACAACTTTTGTTTGGTAGATACAACCTTCGACATTGTAGCCAAATCAGATGTTCCATCATTTATCTTCACAGTAAAAGTTGGATTACTGGAGTTGTTATGCCATCCTACAAGTCCTGAAAAATCATAAAAACAATTAGGCTCCAGACCTTTGAACGTATAGGTGAAAGATTCTCCAGAGCTATTATAACGAACCCAGAAGATTACGCTACTAGGATCAGAAGTTGAGGAATATGTGTAGTTATTTCCATCCTCATCCTTATACCCCGAATAAGTGGTCATCATACGTATTCCACTTCCAGCATTACGTGCATTAAGTGTTCTACCTGCGGACGATGTCCATCCAAATTTAGAGGGTGAACTAGTGTCATTTCCTCCGTCCCACCCAGCAATAAGGTTGGTCTGGGAGAAGGCGCTGCAGGAGAGGAGTATGGTTCCTACGAGCGCCAATAGTCTTGTTAGTTTCATAATGATTAAATGTTAGTATAGTTTTTAAGTTTGTTTTTGGTCTATTTCACATAGAATCAGGCGCTTTTGCACCTAATCGGGCGTAAAAATACAAAACATTTCCGACTTACCGAACTTTCTCGCCCATTTTTTCCCTTCTCCCCTCAAAACAGCACCTCACACCCCCATTTCACCCCATCACCACAAAAAAAGCCCCGCGAGCATCGGATGCCGCGGAGCTTTCACTAACTAATTATATTAACTACTACTTCTTGGGTTTATTAATACTCGTAGTATTCGTCGGCGTAAGAGTAATTAAAGCCTTCTTCTTCCCATCCGGGATACTCGAAGCCATATTCTCTAACACGGGCTTCGTCCTCATATGCTTCCTCAGAAATGCCGAGGCCTTCAGCGCCCTGATTAGTCTCACTGAGAGTAGAGATTGCGTTCATAACAACTCCGCCTTCTACCAAGCATACTGTCACTTGAGGTACTGTATATTCTTTCTTTTTCATAATGTGTCCTCCTTTCTTGATTACTTAATGACTACCTTCTTACCGTTCACGATATACAGACCTTTGACAGCCTTGTTTACACGCTGACCAGCAACATTGTAAATGGCTGCATTGCCTGACAGAGCCTTATTATCGATAGCTTCGATAGCAGTCACTTCATCATCAAGGACGATACGCAAAGCTCTAACCTCAGAGGCTTCATTAGCCTGAATATATGCGCGGAAGGCCTTGAGAGCATTCTTTACAGTTGCCTGATGGAAGCAGTTATCACTACCAAGAACATAGTCTGTTCCAACTACGATAGGACTCTCGCCCTTAGCATACGGAGTATAAGTACCAACGAAGTTGTAGTCAGTACCAGCATCAACAACCTGTGCAGATGCAGCGGCAACAAATGTACGGCCTTCGATAGAAAGCTCATCAATATCCTTGCTAGCATCAGCCTTATAGAGGTAAGGAGTATTTGCCTGAAGAGTAGAACTTGTTGTGAAATTCAATACACCGGCATCTGCATCGTCGAACTGATAGAGAGTACCACTACCAAATACGGTTTCCATCTCATCAGCACTCAGGCTGAATGGCAGCATTACTGTGTTAAAGCCAGCGTAAATAGTACGAGTCAACTTAGCAGTTGCAGCACCACTGTAAGAATAGTCGTATTCGGCAGACTCATCAAGAACTACTGGATCAGCAGCAGGAACCTTGTAAAGTTCCACATAACCAATACCCATCCAGTTTGAGGTATTACCACTATGGGCTTTCAAACCTATCTTCACCAAACCCTCTGATGTTTGCACAAATTCAATAGTAGCAGGCTCCAAAGTTGTAGTATTGATGGATGTGCCATCTATGTCGTTTGCACTGAATGTAATGTTCTGACCAGATGAGAAACGATTACCAGATCCGTAACCAGCAAGACACAGAGCATCCATTCGATATGTTCCCTCAGGAAGAGTTACCTTCAAATAAACAGTGTAGCCACTAGTAGCCTCTTTATTTCCGCTCCAATATTCATACATTGCAAACAAACTAGGATCGGCTGTGTTTGCTACAGCATCATTGTCATTCATTACTTGGCTGTTTTGACCAGCAAATTCTTGATCTGTATACCAACCATCAGCAGGAGCCCAACCAGTGCAATTTGTAAGGTCAGGATTAGTCAGCATGAATGTGAGATTAAACGTTGCATCCTCTGTGGGATTAGCAGCACCAGCATAGGTAACACCAGCAGCCTTCAGAGTACTGATCACGCTCTCAATGCCATCAATATCAGTAGCATCAGCAACATTGGTGGCTGCAGTTGAGAGTGCAGAACCAAGAGTTGAGTGTGAACCAGAAACCAACTCTTCATAGTTGGATACGTCATATAATGCCTGTACGGAAGACTGAAGAGAACTGTACTTAGCATAAGGAGCAACAAGTGCATCGGCTGTAGCAGTAGCGGTTTCAATTGCAGCTATTGAAGCAAGACACTTATCAACCGTTGTATTGTCAGCAGCGGCAGTACTGATGGCAGACGTATAAGCTGTTTTTGCAGCTGTTGGAATTGTTCCATCAAGTGCAGTTGCATGAGCGTTAGCAGCAGTTGCAGCATCAGCCAAATTCTGTTGGAACATAACCAACGGAGCGGTGCCGAGGTATTCAAGTTTGAAACTACGCCAACATGTCCACTTATCACCAGAAGCATTACCTGAATTGATACCAATTTCAAGGTCTGATGTGGCTGATGTCAAATTAAAGATCATCTCGTTCACACCATTACCTAAAGCAATCCAACTATTACCACCATTACGATCGTTTACGGTTTCTTTAGCAACACCTACAAGAGTCTGCTGATTATCACCCGCATAGAAGTAACCATTATAGCCAGTACGAGTGTAACCAATAACAGTCATCCTATAATAACCAACTGGCAATTCAGTTGCGATAGTTTGCTTAGAACTTGCACTCTCAATATTATAAAACTCATAGAGATTATATTGGAGACCAGGATTGTTACTATTAGTCCAGTAATTAGTATTTCCTGCAGTGCCAGGAGAAGCGTTATCAATCAATGCTGCAGTAAGGTCAATCTCGTCATTCTCAATGCCAGCCCCAGTAAGATAAGTGCCTAGAGCTTCACGGAGGGTTACGATGGCAGCATCAATTGCATCCGTAGTCGTAGCCGCAGCCACGGCAGCATCTGCGCTTGTAGTGTTAACATCATTAGAAATTGCCTTAGCAGCAGTCTTAATGCTGTTATAGCGAGCATAATCAGCTATAATTGCAGAAGTTGCATAGGTGCTAACAGCATTATTGATAGCAGTGATAGCTGCAGAGTAGTCTTCTTCTGTTGACCAGCTCTGATTCTGTGCTGTGATGACACTTGCGATATTGGCATAGACTGCTGCTGGGAGCTGACTCTCATAAGCCTCAGCTGCAGAAACAGCATTAGCCAACTCCGTCTCATAAGCACTGAGGTCAATAGGACCCATGTAGAGAAGTTGGAAATTATCCCAAATACACCAAGTATCGGTGCGAGTACCCTTTGTACCTACGGTCAGGCTACCATTGCTAACGGTGATAACATCAGTGTAGTTGGTGAAGTAATTTCCGTTGGTAAATTGAGTGGACATTGCGCTCATTGAATTTTCGCCATTCTGCATAGTTAGGAATGGTGTGCTAACAGTGTTTGCACCACTTGTAGCATATACAACTGGGAAGTTAGCCCCAGTTACAGTGTATTCTGTCAAAGCAGCCTGAGCACGGAGCTTGTAGTAACCATTGGGAACGGTAATTGTCTGGCTCAATGTGAAAGCTGATTGCCAAGATTCAGCACAACAGTTAGTGTTGTCACCACCGCAAAGATTTTGGTTACTTGCCTCCATTGTCCACTTATTACCCAAATCATTGTTTGAGCCACCGCCATTACGATTATTGCGATCGAAAGTGGCATCAAGAATCATATAAGTGACATCAACTGGATTTAATTCACTAGCATCTGCATAGACTGCATCGTAAGCCATAATTTTCCACTGTGCGTTAGCATTTGTGGGATCCGTGAGATTGCTGGCCAGAACGGTGGAGCTACCATTATAGCCGTAATAATTAGTACCACCGTCAGACATCGTAAAAATACCATTGCCATCGTCTTTAATAGTCACGTTTACAGCAGCACCATCCATGTAAGATCCAGTGAAATAGTAGTTTGTTCCACCATTGCTCACTTGCGACTCAATCTTATAGACACCATCAGACTGCTTGTGTACGGTGTTGTAGTGGCTGCACTCGATGAGCGAAGCCTGAGTACCCCAAGAATTACCAGGTCCAAAGTAGCGGCCAGAGCCAACATTGTAGAAGACGTACTTGCCGCCGTCAGTCAATGAACTTGGATTCCAGGTCTGTGCTTTCAGTCCGAGCACAGAAACGATGCAAAGCATCGCGAAAAGTAGTTTTCTTTTCATTGTTTGTATTAGGTTAGTTAAAAATATATTTGTTCTCTTAGTTTGTATCGTACATATTTTGTTCGTGGCAAGCATCTTCTATAATCACCGTGTCATCTTCTATAGTGTAAGCGTAGTACCATTTACCTGCTTTTGCCATATTCCACCCTTTCTGTTGCCAGTGCTTGACTGTTGCTTTGCGGCGAAGAAGCGACTGCTCTATCTGATAAGCATCAAAAACAGCTTGTTTTACGTTCCTTTCCATGTCCTCATACGAATACGTGTGCCGATATTTTAGAGAGACGTGAAGATAAAACGACTCTATCTGCCACAGCGCATTATTCTTGAGGATATATCTATAGGACGGGTGCCTCGTCATAAACCGCTTTTATCTCTTTCATTATTTGTCCGTAAGCCTCCTCTAACGAGTAGCTATCATTTTGCATCGCTCTCCCATGCGCAAGCCTCATCACTTCATCGTAATATTGGCTGGTGGTCTCAGTCTGAGCCTTCACCCATTCCGACAGAAATCTCTCAACAACTGCGCTAATGCTGACATCTTGGCGTCTGGCTACAGACATAGCGCTGTCATAGATATGATTGCTGATTGCGATGTTCTGCATTTTATTGGTTTTTGTATTAGGTTAGTTAAAAATATATTTTGTTCTCTTATTTATTTCTTGTTGTAAATGAGTTATTCGAGTTTATTTGAGTTGTAGAGGAACTCCTCTGGTGTATATATCGAAATAGCAGATTGGATGAAATCCTGCTTATTTCTTGTGATGATATAGTCAGCCTTAACTGTCGCTGCCGAATAATATTGCAAGGCATCTTCAAAGTCTTTAAAGTCAGATGCTATGGCATTCTGAACCGTCTGTGCATCAACCGTCGTTATGTGACAAAGCTCAACAATCTTCTCAAAGAGTGTAACTACTGCTTCATGAGTCATCTTGTAATGAGCTTGCAAGATGAAACTGGCTGTAGCAAATGACAAGGAAGACAACATGAGATGACACTTATTTCTTTTGCCTAACTGAAACAATAAGGCTGAAGGCACAAAGAATGGCTCCCTGCGAGAAAGATAATCAATGAGAATATTTGTATCAAGAAAGATCTTCATCATCCGTATTTTTGCATTAGATAATCTATTCTCGCCTTGTCGAAGTCATAATCGGCTGGCAGGGGCGTAATGTCCTTTATCGGCTCAAGCATATCTGTAGAAAGGATAAAATCTTCAGTAGTAAGCTGAAGCCTCTCGCCTGCCTTTGCCGCTTTCGTTTCTTCTTTCGCGGCTTCATACAGATGATCTGCCAACCATTTTTTATTGTTGGTTGTCAGCGTCAGACTCTGAAGGTAAGTCCACAGACTATTGAGTGATACCGCATTCATATTATCATTGTCAAAACAAGTTTGACTTTTCTTTGGTTTTTGTATTAGGTTTGTTAAAAAATATGCATATTCGGGGGCAAAGATAGTGAAAACCGAGCGAAATACAAAATAATGAACATGTTTTTTTCACGGTGTCACGGCGACGCGTCTCCGGCTTATGGAAATAAGACCTAGGTCTTGTGGCGATAAGACGCAGGTCTTATGACGATAAGGTCTAGGTCTTCCCACGCGCGTGTAATATATATATATAGGTAAAGAAGGAGGGGACGTCCGGATTGGAACGCCCCCTCGCTGTTATGAGATGTCTCGTGAACTTTGATTACTGCTGCTCTGTCTCGGCTTCGCTGATCTTGCGACCCATTACCTTGAAGGCTACTGGAGCTGCAACGAACATTGAAGAGAAGGTACCGAAGATGACACCCAGAATCATAGCGAATGAGAAGCTGATGATGGAGTCGGCACCCTTGAAGAACAGACCGATGCAGAAGATGACGGCCAGAACGATGAAGGTGCTGACAGAGGTGTTGATGGTACGGTTGAGCGTTGCGTTCAGAGAGTCGTTGAAGAGACGCTGACGGTCGCGCTTGGGATAGAGCTGTATGTTCTCACGGATACGGTCGAAGACAACCACCTTGTCGTTGATAGAGTAACCAACGGCTGTCAGGATGGCACCGATGAAGGTCTGGTCGATTTCCAGTGAGAAGGGAACAAGGCCCCAAAGGATGGCGTAGGCACCGAAGATGACGATGATGTCGCTCATCAGGGCTACGATGGCACCGATGGAGAAGGCAACGTTGCGGAAACGGATGAGGATGTAGGCGAAGATGGCTACGAATGCGAAGCCTACTGCCCACATGGCACCCTTGGTGATGTCCTCAGCAACAGAGGGGCCTACCTTCTGGCTGGAGATGATGGAACCACCGTCGCGAACGTCGCGGTTGATGAAGGTTGTCAGCTCGAGGTCGGCAGCCAGCAAGCCACCGTCCTGCAGGGTGTGGAACAGTTTCTCCTCGATTTCGCTGTCTACTTCCGTTCCGTCTTCCTCGATGCGATAGTTCGTAGAGATACGGATTGTCTGCTCGTCGGTACCGATGGCAATAGCAGAGGTGTTGCTCTCAGGGAATGCTGTAGCAAGGAGACCGCGAACCTGCTCGGGCTGCACCTTCTTGTCGAATGTAACGATAAAGTTGCGACCGCCGGTAAAGTCAATGCTCTTCGAGAAACCGCGAGTGAACACTGCTGCCAGTGAAATGAGGGCGATGGCTCCGAAGAAGAAGAAGCTCTTCTTGTAGTTCTGCATGAACTTGAAGCTAGGCTCCTTGAACGAGAGCATATTGCCCAGAGAGGTCTTGAAGGTCAGGTTGCGGAAAGGACGCCATTCCTTCTCCATTGCCTTGGTGTAGACAACACGTGTGAGGAACACAGCTGTGAAGAATGATACCAGGACACCGATAATCAGAGTGGTGGCGAAGCCGCGAATTGGACCTGTACCGAAGTAGTAGAGGATGATACCAGTGATGATGGTGGTGAGGTTAGAGTCGAAGATAGCGCTGAAGGCGTTGCTGTAACCAGCCTCGAGAGCCTCGCGCAGACGCTTGCCACCCTTCATCTCTTCCTTGGTGCGCTCGTAGATGAGCACATTAGCATCCACAGCCATACCCAGAGTCAGCACCATACCTGCGATACCACTCATGGTGAGGGCAGCCTGGAACGATGTGAGGATACCTACTGTGAAGAACAGGTTGAACAGCAGAGCGCAGTTGGCTACCATACCAGGCACGAAGCCATACATGGCAATCATGTAGAACATCAGGATGATGAATGCCAGAACAGCGCTGTAAACGCCCATGCGGATAGACTCGGCACCCAGTGTGGGACCTACGATTTCCTCGCTGACGATGTGGGCAGGAGCAGGCATCTTACCTGACTGGAGCACATTGGCAAGGTCCTTGGTTTCCTCAGTAGTAAAGCTACCTGTGATTTCAGAGCTACCACCCGTAATCTCGTTCTGTACGGTAGGAGCACTATAAACATTATCGTCAAGAACAATGGCGATGGAGCGCTTCACGTTCAACTTCGTGAGTTGAGCCCAACGGCGAGCACCGTCGATGTTCATCTTCATGTTCACACAAGGACGTCCATGCTGGTCGAAAGCATCGCTGGCATCGGTAATAACATCACCCTCCAGTGGAGCACGTCCGTCACGCTCAGTAACACGGATAGCGTAGAGATAATAGTAGTCGCTGCCGTCACCGTCGTTGACACCCTTAACGCCCCACTTCAGACGAAGATCGCTGGGCAGAGTAGCCTTAGCCTCAGGAGTCTCGAAGAGTGCGCTGATGGCATCGAGGTTGCGCTTGTGAGCGATACCTACCACACAACCCTGAGAGGGCTGAACCTGCAGGCGAGCCAACAGGGGGTGCTCCTTCAGAGCCTGCTCCATATCGGCAGCGCTGGTGGTGGTAGCAGTCTTGTCGCCGGCGATAGCCTTAGCAAGGTCGGCCTTGTTCTCCTCGGCTGAAGCCTCGGAAACGGTATCGGCCTCAGCAGCCTCAGCTACGGCTGTGGTGTCCTCAGCAACTTCCTCGCCACCTACGTTGGCAGCAGCCAGACGGGCATCGAGGTCGTAGAGAGTCTGATAAACCTCCTCAGCATTGTAGGTCTCCCAGAATTCCAGGTTGGCACTACCCTGCAGAAGCTTACGAACACGCTCGGGCTCCTTGACACCAGGCATTTCCACCATGATGCGGCCTTCCTGACCTTCGAGAGCCTGGATGTTGGGCTGAACGACACCAAAACGGTCGATACGTGTGCGCAGAACGTTATAAGAATTGCTGATAGCAGCCTTAACCTCGTCGCGCAGCACCTTCTCGACCTCGCGGTCTGTGCTCTTTGTGCCTACCTTATCGCGCAGTTGCTGAGTAGCGAAGAGCTCTGAAAGAGGACCTTCGGGAGCCAGCTTCTTGTATTCGCTGATGAACAGGCTGATGAAATCACCCTGACCCTTCGAAGTTGCCTTCTGAGCAGTCTCTACTGCCTGTGCGAAGTTTGCGTTGGTTGCTTCCTTATGGTCACTGAGAGCCTTTACTACATCGGCTACGCTAACCTCGAGGATAACGTTCATACCGCCCTTCAGGTCAAGACCAAGACCAAGACCCATCTCGCGGCACTGCTTCAGCGTCCACACGTTCAAGTACACCTTCTGGTTCTGAAGAGAATCCAGATAGTTCTGTCCTGCCTGCTCACCATCTACGGCAGCAATCTGTGCGGCCTTGTTCTCGTAGTGATTTACTACGCCGCCGAAACTCATGTAGAAGAGGCAGATGACCGTAAGCAGGACTGCGATTAATGTTACAAATCCTTTGTTTTGCATTGTTTAATTATTTAGTTATTACGTTTGTTTTGTCTCGTTCAAATCCACGCATACGCGCAAAGAGCGCACAAAGTTAGTGAATTTAATTGAAAATTGAAAATTGAAAATTGAAAATTATTGCAAAAAAGCCTATTTTTCGCATTTTTGCAAAGTTGCAATCACTGGATAGTGGTCTGAAGCACTAATGGAATTGTCAACACGAGCCGAAGTGCAGGTGTAGTCCTTAGTATGGAAAATATGGTCGATGCGAACAGGAAACAGGCGTTCGCGAAACGACAGCCCTATGCCCTGACCACCCTGACGATAGGCGTTCTGCAAGCGACGCGCTACGTGTTGATAGGCATAAGAAATGGGAGTGTCGTTGAAATCGCCACAAATAAGCACGGAACGCAACTGAGGCAAACTATCTAAACGCTCTACCAATTCATTCACCTGCAAAGCACGCAATTTAGCAGCATCGGAAAGTTTTCCCTGAAGATAGTGAGCCTCATCCTTCATGCGCTCACTCTCACCGGAACGCAAAGAAGCGCCGTATTCGTTCTTGTCGTCGAGCGAAAGACGAGTACATTCGAGATGCACGCAAAAGACAGAGAGCGTGTCTCCATCAGGAAGCTGTACGTCGGCCAGGAATGCCCCATTGGTGGTGACGCTTTCCATATCTATGACCTCACAGCTAAGTATCGGGAAGCGCGACATAATGGCTAACCCACCAGTTTTATGTTCGAGATGGTAGCCCTTTTCCAACATAGTCTCATGAAGGGCTTTATATTTACCATTATTAAAGTTGTATTCCTGTAGGCAGATGATATCGGCACCGCTTTCGGCAATGTAGCCTGTAGCATATTCGATGGAATCGGGCTGATAGAGTTGCATTTCGTGACAATTCCACGTCATCACCGTAATGTCCGACTCATCGGACGAATCAAAGTGCAGAGGACAATAGTCGAGAATGTAGCTTCCGCATAGAGCCATTCCCACAACAGGAACAATCACCATACGCGCCTGGAAAAGCAGCCACAGAGGAATGAATATAAGATTAAGGATAATGAAGACCGGAAAGCCAAGCCCCACCATAGATACTGAAGGATGGAGGGAAGGGTCTATCCAAGTGGTAGCACAGCACACCCACAAGAGTACCAAAGTGAAGAGATTGGCACCAAGAAGCAGGTTGACAAAAAACTGCTTAACGAGCGAGGTCTTCTTTTCCTTTGCCATTACCTTCCGCTGGCATCAAAGAGCTTCTGTTTCTCGCTTTCGGTAAGACTGCCATAACCATGAGCCTTAACCTTCTCCAATATGCGGTCTATCTCGGCCTGTTGTGCCTGACGACGAGCATTATAGTCCATTTCATCGGAGAATTTATCGCCGTTACGAACACCGCGATGAACCTTCATATGAGGCTTGCGAGGCTTGTTCCACCAATCGCGAATGCGTTTCTGCAATCCACCAGGACGACGCCAATGAAGCAGGAGCAATAAGCCAAAGAGCATACCTCCAAGATGTGCCATATGAGCTACTCCATCGTTGCTGCGAAGCATTGCCGACAGGAGTTCGATGATGGCATATCCCACTACGAAGTACTTAGCCTTAATGGGAACAGGGATGGGTATGATGAAAAGACGCTCATCTGGGAAAGACATACCGAAGGCAAGTAAGATGCCATAAACGGCACCCGAAGCTCCTACGGTGTTCCACATATTCAAAGCATTAGCTATTGCTTCATGAGAAACGCCAACGAGTTCGGGAGCTATTGTCAGATAGTGGATGTACTGCACAAGTTCCTGCATCAAGCCGGCACCTATGCCACATACCATATAATAAGTAAGAAAGCGTTTCGGTCCCATCACCTGCTCTACAATGCGGCCGAACATCCACAAGGCAAACATATTGAAGAAGAGGTGCTCGAAGCTTCCGTGCATAAACAAATATGTAAATATCTGATGCAGACGGAAATCGCTTGCCATGAAGAAATGAAGACCCAGCAGACGATTGAAATCGATGCCGTAGCGTGTCAATACGAACGCTGCAGCATACATGAGTATGTTGATTATAAGCAAATTCTTTGTTATAGGGGGCATCTGTTCACGCATAATCGTGTCATTTTTAAGTTTTTGGATTGCAAAAGTACATATTTTCCCCTTATAATGAGCACAAAAGGGCCTCAATCGTATTATTTTTAGGGTATTTTATGATTTTTTTCTGCATTTTCTTTGCCGATAACTTATCTTTACCTAAATTTGCCAGTGTAAGAGACGAAAAATGAACACTTTTTATTATTAACCATTTAATTAACAACTATGAACAAGACAGAATTGATCGCTAAGGTTGCTGAGGCAGGCCTGAGCAAGGTTGACGCTAAGAAGGCTATTGACGCAGCTATTGAGGCCGTTAAGGGTGCTCTGAAGGCTGGTGAAAAGGTTCAGCTCCCCGGTGTTCTGACACTGAGCGTTGAGACTCGTGCTGCTCGCAAGGGCATCAACCCCGCTACAAAGCAGGCTATCACCATCCCCGCTAAGAAGGTGGTTAAGGCAAAGGTTGGCTCTGAGCTGGCTGCTGCTGTATAAAGCAAGTAACCTTACGAACATCACAGGGGAATCGCTTAGGCGGTTCCCCTTTTTCGTGTCCTGTCATACAGCTAAATTTGGCAATCTCATTTTTTTTGAGTAATTTTGCACCCGCTATATAAATATAATAATGTATAAAGATGGAAATCGCTAACAAGATAAGTAATGCCGTTGTGGCTGGAGTGAAGGAACTGTACGGTCAGGACATAGCTCCAGAAAGCGTGCAACTGCAGGAGACCAGACCTGAATTTGAAGGCAACGTAACACTCGTGGTCTTTCCCTATGTGAAGATGAGCAGGAAACGTCCCGAGGACACCGGACAGGAAATAGGAGAATACCTGGTAAAACAAGTGCCCGATGTGGTAGCACGTTTCAATGTGGTGAAGGGATTCCTGAACCTTGTCATTGCTCCTGCCCAGTGGATAGGCCTGCTGGAAGAAATAAACTCGCAGGAGCGCTTCGGATTCACAAAACCTACAGAGGAAAGTCCTCTGGTGATGATTGAATACTCAAGTCCCAATACCAACAAGCCCTTGCACTTAGGTCACGTCAGGAACAACCTGCTCGGTTGGGCTCTGGCAAATGTGATGGAGGCTAACGGCAACAAGGTGGTAAAGACAAATATCGTGAACGACCGCGGCATACACATCTGCAAGAGTATGCTGGCATGGCTCAAATGGGGTAACGGCGAAACACCCGAATCGAGTGGAAAGAAAGGCGATCACCTTATCGGTGACTACTATGTAGCCTTCGACAAGCATTATCGCGAGGAGGTGAAAGAGCTTGTTGCCAAAGGTATGGACGAGGAACAAGCCAAGCAGGAGGCACCGCTCATCAAGGAAGCTCACGAGATGCTGGTGAAGTGGGAACAGGGAGACCCTGAAGTACGTGCTCTCTGGCGTAAGATGAACGAATGGGTGTATGCCGGATTCGATGAGACATACAAGGCCTTGGGCGTTGGTTTCGACAAGATTTACTACGAAAGCGACACATATCTGGAAGGTAAGGAGAAAGTGGAAGAAGGACTGGCGAAAGGTTTCTTCTATCGTCGTGAGGACGGCAGCGTCTGGGCTGACCTTACCAAAGAAGGACTTGATGAGAAACTGCTGCTGCGCTCCGACGGCACCAGTGTTTACATGACACAGGACATCGGTACGGCAAAGCTTCGCTTCCAAGACTTCCCCATCGACAAGATGATTTATGTGGTGGGTAACGAACAGAACTACCACTTCCAGGTGCTAAGCATACTGCTCGACAAACTTGGCTTCAAATGGGGCAAGGACCTCGTGCACTTCTCCTATGGTATGGTGGAACTGCCAAACGGTAAGATGAAGTCGCGCGAAGGAACAGTAGTGGATGCCGACGACCTCATATCAACAATGATTGACGATGCCCGACAAATGAGTGCCGACAAGGTGAACAAGTTGGAGGATATCACCGAAGCTGAGGCTAAGGAGATAGCACGCATCGTGGGTATGGGTGCCCTGAAATACTTCATACTGAAGGTGGACGCACGCAAGAATATGCTGTTCAACCCAGAGGAAAGTATCGATTTCAACGGTAATACCGGTCCATTTATCCAGTACACCTATGCAAGAATCAGAAGTATCCTCAGAAAGGCTGAGGCTCAAGGCATACAACGTCCGGAGCATCTGCCCACAAATGCAGAACTGAGCGATAAGGAGATAAGCCTGATACAGCACCTCAACGACTTCGCTGCAGTTGTTCGTCAGGCTGGCAACGACTACAACCCATCGTGCATTGCCAATTACTGCTACGAGCTGGTGAAGGAATACAACCAGTTCTATCACGACTTCAGCGTGCTGAAAGAGGAAGACAGCAACAAACAGATTGTGCGTCTTGCCCTCAGCGAGGCTGTTAGCAAGGTCGTTCGTAATGGACTTGGGCTGCTGGGTATTGAAGTGCCGGAGAGAATGTAAAGAGACCCCTCCCCCATTTCCCATCCCGAGGGAGGGGCGTAAATACGAATAATGGAAGACAATAAAAATAGACAAATCTTAAATGCAACCACTACCTCCCCTCGGGGAGGACAGGAAGGGGTCGCCTTGTGCGTGGATGCTGCATGTTCGGGAAATCCCGGACCGATGGAGTACAGAGGTGTGCACATGCCATCAGGACGCCAAGTGTTCCACTTCGGTCCGATACAGGGTACGAACAATATCGGAGAATTCCTCGCCATCGTTCACGGACTGGCTCTGATGAAGCAGAAAGGCATCAGCATGCCAATCTACAGCGACAGCAAGACGGCACAGACTTGGGTGCGTAACCGCAAAGCCAAGACAACATTGGAACGAACACCCGAAACAGCCGAAGCATTGGATCTTGTAGCACGAGCAGAGGCTTGGCTAAGACAGAATCCCGTAAGTGTACCTATAGAAAAATGGGATACAGACAATTGGGGAGAAATACCAGCAGATTTTGGACGAAAATAGTTTGGGTTAAGGATTAAAGATAAAAGATGAAAGGGTTTTATCAGGTAATGGGCAAATACTTTGCCCGATACAAAGGTTATATCGCAGGTACGTTGGGAATGAACGTCCTGGCAGCGTTCTTCAACGTGTTCTCGTTTACCATTATCCTACCCATTCTTCAAATTCTGTTCAAAGTTGACACACAGCACTACGAATTCATTCCCTGGGGTACGGGAGGTGTCGGAGATACGCTGGCAGTAGCAAAGAACAACGGATATTACTATAGTCAGCAGCTTATTGAGACATACGGACCTGCAACAACACTTCTTTGTCTGGGCATTGTGTTGTCGTTCCTGACCTTGCTGAAGACTGCAACATACTTCGGCGGTTCGGCAATGCTGGCACCTCTGCGCACAGGTATCATACGCGATATCCGTAACGACATATACCGCAAAATTGTGCGTCTGCCACTATCCTTCTTCAGCGAAGAGCGCAAGGGGGATATTATGACACGCATCACAGCCGACGTAAACGAGGTGGATGCTTCCATTACTTCTTCGTTGGACATGGTGATAAAGAACCCGATATTCATCGTTGTGTATATCGGAACTCTGACATATATAAGCTGGGAACTGACTATATTCACGCTGCTCGTAGTTCCTATGCTGGGCTTCGGTATAGGACGTATTGGTAAGAAACTGAAGTCACGTTCGCTGGTGATGCAGGACAAGTTGTCGGACAGCGTCAGTCAAATCGAAGAAACACTGGGCGGACTGCGCATAATCAAGGCTTTCATCGCAGAAGAAAAGATGATTGACCGATTCCAGCGTGTTACTGACGAATATCGCGACATATCGAGCCGCGTGGCTATTCGCCAAAGCGCTGCACATCCCGTGAGCGAGTTCCTTGGGACCGTAATGATTGTTCTGGTTCTGTGGTTCGGTGGCTGGTTGATATTCAACGGCAGCAGTTCCATAGATGCCAGTACCTTTATTTACTATCTTATTATACTATACACTACGCTGCAGCCCATAAAGGACTTATCGAAAGCAGGCTATGCCATACAAAAGGGACTGGCATCGATGGAACGCATCAATAAGATTCTATCTGCAGAGAACAATATCCGCGAGATAGAAAATGCCCAATCCATCGATGGACTTAACCAAGACATCGTACTCAAGGATGTATCGTTCAGCTACAATGAGAACCGAGAGATACTGCACGAGATAAACCTTACAATAAAGAAGGGACAAACGGTGGCACTCGTAGGACAATCAGGGTCAGGAAAGAGCACCTTGGTGGATCTTATCCCACGATACCATGACGTATGCGGAGGATGCATCACTATCGACGGAAAGGATATCCGTACGTTGAGCATTCATTCCCTTCGCTCGCTCATCGGTAATGTCAACCAAGAAGCAATACTTTTCAACGATACAATACGTAATAACATAGCCTTCGGCAAGGATGGAGCAACTCAAGAGGAGATTGAGCAGGCTGCACGCATTGCTAATGCCCACGAATTCATCATGGACATGCCAGAGGGTTACGATACAATGGTTGGAGACAGAGGAGGAAGACTATCAGGCGGACAGCGACAACGCATCAGCATTGCACGAGCCATCCTAAAGAATCCTCCAATTCTTATACTGGACGAAGCCACAAGTGCACTTGACACAGAGAGCGAACGATTGGTACAAGATGCGCTGGAAAAGTTGATGTCAACCAGAACAACAATTGCAATTGCACACCGTCTCAGCACCATCAAACATGCCGACGAGATATGCGTGCTTCACGAAGGACAAATCGTGGAACGCGGCACTCATGAAGAGCTCATAGCAAAGAACGGATATTACAAACGTCTTAACGACATGCAACAACTATGAGAAACACTAACCGATATCTGCTAACCCTGTCACTATTGCTGATGATTGTATTTATCATTGGCAAAGTTGTGTTTGTTTATTATAACCAAAGTATATACGACGCTACCGGTAGCGCAATATGGAGCATCATATCAAACGGTCTGTTGCTCGACCTGCGCACCACTGCCCTATTGCTCTTGATACCAACCATTGTTACAATATTGATGCGACGCGGCATCAAATGGATATTGGTTCCATACTTATGCCTCATAGCGATTGCTGTTGGAGCTATCATCGTCGCCGATATGGTAATGTATGAGTTTTGGGAATTTAAACTCGGTGCCGTACATCTGGCATACGCTGCTTCACCCGAAGGTACGACAAACAGCGTGAGCGTTACATTCCTCGTAACACGCGGTCTGCTGATATTGGCATTCATACTACTCTTTGCTATTCCATCGATACGATTCACACCACGTCGCATGAATGCACGCAAAAGATGGTTTATGCCGATAATAATCGTCATCGTTGCCTTTGTTCCAATAGGTGTGGGAAATTGTTACCATAGCGGACCGCTATTCCTTAGCCATGCAGCAACGAATCCCGCCTATCGTTTTGCTGTTTCATTCTTCGACACTAAGAAATACAGCGATGACAAGACCAAAGACGAGGATAGAACAGCCGTAACAAAAGCTTACGAAACAAGCAGCGACATAACAGAAACTCTGCTAACAACACAACGTCCCAACGTTCTATTCGTAATGATGGAGAGTTTCGGAGGTAAGTTTGTGGAAGAACTTGGAGGCATACCCGGGGTTGCTCCAAACCTGAGCCGACTGATACCAGATGGTATTTTCTTCGACAGATACTACAGCAACTCATTCCGTACCGACCGCGGCACCGTTTGTGCATACTCAGGCTGGATTAGCTATCCCAATATCAGTCCTATGAAACAGGTCGAAATGCATACGCAATTATCCAGCCTCTCGACCAGTTTCCGCAACATTGGCTACAAGACGGGATATATGTATGCCGGAAAGATGACGAATATGGGCAAATACCGTTATCTCGCCGATATGGGATTTGAAGCACTGATGGACGATTCTTACTTCAAAAAGGTAGAACTGAACACTGGCTGGGGGGCTAACGACAGTACGGCTGCCATGAAGATGTATCATACCATTGCAGAGATAGATACAACAGCCCGCTGGATGATGGTATGGCAAACAATATCGAGCCACGAACCTTGGGATGTGCCATATCATCGTCTGGAAGACAAGAAACTGAATGCCTTCGCATATACCGACCAGTGTGTTGGTGACCTCGTGGATAGTCTGCGCACACTCCCTGTATGGGACAAACTGTTGGTAATAATAATACCTGACCATGGGTTCCTGTATGAACAGACCTATGACAACTCGGAGTTCTTCCACAGTCCTATGTTGTGGACGGGTGGAGCTGTAAAGGGAAAGCGTCGCATCCACACTCTGATGAACCAAAGTGACATCGCTGCTACCTTGTTGGCACAGATGGGAGAACAACACAATGATTATCCTTGGAGCCGTAATATACTGAGCCCCGACTATAAGCCTTTCGTATATTGCAACTACCCATCCGGCATGCTGTATAAAGACGAAACGGGAGAAACAATGTACGACCTCACAGCACAGCGTGCTCTGCCTATAGGGGAAGCCGTAGATTCCACACGCCTACAGAAAGGACTGCAGATACTACATTACTCTTATACATCACTGCACCCATGAAATCCGCATTAACTAAGTTTGCATTTGGATTAGTGCAGCTGCTGTCGCGGATGCCGCTGGCTGTACATTATTTCCTTTCCGACTGGCTCTTGTTTCCTTTGGTTTTCTATATTATACGCTATAGAAGGAAGCTCGTGGTTCGTCAGCTCACCGACAGTTTTCCTGAAAAGAACGCCGAAGAAATAAGACAGATTGCCAGAAACTTCTATCATTTCTTCTGCGACTATGTGGTGGAAACAATAAAACTTGAGACTATGTCGAACGACGAAATACAGCGTCGCTTAAAGTTTGAAGGTATAGAAGAGATGCACCAGCAGCTCGATAAAGACGGTCTTCAATTCTGTTTCGCATATCTCGGACACTATTGCAACTGGGAATGGATGGCATCATTCCCCCTTTGGCTGCATAGTCCATGGGTGGGAGCACAGATATATCATCCACTTCACAACAAGGAGGCCGACGAGCATTTCCTGCGTGAACGCGAGAAGTTTGGAGGACGTTGTATCCCTATGAAACAAACGCTACGACACATAATCACAGCAAAAAAACAAGGTGAGCATCTGGTTATCGGTTTTATTGCCGACCAAGAGCCGAAGTCGCAGGCATTACACCACTGGACACAGTTCCTCAATCGTCAGACCGCATTCCTTGTAGGTTCTGAACGTATAGCCCGTCAGGTTGGAGCTGCATTCTATTATATACGCGTAACAAGACCTCAACGCGGATATTACCGTGCCGAGGTCTTGCCTATGAATATTCCATTCGATAAAATGGATGAATTCGCTGTTGTTGACAAATATGCCTCTATGCTTGAAGAACAAATTCGTGAACAGCCCGAATTATGGCTCTGGACCCATAATCGCTGGAAGCATAGCTACGAGCAATGGGTCAGCCAACATCAGTAATCACACTATACGTTGAGTGACCACGAATAGCCGTCCTTAGTATCCTTTACTTCAAAGCCAAGAGCTACGAGATCGTCGCGAATCTTGTCTGAGAGAGCCCAGTTCTTTTCAACCTTTGCCTGACTGCGTTGCTCTAAGAGCATATCAACGACGTGTCCGAAGGCTTCTTCACGGGCCTTATTGCTTGTGCCGGCATTCTCGGTAAGTCCAAGAATATCGAAAGCGAAGGTACGGAACACCTCAGCCATTGCCTGTGCCACTTCAGCAGTTATTGAAGCCTTCTTGTCATTGACAGTGTTGATAACACGACAAGCATCGAACAGGGCGCTTATCACCTGCGGCGAATTCAGGTCGTCGTTCATTGAATCGTAGCATTGCTGACGGAGTTCGTCAACATACTTTACCTCTACCTGTGGAGTTCCCTTCGTCTTCTGTCCTTCCTGCAGACGCTGAAGCAACTTCCAGCCATCCATAAGACGGGCAAGTCCCTTCTCAGCTGCCTGCAGAGCATCGTTCGAGAAGTCCACCGTAGAACGATAATGAGCCTGAAGAATGAAGAAACGGATGGTCATAGGCGAATATGCCTGAGACAACAAAGGATGGTCACCAGCAAAGAACTGAGGCAAGGTTATGAAGTTGTTGTACGACTTACCCATCTTCTTTCCATCGATGGTAATCATGTTGTTATGCATCCAATAGTGCACCATTTGGTCACCCTGACTGGCAACTGCCTGCGCTATCTCGCACTCATGATGAGGGAATACGAGGTCCAAACCACCACCGTGAATGTCGAAATGCTCACCAAGATACTTACGTCCCATAGCCGTGCACTCACAGTGCCAACCAGGGAAGCCATCGCTCCAAGGCGAAGGCCAGCGCATTATATGTTCTGGTTGGGCAGCCTTCCACAAGGCGAAGTCGGCTTGATTACGTTTCTCACCTACACCAGCCAGTTCACGACTGGCATCCTTGATATTCTCAAGCGAGCGGCCCGACAGAATACCGTACTTGTGGTCTTTGTCATACTTCTCGACATCGAAATAAATTGAGCCGTTTGATTCGTAGGCGTAACCGTTGTCGAGAATCTGCTGCACCAATTGCTGTTGTTCGATGATGTGCCCTGTAGCATGCGGTTCAATGCTTGGGGGTAAGCAATTCAAAGCTGCCATAGCCTCGTGGAAACGGTTGGTATAATACTGTGCCACCTCCATAGGTTCCAATTCCTCAAGACGTGCCTTCTTTGCAATCTTGTCCTCACCTTCGTCGGCATCGTGTTCCAAGTGACCTACATCGGTGATGTTACGAACGTAGCGAACTTTGTAGCCCAAATGCTGGAGGTAACGAAACAAAAGGTCGAAAGTGATGGCTGGACGTGCGTGTCCAAGATGGGCATCACCATAAACGGTAGGACCGCATACGTACATACCCACACGACCTTCGTGAAGTGGACGGAACAACTCTTTCTGACGGGAAAGAGTATTGTAGATAAGTAGGGGTTGGTTATTCATATCTATCTTTATTTATAATTTCTAATAGGCGATCTACGGCATCAGTTTCAGGGATATTCATCTCTATACATTGCTTGCCTTTGTAAAGGGAGACCTTACCACGGGCAGCACCTACGTAGCCGTAGTCGGCATCTGCCATTTCACCAGGACCATTGACAATGCAGCCCATAACTGCTATCTTCAAGCCCGTAAGGTGACTTGTCGCTGCCTTCACACGAGCGATTGTACCTTGAAGGTCGAACAACGTTCTGCCACAACCTGGACAAGAGATGTACTCAGTCTTCGTAAAGCGTAAACGGGCAGCTTGCAGAAGCGTGTAAGCAACAGGTATTTCGTTCTCCGGAGCCTCGCTGAGAGAAACGCGAATGGTGTCACCAATACCATCGACGAGCAAGGCACCAATGCCTACTGCCGACTTAATGCGACCGTCCTCACCCTCGCCTGCCTCCGTCACTCCGAGGTGAAGGGGAAAGGTCATTCCTTCCTTATCCATAGCCTTTACCAACAGACGCACGCTCTCCACCATAACCACGGTATTAGAAGCCTTAATGCTGACTACAACGTCGAGGAACTGATACTTCATGCAGATACGCAGGAACTCCATGCACGATTCCACTATTCCCTCAGGAGTATCACCATAACGCGACATAATGCGGTCCGAAAGACTACCGTGATTAACACCTATCCTGACAGCCGTATGGTGCTCGCGACATATATTAAGGAATGGAACCAGACGATCCTCGATACGCTGAAGCTCTGCTTGATACTCTTCATCAGTATATTCCAGATGCTTGAACTGACGGGCTGCATCAACATAGTTGCCCGGATTGATACGAACTTTCTCGCAATAGAGGGCAGCCACCTCGGCTACGCGAGGATTGAAGTGGACGTCGGCAACCAGAGGAACGTCGCAACCAGCCTCGCGTACACGACGACGAATTTCTTTCAGATTCTCAGCCTCACGCACACCCTGTGTGGTCAAGCGGACAAGTTCGCCACCTGCTTTCGCAATAGCAAGAATCTGGCGTACGCACCCTTCGGTATCCATCGTCGAAGTAGTGCACATCGACTGCACACGAACAGGATTATCTCCTCCAATCCCTATGTTTCCTACACGAACTTCGTGGGTTTTTCTTCTTATCATTAGTTATGGGCTTATGAAACCAATGGGTTAAATCTTAAACTTATACTTAACTTCGGAGAGCTCAGCATTTGCCTTAACTATCTTACGCTTCAGACTTACCTTGTATCCCTTGAGTTTTTCGGCTAGCTCGGGATTCGACAAAGCAAGCATTTCAAGAGCCAGCAATCCTGCATTCTGGGCAGCATTAACACCAACGGTTGCAACTGGAATTCCAGGAGGCATCTGAACAATGGAAAGCAAGGCATCAAGTCCATCGAGCATACCTTTTATGGGAACACCTATAACGGGTAGAGTCGTGTTAGCTGCAATTACACCTGGCAGAGCCGCAGCCATACCTGCTCCTGCAATGATGACCTGCACACCGCGACCTTCGGCTTCGCGAGCAAATTGCTCGACCTCTGCTGGTGTACGATGAGCCGATAAAGCATTCATCTCGAAATAAACGCCCATTTCATCGAGTATCTGTGCTGCTTTTTCCATTATGGGCAGGTCGCTCGTGCTACCCATGATAATACTAACTTGTGGTTTCATTGAGGTTTTACGGTTATGAGGTTATACGGTTATGTGTTTTAGATGAAGAAGCCGGCAAGTCCACATAAAAAGCCAACTGCTGTGCCTCCAAGGACCTGACCGAGCGTATGTTGTCGGAGAAGCATGCGACTGCTGTTTACTAAACCACTGACCATTATGGCTGCACAAAGCCACCATACGGGATTGAAGCGGAATATCCAGGCATATACCACCAGAGCACCTATGATTGCCCCTGCTCCAGCAGAGTGCATACTGATGTTCCAGAAGAGAGTGATGACTATGCAGAAAGCCTGAACCAGCAGGGAAATAACGAGAATTGCCCGAACAAATGCAGGCGCGTGGATGGTGTACATAGAACGGTAGAGCACAGCGTAGGAAATCAGATGCAGAAGATAAGGCACAATGCGATACTTGCGCTTCTCCAAATCCTGAACAGAAATCTTACGACCGAATCGATAGAGATACACACCGATAGACGGGAATGTTACCGTGAAGAGATAAACAAGTAATATCAGACTGAACTTGTATGACCAAGGGAGCTGTGAGAGATAAGTGAACATGAGCAGAATGGCAAAACCCATTACAGGATAATACGAAGGACGGAACACATCGCTAAGTGTTCGTGCCACAACTAAAATAGTTGCTCTCTCGCGTACTTTCTGTTTTATGTTCATATTCTTCTTAGTCGGCTCTCAGGTATTCCAAGTTGGGTTCGGTATTTGGCAACGGTGCGTCGGGCAACATCGTATCCACGCTCACGAAGCATCATTACAAGACGTTCATCACTTAACGGATGGTGATGATCCTCAGCATCTACAATCTCCTTGAGTGCCTGTAGAATCTTGCGGATGGTCACCTCGTCGCCATTCTGTCGGGCTGCCGTTGTAAAGAACCAACGGAGGGGATAAATACCATGATTCGTCTGTACGAATTTACTGTTGGAAACGCGACTTACGGTAGAAATATCCTGCCCCGTTAAATCTGCAACATCCTCGAGTTTCATGGGACGGAGCAGAGTCTCGTCACCTTCGAGGAAGAATGGACGCTGGATGCGTATGATTGCCCACATGGTACGCAACATCGTGTCACGTCGCTGTGCTAAGGCATCGATGAACATCTTCGCATTGCCAATCTGCATTCGAAGATATTTCATAGCCTCACGTTCTGAAACTGTGACCGCTGGCATCTGCAACTCCTGCTCGGCATCAGGGCTTATGGAAAGACGAGGCAAATCGCCTTCGTTAAGGTTCATCTGTATCTGTCCATTCTCGTCAACTTCAACAATGAAATCAGGTGTTACAACATGGTTGTCGCTGTGATCACCTCCGAGACTTCCTCCTGGTCTGGGATTGAGGCGCTGAATGCGCTGTTGAAGATGTTCGAGAGCGAGATCGTCAAGCTTCATCAACTGTTGTATGCGCGACCAGCGTTGGTGTGTAAAGTCGTCCCAATAACGTAGGAAGAGGTGCAACATTTGGTCGCGTGCCTCACCTTGATAATTACGACGAGCTTGAATGACGAGGCACTCTTGAAGGCTACGTGCACCAATGCCAGCTGGCTCCATCTGTTGCAAGACCGTTACGAGCAAACGTTCAAGTTCCTCGGGAGAAGTGGTAACATTCTGATAAATGTCCAATTCATCGGCAATTTGCATAAGAGGTATGCGTAGAAGACCATCATCGGCGAGTGAACCTATGAGATACTTCATAACCTCCTGCTCATGGTCGGTAAGCTGATATTCACCCAATTGATCAACAAGATGGTCGAAGAAAGACTCTGCAGTATCAGCGAGTTCACGACGATGTTCCTCTGCCTTATCGTTTGAATCACGTTGCGAACCATCATCCTCATCGTCGAAGAGTACAGAAGTAGGAGCAGGTTCTACCCGCTCATCGCCATCCGATGTTCCATCGTATGTGGAATCTTCGGCTTTTGTTTCATAGTCAGAGCCTTCTGTTCCCGACTGTTCCGACAAATCGCCCTGCAACCAAGGATTGTCCTCAAGTTCCTTGTCAATGCGTTCGCGAAGGTCATTCAAGGGCAGTTCAGTCAATCGCACCAGTAACACCTGTTGCGGTGTAAGCTGTTGCGTCTGAGTCTGCACCTGTATGGTGCCCTGTCCTTGTTTGTTTATCATTTGTCTTGCCTATAGCTGACTTTCCGGAATGCCGAAGGTTGTAGTATTCATATCACCTGTATCGAGTCCTCGCTTGAGCCAACGCATACGCTGGGCGCTTGTACCGTGGGTGAATGATTCTGGCTGAACATAGCCACGAGCCTTCTTCTGGAGATAGTTATCACCTATCTTCTCGGCACAATCGATGGCTTCTTCTATATCGCCTTTCTCCAACGAGCCGTAAGCTTGGTTTTCGTAATGCCCCCATACACCGGCATAGTAGTCGGCAAGTAGTTCGAGACGGACACTTATCTTGTTGGCTTCGGTCTTAGAAACACGGTTCATTTGGACATGAGCATCGTTCAATGTCCCGAGAAGATTCTCGACATGATGTCCCACTTCGTGAGCTATGACATAAGCATAGGAGAAATCGCCATCTGCGCCCAACTGACTTTTCATCTCAGTGAAGAATGACAGGTCAATATAGAGTTTCTGGTCACCAGAGCAATAGAAAGGACCAACACTGCTGGATGCCTCACCACAAGCCGATGAGACACTGCCTGTAAAGAGTACCAGCGTAGGCGGCACATAGGTACGTCCCATCTTTCGGAACACTTCTGTCCATACATCCTCTGTCGAGGCCAGTACTTGACGGGAGAAGCGGGCAAGTTCTTCTTCCTCAGCTGTAAACTCGCGTTGACCCTCCACCCGTTCTTCCTGCAGGCCAGAGAGTCCGCCTTGCTGAACGACGTTGTTGACGACATCACCTAAATCGCCACCTCCGAGGAAAGTCATGAGGGCGATTATTATGATACCTGCGAGACCACCTATTCCAGCCTTCGCACCTCCACCCATGCCTCTACGATCCTCAACATTCGAGCTCTCCCTACGTCCATCAAGTCTCATTGTACTAATGATTAAGTTTTCAATTACGCGCAAAGTTACGTATTTTTTTCAACATCTTAGGGGTAATCCGTTGAAAATGTTTGTCCATCTTGAATTTTATGTTTAACTTTGCAGACCATACATATATTTAATATACTACGCACGAGAGAAAATAACAACAAAGAAAAATATGAAACATCCCTATAAACTATTCAGTTGGTACTTCGAACGGAAGGCCCTCCCATATTGGATAATACTGATACTCGACTGTCTTATCCTCTATGTAATGTCAATTTTCGTATATTGGCTATTCTATCGAGGAGCAGTCACACAGCAACACTTCTGGCCTCTGACCCGAGTAATGTGGCTTTACATAGCCGTGACTATGGTTTTCTTCCGCGTATTCTCAACATATTCGGGAATTATTCGCTACTCCTCGTTTGTCGATTTGCAGCGAGTAGCATTGGCTAACGGTTGTGCACTTATTGCCATCATAGGCCTCCACTATTGGGTTTACCGATGGAGTCCTTCCGCTTGGGAGCACTTGACCACACGCCACTTAGTGGCAACCTACCTCTCTGCTACGGCATTGATGTGGGCCGAGCGAGTTCTCGTGAAGATAATGTACGATGTAGTCAGCACAAAGGACTGGGCAAAGCGAGTGTTCATCTATGGTGTGCAAGACGGCGGCGTGGCTCTTGCAAAGAATATCCGAACCCAGCGTCCCGTAAAATTCGAGTTAAAGGGATTTATCACCCCCAAAGACGTAGAATTCAATCATATGCTCATGGGATGCAAGGTCTATAGCGACCGTAGCACCCTGCCACAGGAATTGAGGCACAAAGGCATCGAGGCCGTTCTGGTATCCCCCACTCGTCAACGCGAGTTCCGTGACGACCAGGAACTGCAGGACTTGCTGATAGCCAACAACGTAAAGATATACATGGTGGAGCAGCAATTGACGGAAACAAAAGACGGCAGTTCCATACCACAGCAGATGAGTCTGAAGGAGGTAAGCGTAGAAGACCTACTGCCTCGCGACGAAATCGTTGTTGATATGAAGAGCGTAAGCAAGGTAATTGAAGGACATCGCGTGCTCATAACCGGTTCGGCAGGCAGCATTGGTTCAGAGATTGTACGTCAGGTTGCCTCTTTCGGTCCAGCAGCACTCATGCTCATAGACCAAGCCGAAACGCCAGAGCACGACATACGCCTGATGATGGCAAAGGAATACCCCGATGTCCCCTGCCAGACAATAGTGACCAGTATCTGCAACAAGCAGAGAATGGAGAAGATATTCAGCGACTTCCGACCCGAATTCGTATTCCACGCCGCAGCCTACAAACACGTGCCAATGATGGAGGACAACCCCAGTGAGGCCGTTAAGAACAACATTCTGGGCACACGCATCGTGGCAGATATGAGCGTAAAATACGGCACCAAGAAGTTCGTGATGGTCAGCACCGATAAAGCCGTCAATCCGACAAACGTCATGGGTTGCTCGAAACGTATCTGCGAAATATATGTCCAGAGTCTCGACAAACAATTGAAAGAGAGTGGCAAGCAGGATGCTACGCAGTTCGTTACCACACGTTTCGGTAATGTACTCGGCTCCAACGGCTCCGTCATTCCCCTCTTTACCGAACAGATAAAGCGAGGTGGACCTGTCACCGTCACACATCCCAACATCATACGCTACTTCATGCTCATCCCCGAAGCCTGCAACCTCGTGCTTGAGGCTGGAACGAAAGGCAACGGAGGCGAAATATTCGTCTTCGATATGGGCAAACCCGTCCGCATTGCCGACCTTGCTCAGCGTATGATACTACTAAGCGGAGCTAAGGGAGTGGAAGTGAAGTTCACAGGACTGCGAGAAGGTGAGAAACTCTACGAGGAAGTTCTCAACGACCAAGAGAACACCAAACCCACATTCCACGAAAAGATACGCATAGCCGAAGTACGCGAGTACGATTACAAGGCCGTATGCCACGACATAGACGAACTTGTAAAGATATCCGAGAATTTCGACGATATGGCTACTGTCAAGAAGATGAAGGAAATAGTGCCCGAGTTCAAGTCGAACAACTCAAAGTACGAGGCACTTGATAAGTAAAATTTAAAGTTTAGAGTTTAAAGTTTAGAGTTTAGAGACAAAATCATGAAGACAAAGCAAAAACATCTCAACATTGCATTATTCCTTATCATTCAGCTTCTAACTCTCAACTCTACACTCTCAGCTCTACACTCTCAGAACACCATAGACCTGACAGGCTCGTGGCAATTCCAAATTGACCGCGAGAATGTTGGTACAGAGCAGAAGTGGTACGACCGCGACCTGCTGGATAACATCATGCTTCCAGGCTCGATGCCCGAACAAGGAAAGGGCGACCCAACGAGCATCCACACACGATGGATAGGTTCGCTCTACGACTCATCCTTCTACTTCAACCCCTACATGAAGCCCTACCGCGAGGAAGGCAAGATGAAGTTCCCATTCTTCCTTACGCCCGACCACCACTATGTAGGCTCAGCATGGTATCGTCGCTCCATATACATACCACAATCGTGGGCTGGAAAACGAACAGTACTATTCCTCGAACGTCCACATATCGAAACCACCGTTTATGTCAACGGTCAGAAGGCCGGACATCAAAACAGCCTCAGCGCTCCACATGAGTTCGATATCACAGAACAACTTATTCCCGGTCAAAGCAATCAAATAGCCATACACGTCTATAACGGTATTGACGGCGTAGGAGTAGGACAAGACTCACACTCCGTAACCGACCAGACACAGGGCGACTGGAATGGCATAGTTGGTCGAATGGAACTGCGTACAACCCCACGCAACATATGGATTAAGCGTGTCCGTGTGTTCCCCAACGTCGAAAAGCACGAAGTGGAAATTGAGGTAACCATGGACAGCCGCCTGCGCTTCACCGAACGCACTCCAATCGTGGGCATATCTATACAATCTTATAATAGAGCAAAACCGTTGGTAGAAGACGAAGTGATGTACGAAAACAACGTTATGCGCTTCACCGCTCTCATGGGAGAAGATATGGAACTCTGGGACGAGTTCCACCCCAACCTCTACCACCTCGTGGTTACTGTTGACGGCGATGCCTACGAGACCGACTTCGGCATGCGCAACATCACGGCACAGGGTCGGCAACTTTTTCTCAACGGTCGTCCGATATGGATAAGAGGAACAGTGGAGAACTGCACCTTCCCCATCACAGGCTACCCACCAACCGACGAATCAGAATGGGAACGTATCATACAGAAATGTAAGGACTATGGACTCAACTTCATGCGTTTCCACTCCTACTGTCCCCCAGAAGCAGCCTTCGCCGTAGCCGACCGCTTAGGCTTCTATCTCCAGCCGGAAGGTCCCACATGGCCTAATCACGGAGTGAAGTTGGGCGCAGGCATGACCATCGACAAATATCTGATGGATGAGACACAACGTATTCTTGATGCCTACGGAAACCATCCTTCATTCCTCATGATGGCTTCGGGCAACGAGCCTGCAGGCAACTGGGTGCCCTACACAAATATGTGGGTCAACCACTGGCGACATGAAGACCCTCGCCGACTCTATTGCGGAGCATCAGTAGGCGGCGGATGGGCTTGGGACAGCGAAAGCCAATACCACGTAAAAGGCGGCGGTCGCGGACTCGATTGGAGCCGTCATGCTCCCTCAAGTGACGACGACTACCTCAACGACATTCTGCGTCCTCGCAACTACAAGGGCGAGGAGGACAACAACTCACCGATACTCGCTCACGAGCAAGGACAATGGTGTGCCTTCCCCGACTTCAAGGAAGTCCGTCAGTACACAGGTTTATACAAAGCCCGCAACTTCGAGATATTTGCCGACCTGCTTCGCGACAACGGAATGGAAGCGATGAGCGAGAAGTTCCTGATGGCAAGCGGAAAGCTGCAGACACTATGCTATAAATACGAAATAGAGCGCAATCTACGTACAAAAGACTATAGCGGGTTCCAACTTCTGGGTCTCAACGACTACAGCGGACAAGGCACAGCCCTTGAGGGCGTTCTCAATGTATTCTGGCGCGAGAAAGGCTACTGTACTGCTAAGGAATGGAGCCAGTTCTGTTCGCCCATAGTGCCGCTCGCACGCTTCCCGCGCTTCGTATATAGTTCTGCCGACACACTTCGCGTGCCCGTCGAAATGTACAATGCCTACTACGGACGACTTAAGAACGTCACTCCGCTATACATCATCAGCAATAGCAAAGGCGAGGTCATACTCCTTGATAGCTTGGCTAAGCGCGACATTCCATTGGGCAAGAATACCGAATTGGGTAGCATCGTACTGCCATTGGCAAGCTTCACCGAACCAACCAAACTGACGCTGACAGTCGCAGCCGCAAAGGAAATCCGTAACTCGTGGGAATTCTGGGTATATCCCGCCGAGATAGAGATGCCCTCAGAAGAAGGCATATACATCGCCGAAACACTCGACGCCAAGGCAAAAAGTACATTGGCACGCGGTGGAAAAGTGTTGCTAACAGCTGCAGGAAAAGTAACCTACGGCAACGATGTCCGTCAGACTTACCTGCCAGTATTCTGGAACACGAGTTGGTTCAAGATGCGCCCCCCACACACCACAGGTGCCTACATAAATACCGAGCACCCGCTCTTCAAGAACTTCCCAAGCGATTCGTGGGGAAACCTCAATTGGTGGGAACTGCTCAACCGAGCTCAGGTGATAAATCTCGGCCTGCTTCCCAAAGACTACCAGTCACCCGTACAGCCAATCGATACCTGGCATCTATCGCGCAAATTGGGCATGATAGTAGAGGCAAATGTGGGCAAAGGCAAGCTCCTTATGACCACAATGGACATCACGAGCAACCTTTCCAACCGACTTGTAGCTCGTCAGATGCGTTGCGCAATATTACAATACATGAAGAGCACAGACTTTAAGCCCACGCTCTCCTTATCTACTGGTGAAATCGAAACTTTCTTCACGAAGGAGGCTCCCAAGGTAAATATGTTTACCAACGACAGCCCCGATGAGTTGAAGCCGAAGCTCCAATAATTACGCAATTCGCTGACGGACACCCATACGTGCCTCGACGACATTCACAACGTAGTCACCCAACTTCTCGCACTCATTGATGAGGTCCATATAGATGGTACCTACAGCATAAGTGTACTCGTGATTGTTGATATCGCTTATGTTCTGTGACTTCAACTGGTTGCGATAATTATTGATTTCGTTCTCGATATTCTTGGTACGGTTAATGTTGTAAGCTTCCTTACGACCACCCATCAACAGGTTCATCTGCGTTAAGGCATGGTCAATGAGACTCATCATCTGGTGCAGATGTTCATACTGTGTCTCAATGAAGTGGTCTTCCTTAGTAGCATACTTACGGTTGATGGTGCGTGCCATATTGTAGCACGAATCACCTATCGACTCCAACTCGGAAACCTCACGCAACATTGCACGAATCTTAGCCTTAGTGTCGTCACTGAGATGAGCGTCAGAAACACTTTCCAGATACTCTGCAATCTCCAGCTCCATACTGTCGGATATGCTCTCGTATTTCTCGATTCGCGAGAACAGCTTGGTAAAGTCAGCTTCACTGGTTCTGTTTCTGTTGCTCGTTGCAGACTTATCCAACAATTCCTGTACCATACCGAACATACGTTGCATACGGTCCGAGAATGCTTGTATTTCCTTCTGTGCCTCCAACACCGAAAGTTCCGGAGTCTTCATGAAGCCAGCCGTAATAAAGTGCAGACGGAAATCCTCCTCCTCATCTACAGCCTTGGACTTGATGACCCAGCATACGAACTTCTCAATCTGAGGAATAAACCATATAAGAATAAAGGTATTTACCACATTAAATGAAGTATGGAACGCTGCCAGGACGAAGCTCAGTTTAGCCGCATTGGCAAGGAATACAGAAACATCAACCGCTTCCTTCGACATATCGACATCGTAACCTACCCATCCGCAAACCATATCCACAAACGGACGGAATACGAATAATATCCATATCACACCGAACACGTTGAAGAACATGTGTGCAAAGGCTGCACGACGTGCCTGTGTGTTAGCCGACAACGCTGCCAGATTAGATGTTACGGTAGTACCTATGTTCTCACCCATCACCAAAGCTATACCCTGATAAATGGGAAGCGCACCGCTGGAGCACAGAATCATGGTAATAGCCATAACCGCAGCAGAAGACTGCACACAGAATGTCATTATTCCACCCAAAAAAAGGAATACAACGGTTGTAAAGAACGAATCGGGGTCGAACGAAGCAAAGAAGTCAAGCAAAGCCTGATTCTCGCCGAGGTGCATCTCCGTTCCCGTAGCACGCAACGTACCCAAGCCAAGCAACAGGAATGACAAACCAAACAGGAAGTCGCCGATATAGCGGTATTTCTTTTGGTAAATCAGTATAATACCAATGAAAAATGCCGGATATACCGCGCTGGTAATGTCGAAGGACATACCTGCCGACATAATCCAAGCCGTCAGCGTGGTGCCAATGTTTGCACCCATAATAATGGATATGGCCTGAGCCAGTGTCAGCAAACCGGCATTCACAAACGAAACCGTCATCACTGTTGTGGCAGTTGAGGACTGTACCGAAGCTGTAACCAAGGTTCCAGTAAGCATACCGGTAAAGCGGTTGGTGGTCATTGCACCCAGGACGTGTCGCAATTGCGGACCGGCCATCTTCTGCAGAGCTTCACTCATTGTCTTCATACCGAACATAAGCAGAGCGAGTGAACCCAGAAGCTTAAAAAGCACTAAATAAGACATAAATTTTGTTAAAATTATGTCGCAAAGATAATGAAAAGCATGGATTAAGCAAAATAAATAAGCGAAAAAGCCTATTTTTGCAAAGTCAAAATGAATAGCAGTCCACGTATGGAAAAGAAACATCTGGCCATATTTGCCTCTGGAGGCGGCACAAATTGCGAAAACATAATACGCTATTTTGCCAATAGTCCTCTGGCTGAAGTCAGTATTGTTGTATGCAATAAACCAGATGCTGGAGTGCTCGAACGAGCTCGACGGTTGAATGTCCCCACCGAGGTAATCACAAAAGAACTTTTGAACAACCCCGATTACATGCTGCCGCTGCTCTCGCGCTATGATACAGACATGGTGGTGTTGGCTGGTTTTCTGCCCATCGTACCCGATTTTCTGATTGATTCATTCCCACGCCGCATTATCAATCTTCACCCTGCTCTCCTGCCACGATACGGTGGTAAAGGTATGTGGGGACATCATGTTCACGAAGCCGTAAAAGCCTCTGGTGACACAGAGACTGGAATGACGGTGCACTATGTTACACCGGTATGCGACGGTGGACAAATAATAGCACAGTTCCGAACAGCCATATCTCCTGACGACACAGTAGATGATATTGCTGAGAAAGAGCATCAGTTGGAGATGGAGCATTTCCCCTCCGTCATCAAACAACTACTTTCCGATTTTTAGAAAAGGAAAAGGCAACCCAATGGTTGCCTTCTTTGCGGAGAGAGAGGGATTCGAACCCCCGGTGCCTCTCAGCACGCCGGTTTTCAAGACCGGTGTAATCGACCACTCTACCATCTCTCCGAACACTCTTTTCAAGTGGCTTCTGGTCAAAAGCGCTGCAAAGGTACAACAAAAAATTAAAAATCAAAAATTAAAAATTAAAAAATATTTGATTTTACCTGTTTTTTATTGCCAAAGCGGATTAGAAGGAGACCTATGGCAATCCAGATGAGTTCGCGAAGACGAGTAATCAGACCTGTGAGGACACCATAAGAACCATTCATGTGGAGAACGCTGGTAAATATGGCAAGTCCGCCCTCTTTAGAGCCCATTTGCATAGGTATGAAGAAGAAAAGATTGGCAAAGAGCGAGACGAAAGCCTGCATCAGCAAACAATCCCAATAGGATATGCTGGGATTGAAGATAAAGAGAATGAACTGCAACTCGAAACATCCCACCAAGCGGGCAAAGAACTCAAGAAACAGGCTGCGGTAGAATACGAGAGGACGCTGCGTGTGCAAAGCCGAAATCTGTTCGTCAACTGTCTGTAAGCCCTCAGCATGGGATTCGGCAACACGCTGAATACGCGCTCCTACCAAGGGTAGACGGGAAAACACAGACACAGTCTTCTGCACCAGACCATAGCGGTATCCCATAACAAAGAACTTCACGCCTACGAGGCAAAACAGAAGAATTGCCCCCAAAACAATGAGCATTGACAATGACAGCGCATGAGCATAACGCACAAGGAATACCCCCAACGAGAATATCCAAAAGCAGAAGTGGGAAAAGATATGCATCATGGCATAAAGAATGACACTGCTGGTAGCCTTGGCACGACCTACGAGAGGTGAGAGTTCCATAATGCGATAAGGCTCGCCACCAAGTAATCCCACTGGCGTCACACTGTTCAATGAATAGCCCGATACCGTGTATTTGAATATACGCAGGAAACCAATGCGAGGCTTCCGATTTCCTTCATTGACGATAATCTGCCACGCGCGCGCATTAATTATATATATGAATAGCCACAGCACTATGACAGCCGGGAACCAATAGCCCGCCCTGCGTATGTGAGCACCCACTTCAGCCCACGACATATCAAAAGAAAAGAGCATGACGGCAATAGCCGCCACGCCTATAAATAGAAATATATTACGGTAGCGATTAGTCACAGACTATTGTTCTGTGGTGGGTCGCGGACGACGTTCGAAATTGCCATCACGGAACGGACGCGGTCCGCCCATGTCCTCACGACGGTCCTGATAAAGCTTTGGAAGCGGATTGGCAACGCTCTCGTCGAAGAACTTACGGTTTCTCCAGATATCCGTAGCAATGAATATTGCCTGACGGAACGAATTCTCATCAGCCTCGCCACGACCGGCAATATCGTAGGCAGTACCATGAGCCGGACTGGTACGGACTACAGGCAGTCCTGCAGTGAAGTTAACCCCATCATCCATAGCCAGAGCCTTGAAGGCCGTAAGCCCCTGGTCGTGATACATTGCCAAGACGGCATCGAAATGGTCGTAGGCATGTGAACCGAAGAATCCATCGGCAGCATACGGACCAAATGCCGCAATACCCTCTGCATTAGCCTTCTCTATGGCAGGAACGATAACCTGCTGTTCCTCGGCTCCAAGCAGACCGTTGTCACCGGCATGAGGATTAAGAGCCAGAACTGCAATACGCGGTGCCGACAAAGCAAAATCGCGCAGCAGCGAACGGTTCAGAATGCGTAATTTAGCCAACACCGACTCCTCAGTGATTGCACTAGCCACCTGAGAAATAGGCAGATGGGTAGTTACCAATGCCACGCGCAAGCGTTCGTTCATCAGAATCATCAGCGCCTCGCTGCCCTTTCCCAACTTATCCTGAATATATTCGGTATGACCGGGGAAATGGAATTTCTCGCTCTGAATGGTATTCTTATTTATGGGAGCGGTAACGATAACGTCGATTTTACCCTCACTATAATCGCGGAGAGCCTTGTCGAGAGACATCAGTGCCTGCTGACCTGCCTCCTGAGAAGCCGAGCCCAGTTCTACCTTCACCTCCGAATCGTCCACCACCACCAAATTCAGTCTGTCTGGCAGAGCCTCCGATGCATTCTGAATGGCAGCGAAGTTCGTGTTCAGGTTCAAGCCCTTACGATGATATGTGGCAATACGGGGATTGCCATAGAGAACGGGCGTGCAGAGCTCGAAAATCGTAGGTTCTGCAAATGTCTTAAATATAACTTCGTAACCTATTCCGTTCGCATCACCACAGGTGATTCCGATGCGTATTCTGTTTTCTTGTTCCATAATTTTGAGATTATGAGGTTTTACTTTTTTGATGTTATTGAATCTTCCTCAAGAGAAGTATCTATTTCAGTCTGTTGTTCTTCGGGCAGGAGCAGCATATAGAGCGAACCCTCCATGCGACGCATGAGTCCGCGCTTCATCTTTTCAGGTGCAAACACGAAACCTTCTACCACTACCACGCGATTGTTCTCGGTGTCCACTCGACTGTGGCTGACGAAAGGACCTCCCATTCCATCGTGCTTCATATACCACAGACCGCGAGCCTCCATAGCGTATTTGTGGTGAACCACTATGGGCTTCACATCGGTGAACGCAGTATCTGTCTGCATATACATGTCCGGTTCGCTTCCCGGCATATTTATACGGAGCACAGAGTCGCGCTTGTGCAGGATGTATTTCTTATTGAATGTTTCAGGACCTTCGTATGGGTATGAATACATCATAATGCTTACCATACCGCTTGCCGTGTTGTTTGTAGTCCACAGGAAGTCCTTACCTTTCTTGTAATTCTTCAGTTCCTCTGGAGCACGCAGTTCGCAGCCGAATATTTCCTTTGCCAAGTCATAAGTCAGTCTTGAATATTTCTTGCTGAGGTCCACACACAGGCGGTTCATCTCCATCTTTGTGAAGAAGTCGATAATGTCCTGACGATGTTCTGTGACGAACTGTATGAACGACTCGTTTGAGTTGCTGCGAATGCGCAAAATCACCTGTTCATCGGCATAAACGTTACGCACGAACTTCATACTCGTCTTTGAATATATCGAGTGGTCTATTTCCACCTCTATGATATTGCGGAAGATGCTCAGCGTGCGGTTCATGTCTCGCGGAGCCACTTGCGATATGTGGAACGAGCGTTCGGGTTGTGGCAGTCCTGGAATGTCAGTATCAAGAACTTGGAACAAGGCTCTTCCTACAGGAGCCTCCCACATCTCCTTGTCCATCACCACAAGCACCTCATAAGGTCGTCCGCTGGCATGAGGCACCGCCAGTTGTCCATTCTTGCAGGAAAAAAAGAGAAGTAGGAGCGACCCCACCCCCAATCCCCTCCCGAGGGCGGGGAGTATATATGTTTGGATTTTATTTACGATATTCATGATAAATTAATTAAAGAGTTTTAGTAATGCTATCCTCCCTCGGGAGGAGGTTGGAGGAGGGGTTCTCTGCCGTATTCAGCAGGCCGCAGGCAGCCATGATGTCCTCACCTCTACTGGCGCGAATGGTGGCAGTGATGCCATGCCGACTGAGATAGTCACGCAGACTGGTCATCGTAAACTCCGAAGCACCTCGGAAGGGGCTGTCGGGAATGGTATGGAAACGTATGAGGTTGACGCGACAATGCAGCGGAGCCAGCAGTCTCACCAGTTCACGTGCATGTGCCTTCGAGTCATTGAGGCCCTCGAACACTATGTATTCAAACGACAGGCGGCGCTGTCCTGTCCAGTCCTCCTGAGCCAACATTGGCAGGAACTCCGTCAGCGACCAAGCCTTTTCTGCAGGCATCATCGCAGCACGTTCGGCAGGGAACGGATTGTGAAGCGACACAGCCAGATGGCACTGACTCTCACGCAGGAAACGTTCCATTCCCTTGCGCAATCCCACAGTACTGACGGTAATGCGGCGTGGACTCCAAGCCAACCCATAGTCGGCAGTCAGCAGTTCTGTCGCACGCAACACGGCATCCAGATTGTCGAAAGGCTCACCCTGCCCCATGAATACTATGTTGGTCAGTTGCTCACGCTCGGGCAAAGAATATATCTGATTCAGAATGTCGCCAGCCGACAGTTGACCATCGAACCCCTGCCGCCCGGTCATACAGAACTGGCAACCCATCTTACATCCCACCTGACTGGATACGCACAGCGTAGCTCGGTCGCGGTCGGGAATGAAGACAGACTCTACGAAATGTCCACTTTCCGTAGGAAAGAGATACTTGCGAGTGCCGTCAACAGATGTTTGTACGAGGGAATGGGCACGACGCCCTACTGAATACTGTTCCTTGAGCTTTGCACGTGCCTGCTTCGAGATGTTTGTCATCTCATCAATATCAGCTACACCATGCGCATAAATCCATTGCGCCATTTGCTTGGCGGCAAATGCTGGCAGTCCCACGGTTTGGGCCACCAAGCGCAGCTCGTCCATGTTCTTGCCCAGTAGGAACATTGTAATTAAGTGTTTATGTACGCCTGATAAGACTCGAACTTACACGCCCGAAGGCACCAGATCCTAAGTCTGGCGTGTCTACCAATTCCACCACAAGCGCAGATCTTCGCTGCAAAATTAACAAATAATTATCAATTATCAATTATCAATTGTCAATTATTTGCTACTCTCCGCGTTCTTTAGCCATTTTCTCGAAGTCCTTGTCGCGCAAAACAAAGCTATTCGTGAGATATTTGTCGCGCACCACAGGGTTCGAAGCCAGTTCCTGCGGAGTACCGTGGAACAGAATCTGTCCCTCGAAAAGCATATAAGCTCGATTGGTAATACAGAGGGTGTCTTCCACATTGTGGTCGGTGATGAGCACACCTATGTTCTTATGATGCAACTTCCACACGATGAACTGAATATCCTCAACGGCTATCGGGTCAACGCCGGCAAACGGTTCGTCGAGCATTATGAACTTAGGATTGATAGCCAGACAACGGGCAATCTCCGTACGGCGGCGTTCACCACCCGAGCACTGGTCGCCCAGATTCTTGCGAATCTTCTGCAGGTTGAACTCATCGAGCAGCGACTCCAGTTTCCAACGGCGATATTCCGCTGCCGAGCCCTCGAACGATTCCGGTTTTGGACACATCTCCAGCACGCTCATGATGTTGTCCTCCACCGACATCTTTCGGAACACCGAAGCCTCCTGAGCCAGATAGCCTATACCCATTCGGGCACGCTTGTAAACTGGAAGTTTCGTTATCTCGTCGTCACCAAGATATATGTGACCGGCATTGGGAATCACCAAACCAGTGGTCATGTAGAACGACGTGGTCTTACCTGCCCCGTTAGGTCCCAGCAAGCCCACAATCTCACCTTGGCTCACGTCGAACGATACGTTGTTCACCACCGTTCGCTTACCATAGACCTTCACCAGTCCCTCGCTCCTCAGCGTCAATTTCTCTGTATTCTCTTCCATTTCGCTGACAAAGATAGTGTAAATCGAGCGAAAAGTCAAATTTATTTGAACTTTTCCAAGATGCAGCCTATCTTCTTGCTCCGTTTCACTACGCAAGCGCTTCGCGATTACGAGACTACGTAGTAGGCTCAGAGATACGATTAAGCAAAGCAGCGACCCTCCTGAGCCGCTGCTTTTTCTCATTCTTAATTCTTTCTCCGCTTCGCTATGAAAGCGCTTCGCGATTACTTAACTCTTAATTTCTTTCTTATGTTCAGCGGAGCGCTGTTTGGAAAGGCGAGGGAGTAGGCAGCATCGAGTGCATGCACGTTCACGTTCAGTATGCCGATGCCCATTCGTACGGCTACGATAGCTCGCAGGATTTCGCGGTGACATCGTGGGTAGAGCGAGGGCGGAAGCAGTTCATTCCATCCCTCCTGAGCCTTTCCGTCAACTACGGCCTTGTGACACACTTCCCAGATGAAGTCGTCAGTAGCTCGCAGACCAAACCACGACCGCAAGATGTTACGAATGCAGAATCTCTTGCGTTGCCCTTCGAGGAGCTGCCTCGTGCGCTCCAGCCGTAGCCAGAGCTGCACGAAACATTCTTGTGAATTTTCGATTTTGACATTTTGACTTTGACACCAAATGACACTATCCATTTCTCAGTTTCTTAAACTTTCCGTCTTCAGTTTGTTCTATAAGCCTCTGATTTTTCCAGTTCTTGAGCATCTGCTTTATGCTGTTGTGAGTGACATCAGCACCCTTTACCATTACGGCATTTTGCATTGCTTGTTCAAAGGAGAATTGGAAATCCAATCGTTCGAAAATAGTATCATTCTTACCACGTTTCACTCTCTCCCCATTCGCATAGCCTGCATAGTTACGGCTTTTGTAGGCCTTTTCTATGCGGTCGCGGAAGAAGAAGAGGGCGTTGTCCAGCAGGTAGTCGGCAATCGTGTCGTAGAGGTCCAGCATTGTTGGAGTCTGCGCCTTCAAGAGCATTTCCTTCCACAGATTCGGGCATTGCTTCAGTCGAGCCTCTGCACCGCTAAGCCCGTGGTTTTTTATCAGCTTCTCGCATACCTGACAGAGCATCAGGCAGCACACCATTCGTTGGGTTGTCACACAGATGCGTATGCGCTGACGGGCTTGCACACGATCGTCGTTCATCATCGTCTCCAGTCTGACGCGTTCCAGCCACTCACGTCCACGAGCCTCCAGTTTCGGCAGCACCACCTCGCCCGCCATCAGTGGCAACAGATGTGCCACTTGCTGAATCTTCATCGCCAACCGTTCGTTCATAGTGTTGTTCCTTTCCTCCAACGGACTGAAGGTGTTGTCCGGTGTGCGTGCAATGGCTATGCGGCTCTGCAGTCCGTCTGTGTAGTTCGTCACCACACGGTACAGGGCATCGGGAGTGCCACACATCGTCACGTTCCACAGCAACTGCTTAATCTTCACGTTCACGGCATCCAAGCTTCTTGCCTTGCGTTCATACTTCGAGCCGTCGTAGCCTTGTCGCAGCATCACCGAGAAATCGCTCATCGAGGATTTCCACTTCTGCGCCACAGTATCGGCCTCTGGCGTGAACGAAAAGGCGTGTTTGCCCTCCGTGTTTTCAAGTTGCTGAGCCAGATTCGCCACGGTGTTGTTCAGCGTCAGGTTGCGGATGGGCAGCAGCGGTTCCTCTGGCTGTTCCTTCTTGTTCAGTGCCGCCTTCTTCTTTTTGCGCCACTCCTTCTCCTGCTCGTCATACATATCGTCCAGTGCCTGCAATTCGCCCATCCAAGCATCCACCACAGGGTCTATCTTACCCTTTCCGCTGCCAAATTCGCCAGCGATATAGGAAATAAGGTTCAGCCCCTTTTTCTCCCCGTGGACATCCAGTCTCACACCTGTTGCCAGTGCCCCTATGCAAGGACAAATGGCAGTTATAACGGTCATTTCCGCTCCTGGGTCAACAGCCTCTATGCTCTCGCGCACACCTTGCGGCATCTTCTTACATTGAAGATTTAATAATGAAGATTGAATATTTTCCTGTTCCATAATATTTAATTGTGAATTGTGCATTATGAATTGTGAATTACGTTAGTAAGACTATGTCACTCGCGGTAATGTCCTGATACTGCCCACCGTTGGTCCCATCACGAACCGTAAAGCGCAGTCCTACGGTCACGATTTGCCCTGACTCGAACTGGAACTCGGCAATCCCACCAAGCAGTGTACACAGGAATTCGTTTGCGCTGCCTACCTCTTTCAGTCGCAGAGTACTCTTTGCCATTTGGCCCACCTCCTGCTTTCTCGATTGAACCATCACCACCGGCGACTGGCTCACCACTTTGCATATCATTGCTCCCATATCTAAAAGTTTTTAATTTTTTCATTGAACTCATAGATATAGTTCACCACCTGCGGCACTTCCTCCATTATGTAGAGGGGTAAATTCCTTATATCACTCTCGGGAGCCGACAACATAATGCGCACTCTCCTGTCTATGCCCAGCGACACACAGATGTGGCGTGTGCGGAACAGCGTGATGGCTCGCGAGCGGGACTTGCGTCCTTTGAATTTCGGTTGCAGTTGCAGCGTTCCGTTCTCCAGTCGGCGCACTGTGGCGCAGAACTCCAGTCGGCTCAGCATCGGCAATTCGCAGTCGGAATCGAACTGTGCGTAATGTACTCCGTTTTCACTCTCATAGTAAGTGGTCTTACCACTCATAATTGTTCTCTTTTGCATTTTTGTTGAGTTTTTGCGAGAAGAAGCATTCAGATTTTGGCGCCAACACCTTGAACTCACGAATTCTGGGTGCTCATATGAATCTCCTCACTCCAACTCAGATTAGTGTAATTTGTGTCGCGTCCTTAGTGCGACCTTGTTAGTGATTTTTGATTTCCGATGCAAAATTACGACATAAAAAAAGCCCAACCCAGAGAAAATCTGAGTTGGGAATGACTTTGGGAAAATGGGAACGATATGGGGAAAACCCCTGTCTTTACTCTATTCTAAATGAAGCAAATCCATCAACTTAACAGCCACCTTTATTTGCTTTAGGGAATATTGGTCTGCAGAATTCTGGTACTGTCGCCACAGGGCAACATTTTGAGGAATTTTGTTGAGTGCTACCTTCCTGAAATTCTCGTATCGGCAAGGCAGTCGGAAATCGTCTGCACCGATATTCTTCATTGTCGTTTCAAAATCTTTTGGTTTGGCTGGATATCCGCAGAATTGGGATAGAACACGAAAAACAGCATACCATTGGTCGTAGTCGTGCATGATATACTCACCATTGTCCTCTTTGGCTTCCTGCAACGCTTCGAGTGCCGACTTTATATCCTTGTCACCAGTTGTCATGGGAGCAGTTTGCCCACCATTCACAATCTGGATGCCGATTCCTCCGGCCTCCACATTACCCACCTCGTGTTCAACATGCTTCTCCAGCACAAGGTCGCCGTTCACCGTTATTCCTCCTTTGCCTAACGCCTCTAACGTCTTCTGTAGGTCTTCATGTTTCATATCAATCATTTTCTTTGGTTAAATTAACACCTGTACCTCCAGCTTCAATATTATCTATTTCATTATCAACATGCTTGCTGATTACATAATCGCCATTAACAGCTATGAATGGGGTTTCCTTCCCTTCAAGCCATTCGTCAATATTCTCAGAGGCGTCTTCGCGTCCAGCCCAAGCTAATATCTGGCTGACAGCTACAGCCTTGTTGCGCTCACTCTCATGCTTAAACCGTTTCTTCGTTTCTTTCAGCATTTTTTTGACAAAGGCATCCTCGGTTTTTATTGCTTTTAGCTGAGAATTCTCATCTTCCAACTCTTTGATACGCTTATCGCGTGTGACTATTGCCTCCTGATACGAAGCAAGTTCCCACCAACCTTCGGGCTGCGAGGGACGGAAAATCAACGGATTCCGGTATATGCAATTTCTAATTGTGGCATCAGGTTTCCGACTGCCACTGAAGTTGCCTAGCAGGCGTGCCCGTTTGCATATCTCGCCCATCTTAGCCCTGCCGCCAAGCTGATTCATAGCCTCTATAATAGCATCCTTCTGTTTCATGGTATTTTGTTTTGAAGCGCAAAAGTACAAAAAAGCGGCATCCGCTCCAAACATTTCCATCCGAGAATTATTCTATTCAAATAAAAATCTCGTATCTTTGCATAACGAATGAATTTAGAGATGCAGAAACGGACATCGGAAGACTATTACAAGGAAAGTAAACGTATCAGGGAGGAAGTACTGCAGCAAGCGGAACTTCTGAAAGGCTGCCCATTGCGGTTTATCATTACCAATGAGATAACGATGCGAGTAGAAATCACGAAGAGTGATCTCAAAACCATTGTCAGCAAAAACGTCGGTGATGATAAGTTTAATGCAATCAAGAACGCATTGGCAAAAGACATTCCCGGCTACCTTGCAAAGGCTACATACCTTGGATGGAGACCTGTTGCCGAAAATAAACACTTTGAGAGTGCATACTTTGCCTATTTCAGTCGAGAATTAGGTTGCCGTACGATTCTTTGTATGCGTCGCTTGGCAGATGGTGACATCTATAAACCATACGCGATTATCAACGAGCACACCTTTGCCGAAGCAGCAGACGAATTGAGAAAATAAGAAACTCCGTCTTAACAAGTCGCTTGCCGATACGAACGGGGCTCTTATCTTAGACGGAGCTTAAAGAGTGTGCTCATTAGCAAGTCGCTTGCCGATACAAACGGGGCTCTTGCCCTATGGCGACACTTTATGCTGCTACAAAGTTAAACAGTTTATTTTTAACTACCAAATATTTCCAAAATTTTCTCATCACTGCCCTTTATCTGCTGCCTTTGCGAATGATTGTTCTTCTTGAATTGGATAAGTAACAGCATTGCGCTCTAATGATTCATTGCAGCCAAACATTTCTACAAAATTCTTTCGGGGAAGCTCACCGCATTTGATAGCATCTGCGAAATATAACAGGTTTTCAGCGGTCAGCACACACCCGTCTATACCAGTACTTTGTTTTATATTATTCAGCATGTGAGGTATATCCCCTTTGAAGAGTGATGAAATGAAAACGAAGTTGAAATGATTTACGCTCTCGTCAAAGTTCAGCCACCACTGGTTAGAGTTGCGTTCCGGATTACGGTCATTATTTTCCTGGACATAGCGAATCATCTCGTCTGCCATTCCTCGGGTTATAGTAAATCCCTTGGAATAGGCTTTGTTGTCAATTATTACTCCGTTGTGTTCATCGAAGAATATGCCATCGGGCTTACGTGTCCCACCCAAGTGAACTCCATTGAATGACAACTCATTGACTAGTAGGTCAATTGTATAGATTTCAAAGTTCTCGGAATTATCCTTACCAGAGAACGCGTAATCAATAAGAGTAAGGTACTTGTGGTCGATATAGTGAAGTCTTAGACGCGCCCTGTCCTTCACAACGGCTGCATCAGTGTTTTCTTTTGCTACATTCTCTTGGTATGGAACAAGTTTTTCTATCTTATCGTGCAAAGTGTAGTAGGTTCCATCAAAATAAATGTCCAATCCAATATTGATAAGCCCCATCATGTCGTCCTTGATAGTAGCACTTTCTTCTTCGATTTTTCGAGATGTCAAGAAATCCTTAATATCCTTTATACTCCTTGGTTTATGATTGCTAAGGAATTCAAGAATCAAGGCACGACGCATCCTCAGATAATTTGCCCCTGAAGCCTTACTCGCAAGCATTTCACGATAGACAATCTTTGGAATTCTCGTACACTTCGATTTTCCTAATGCTTTATTATAGTTTAAGATTCCTGATGCCGTAATCTCAAAAGCAGAGGAAATGGAGCAATTGTAAATTCTTGCTCCCATTGTTTCCCTTACCATCTTCGGTCTTTTTCTAACCCAACCGATAGAGGATAACCAACCGCAAATCATTCGGGCATATTTGTCGGATGAACCTTCCGTATCGGAACGGAGCTTGCTCTTCTCCTCATCGTCATCTGCCTCTTCGTATGCTTGTACCCAGATGTTTTGTGGAATAGAAGTGAAACCCGCTTCGTCGGTAAAGCCCAATTTAGAACCTATTTCAAATTTGGTAAGATGGCCATATCGAATCAATAATCCGAGCACCCTGCATACTGGCGGGTATGAAAGAAAGGCTTGGCCGAGAATTGCGTTTTTATCTCTATTCGTCTGAGCGTTAACAAATATTCTTCCTTCTTTTGTTATCTGGCACGTATCGTCTGAGTAATTATAATCAAGAAATCCTAATGAAACGGCCCATCTTAGGAAACCGTCTGCAGTCCAATCGTCAGTGTAAGGTTTTTTTATTCTGATTTCCCGCCCATCTACAACATATTTTTTGAATTGCTGACCTGTTACGGCTGCCTGTGCAAGACCCGAGCATTTTGCCTTTGAACGGCTTTCCCCACCAGCTCCAGTACCTTTTAGGACTTCAAATGCAATAGGCTTGTCACTTCTTAGTATTTTCTGGAACCTCATATACAGGTCAGCCGATTTGAAAAGACCTGCACTTGCCAAAAGGGGAAGCCTTTCATTTACCATATATTTATGGAATTCCGAACCTGGCACAAATAGTGCAAGTATGTCTCTCAGCGTTTCTGTGGAAGAAGGGTTCTGCACCCAGCCAAATGTCCTGTTTGCCATATCAATAGTTTGTTATTAAGACTTCTACTGTTTCACTTGCTGTTGCTTGGTAATTTGAGTTTGCGTAGTTGGCATTTAGATAATGAACATTATATCTGTTTGCCCATTCTACCAAAGCCTCATTTTCAATCCCTTTATGCCGAGTAACATTAGACAGAGCAAATTGTATGTTCCTTTCGTTCAGAGCGTCCAATTTTTCGAAAAGCACAATGTCATCGTCCTCGTCCCATCCCTCGAATCCTCTTTTCCCATCATTGTATGAACCACATGAAATCAAATATGGTGGATCTGCATAAAGGAAATCTCCATTCTCCATAAAATCCGTATTGAAGTTCCTGAAGTTTCCGACATTTAATTCTATGTTCGCGAGCTTTTCATGCATTTGCCTCAGGTTCCTTTCCGTGTTGGAATTGTATGAACTACGGTTTTTGCCGAATGGATTGTTGAAATCTCCGTTGCTGTTATATCGGAACTGATGATTGAATCCGAAGCAGACAAGCAGGAACAAGTGTAATGGAGAGTGTTCTCTGTTATATTCATCCCTCAATGCATAATATCCATCGCCATTCTGTTTCGTCAAGCCGTATTCACTTATGGTTCTTTCCACATCTTCTATGATTCTGTCAATTGTGTTTTGTTGGAAATATTCGAATAATCCAATTACATAATTGTTAATGTCGTTAGAGATAATGCGGTTAGCTCTGATGTTCAATGAAACGTCAAGACCTCCTGCAAACAGGTCTACAAAGGTGTTTATCCTCTCAGGAAACAGTGGCAGCAACTGTGGCAACAACCTATACTTGCCTCCAATATAGTTCAAGGGTGATTTTATCATATGTCCTTCTCGATGAAATAGAGTTGTTCCTTCAAGCCCTTGCTGTTATTGGGAATTTTGTTTTTATACCTCCTGTAGTCGAACTCGAAGAGCTGGAAGGTGTTGACATTTCCTGCTTCCTGAAAAATCTCCGTCATTTCCTCCGTTGTCAACAATCCCTCGTTGTTATACGAGAGAAGAAGGTATCTACTGTCAAGAGCATTGAGCAAGTCCCTAAACGCCTTTCTTGCCTTACCCTTTTTACAATAATCTGATGCTTTTGTAGGGTCTATACGCTGTCCCGTAACACCTTTAATAACAGGGTTGTCATATTTCGCAATCGTTTCCAATATGTGATAGTTTGGGAGATATTGCCTTCCATTATAAGGAGGGTCTAAATAGGTTAAATCGCTTGTCACCTGACGTGCGAATTCCAACGAATCCATATTGTAGCAACGGCATTGTACCTCACTGTGCTCAATTAATGTTTCTTCGAGGGTGAGAGGGCTGTATGTCCTCTTGTCCCAGTATTTTAAATAAGCGCCATACGTTCCCGTAATGTTAGAGACATAGGGCACAGCCTTTATCAGCAGGGAAAGCAGATAGTAATACTCCGGTTCTGTTACCTGTTCTCTGAGTCTTTCTATTTCTTGTCTTACGAGGTCTATTTTAATGGCATTCTCGCCTTGAAAATACATTCTCTCACAATCATCGTGCGGAGAATAATTCTGATAAATAAATGCAGAACTAATGTCGAACCAAGGCGAATTCCCCACGCTTAGATTGTTCAAATGTATGATAATTTCTCGCAAACTATGGGAAATTGGCTCATTCATTTCCAATGTTCCTTTATTCAGAACGTAGGAGAAATAGAGAATGTCATTTGAGTTTACGAAATAACCATGTGCCTTCAGACACTGGGATACAACGCCAGTACCTGAAAACATATCCGTAACCACACGGACACCCTCAGTGTTGTTGCGAATAACATCCACAATGCTATTTAGCATCAAGGATTTTCCACCGATATACCTCATGCTTCGTGCATATAGCTTCTGACAAAGCACTTATCGGATTCATTGGGACTTGTACATCAAGACCTCTATGCACGAAAAAGCGTGGTACGCTTCTTATCGAACATAGAGGCCCTGAGAATTGCCCTTCAAACTGATAAGTGACGTCCACGCTATACACGTGAACAATCACAATTATCGGATTGTTTGAATGATTTAGAAATTTCTCAGGTTTCTATGTTCTCCAGATAACTGCTATTGCCGTTATTAATAACCAATAAGTAGCTCCCCGCTGGGAGTTTCGCTGCAAATATACAAATTATTATTAATAGTACGTATCAATCAGTAGGGGATTTCGGTGTCAAAATGTCAAAGTGTCAAGTGTCAAAATGGATTTTGGAAGAGCGAGAAGTGCTCAATATAATATATAATATTAATAATATTATATATTATATTGGCTTAGAATCCAAGTTTGAAAAAAGATTATGACACAAATGACCTTGACACCAAATGACACGCCTAAAAATTATTTTTATAAATATTAAAATATTTATAAATCCGCTTTCAGGCGCAACGGCAATGTCGTACTTTTGTATCGCAGAAGCAAGAAGGAAAGGTGAGTGCACGCACACGGACCGTATTGCAACTGCAGTCTCCCCGGTTCGCGACAAAGGGAGGCTTAGCACCCCACCAACGGAGCGATACTATCCCTATGACGATAGGATTACTATCCCTCCAACGGTAAGGATACTATCCCTAAACAACCAACCTATTAAACCATTAACTATTAAACTAAAAATCTATGGCAAACACAATTATCGGCAGTATGCCTTACAGCTTGTCCAAGCGCAAGTCGAACCCCAGTGAGAAGAACAGTGAACTGAAGGTCTTTGGCAGCCTCCAGCAACGCGAAACAGTAGACCTGCGCACGCTGGCGAAGCACATCCGCGAACACGGCAGCTCGTTCTCCGTAGGTACCCTTCAGGGTGTACTCTCGGACATGGTGGAATGCACCCGCGAGCTCCTGAAGCAGGGCTACAGCGTGAACTTCGAGGGCCTGATGCGCCTCTTCGTGACCGCCAACTCGCAGGGCGTGGACTCTGCTGAGGAATTCATGCCCAACGCCCACTTCACGCACATCAACCTGCGTGGCGACGTGGACACCGAGGTAGAGAACTTCCTGAACGACCACCCCGAGTTCGAGTACGTGATGACTCGCGACGAGCAGGCAAAGGCCAAGCGTGCCGCCAAGGCAGCCCTCGTCATCGAGACCGAAGGTGGCGGCAACGGCGACGGCGACGACCAGACCGAATAGACCCCTCTCCCCGCTCCCCCGAGGGGGAGGGGGGGACTTTAAACTCCTCAACTGACTCTAAACTCTAAACCTTAAACTCTAAACTTTACAAATGCCATGAAAAACGAAGTGAAGAAAGAACTGGTGAAATTCCTATGGAAGTTCCTGACCGCACTGATAGCGGCACTGGGTGGCGCAGCCACCGTATCAAGCTGCTACACCGTAAGCTTTATGTAAAAAATGAAAGAATGAAAGAATGAAAGAATGAAGGAATGAAAGAATGAAAAAGCTCCCGGCACCGAAGGTGGTGCGGGGAGTTTTTTGTGGAAAAATTTGGCATTTCACTCGCTTATTCGTACATTTGACCCAGCTTCGCAGGGTCGTAATCGCGAAGCGCTTGCGTAGTGAAACGGAGCAAGAAGATAGGCTGCATCTCGGAAATAAAAGAATAAATTCTTTGTATTTCGCTCGATTTGCACTATCTTTGTCCGCGTAAAGATTAATGTGAGGTATGTTTGTAGTGAAATATCTGGCTGCTTTCGGCAAATATCTCGACCTGATGGGGCGCACGTTTTCGATGCCCGAAAGGTTCAGGATGTTCTGGAAGCAGTACGTCAAGGAGATGGAGCAACTGGGTGTGGACTCGATAGGCATAGTGCTGCTGATTTCGTTCTTCATCGGTGCTGTCATCTGCATACAAATCAAGTTGAACATACAGAGTCCCTGGATGCCTGCTTTCACCACGGGTTATACCACGCGTGAGATTATGGTGCTGGAGTTCTCGTCGAGTATCATGTGTCTGATATTGGCAGGTAAGGTGGGCTCGAACATAGCATCGGAGATTGGTACTATGCGCGTGACGCAGCAGATTGACGCTCTGGAGATTATGGGTATCAATTCGGCTTCGTTCCTTATTCTGCCGAAGATAATGGGACTGATGACGATGATTCCTTTCCTTGTGATTTTCAGCATCGGAGCGGGTTTCATCGGGGCATACGCAACTGCCTTTGCCGGCATTATCACACCCGACGACCTTACGGTGGGACTGTTGCACTCGTTCAACTCGTGGTTCATTTGGATGTCGATAATAAAGAGCGTATGTTTCGCCTTCATCATTGCCAGCGTGTCGTCATACTACGGCTACAGGGTGAAGGGCGGCTCGTTCGACGTGGGTAAGGCATCAACCAATGCCGTCGTCTCCAGCAGCATGCTCATCCTTTTTGCCGATATCTTCCTCACACAGCTTTTAAGCTGAGTTAGGAAAGGGAGTTAAAGGGGAGTTATCGGCCTATGGCCTTGGAAGTTAAAAGGGAGTTAAAAGGACGATACATTTTAAAACTGAGAATATAATAAGAGAGAATAAATATAAGAAATAGAAAATGACCTTCAAGGATATTATAGCATGGCAGAAAGCCTATGAATTTGTGTTGGAAGCCTATAAAACGACACGGCATTTCCCCGAGACTGAGCGTTTCGGTCTTGCCTCACAATTCCAAAGGGCTGCCGTTTCTATTGCTGCAAATATAGCCGAAGGATATAGAAAAATAAGCAAGGCCGACAAACTACGGCTACTGAATGTTGCTCAAGGAAGTTTAGAAGAATGTCGGTTCTACGTAATGCTTTCAAAAGATTTAGAGTATATAAATAATGAAGAATATGAGCACTTAAACTTTTCCATCGAGGGTGCAAGTTACTACCTAAACGCCTATTGTAAAGGAATAAAAGATAATAATGGTGTCTCAGACTCATAACATTCGTCCCTTTAACTCCACTATAACTCCCCTTTAACTCCCTCATAACTCCACTTAAATAAATGATTGAAGTAAAGAATCTATATAAGACATTCGACGACGGTAAGGAGGTGCTGAAGGACATCAACTTCACCTTCGAGGACGGCAAGACGAACCTCATCATCGGTCAGAGCGGCAGCGGAAAGACGGTGCTGATGAAGAACCTCGTGGGACTGTTTGAGCCTACAAAAGGTGAGATTCTGTACGACGGACGCGACTTCGTGAAGATGACAAAACGCGAACGAGTGATGCTGCGCCGCGAGATGGGTATGATATTCCAGTCGGCAGCCCTGTTCGACTCGATGACAGTGCTCGAGAACGTGATGTTCCCGCTGGATATGTTCTCGGACCAGAACGAGGCAGACCGCATAAAGAGAGCCAAGTTCTGTCTGGACCGTGTGAACCTGAAAGGTGCCGAGGAGAAGATGCCGGGCGAAATCAGCGGCGGTATGCAGAAACGTGTGGCAATAGCACGTGCCATAGCCCTGAACCCCAAGTATCTGTACTGCGACGAGCCGAACTCGGGTCTCGACCCTAAGACATCGCTCGTAATCGACGAACTCATCCACTCCATCACCCACGAATACAAGATGACCACCATTATGAACACTCACGATATGAACTCCGTGATGGGCATTGGTGAGAACATACTGTACATCCACGGGGGTTCGGTGGGTTGGACAGGAACGAAGGACCAGATTATGACCTCGACAAACGAGAAACTGAACTCCTTCATATTCGCCAGCGACCTGTTCCGAAAGGTTAAGGAAGCGAATCAGTGAGTTTAGAGTTTAGAGTTTAAAGTTTAAAGATACATACCATGAGAAAGGCCTTATTTTTGTTGTTAATTGTCAATTTGTCAATTTTCAATTGTGCTTCTGCACTAACCACGCCTAACTACAGCGAAGAGGTGTACTATCTTATGCAGTTCACCAACAGCAAGTTGTACATAACTGCAGGTAATAACGGGGCAAACGTGACCACACAACAGGGAAGCCTGTCTGATGCCACAGACAAGCAGTTGTGGCGCTTTGTTGGCACGAATGCTAAATTCCAGCTTGTGAACAAGGCCGGACAGTATGCCACATACAGCACCAGCGCCGGGCGCATGCAGGCTGGAACATCGGAAGATGCTTCGGGCTGGGCACTGGTGAGCAGCGGTACCTATTACCAGTTGAAGTGGCTTGGAGCAAGCGACTCGAAAGCCTACATCAACCAATGGGCTGGCACAGGCGTTGGTAAGCAATTGGGACTGTGGACAAGCGGCGACGCGAACAACCAGTTCGTTATCATTGACCCTGCAAACCCCGATTTCGAGGAGTTCAACGTTAGCGGAGCCTCATCGTTCACGCCAAACCATCCCCTCACACTATGGTATGACCAGCCTGCTACAGCAACCGGTGTCAGCAACACATGGATGGAATACTCCCTGCCCATCGGCAACGGTCAACTGGGTGCCAGCTTGTTCGGCGGCATCAAGAAGGATGAGATACAGTTCAACGAGAAGACTCTGTGGACAGGCAGCAACTCCATAGGCGGCAACCACGGATGGTATCGTAACTTCGGTTCGCTGATTGTTGAGGACAAGAGCGGCGACTTCGGCTACGATGCTCAAAAGGGTGCGAAGAACTACCGCCGCTGGCTCGACATAGAGGACGGCACAGCAGGTGTTGCCTACACTTCAGCCGACGGGAATACAACGTACGAACGCACATACTTCGTGAGCCACCTCGACAGCGTAATAGCAATACGCTATCGTGCCACAGGCGACGGACTTCTCTCGCTCACCTTCCACTTCGAGCCGGGAGATGGATTGAACGGCCCCAAGAACGATGTAATGAATTCCAGCACAAAGATGCCCGGCAACCTGCGCATCTACGGCACGCTGGAGAACAACATGACGTACTATGCCAATGCCACAGTGATTCTGCCATCGAAGGGTACAAAGACCTTCGACACAACAGCAAAGACCGTGAGTGTGACAGATGCCGATGAAGTGGTGGTATATCTGAATGCACGCACCAACTACGATGACTCGTACAATAGCGCTGCCACCTGTCTCAACTCGAGCATAAAGAGCACCCAGCACCAGAACGCTGTAGTAAATCTGTTCAACCGACTGAAAGAGAAGGGCTTCGATGCAGTACTTGCCGACCATCAGCGCGACTTCCTGTCGATTACCCAACGTGTGTCGTTCCAGCTTGAGGGAGCAGCTTCGAAGCGCACCACCAAGGCGCTGGTTGATTACTACAACACCCTGTCGAACCAGAACAATGCCGAGGCACGATTCCTCGAACAGTTGTACTTCGCCTACGGTCGCTATCTGGAAATCAGTAGCAGTCGTGGCATCGATGTTCCCAACAACCTGCAGGGCATCTGGAACAACAAGGCAGAAGCCCCTTGGCACTCCGACATACACACCAACATCAACATCCAGATGAACTACTGGCCTTCCGAAGTTACAAACCTCTCGGACATGCACCTGCCGTTCCTCAACTTCATCATCAAGATGGCAAAGTCGAGCTGTTACAAGAACGCAGCCAGACAGTATGGCGGAGTTACAAACGGTTGGACGGTGTTCACCGAAAGTAACATCTTCGGCGGCATGAGCACATGGGGTAACAACTACTTCGTTGCCAACGCATGGTACTGCAGCCATCTGTGGCAGCACTATCGCTTCACACGCGACGAGGATTTCCTGGCAAGCGCATTCCCTGCCATGTGGAGCTGCGCCCAGTTCTGGATGGAACGTATGATTGAGGACAAGGGTTACAACAGCCAGACGCAGAACTCGAATTACGGTGGCACAGCCTACAGCTTCGAACCAGACGGCACATTCGTTGCACCCAACGAATACTCCGCAGAGCAGAATGCCCATAACAGCGAAGACGGAACAGCCCACGCCCAGCAGCTTATCTACTCGCTGTTCACCAGCGTGAAAGAAGCCCACAACATACTCGGCGCTGCCGTTACCGGTCTTAGCAGCGAAGATGTAGAAAAACTCGACCTCTATCTTGAAAAGACCGACCGCGGTCTGCACACCGAGACATACACCGCCAACAGCTCCCTGAACAGCGGTTGGACTAATCCGCGCAACGGAATAAAGAAGGGTGATATCATCCTGCGCGAATGGAAGTATTCGCCTTACGATGTCAGCGATGACCCAAGTCACCGCCACATGAGCCACCTGATGGCACTATATCCCCTGTCAGAGATTGACCCGTCGAGTCCTTACTTCCAGCCTGCAGTCAACAGCCTGAAGCTGCGTGGAGATGTTGCTACCGGTTGGTCGATGGGTTGGAAGGTGAACCTCTGGGCACGTGCCCTCGACGGCGACCATGCCCACACCATCCTGAAGAATGCCCTGAAGCACAGCACAGACTACGGCACGAACCAGTATGCCGGAGGTGTGTACTACAACCTCTACGATGCTCACGCTCCGTTCCAGATTGACGGTAACTTCGGTGTCTGCGCAGGTATTGCCGAAATGCTGCTCCAAAGCCACAGCGATACCCTGCAGTTGCTGCCTGCCCTGCCTTCAACATGGCCTGCAGGCAAGGCCTACGGTTTGCGTGCCGTCGGCAACTTCCAAGTTGACCAAGTTTGGAAAGAAGGCAAACTCACAGGTGCTGCCATCAAATCGGAGAGCGGTCTGCCCTGCCCCATCATCTATCCCGGCATTGCCGAGCACGCCGTTTACTGCAACGGTCAGCAGGTGGCTGTGACCATCATCAACTCCAACACCATCGTCATTCCCACAGAGGCTGGACAATGGTATCAGATTGACTTCGGCGATATGACAGGTATGCGCGACCTTCCAAACCGCCCTAACCTGTCGGCCAGCGCAGAGCGTTACGACCTCGCTGGCCGTCCCGTAACATCATCGCGTCGCAACAGCATCGTCATCAGCAAGGGAAAGAAGTTCCTGCAGCACTGACTAACTGCATAAACAACACAAAGGAGACCGCCACCCCATCAGGAGTAGCGGTCTCTTCTTTATCCTTAAAGCTTATTAAAACAGGCGCCAGCCCTTATCGGTCTGCACCATCTGTACCATTATCTCCTCGCGTGTGGAATCGGCATAGCAGACTTCCATGAACACACGGGCTATGTTTTCGTTGATCATAGTGTCACGCAGGGACTTTGCAGAAAGCAGTCCGCTACGCAGACGATTCTCGCGGTCGAGATAGTCCATATACATATCCTGCATCTGACTGCGATACGTTTCGGGCAGACTGTCGAAGTATGCCACTCCCTTAAGGAAACGGTCAACATCGCCCTTTACCAGATAGCCATAGTATTTCTCGGCAGACTCGGAAGCCGACTTCTCACGATGGCATCCAACCATCGTCATCGCCGCAAAACAAATAATAATTAATTTCTTCATTTTATCACTTCCCCCTAAAGGGGTTAGGGAGTCTTATTTTTGACGGATGAATACATTCATGGGACAGCCGCTGAAGTCCCAACGCTCGCGAATCTTGTTTTCGAGGAAGCGGCGATAGGGTTCCCTCACATACTGCGGCAGGTTGGCGTAGAAAACGAAAGTAGGCACGCGAGTTTCAGGCACCTGCATACAATACTTTATCTTTATATACTTACCCTTTATCGATGGTGGTGGGAAAGCCTCGATGAGCGGCAGCATCTCTTCGTTCAGTTTGGCTGTAGAGACACGGCGCACACGGTTTTCGTAAACGTGCTTTGCCTCCTCCAGTATGCGGAAAATGCGCTGTTTTGTCATAGCAGAGGCGAAGACAATGGGGAAATCGTCGAACGGTGAGAAACGGTCGCGAATGGCATCGATGAATGTATCCATCACCTTCTGGTCCTTTTCAGGTACCAAGTCCCACTTGTTCACCACCACTACAAGGCTCTTCTGATTCTTCTGAATGATTTGGAAGATGTTCATATCCTGTCCCTCAAGACCGCGAGTGGCGTCTATCATCAGTATGCAGACGTCGGAATTCTCGATACTGCGGATGGAACGCATCACGCTGTAGAACTCCAAGTCCTCGCTCACCTTGTTCTTGCGACGAATGCCGGCAGTGTCCACCAACTGGAAGTCAAGTCCGAACTTATTGAAACGGGTATATATCGAGTCACGCGTTGTTCCGGCAATATCTGTCACAATGTGACGGTCCTCGCCGATGAAGGCGTTAACGAGGGAACTTTTTCCCACGTTGGGACGACCAACTACAGCGAAGCGAGGCAACTGGTTCCAATCGTCCTCGGCAGCCTCCTTTGGCAGACGTTCTACAACCGTATCGAGCAAGTCGCCCGTACCGCTGCCCGTAGCAGCCGATATACAATATGGGTCGCCAAGTCCAAGGGAATAGAATTCGGCAGCAAGATACTGCTGGTCGTTGTTGTCGGTCTTGTTTGCTACCAACACCACTGGTTTGTTCGAGCGGCGCAGTATTGATGCGACCTCAGCATCGAGGTCTGTGACTCCATTGTTCACATCCACGAGGAACAGTATCACATCTGCCTCCTCAGTAGCTACTGTCACTTGCTTGCGTATCTCCTCCTCGAAAATGTCGTCAGAGTTTACCACCCAACCACCAGTATCCACAACGGAGAACTCGCGTCCAGTCCATTCGCACTTGCCGTACTGACGGTCGCGTGTAGTGCCTGCCTCATCGCTCACGATAGCGTGGCGAGTCTGTGTCAGGCGGTTGAAAAGGGTGCTCTTGCCCACGTTGGGCCTACCCACTATAGCTACCAAATTACTCATATCATCCAATTTTTCGCTGCAAATATATATAAAAAAAAGGAATAATCAAATAATTATTCCTGATTGTAGCCGTATTGACGGAGGGAGCGGTCGCTGTTGCGCCAATCCTTGTCCACCTTCACAAAAACTTCGAGGTAGATGCTCTTACCGAAGAACTTCTCAAGGCTCTTTCGGGCTTCGGTGGATACGCGCTTGAGAGCCACGCCCTGATGTCCTATGATGATGCCCTTCTGACTGTCGCGCTCAACATAAATGACAGCGTTGATGTGAATATTGCGGTCGGTCTCCTTGAACGATTCTACCGAAACCTCGCAGGAATAGGGTATCTCCTTGTCGTAGTAGAGTAGTATCTTCTCGCGGATGATTTCTGTGACGAAGAAACGAGCTGGTTTGTCGGTCCACTGGTCTTTGTCGAAATAGGCCGGTGACTCGGGCAACAATTCCTTGATGCGATTCAGCACATTATCTACATTGAAACGATGAAGTGCCGAGATGGGGAATATTTCTGCCTGTGGAAGAGCCTCGTGCCAAAGCCCGACTTTCTGCTCCAGTTCCTGCTGATTCGTAAGGTCTATCTTATTGATAAGCACCAAGATAGGGACTTTCAGCTTTGCAACCTTCTCGAGGAATTCGGCATTCTTGTCGGGGGTCTCCACCATATCGGTGACATAGAGCAGGACATCGGCATCAACCAGTGCACTCTCCGAGAACTGCAACATAGACTCCTGCAGCTTGTAGTTGGGCTTCAGCACTCCTGGGGTATCGGAAAAGCATATCTGCATCTCCGGTGTGTTGAGAATGCCCATGATACGATGACGAGTGGTCTGAGCCTTGAAGGTGGCGATGCTTATGCGCTCGCCCACCAACAGGTTCATCAGTGTACTCTTCCCTACGTTGGGATTCCCAACAATATTTACAAATCCAGCTTTATGCATTCTTGGCTCTGAGTTTGTACCACTCTTCCCTTGTCATCTCGCCCTCCTTGTAGAACTGAGCAGGTGACTTGGCGGCCTCAGCTGCACCATCGTAACCCCAAATAAGGTACGAAGCACCCCAGGTGAATCCTGCTCCGAAGGCTGTAAAGATGAGTTTGTCGCCCTTCTTCAACTGCGGCTCGTACTCCCAAAGACATAGTGGTAACGTACCGCCCGAGGTGTTTGCCATGTGATCGATGTTTATCATCACGTGATCTTCCTCAACACCGATGCGACGTGCTACGGCGCTCTCGATGCGTATGTTTGCCTGATGGGGAACAACCCAAGCGATGTTGTCCTTAGTCAGGTTGTTGCGCTTGGCTATGCGCTCGACAGCATCGGACATCTTCGTCACAGCGTGCTTGAAGACAGGTCGACCTTCCTGATATACAAAGTGCAGACGCTTGTCCACGGTCTCATGACTCGGCACATTGCGCGAACCACCTGCTTCCATGTGGAGATATTCGTAACCCTCACCATCTACACGGTAGAAACCGTCCATCAGCCCCACCTCCTCGGTGGTGGGCTCCATCATTACACAAGCTGCTCCGTCACCGAAAATAGGACATGTGTTGCGATCTTGATAGTTTGTCATTGAGGACATGTGGTCTCCACCGCAAACAATAATACGTTTGTAGCGCCCCGAGCGGATATAGTTGGCTGCTGCTTCCATAGCATAAAGAAAACCGGCACAGGCGCCCTCCATATCGAAACCAAAGGCGTTGCGAAGTTTCAGCTCACCTATTATCAGCGAGGCTGTAGAGGGGAAATGGAAGTCTGGTGTGGTCGTAGCGCAGATAACAGCCTCGATACTATCGGGCTCAGCCTGGGTTTTATACAGGAGCTGACGTACGGCACGCTTCATCATATAACTGGTACCCCTGCCCTGCTCAGGCTTCAGAATGTGGCGCGTCTTCACACCTATGCGCTCCATTATCCATTCGTCACTGGTGTCAACGATGCGCGACATCTCCTCGTTGTCGAGGATATAGTCGGGCACATAACCGCCCACACCAGTTATCATTGCATTAATTCTTTCCATTGATATGGTATTTATAAAAAGAGAAAATGAGAAAATGAGACTTTCAGGCTCCTGCCCTATCTCATTCTCTCATTCTCTCAATTTGAAATTGTCTCAATCAAGCTTCTTTTTCGATTGCCACCTTACCGCGATAGTAACCGCAAGCGGGGCATACTGTGTGGTAGATGTAATACTCACCACAATTTGGGCAAACGGCCAGCGTTGGAGCTACTGCACCGTCATGTGTTCTTCTCTTGAGAGTCCTGGTTTTGGACTGTCTTCTTTTAGGATGTGCCATTTCTTTTTATCTATTAATGTTATCTAATTTCACGTCAAATCGAGGCGCTTTGCACCTTTTCGGACTGCAAAATTAGTGCAAATCGAGCGAATAACCAAATTTTATTCGAGTTTTTCCGAGATAAAGCCTAATTTCCGCCTATATTTTTGCCTAAAAATACAGCAAGTAGTTAAAAACTTACTTATTATGAGCGGATTTTAGTACTTTTTAAGCTCGATACGGAAAGTTGTACCCTTTCCTATCTCTGAAGACTTGACAAATATGCGTCCATGATGATACTCTTCGACAATACGCTTCGCCAACGACAATCCCAAGCCCCATCCACGACTCTTTGTGGTGAAGCCTGGAGCAAACACATTGCGGAAGTTCTTGCTGGCAATACCCTTTCCTGTATCGGCGACCTCAACAGAGAAGCAGTCCTGCTCGTCGCGAGCCGTCAGAGTGATGGTACCTTGTCCGTCCATAGCATCAATGGCATTCTTGCACAGATTCTCCACCACCCACTCGAACAACGGAGCGGACATCATCACGATGAGCGGATGGTCGGGCATATCGACATTAAGCTTTACACGATTCGACGTACGACGACCTATGTATTGTACCACATTCTCCACTACATCGTTGAGATTCTCGGGCTTAGGCTCGGGCAGAGAACCAATTTTGGAGAATCGCTCGGCAATGCGCTGCAGACGCTTCACATCCTTATTCATTTCAGGTATGAGTTCGTCATGCGGATAAGTCTCACGCAACACCTCCACCCAAGCCATAAGACTACTGATGGGGGTTCCGAGTTGATGGGCCGTTTCCTTCGACAGTCCTACCCACACCTTGTTCTGCTCGGCTCGTTTACTGCTAAGAAGTGCAAATATAGCCACCACAACAAAAATGAGCACAACGCCCAACTGCACATAGGGATAGTAGGCCAGACGGCGCAGCATCAAACTCTCGTCGAAACATACAATCCAACTCTCCACAGGAATCACGTTGCCGCTCTCGCGCATATTCTCTGCACAATTGTTGACATACTTGACAGAGTCCTGTGCCGTCTTCCACTTATGCCGCAGGTTACGATGAAGAATTACCTGATTGTTCTCGTCCATCACCACTACAGGGATGTTCTTGTTGCTGTCTATCACCTTTAACACGAGTGCCAAATCGGTGTTCTCATCGGCATTGTTCAGAGAACGCATAGCCTCAGCCCACACTTCCACGTTGTTACGTTCCTCATCGACAAGGTCGCGCACCAAGAGATGCGACACCACAAGGGATACCACAGCAATGACAACGGCTGTCATCACAAGCAGGATTTTCACCTGCCGAACTCTATCTGTCCATACCATTATATATTATTAACGCGCGAAATAGCGATTTATTGCTCAAAAAACCGTATCTTTGCAGCCATGAAGTATTGGTGGATAGTATTTCTCTCCGTTTTGGCTGTTGCATGCCACGACGACATCAAACTCCCACCTGCCACGCTGAAGCACGTGGTGGTGGTGTACATGATGGCGGAAAACAGCCTGTCAAGTCCGTATGCCACCAACGACCTCAACGAGATGCGACAGGCAGCTCCAGTCATTCCAGACAGTTGCGCCCTTGTGGTGTATATCGATGAAGCACGTTCCGACCAACAACCACGCATTATCATGTTCGACCGCAACGGCGAACATCTGGTTTACCAATATCGGAATGACCCCATAAGCACTGACAGCACTACAATGCAGCAGGTGCTATCAATCGTCAAAGCCAACTACCCAGCCGAACACTACGGACTTGTGATGTGGTCGCACGGAACCGGATGGCTACCACAACAGAAGGCTCCAAAACGCACTATCGGTATTGACAATGGAAACAACACATACTTGAACACCGGAACCGAAATGGAGGTTACGACCTTGGCCAACATTTTGCGCAACAGCGGCTGCAAATGGGACTATATTATGTTCGATGCATGTTTCATGCAATGCGTGGAGGTGGCATACGAGTTGCGCGACGTCGTGGACTGGTGCATAGGTTCGCCTGCAGAAATACCTGGTAACGGAGCACCATATCACAGCATCATTGGAGAATTGTTCCTCGACAGCGATAATGCATGGCAGATAGCACGGAAGTATTACGAATACTACGAGTTTAACAAGGGACTTGTAATATCGGCGATAAAGACCGATGAAATGGAGCAATTAGCTGAAGCCACAGCTCCATTGCTGGCAACACTGCCACAATATCCCGACACCGAAGGCGTTCAAATATACGTTATTGACGGGCGAGAACCAGCTTGGTTTCCCAACTATCACGATATGGGCAGTGCAATGAATCATTGGTTATCCACTGATGACTACACCACGTGGCTTACAGCGCTGAAGCGTGCTGTACCTTATAGCTATGCCACCACAAGATGGGACACATCGTTTAGAGTTTGGTACACACCTAATCTTACCGACCCGGACCACGTTGCATGCGTTTCGATGTATATACCCTCTGAAAACAACCAACACAACGAGCACTACACCAGTACTTCGTGGTATAAGAGAATGAGAAGATGAAGAAGATGTATGAATTTTTAAAAAAGGACTTGAGGAAGTACACGCAACTGCTTTCTCTTATTCTCATTTTCTCATTTTCTCAATCTCTCATAGCTCAAGACCAGTATGCACGTCACGCTCCCGTGGCACGCCGACTGCAGCACATAGATACTGTGGCAACCCACTTTCTTGTGCCCATAGGCCCTACTGAGACACAGGCTTCGGTGGGCGGACTGGCAATGATTAACACCTTAATCGAAGAGGCATACACGCATCTGGGCAAACGATACCGTAGCGGAGGCAAAGGTCCTACAGTATTCGACTGTTCCGGATTTACAAGTTATGTCTTCAAGAAATTCAATTACTTAATCGGTAACTCCTCACGCGAACAATATGCCAAGAACAAGCCCATAAAACGCAGTGAAATGAAACGTGGAGACTTGGTTTTCTTCACAAGTCCACATTCTGGAAAAGGCGTGGGGCATGTAGGCATCATTATTGACGTAAACACAAAAGACGACACCTTTACATTCATTCATGCAAGCATTGGCGGTGGCATTCGCGTAAGTCAGTCTACCGAAGCTTATTATCTGCATCGATATATCGGTGTTCGACGGGTTTTCTAAGAGTTTAAGGGAATATGAAAAGGATTACGCTGCTTCTAATTTGTAATTTTTACCTATTAATCTTTAATTCTGCTTACGCAGCCGACACGCTGACCATAGCTATGGTGGGCGACATTATGATGGGGACCACATTCCCATCTAAAATGCTTCCAGCCAACAATGGGCGCGACATATTCCGTGATGCCAAACCTTTGTTGAAACGAGCCGACCTGGCTGTCGGAAATCTTGAAGGCACGCTATGCGACGGCGGACAAAGCACAAAGGGGAATGGTCCAAACAGCTATGCCTTCCGAACCCCCACCAGCTATGCCCACCTGCTGCGGGAAGTCGGGTTTGACTACCTAAGCATGGCTAACAATCATGCTAATGATTTCGGCTTGGAGGGTATAAAGTCCACAGAACGATGCCTCGACAGTATGCACATCCTATATTCCGGTATTGAAGGGCGGGTGGAAACAGCCGTAATAAAACGCCACGGGCTAAACATCGGTATCTGTGCTTTCGGACATAACTCCTACACCCTGAAACACACCGACCTCGCCGTTGTGGGACGCATCGTGGACAAACTGGTAAAGGAGACGGACCTTGTCATTGTGTCATTTCACGGCGGAGCAGAAGGTCGCACCCGCAACCATTTGCCACAAGGCAGCGAAACATTCCTTGGCGAGAACCGCGGGTCGTTGCGTCAACTGGCTCACTTCTGCATTGATCATGGTGCAGATGTGGTATATGGTCACGGACCTCATGTGACGCGTGCCATAGAGGTTTACAAAGGACGCTTCATTGCATATAGTCTTGGAAATTTCTGCACGACCTATAACGTAAACCTAACAGGGATATCGGGCTACGCCCCTCTGGTGGAAATAAAAATCGACAAAAAAGGTCAGTTCATAAGTGGACAGATTCACTCTATGATACAGCAGCGCGGCACAGGTCCGCGGTTAGACAAGACGAATAGTGTGGCTCAAGAAATGAAACGACTTTCGGAAGCTGATGTACCTCAAAGTCAAGCACGCATTCTTTCCGACGGAAGCATACACCTACGCTAGCCTCTAAAGTCCCTGTTCCTCCAATTTTTCGCGTATCTGCAACAATGTGTTCATGTAACCTGAAAATGTTACATTTGGAACATTGCTGCGCAAAGTACGCATCAACCCCTTAACGGTCAATTCCAAATTAGAAGAATACATAGCATCGTTTATCTGCAACGACTTGGGCAGACGGTCCATACGCTCTTCGAACCATTTTATATGCTCGTCGCGAAATGCTTTGTCGTAATCAGGCTTATATTCTCTTTTCATGTTCTGTACTCATTTTGCCGGCAAAGGTAAGAAAAAACAACTACCGGACAAAAAAATGAAGAAAATTTGAATCTAGAAATTCAACGAGAAACCTGCCATACAAGTGGCATGAGGCATGGGATAGCCGTACATAAGCTGATAGCGCTGGGCAAGCAGATTCTCACCACGTACCCATAACTTCAGACAGCGGCATGCCTGAAACGTTACTGCAGCATTCACAAGACAGAAGTCTCCTTCGGTGAAATCACAGACATTGTCGCCATTGGCATCCAAGCCCAAACCATGAATGTATTGCACACCCAACAAGGCCGTCCATCGTCCCTGATGGAAATTGCCCCCAAGAAAACCTTTATAAGTTGGGGCTGCCGGAATTTCGCGTTCTATCATATGGAGGTAGCTGTGATTAGTTGACAAACTCCAATGGCTGTCAATATTCCAGGATGCCTCTAACTCAAAACCACAGTTTTCAACTTTACCGGAATTGAGGTTGCGTTTTCCCCCTCCAGGCGCAGTTGTTGTCATTATGATGTTGTCGCCATTTATGTAGAAGAGATTAATGCCATACTGAACATTTTTAATGCGATGATTCCACGACAGTTCATAGTTCCAAAGGCGCTCAGGCTCAAGATCTTCATTCGATGGAGGGTAAAGGTATAGTTCACGCATGGTAGGATTGCGGTAACCCTTGCTGACTACAGCCTTGAGGTCTCCACCCTTCGTAGGATGGGTTACTATGCCAACTTGAGGCACGAACTCCGTACCAGCAACAGAATGGTAGTCAACACGCGCACCTGCATCTACTGTCAACCACTTTGTAATGTCCTGACGAAAATCGAGATAAGCTGCCACCTCGTCGCGATGACTCTTTGCAGCCATCTTACCAGAAGCTACTTCGTCGCCTGTAACTTTATCGGTGTAGTAAGCACGACCATAAATATGCTGGTAGTCCAGGCCCACAGTCACACGATTGCCTTTGAAGAAACGAGCCGTCTGACTCAACGATACCCCAGACAAAGCATCTTGGGAGCGGAAATAATTAGGTTGTGGAGTTCCACCTGTCTTCCAACCATCATCTATGCGGTGATTTCCGAAACTGGAATACAGGGTAAGGCTACCATTAGTGCGATTGTAGTTATTCTCCACCACAGCATTAGCCACACCACGCATTATCCATTGGTGAGCATCAAAGCGCGGAGTCTGTATGCTATCAGGATATGAAGCAGAAAAACGATTCAGATTGACATCGGCAGAAGTCTTCCAATGTGAATTAATCTCATAGCCAACTTTTGCATAGCCTCCATACTGTTCAAAGCCCATCCGGGAACGATGGTTGTCGGAACGGTTGTATTGAACGCCTAATGTGGTAGAAAACTTACCCTTCCGGACAAATGTGGTAAGTTCTCCCTGTGCCGTACCATAACTGCCACCTCCAAGGGTCAAGTTTGTGGAAGCCGTGTCGCGTGAAACAGCACGAGTGACAATATTGATAACACCTCCCATGGCATTTGAGCCGTAAAGCATAGAGGCCGGTCCGCGCAGTATTTCTACTCGTTCAGCCATCATAGTCTGATAACTGTCGGCTATAGGATGACCGTAGATGCCTTGATACTGGGGATGACCGTCGATGAGCACTAAAAGCTGACCTGCACCACCGGACAGTCCGCGTAGATTGAGTCCTCCTGCAGCACCGCCGGATACGCCATAACCCATCATGCCGCGACTCGTTAGCATCAAGCCAGGCACCTGCTGCATCAGTGTAGGCAGAATGGATGGTTGAAACTGAGCGGTAAGTTGTGAACGATTTACAATGGTTACGGTATTTGCTATATCACTGGCAGGCAAGGCATATCGAGTGCCTGTTACTACTACTTCCTTTAACGAAGCACTATCTGCCACCTCTGCTGCCGAAGCCTTCATGCCCAACAGTATTAATAGGCACAAAACACATCTTTTCATAATCGTAACTTTCTGATATATTACAAACAACGAACGCAAAAATACAAAAATAAAGAATATCGCACAAAATAAAATAAATAAAATTTATTTGGTATTTCTCTCGCTTATTCGTATCTCTGAGACACGGTCTCTTAAATACTTCCGCTCGGAAATACCCAAATAAATTTGGTATTTCTCTCGCTTATTCGTATCTTTGCGACATTAATATTAACTTGCCTTATTATGCTATTCAACAAACAGACCTACGTTGAGCGCCGTCGCGTATTACGTGAGCGCATAGGCAGTGGACTAATCCTGCTCTTCGGAAACAACGATTCACCCGTGAACTACCCAGCTAACGGATATAAGTTCCGTCAGGACTCATCATTCCTATATTATTTCGGTCAACACCGCGAGGGACTGGTAGGAGTGATTGATGCAGACGAGAATCGCGAATGGCTGATAGGCAACGATATTGACATTGAAGATATTGTCTGGTTCGGACAGGTTGACTCGGTCAGCGATATGGCTCGTCAGTCGGGCGTGGAGCAGAGCGCTCCGATGAAGGAACTGACCGTACTGGTTGAAAAGGCTAAGAAGCAAGGCCGTAAAGTTCACTTCTTGCCGCCTTACCGCTACGACTTGATGATTCAACTGATGGACCTAACAGGCATTCACCCCTCGAAACAGAGGGAGGAAGCATCAGTAGAGCTCATCAAAGCAGTTATCGACCAGCGTGCAGTGAAGTCTGCTGGAGAAATAGAAGAAATTGAACGTGCTTGTGCCATCGGCTACGAGATGCACACCACAGCCATGAAGATGTGTCGCCCAGGTGTTACGGAGCAGGAGATTGCTGGAAGAATCAGCGGCATTGCATCTTCGAAGGGGTGTATAGTATCGTTCCCAAGCATTCTCTCGATGCATGGTGAAATAATGCACGGCTACCCTTCTCCACGTCCCTTGGAAGCAGGAAGGTTGATGCTGTGCGACTGCGGAGCCGAGACAAACGAGAATTACTGTTCGGACAATACGCGCACAACACCTATTAACGGCAAATATACACAGCGTCAGCGCGATATTTACCAAATTGTCGTTGACTGTCACGACCACGCCCTCAAGCTTGCTGCGCCAGGAGTTAAATGGTGGGACGTTCACTTCGGAGTTGCCCGACTGATGACGGAACGGCTTAAGGAGCTTGGACTGATGAAAGGCGATGTTGACGAGGCTGTGGCAGCTGGAGCCCACGCCATGTTCTTCCCACACGGACTGGGACACATGATGGGTATGGATGTTCACGATATGGAGGGATTAGGACAGATATACGTAGGATTTGACGATGAAGTGCGCCCCAACTTGGAACAGTTCGGTACAAACTGTCTGCGCTGTGGTCGTCGTTTGCAGGAAGGTTGGGTTATGACCGACGAACCGGGCATATACTTCATCCCCGCTCTCATCGATGAATGGCGTGCCACGGGGCATTGCAAGGAGTTCCTGAACTTCGACAAGATAGAAACATACAAAGACTTCGGTGGCATCCGACTGGAAGATGACATTCTCATCACCAAGAAAGGTTGCCGTTATTTGGGCGAAAAGCGCATTCCTCTCTACCCCGATGAAATCGAAGCTTTCATCGCCCAATAACCCATTAAACCCATTAGACCCATAACAAAATCAAAATAAACAATGAAACAATTATTCACTCTTGCACTACTGACCTTTATGGCCATCGGTGCACAAGCGGAGGAAGCTAAGGACTCCGTGAAGTCTAACAAGCCCGTCTTCACAATCGTGAAGGAGAATCCTATTACCAGCGTAAAGGATCAGAATCGCTCGGGTACGTGCTGGGACTATTCTACAATCTCCTTCTTTGAAGCTGAAATCCTGAAGGCTACAGGCAAGGAGATGGACCTCTGCGAATCTTTCGTGGCTAACAAGACCTATATGGAACGTGCCACTCAGGTAGTTCGTTACCACGGTGACTGCCAGTTCTCGCAGGGTGGTTCTGCCGAGGATGTTCTCTCCGTTCTGAAGAATCACGGTATCTGCCCCGAAGGTGCTATGCCCTTCCCCGGTTCGCTCTATGGAGACTCCCTAAACAATTTCAACGAGTTCTTCTCGCTGATGGAACCATACGTTGCAGCCATTGCAAAGAGCTCTGCAAAGAAAATTTCAAACCAGTGGAAAGTGGGGCTTCAGGGCATTCTGGATGCCTACCTCGGTCAGTGCCCCGAGAAATTCACCTATGAGGGAAAGGAATATACTCCGAAAACCTTCGCAGCAAGCCTCGGTCTGAACTTCAACGACTACGTAAGCATTACATCTTACACTCACCACCCCTTCTATACAGGCTTTGCAGTGGAAGTGCAGGACAACTGGCGTTTCCCCTTGTCCTATAACGTTCCCATCGACGAGATGATGCAAATCATCGATAATGCCGTAATGCAGGGATATACCATAGCATGGGGCGGCGACGTGAGCGAAGAAGGATTCACACGTCAGGGACTGGCATATGCTATCGATACAAAAGCAACTGAAAGCCTTGCCGGTAGCGATATGGCAAAATGGTTGAAGATGAGTGCCACTAAGAAGCATAACCTCATTGACTCTCTGGGCTGCACCGTACCGGAAATCGTTCCCACACAGGAACTGCGTCAGCAGCGCTTCGACAACTGGGAACTGACCGACGACCACGGTATGCTTATCTACGGCATCGCCAAGGACCAGAACGGACGTGAATACTATATGGTAAAGAATTCATGGGGCGAGACCGGTGACTATAAAGGCACATGGTACATGACAAAGACCTTTATCGCCGCTAACACCATGGATTATCTGGTTAACAAGAATGCCATTCCCAAGCAAATTCGTAAGAAACTGGGCATCTAAGTAACTATGAACTACAGGTGGAACTTCGTCCAACTGACGGACGAACAAGAAAACACTGCCAAGGAACTGGCTTTGGGACTTAATTTGAGCCCCATACTTGGTCAGTTACTGGTAAACCGAGGCATCACAGATGTCTTGGAGGCAAGGCGTTTCTTCCACCCTCAGCTGAATGAACTGCTCGACCCCTTCCTTTTCCGCGATATGGATAAGGCTGTGGACAGACTGAACCTGGCACTTGCACGCAAGGAGCGCATACTGGTTTACGGAGACTACGATGTTGACGGATGCACCGCCGTGGCTTTGGTTTACAAATTCCTTGAGCAGTATTACTCGAATATCGACTACTACATCCCCGATCGCTACGAAGAAGGATACGGTGTATCTGTACAGGGAGTGGACTATGCATACGAAACAGGCGTTAAGCTGGTAATCGTTCTCGACTGTGGCATCAAGGCGATAGAAACCATAGGCTATGCCAAGGAGAAAGGTATAGACTTTATTATCTGTGACCACCACGTGCCAGATGACGAGTTGCCACCAGCCGTAGCCATTTTGAATGCGAAACGTCGCGATGCAACCTATCCATACACCGACCTCTCCGGATGCGGTGTAGGTTTCAAATTCATGCAAGCCTTTGCACAAAGCAACGGCATTGAGTTTTCGAAACTTATTCCCCTGCTCGATCTCTGCGCTGTCAGCATTGCTTCGGACATAGTACCCATTATGGGAGAGAACCGTGTTCTTGCTTATCATGGACTGCGGCAACTTAATGCCAATCCCAGCGTGGGACTGCGAGCCATAATGGACATCTGCGGACTGACGGGAAAGGAAATCACGATGAGTGATATCATCTTCAAAATCGGACCGCGCATCAATGCCTCCGGACGAATACAAAACGGCCGCGAAACCGTTACGTTATTAGTGGAGAAGGATGAGAAGGAAGCCGGCAGACAAGCCAACCTCATCAACCACTACAACGACCAGCGCAAGGACTTGGACAAGAGTATGACAGAGGAGGCAAACCGAATCGTGGAAACCTTAGACTCGGAACACGAAAGTCAGGCCATCGTCATATATAACGAGGAATGGCATAAGGGAGTAATCGGCATCGTTGCATCACGTCTTACAGAAGTGTATTGCCGCCCAGCCGTAGTACTGACTCGCAGCGACGAGTTTGCCACTGGCTCTGCACGCTCTGTAGGAGGATTCGATGTGTACAAGGCTGTAGAGAGTTGTCGCGACCTACTGGAAAACTTCGGTGGACACACCTATGCTGCCGGACTGACAATGCGAGTGGAGAATGTAGAGGAGTTCCGTCGCCGTTTCATACAATACGTCGAGGAGAACATAGATCCGTCACAGACTCTGGCACAAATCGATATTGAAGCCACGATAGATTTCCGCGACATAAACCGCAAGTTCTTCATGGATTTGAAACGCTTCAATCCCTTTGGTCCCAACAACCCACGTCCTATATTCTGCACTCACAATGTGTATGATTATGGTACAAGTAAGGTCGTGGGGCGCGAGCAGGAGCACATCAAACTTGAACTTGTGGACGGAAAGAGCGCAAACGTAATGAACGGCATTGCATTCGGACAAAGCAGTCAGGCACGATACATCAAGACCAGGCAGTCTTTCGACATTGTCTATGCCATTGAAGAGAATACGCATAAACGAGGCGAAGTACAACTGCAAATCGAGGACATTCAGCCTACGGGCAAGGAACTATGACATAATTGATAATTGAAAATTGAAAATTGAAAATTATCAATCGATACTAAGGAAATACTGGGGATACGAAAGTTTCCGAGGTATTCAACAGGACATCATCGAAAGCATCGGCTCAGGGCACGACACCCTGGGCCTGATGCCTACTGGTGGTGGTAAGAGCATCACCTTCCAAGTGCCGGCAATGGCTAAATATGGAGTGTGCATTGTCATTACCCCGCTGATTGCACTCATGAACGACCAAGTGCAAGGCTTGCGGCGGCGTGGCATCAAAGCTACGGCCGTAAACTCGGGTATGAGCCACAGCGATATCGTCACGGCTCTCGAGAATTGTGTGTTAGGAGATTACAAGTTCCTGTACATATCACCTGAACGCATCGGCACCGAGCTGTTTCAAGCTAAGCTGCGGCACATGAGGGTGAGCTTCATAACAGTTGACGAGGCTCACTGCATATCGCAATGGGGTTACGACTTCCGTCCCAGCTACACCCGCATTTCGGAGATTCGTGAGATAGTGCCCAACGCACCGGTGTTGGCACTTACGGCATCTGCTACACCGGAAGTGGTTGAGGATATTCAAACGCAACTGCACTTTAGGGACGGCAGCAACGTCTGCCGCATGAGTTTCGAACGCAAGAACCTTACCTACATAGTACGTCGCACCGAAGACAAGATGAAGGAAATGGTGCACATACTTCGCAGTCTGCAGGGTTCAGCAATAGTATATACGCGCAACAGGCAGCAGACGCAGGAACTGGCGGAATATCTTATCAGCGAAGGAATAAGCGCTACGAACTACCACGCCGGTCTGCCGCAGGTGAAAAAAGATGAGAGGCAGCAGGCTTGGCAACGTGATAGATACCGTGTGATGGTGGCAACTAACGCCTTCGGCATGGGCATCGACAAGCCAAATGTGCGCTTGGTACTCCACTACGAGATTCCGGATTCTCCTGAAGCATATTTCCAAGAAGCCGGAAGAGCCGGTCGCGATGGACTGCAGGCGTATGCCGTATTGCTTTACGATGATAAGGATTGCAAACAACTGCTAAAACGTGTGGGAGAAACATACCCTGAACCAGACTACATACGACGTGTCTATGAAGACATGTGCTGCTATCTGGAGATGGCTATCGGTGATGGTCAGAATGTCGTACGGCAGTTCAACCTTCAGGAGTTCTGCTACAAGTTCCATCATTTCCCCATTCAGGCACACAGTGCACTGATTTTGCTCGATAAAACGGGGCTTATTCAATACACCGAAGACGAAGAAGTAACCAGCCGGTTGATGTTCACCCTAAACCGCGATGAGCTGTATCATCTGCGTCAGCGTCCCGAAAAGCAAGAGCGCATAATACATACACTACTACGTAAATACAGCGGCATTTTCATCGAGTTTGTATATATCGATGAATACGCCATTGCACAAGAAACGGGAGTGGAATACAACGACGTTTACCTTTCCTTGAAAGAAATGGCACACGACGGCATAATACAGTATGTGCCACGCAAACGGACAAACTACATCACCTTCCTATCGCGCAGAGTCGATACAGATGAAATCATTTTCCCTCCATACATTTATGCCGACCGTCGCAAACAATACGAAAGGCGCATATTGTCAATGATACAATACGTGACCGACCGCGACCAGTGTCACAGCCGCTTCCTCCTGTCATATTTTGGAGAGCACGACATACAGAACTGCGGAAAATGCGACATCTGCCGCGAAAACAAGTCACCAGATAAAGAAGAGACAGAAGCCATTCGCACGCATTTCCTAAAACAACTTCAAAACGGTCCGCTGGCTCCAAAAGACGTAGATTACACAGGCTTCAACCGCAACACCTACATCTCCGTCATCACCAGCATGTCCCGTCGCGAAGAAATCCTCCTCGATGCCAACCAGCGCTTCATCCTTCCCCCCGACTAACCACGCCCCTATAACATTTTGGGGCTATTCTTTTTCTCTTATCAGAAACATTTTTTCCTAAAACAGTTCGTGCCCTATCCTTATTTTTTATAACTTAGCAGGCAGAAAATTGAAAAAATCCTTAAATCTCTGCCACAGTATGGCGTACCCTTGCCATACTTTTGCGGAAAAACAAAGAATTATGAACAACGATAGAGGACAAAGTTTGATAACAAAATACGTTTGGGTGATAGATACCATATATCGCAGACGTAAGATTTCGTTCAAGGAATTGAACGAGCTATGGCTCCGTAAGGAGATAGCAGGAATCATTAACCGAATGAACAGTATGTACACAGTATGAAGGACTTTGCAGCTATAGATTTTGAAACGGCTAACAATGAGCGTAGCTCTATTTGTTCTGTTGGTGTCGTCATCGTACGGAATGGCGAGATAGTAGATTCGTTCTACTCTCTCATCCAGCCTGAGCCCAACTATTATAACTACTGGTGTAGTCAGGTACATGGTCTTTGTCACGAAGACACAGATGAAGCCCCTGTATTCCCCAAAGTATGGGCAAAGATAGAGCCTTTGATTGAGGGCTTACCACTCGTAGCCCACAACAAACCATTCGATGAAGGCTGTCTAAAAGCCGTATTCCACGTCTATCAAATGGATTATCCCGATTATGAGTTCTATGATACACTGGCAGCTTCACGCAGAGCCTTCCGCTATCTGGAGAATCACCAACTTCACACCGTTGCAGCCGAATGTGGTTACTGCTTAGAGAACCATCACCACGCACTTGCCGACGCAGAAGCCTGTGCGTGGATTGCAAGAGAAATACTCTAAGAACAATTACATTATATAATAAACAATATGGAAGAAAACAAGATTATCATATATCAGACGGAGGACGGACAGACACAGATTGATGTTCGATTGGAGAACGATACAGTGTGGCTAACACAAGCTCAGATGGTTCAATTATTCAAGTCATCGAGAACTAATATTTTGGAACATATCCAACATATTTATGAAGTCGAAGAATTGGATAAAATTTCAACTTGTCGGAATTTCCGACAGGTTCAAAAAGAAGGTAACCGTATGGTCAATCGTACGAAGACGATGTACAATTTAGATATGATTATCTCTGTTGGCTATCGAGTCAACACTAAGCGTGGTATTAAATTCCGCCAATGGGCTAATAAAGTCTTGAAGCAGTATCTCATAAAGGGCTATGCCGTAAACGAGCGCATCCGAAAGGAGCAGATTGGCGAACTCCGCCAATTAGTGGGCATGCTGGGCCGCACCATTCAGGACCAGCCCCTGCTTTCCACAGACGAGACGAATGCTCTCTTCGAGGTGGTGACGAATTATATATTGACAAGACGACCAAGGAAGAGCCTTTCCATGCTACCTATGAGAATGCGATGGAGGCTATCAATGGTTTGCGCGAAAAGTTTGGAGGTTCAGCACTCTTTGGAAATGAAAAGGACGACTCTTTCAAGAGCAGCATCGGACAGATATACCAGACCTTTGGAGGCGAAGAACTCTATCCCAGTGTGGAGGAAAAAGCTGCCATGCTGCTCTACCTTGTCACCAAGAATCATTCTTTCAGTGATGGCAACAAACGCATTGCTGCAACCCTCTTCCTTTGGTTCCTCAACAATAATCATATCCTCTATCGCGAAGATGGCTCCAAACGCTTGGCTGACAACACCCTTGTAGCCCTGACTCTGATGATAGCAGAGAGCAAAACAGAGGAAAAGGATGTGATGGTAAAAGTTGTGGTGAATTTGATTAATCAACAGAACGTGTAAGAAAAAGCCTGTGCCTGGATTGCAAGGGAGATATTGTAAATATTAAACACAAAGAAACTTCAATTACTATGTCGTATTATCACGATAATTGTTATGACAGATAGGCTATACTCAAAATATTTGTGGTTGATTACCACAATCCATGATGCTGGCAAGATCTCGTTTGAGGATATAGCAAGCAGATGGAACGATGCGTATATTAATGATTTGCATCAGCCATTGAAACTCAGGACCTTCCATAATCATCGCAATGCGATACTGATGCAGTTTGGAGTTGTGATAGAGTGTCAGAGGGGCTCTAACCTTTATTATATAGAGAATCCAGATGTGTTGAAGAAAGACTCCATCAACCAATGGCTGCTTGATTCCTTTGCAGTAAGCAACCTCTTGATGGATAATCGCACTATTAGCGACAGAATAATGTTGGAGGATGTACCGTCTGGGAGATACTACCTTGAAATTATTATAAAAGCGATACGAGAGAATTACCAAATATCGATTGATTATGAGGATTTCTTTGGCAATACCATACAGGGATTAACTATCAGCCCCTATTTTATCCGTTTATTTAAACGTCGTTGGTATGTGTTAGCTTTTGTTGCTCAAGAAAAAGAGATTCATCGCTTTGGACTTGATCGAATCAAGCGCATAGAAGTATTGGAATCTATGTTCAACTATCCAAAAGATTTCTCGCCCCAAGATTATTACACAGATTATTATGGCGTATTCCACGATGCCGAACTAACAACCATACGTCTGAAGGCCTATGGGGTAAAAGCAAATTACCTGCGTTCTCTCCCTCTGCATCACAGCCAGCATGAGATTGAATCTAATAATGTCTATACCATTTTTGAATATAGGATAGCTCCAACGTACGATTTCATTCAAGAGATTCTGTATCACGCCAACCAGCTGGAAGTAGTGTCTCCAGAGCCTTTTCGTCAGCAAATCAAGGCCATTATTCAAGAAATGTACAGTTTCTATGAATAATTTTCTTCGATATGCAATCATGTTGCATTTCGGCGCCATACCTTTGCAGAAAAATATGTATGCAATGGTATATCTTGAAAACTTTAGATTCCCCTCAAGGGAGAAGGAGTATGATTATGTTACTTCCATGCCTGATACCTATTGGAATAAGTCACACGACATTTGGTATCCCTTCTTCGTATTAAGTGAAAACCAGTTATATTCACTGGACTTTGAGCCGATTACAATACTATATGGTGGTAATGGTAGTGGAAAATCGACTATAATCAATGTTATTTCAAATGCTCTGAAAATAAAAAGGGACTCATTGTATAATAGTTCGACTCACATGGAAGAATATTGTGAACTATGCTTCTTTAAGACAGATATCAGTTGGAGTGGAGAAGAGTTTAACTATGTAGGTGGTGAGCGCCAAAGTAAATATGATATTTCTGAAATCTCTCGTGTTATTACAAGCGATGACATTTTTAAGATTATGCTTGATGACCGTATGAGAAAAGAACAAAAACTGTATAAGAGTAAAATACTTAGTCGAGAAATCGCTGCTGTAAAGAGTATGGATATTCAGACTGAAGGGTCAAAATATGATAGATTAAGGAAACTGAATTTCGAAACAGGGGAGAATATCGAAGAGTATAGGCAATTTTGGGAAATGAGGAAAGCAAAATCATTTGCAAAATACCTAAAAAAAAAATTGGGGCCTATAGAAAGAGGATATTCAAACGGGGAAAATAGCATGATGTATCTGGCAGAAGAGATCCAACAAGAAGGGTTATATTTGTTAGATGAGCCAGAAAATAGTCTTTCCTCAAAGTTTCAGAAAGGACTGGCAGAAATAATTAGCTTTTCCGAGAAACGTTGTTGCGCTCAATTTATCATTGCGACTCACTCGCCTTTTTTGTTGGCAATACCCAATGCCAAAATATACAATCTTGATGAAAATCCGGTGACAGTATCTAAGATGTGGGAACTGGAGAACATGAGAGAATACTATGATCTCTTTAAATCCTATTCAGACAAATTTGAAAGTGACTGAGTGATATGACAGGATTAAGATTACTTGCAGCATTCAATCGTGCCACTAAGGGCGATCGGATATGGGTGGAGTTACAAATCCATAAGGAACAAAGTTTAGGAAAGATATCGTTTTAATATTCAAAAATGAAAGAGTTATGGCAAATTTTAATGAACCTGAAAGATTGGGTGAAAGGTTCCCCAATAAGAATGTTGGTTGTGGCAATCCTGATTCGAAAATTCTGGTCGTCACACAGAAAGTAGGAAACGAAACAGAGGACTTTAAGTATCTCCGAAAGTTATTCGTAAAAATCCTTGGCGCTGAAGATGTCCTTGACCTCTGCTATTACGTTGTTTATGATGAAGAATTATTGAAAGATTCTTTCTTTGAACATTTTCAGGCCATCATATATACATTCATTGATGGCAGCCAATTGGACCAGCAAAATCCTGGAAGATTATTAGGGATGGAGTGGGTTTCAGATTGTACCGTTGAAGATGGGGCTATTCAGCGTTTATTTGTAGCGCACTCGAAAACAGAAGAAGAAAGAACAGAAAGAATAATGCTCTGCACTTTTCCATTTGATAAAGTCTCACATACCATTCTCAAATGCAGTAGACTATTACTCAATTGGTTTCTTTTATCACAAAAAGATAATAATCTCCAATAAAGATAGTTTTTCCCAAAGCAATTGCTATATTTGCAATCGAATAAACTAAATTAATTGATTATGGACAATAATTATCCAAAAGTTGAAGAGTTCTATTCTGCTCGTATGTTGACAAATGAGCAAATGGAGCATGATAGAGATATTGCTGAAAAATACTTTAATATCTTAAAACAAGCTGTAGTTAAAGACTCTCCATTGTATGTAAATGGTGATTTTGTCTCACATGGTGTAACTATGTGTTGTGCAAATCCCATTGGTGGAATACTTATTACAGGTATTAATCCAAGTTTTAACCCCGATTGCCCATATGGCTGTTATTATACTTTTAGGGATGCTATACAGAATGGCAAGTCATATTGGAAAAACAAGAGGGAGCAATTATTTGATAATGATAACTCGTTGATAGAGAAAACTGCATATTTAGACCTATTCCCTTATTCAGAATCAACTCAAAATAGATTCCAAGAAGAAATAGATACAAATATTAATTTTCAAGTTTGTGTTCTTGAAATAACTTTGTCAGAAATAGAACGCCTAAGTCCAAGACTAATAATAGCTGCCAACAAACAAACTTCTTATTATTGGGGAATTAAGAAAGATTCTACGTGGTTAGGTTATAATCTTCAAGTCGTTGACAAATCCAAGCAGCCAGATTGTTTAATGAAGAATGATATCAGATTATATCAAATTGTCGGCGAAACGGGATTCAAAGATGCTAAAGAAGATAGAATTGGACAAGACAAATATCCAACAACAAAAGGGGGTAAATCGAATCTTTTGGGGGCATATTTTATTGATTATGCCCTTTATGATAACAGGCATAAAGAGAAGTATTCTCAGAGATTCTTAACGCCTGAAATTGTAAGTGAACTTTATAATTGGATAGAACAGAATTCTAAATAGAACAACATGGCCAAACACAACAGATTCCCTGGGCAATACTGCTTTATTGATGAGTCTGGAAAAGTTGTTATCCCGGGGACTTTCGTTTTCACAGAGGGATTGGCAGCGGTTCTAGACAAAAATAACGATAAATGGGGCTTCATAGACGAAACAGGCAAGGTTGTGATTCCATGCCTATGGGAATTTGTTGGATATTTCTCTGAAGGATTAGCTGCCGTTGCGGATGAACATGATAAGTGGGGATTCATTGACAAGACAGGCAAGGTTGTTATTCCATGCCTGTGGAGGTGGGCTGTGTGGTTCATAAATGGAATGGCATTTGTCAAAAACGAACAAGACAAATTTGGTTTCATTGATAAGACGGGCAAGGTGATTATTCCATGCCAGTGGAAATGGGTAGATAGTTTTTCCGAAGGATTAGCTCCTGTTCAAGACGAGAATGACAAGTGGGGCTACATTAATACAACAGGAAAGTTGGTAATACCATGTCAATGGAAGGATGCCGCAATTTTCTCTGATGGATTGGCGGCTGTCAAAAACGAGCGAAACAAATATGGTTTCATTAACAAAAAGGGTGAGTTGGTGATTCCGTGTCAGTGGAAGGTGACAGACACTTATTTTTCAGGAGGACAGGTTAGGGTTGAGGATGAACAAGGAAAATGCTTCTATATTGACAAGACAGGGAAGGTCGTAGAGAAATCTTGATAGCTTTGGGTTTTGATATTAGAACGGCAAAACATCATTATGGAAGATAAATTAAAGGGACTAAGTTACGGGGAAGTCCTAGATTTGTTGCCTAATTGCAAGAATCTTGATGATGAGATTGAAATTTATAAGAAACTGGTGGAGCTTGGCGAGAAGGAAATTGCTGAGTTGAAAGACGAAGAAGATTTGTTAGAGCTACCAACTGGAGAGAGAGTTCGTTGTGTTCCTATCTTTTTGGACGAGTATGCTGCACCAATGGATAACCTGTCCCAGATATATGTGAGACAGAAAGAATATGCAAAGGCGTTGCCTCTGTTGGAACAAGTCTTACCGATATATCGAACTTTGGAAATCACCAATCCTAACTATACCTACCAGCGTGTGTATGCTACTGAACTAATGGTAGAATGTTTGAAGGAACTTGGCAAAAAAAATCTTGCTATTTTATACAGTTCTGAGTTATTGCATCTAGAAAATGATGTGTTGAAAGTGAGAGAAAATAGAAGAGAAAAAGGAATAACCCTAAATGGATCGTTAGAGTAAGTATGCACTACATCTCCAACTCCGCTCATTACAAAGAAGTGCTTTCGCGGATATTGACCGTGAAGCACACGCTGTGGATTGGCACAGCCGACATCAAGGATGTCTATGTGGATGTCAATGGTGAGGTGAAGCCTCTGCTTGGACTGATTGCGCAGCTGATTAGTCGTGGGGTGGAGGTGAGGCTGATTCATGCCAAAGAACCAGGTCCGAACTTTCGTGAAGATTTTGACAAGTACCTAGTGCTGTATGACCGCTTGGAGCGTGTGCTTTGTCCGCGTGTTCATTTTAAGATGCTTGTCTTTGACGGAAAAGAAGTATATATCGGTAGTGCAAACCTTACTGGTGCCGGTATCGGTATGAAGACGGATAATAAAAGAAACTTTGAAGCTGGCATCCTTACAGATGACACAGAAATTGTCGAACAAGCAATGAACCAGTTCGATGAAGTATGGATGGGAAAATTCTGTAAGACCTGTAAGCGTCGAGACTTTTGTATAGACCCAATTGTATAATTGGGGTTAATAATAACCATTTTATAAGACCTCGGAATCGAAGGGACGGTTCCTCTGATCCACGCTATAGTATCCCTATGAGGGGAGGAATAGTATCCCTATGCGCATAGGGATAGTAATCCTTCAGGGGAGGCAATAGTAATGCTTCGTGCTTAACATTACTATTCCTCTCGTCATAAGACCTAGTCCTTATCGCCATAGGTTGCAGAACCTGTGACAATAAGTTCGCCAACCTATCGCCATAGGTTCTAGAACCTTTGGCTGTAGGTTATATTAACCTAAGGCCGAAGGTTAATATAACCTATGGGCATAGATAATAATAATCTGTTTTGCCTGAAAATGAAGAAATGTGTGAAAACAGGTACCCAGGTACCTCTACCGTCTTTAAGCCCCGATGAATAAAGGCCTCGTCAGCAGGTACCTGTCAGC
>CACZJU010000009.1 GCA_902781515.1 uncultured Bacteroidales bacterium | reverse complement strand
GGTACCTTATCAGGTAACTTGGAGTGTGAGGTTTGAGGTACCTGTCAGGTACCTGTTACTGATACAGGTACCTCCATTCCAAGCCCGATGAATACTGGGTTCAACGCCTGTTAAGGTAGTAAGTTACCTGTTTCTTCGCGATGCATGTTTTTCAGGGTTAAGAACACCATTTACAAGACCTAGGCCTTATCGCTATAAGACCTAGGTCTTGTTGTCATAACATCTAGGTCTTAACCAGCACACGATACTATCGCTTGGCACGAAGCGATAGTAAGGCTTGGCAGGGAGCGATAGTAATGCTCCACGTTAAGGGATAGTAATGCTTCGGGGGAGGGGGAGTTAGCGGAGGTGCTTCTTGCCGTTGGAGATATAGACTCCCTTCGGGAGCACAGAGGACGCAGAGGAAACAGAGGGCGCAGAGAGGCGACGGCCGCTGAGGTCGTACACGCCCTCATTTTCTGATTGTCTCATTTTCTCATTTTCAATTTTCCCGATTCCATCGGCATTGTTGCGGGTGAGAGTGAGGTTGTCGAAGCCGATGATTTTCGCCGAGCCATTGTTGTTGTGCATTGCTTGCAGGGAGATGGTGGTGGGGAGGTTGCCATCGCTTTCGAAGGTAAGGGTGAATTGCTGCCATGCTTCTTTGTTTTCAACGGTGGGAGCCATGATGGCTGTCTCGCCCCATGTCTGCACCTTCATGTATGCATCGCCGCCGAGACCGCTCTTCCAAACATCGCAGGTGAGCGTGTATTCCCCTTCGGGCAGGCGCAGTTCCTGAGAGAGTGTCAGTGTGGGAGTTCCCCAGTTTTGGCGTATCCAATAGGTCTTCTGACCATGGCTGTCGGGATGTGCGAGCGAGCCGAAGAATTGGTCGAAGTAGAGGTCGCCGCTCTTCAAGCCCGTAAGGTCGTTTTCGTTGGGCGATGTACGCGTTACAGTCCAACCCTCTGGCATATAGATGGCGCGGTCGCCGCTCACGCCGCTGCCTTGTTGTACTGAGTAGTTGCCCTCGAAATCGCCGTTCTGAAGCGTTGTGGGTAGTGTCTGCCAACGTGCATTCTCGACATCGAAAAGCGCCTGTTTGGCTATTGCCTGCACTTCTAACGGTGTAGCGCAGCCGCCCATTGTCTCACACATGAGGCATTCGTGGTTGAAGCCTTCGCCGCGACACATTATGTTGATGTCCAGACCCTCGATTTCAATGACCTGATCCACGAGGCCGTTGCGGTATGCTGTGAGCGTGTGACCGTCGTAGGTGAGGGTGAGCTGCCATGTCTCCAACTTCGTCGGGTGGTTGTCGCCGCTGGTGCCAGTGGAGTTTAGAGCCCAATTGTCAGACGTCAGCAAACGGTTCTGGCTCTTGTATGTTTTGCCGTTGATGGTGATGAAGGGATAGTTGTCCGAGCCGAGACCGTAGGTGAAGGTGTTTGCCTCGCTGGCGCTGAGCAAGGTGCCCTCGTATTTGGCTTCGTTCATCGTGAAGATGGAATGCAGTGTCTTATTAGTGCTCAGACAGATGCAGTCCATAGCGGCAGACTGAATGTCGCGCACTTCCTCCGTCCACTCGTAGTTGCAGAGCACACTTGTGGGATAGCCTTGAGGGTAGTTCTTGTTCACCATCCAATAGTAGTAGTCGCCCTGCATCCAACCGAGGCGCAGTTTCGAATTCTTGGAACCAGGTAGGATGAAGGGGCGTACATTGTTCTTGGGCGAATCCTTGGTGATTTGTTCAGAACTGGCAACATTGCCTTCGTCGTCGATGGTGTAACGCCAAATCTCGTACACGCCATCCTTATTATATTGTCCATCCTTCGTGGGAATGGAGAGATACATATCGTTGATGTTATCGGGATCGAGCGTCATACCTCCCGAGTAGCAACGCTCCGTTTTGTTCCAGTTCTGATGGAAGGCATGACCGGCATACTGCACCCATGTGCGGCGCCATTCCGAGCCATTCCATCGGGCATACCAATAAACATGACTGGTTTTGGCATCGTCGATATGCGGATATGCAATCACGGGATTCTCGTCCTTGTCGAGGGCTATCTGCCACACCCAGTTGCGGATGTTGGAGGACTTATCAACTATGGTCTTTGGGTACGATGAGGCGTAGCTGTCGGTCTTGCTGACGTTGAACACGCCGTTGTTTATGATGCTCAACTGTGTTCCTGCAAGGTCGCGCAGGATGGGACCGTTGCCATTGTTTATGTCGATTACGTTGAAATAGAGCCAGTCGGGCATTTCGTTATCGGGGTGACCAGTGGTGTAGGAAAGGTAAATCTTGTCCTTACCATTCGACTGATACTTTGCGTATGGACGTGCACCGGTGCTCTGCACAATCTGCTTGGGACCGAAGTCGAACTGGCAGTTGTCGTCATTGTCGGGCATGGTGATGCGTGCTATTGTCGGGTGCCATCCGATGCCTCGCCAGCAAAGGTAGATGTGGTTGGGGTCGTCGCTGAGGATGAAAGGCGAGGGGTAGGTGGTGTTGTTTGCTGTAACCAGATACTTCTCGTCGCCCAACGCCGTGATGTCGCCTGGCTTCCGCGAGATACGATACCATATCTTTGCCTCGTCGGTGTGGCGTGTGTAGAAAATCATCACGCGTTCATCGGGCAAAACTACGAATGTGGGGTTGTTGTGGTCGTCGGGCTGGAAGTAGGAGCGGATGAGCACATCGGTCTTACGACCTGTGAGCCAGTCGTATTGCGTTGCCATGACATTGCCATGAACATCGATGTAGCCGAGATAAGAGGCATTGATGGTGCCTGCCGCGTTTTCGTAGTGCAGAGCACGTGGGTCGGCAAACCAGCACCAAGCACCCTCTTGGGCTACGATGTTGCTTTTGAAACTTTCGGCTGCGAAGCCGCAGATAGAACTAACGAAAAGTGTGAGTGTCAAAAATATTTTTTTCATGGCAATAATGTTTGTTTCTGTCCGGTGCTTAGAGCACGGCATGTTCGGCATTGATACTTTCGCCAAGGAACATTGCAGCGTTGTCGTTGAACTGGCTTGGTTGTTCGGTGGTGAGGAAGCGTATGCCTCCGTTTTGTGTGATGCGCCCCTCCATTTCGGGATGGCGACGGAAATAGTCGGCAAGACTGCGAGCCACATATTCTCCCTGAGGTATCAATTGGATATGCTTGGGAGTGTGACGGCGAATCTTGTCGTAGAGTAGGGGATAGTGTGTGCAGCCCAGAATGATGGTGTCGATGTCTGCATCACGACTGAGCAGTTGGTCGATGTATTTCTGTACGAAGAAATCGGCACCGTCGCTATTGAACTCTCCGTTCTCAATCAGGGGAACCCACATAGGACAAGACTGTCCGGTGACGGTGATGTCGGGATGCAGTTTACCTATTTCTATATCGTAGGTCTGTGAGCGTATGGTGCCCGGTGTGGCAAAGATGCCGATGTGGCGTGTTTTGGAAATATCGCCCACGCACTCTGCCGTAGGACGAATGACGCCAAGGACACGACGCGAGGCATCGATTTGTGGCAGGTCGCGCTGCTGAATGGTACGCAGGGCTTTGGCTGAGGCCGTGTTGCAGGCCAGAACTACCAAGGGACAGCCCATGTCGAAGAGACGGCGCACGGCCTGAAGTGTGAATTCATAAACCACCTCGAAGGAGCGCGTGCCATAAGGCGCACGCGCATTGTCTCCGAGATAGAGGTAATCGTATTGGGGCATAAGCTGACGTATCTGACGAAGAACCGTCAGACCGCCGTAGCCCGAGTCGAATATTCCGATTGGTCCGGCTGAAAGTGTAGTCGGCTTACTGAGCATTTTCTTTTTCAGGAACCTCGATACCAAGATGCTTGAGTACCTGTTTTGTGACATTGTCGCCAACCATGGGGTTGACAAACGGACAAGCATCTTTTGAAGTGCTCAGTACGAAAGCATAACCGCCTTCCATGCCTACAGCATTGATGGCATCGTTCAGTTTAGCCTTTACGGTAGCCATTGTCTCCTGTTCGGCTTTGGTGAGCAGTTGCTGTGCCTCCTGACGGAACTTGATACCTGCCTCCATCAGTGTCTGCAGCTCAGCCTGACGCTTTACAAGGATGTTTTCGGGAAACTCCTTCTGTCCCTGCAGGAATTCGGAGAATTTCTTCTGAAACTCCTCCTCGCCGCGTGTAGCCTCTTTGTCGTACTTAGCTTTCAGACCCATTAAGCTCTGCTGAGCCTGTGCGTATTCGGGCATCTGCTTCAGCACTGCATCATAGTCCACTGTGGCAAACTTTACCTGAGCGCTTGCTGATAAAGGAAAAAGGAAAAGTGAAAAGTGAAAAATTATTACTATCAGTCGTTTCATAACTCTAAACTTTACTTAATTCCCAGTTCAGCCTTCAGTTGAGCGGTAACATCGGTGCTCAGTGATTCGTTGACGAAAGGAATTGCACCTGTTGATACGTCCACGATATAGATGTAAGAACCAGCCTCACCAATCTTCTTGATGGCAGCAATAACCTTTACCTGAATAGCTTCCATCTTCTCGCTCTGTTGCTTCTGCAGATCCTGCTGACTGGCCTGATAGAAGTCCTGGATGCTCTGCTCCATTTTCTGCAGATCCTGACCCTTGCTTTGCAGGATGGCCTGAGCAGTGTTGCTGTCAGCCGACAGCTTCTGGAACTCTTCAGCCTTGCTCTGATATTCCTTCTGCAGACGCTCCAGCTCTTCCTGATACTGTGTTGTCAGCTTCTGAATGTCGGCGCTGGCGGTTTTGTACTCGGCCATCATGGGCAGAACCTCGGCCATGTTGAAGTGTGCAAACTTCTGTGCAAAGATGCTCATAGGTGCGAGCATCATGATTACAAACAAAATCTTTTTCATAATTCTAAATGTTTATATTTTATTAATTTATATTTCTGAAGTTATCGCTTCGCTTGGAAGTTAAAATGAAGATACTAACTCCTCTTTAACTCCCCTTTAACTCCCCTTTAACTCCCTTTTAACTCCCCTTTAATTCAGTTGTATCCCAGTTTCCTGAGAACCTCGTTGCTGATGTCAATCTTTGGTGAGGCAAAGATGATGCCGGCGTCGGAAGCGCGGTCCAGAATCAGGGTATAGCCTTTCAGTTCTGAGATGTCCTTAACGGCATTGTAAATCTCGTCCTGAATGGGAGTCATCAGACTCTCGCGCTTCTTGAACAGTTCGCCATCGGGACCGAAATACTTCTTTTTCAACTCTGCAGCTTCTTTCTCCTTTGCCACGATAGCCTCTTCTCTCTTGGTCTTCTGTTCGTCGCTGAGGAATACAGCTTCGTTCTGATAGTTCTTGTAGAGAGTCTGTGCTTCGGTTTGCAGCACGTCGACTTCGGCCTGCCATTTCTTGGAAACCTGATTCAGTTGCTCATTGGCACGTTCGTAGGAAGGAATATTCCTGAGGATGTATTCCATATCTACAAGAGCAAACTTCTGTGCCTGTGCAGTAGCGGCACCCAGTGCCACCAACAGCATTAAAATGAGCCTCCCCCATCCCCTCCAAAGGAAGGGTGATTTTTCGCGTGAATTGTTCATATTAATATCTTTTACTTTTTAATTATTACTTTTTAATTCATTAGAACTCCTGTCCGAGAATGAAGTGGAACTGACTGCCACCTACAGAGCTCGAACCCATTACCTTGTCGAAACCGTATGCCCAGTCGATACCCAGCAGACCCACCATAGGCAGAATGATACGAACGCCCACACCTGCGGAGCGCTTCATGTCGAAGGGATTGAATTTCTTCACGCTATTCCATGCGTTACCACCTTCAGCAAATGTCAGTGCATAGATGTTTGCTGTATTGCCGAGCATGAGCGGATAACGTAATTCTAGGGTGAAGCGATCGTAGGCATAGCCTGGATAGCCGCGTGGAGTCAGAGCACCGTTTTCGTAACCACGCAGACCGATGGTTTCTGTAGCATAGCTTGAGCTATATCCCGAAGTTCCGTCGCCGCCAACATAGAATGTCTCGAACGGACTGCGCTTATTCTTGTTGTAGTGACCCAGAATGCCGAATTCCACGCGTGCCATCAGCACAAGACACTTGCTTCCCTTTGTCAGGGGAACGAATAAACGTCCCTTGAATTTCCACTTGTGGTATTCTATCCAACGGTATTTCTCCTGTTGTTCTCTCTGGTATGTTGCCGAGTTGTAGTCGTTGGCAAGGTTTGCGTAGTCCTTGTTGTCGAAGAGACTGTATGGCGGAGTCAGCGACAATGTCATCAGGAACTCACTGCCTCGACGTGGGAAGATTTGGTTGTCAGTAGAGGTACGAGCCAAAGTGAGGTTCAGCGCCAAGGAGTTGCAGTTACCATTAGAAACCAGGAAGTATTCCCAGTCTTTAAGCATATAGCGTGTGAAGCCAAGGTCGGCAGAGAACTGGAAGTAGTCGTCGGGCCATGACAGGCGCTTACCCCAACCAACACTGGCTCCAAACACTTTGATGAACTTGTCGGGGTCGTAGAAATTCTCGTAGTAGTTATTGTAATAGCCGTTATTTCCGTAGCCATACAGATAACTGCTCATGTAGTTGTTACGCCAAGCGGAGTTGTAGTATTGGTCGCTCACGTCGGTCTGTTTCGAGAAGAATGCGCTGACACTTAATGAATTGGGACGTTTGCCTCCGAACCAAGGGTTCATATACGACACGCTGTAAGCCTGATAGTAACGACCGTTGGTCTGACCGCTTATGCTGAATGTCTCACCGTTGCCTTGTGGCATAACACCGCGGCGCAAGCTCTTGCGGTTGAACAGGTTTGCCATGCAGAAGTTGGAGAATTTCAGACCGATTTTACCAATAACGCCCGTTTGACCGTAACCAAGAGAGAACTCGATTTGGTCGTTCGACTTCGATGTCAGTCCCCAGTTGATATCCACCGTACTTGTTTCAGGATTTGGAGTCACCTTCGGGTCAATGCTCTCAGGTTCGAAGAAACCCATAGAGGCAATCTCTCGGTATGAACGTTCGAGTGATTCCTTTGAGAATAGGTCACCGGGTTTGTTGCGAAGTTCGCGTCTTACTACATTTTCATATACGCGCTCATTACCTATAATGCGTACGTGACTAATGTGGGCCTGCGTACCCTCGAAGATGCGCATTTCCAAGTCCACGCTATCGCCAACGATGTTGGTTTCCACTGGGTCGAGCTGGTAGAAGACGTAACCGTTGTTGTAATAAAGGTTACCAATGGCATCTTCATCGCCAGACAGACGGTCGTTCAGCAACTTCTGGTCATAGACATCGCCCTTCTTCATTTGCAGCATTTGGTCGAGGGTTTGGGTATTGTACAGTGTATTACCCACCCATTCGATGTTGCGGATGTAGTATTTCTGTCCTTCATCAACGTTCAGATAGACATTTACGCTTTTTTCATCGAAAGTAACCACGCTGTCGCTAACTATTACAGCATCGCGATAACCCAGTTGTGCGTATTTGTTGATGAGGTTGTCTTTGGCTTCTTTGTATTTCTTTTCAACGAACTTCTTCGAGCGGAACCAGCTACTGGTGTTGTGCCGTTCGTGTATGGTCTTAAGGACACCCTTATGGAAAAGGTCACCCTTGATTTTCTTTTCCTTGAGATTGTCGTTTCCGCTGATGTAGATGTGGTTTACCTTCACCTTGTCGTTTTTCTTGATATCCACATCAACTATCACGCGGTCGGGCTTAGAGGCATCGTCGCGATGTGTTATGTTTATCTCGGCGTTCTTGTATCCCTTTTCATCGAAATACTTCTTACCCAAGAGCTTGGCACGGTCTATGGAGTTGGGTGTCAGTTGGTTTTCCTGTACCAGTCCCAACTTCTTTTCCAAATCCTCGCGCTCGCCCTTCTTTATTCCTGTGTAGTTGATTTGCGATATGCGTGGACGTTGAGTCAACTGTATGTGCAGGTAGGCCGAGTCGCGTACTACGCTGTCGAGACTTATTGCCACGTTGCTAAACAATCCGTGACGCCAGTATCTGCGCAGTGCTTTGGTAACCTGATCACCGGGAATGGTTATCTTTTCACCAACCTGCAGTCCTGACAGACCTATCAGCAGATAGTCGTCGTAGTTTGGTGCTCCTCCCACGGTGATACCGCCCAATATGTATTCGCGCGGTGTACGACCATAGTCAACCACCGGACTTGTGTCTTTATTCAGGCTTTGCGCAACAGACAGACCTGCGTCGCAAAGCAGTAGTATCAGTATGATGAGTTGTTTCAGCTTCATTAATCTTTAATCCTTAATCCTTCATCCTTCTTGCTCAACTTGTTCTCCAGTCTTTCCGAATCGGCGTTGACGCTGTTGGAAATCTTCGATAGCACTACGCAGGTCTTCTTCATTGAAGTCGGGCCAGAATGTATCGCAGAAATAAAACTCTGTGTATGCCGACTGCCAAAGCAGGTAGTTGCTGATGCGCAGCTCGCCGCCTGTGCGAATCAACAGGTCTGGGTCTGGCATGAAGTTGGTAAGCAGTCTGCTGGATATCAGGTCCTCAGTAATGTCTTTGGGTTGCAGCACTCCTTGCTTTACATCCTCTGCAATATGTCGCATGGTTTCAGTAAGTTCCCAGCGCGACGAATAGCTCAACATGATGTTCAGCGTCATTCTCTTGTTGCCTGCTGTTCGTTCCATACATTCTGCCAGTCGTTGCTGAACTTTCGGGGGTAACAGTTCTAGTCCTCCAAGGGCACGGAAGCGAACATCATTCTTCATGAATATTTCCTCCTCCAGATGGTCCAGTATCAGTCCCATCAGAGCCTCTATTTCTGCTGCTGGTCTGTTCCAGTTCTCTGTCGAGAATGTATAGAGTGTTAGGTATTTCACACCAAGACGTGTTGCCTCGGTGGTGATTTTCTTCACTGTCTCCACGCCTTGGGAATGTCCAGCTGTGCGTGGTAGTCCTTTTTTCTGTGCCCAACGTCCGTTGCCGTCCATTATGATGGCCACATGTTCGGGTATTCTGCTGTTGTCAATCATTGTTGTGACAGGTTTTACATTTTGGTAGCATCTCGTAGGTGACAAAAAACATCAGAAACGAGTAGCAGTCTTTATTCTTTAAGCCAGAACTCTGTATAGAGTATGGCTGGTTGAGTTGTCTCCATCCTTTAGCGGTGTCCAGCGCATCGGTGGTGGTAAAGCGGAATGTCCACTCTGCGCCTATGTTCACACGCTTCTTTACTTTATATTTTACTCCAAGACCTATTGGCAGGTTGAGAGCCACTTTTGTTCCGCCACCTCCTCCGGTTACCAATGTCAGTCCTGCACCAGCCAGTACGTATGGCGTGATGCGACTGTTGCCCAGATACGATTCGTTCTTCATGCCAAAGCCCCAGAAGTTGAATTCAAACTGTGCTCCTAAATCAAGGACATTGCGTTTGAAGTTGAAACTTACGGGTAAACCTCCTGAAGGAACAGGCGTACCAGCGCTGGCAGGAATGTATCGTCCCTTGGTGTTTCCAGTCAGATGTCCCATTGCGAGGTCGGCTTTCAGAGCCATGCGTGGGTTGAACATTCGGCGCATTATAACTCCTCCCATAGCACTTGTGTGGCGGAATGGTGTGCTGTTAGCATCGCCCATGTAGAAATCGACTCCCAGTGCTCCACCAAGTTCCATCTTATACACGTCTTCATCCTGCGCCCATAGGGATTGAGAAAATGAGAGAATGAGAAAATGAGATAGCATTATCACATACTTTCTCATCTGTATTTTTGATACATTATTTCTCCTTCTCATCTACCTCTCACTCTAAACTTTCAACTCTAAACTCTCAACTCTAAACTCTCAACTTTATTCCCATCCCAGTCTGTTAATGCGACCGCGCCAAACCTTATCATCAATGATAATCCAAAGATGTTGCTCGTCGTCCGCTGTGGCTGTGATATACTGTGCCGTCTGTGCTGCAGTCTGTATGGCTGGGTCTATGTTCAGGTCGTTATTGGTATATCCCTTCCAGGTAATACCGTGATCGGCACTATGGCGTACTGAGTCCATAGGCTCAATGCTGCCGTCGAGACTGCGACCTCCAAGTGCTTGCAGACCTCCGTCGTATGGCACGATGCAGAGGTTGCGCAGAACGGGACAACGGAATTTATCGGCATCGTTCGGTTCGTAATATATCCATCCTTCCTGTGCTTCATGTCCTTTTTCCCAGGATTTTGCCCAGATGGTGGCATATTTGTCGTTGCTTTTCTGACTGCCTATAATCATCAGTCGCTCCATACCATTATCCATAGTATAGCGCACACTATTCAGATAATAATTTGGTAGCAGACTTGCATCGTCGTCCAACTGCTCTTCGTCCCATGCAGCTCCATTGCTGCGATATAGTTTACCTCCCGATGTCGCGTAAATATATTCGTCTGATGCTGCCATCAGTCGCATTCCGGTCAAAGTGGGATAGGCTGCTGCCGTCCATTTCGTTCCATCAGTGGTTTCCAGCAGATTGCCATCGGTGGTGCTTACCAACATTCGTCCGCCTTGCTGCTGCAGTGTTGCAGGAATGGCATTCAGGGTACCAGTGGTTGCGGAAGAAGTCCAACTGCCTCCAGCCGATAATGGATGTTGTGTAAGTTGCAGTGTTCCGTCGGTTTGCTTCGACAGGATTGTCAACTGTCCGTTCCATACTATTGCTTTGTGGTCGGTTGTAGCAGTCAATGCCGGCACTTGTCCTAAAGCGTTCCATGTGGTACTATCGCCCATTTGTTGGTGTACGTTAACCTTCACGGTGTATGTGCGGTATGAACCAAAGTCGGAATATATGCGGAAGTGCAGTGGGCTGGTAAAGTCCAATGAATCGGTACTGCTGTACGTTCTCCATAATGTATCTGTCGCTTCTGTGAGGTCGGCCTTACGCCATATTAGCGTTCCAGAGAAACTGACGGTTGTCAATACTCTGTCCACTTTTGTGCGGACTGGCAGCGAGTCGTTGTTTACTATGCTGTCACCGCGTTGGTCGATAATCATCGGAAAGTATGATCCTGAATAGGTAGTGGTGTAAATACTATCCATACCTTTCGAGGTCTTACCGTAGATGATGCGTTGTAGCGAACCAAGTGTGAATGACGAGATGTAGCAGTTTTGGGAATATTCCGTTGCTTCGTCGTCGCTTTTGCATGAAGATGTTGCAAATGGCACGAGTGTGATGGCCAGCAACAGTAGAATTGTATGCCTTTTTATATACATGTATACGCGCGTTTCATTATTTGGCCTACAAAAGTACGATAATTCTTTTGTACGGCGAAACTTCGCGCTTCATATTTAAGGTTTTTTATAGATATATTGCAAAGTATTACCGTCTATTAACATTTTTTCGCCTTTTCTGCCCTCTATTTGGGGTGCTTTTATGCCGTCAGAGAGAGTTATAGGTGCTGTCTCTATGCGTGCTTCGTCCCAAAGTCCTGCGTCAATGAACGATTGAAGTGTCTGTCGTCCCCCTTCCACCAACAGGCTTTGCACACCTTTTTGGAAGAGTTCGCTCATCAGTCCCTCTATGTCTGTCGCGACTAGGTCGCAACCTTCTATACTTTCTTCGCTGCTAAGCACTATGCGCAAGGGGTTGTGCCCGTACCAGTGACGGACGGTCAGGCTCGGACGGTCGAGTTCCCACGTTCTGTGTCCAACACAGATTGCTTCGCATTCCGACCTCAGTTGGTGCACCAACGCCTGTGTGGTTGCTGTGGAGAATGTGACGGGCCTTTCTTCATTGCTTTCTCTGTGCTTGTCGATAAATCCGTCGCGACTTTGTGCCCATTTCAGTACGATATAGGGACGATGCTTGGTGTGGAAGGTGATGAAATTGCGGTTGAGCCATAGGCATTCGTCCTCAAGCACACCTACTGTGACCTCTATTCCTGCTGCGCGCAACATGTCTATTCCTCGTCCGTCAACTCGTGCAAAAGGGTCTTTGCAACCAACAACGACACGTGGAATGCCTGAATCTATGATGAGTTGTGCACAAGGTGGCGTCTTGCCATAGTGGGCACAGGGCTCCAGACTGACATAGATGGTGCTTTGTTTCAATAAGTTGCGTTCCTTGACGCTGTTGATGGCATTCACTTCGGCATGAGGACCGCCACATTTCCTATGGTATCCCTCTCCTATAATGCGTCCGTTGCACACAACTACGGCTCCCACCATTGGATTCGGAGCTGCACCCTGCCAACCCATGCGTGCCAGTTGCAGGCATCTCCGCATATACCTCTCATCTATTTCCCTCTGTTCCACAAATAATTTTCAATTTTCAATTTTCAATTTTCAATTAAATAGCTACCTTTGTAGCATGAAAACCTACCGTCAGATAGTGTGCGACCTGCGTCAGCAGTACCCGGAAGGCGAGGCTCAGGCTTTGGCTCGATGGTTGTGCGAGGAGTGCTTTGGCCTTTCGCAAACTGACATTCTGCTCGACAAAGATAATGATTTATCGGCAGACAGCATTGCGAAGTCGAAAGAAATTGTGCAAAGACTGCTTCGTCACGAACCAATTCAGTATATTCTTGGATATACGACATTCTGCGGACACCGATTTCATACTGCTCCTGGGGCTCTTATCCCACGTCCAGAAACTGAGCAATTGGTTAACCTCATTCTCGAGTCCAATAAGTCCCAACGGCCTCATATCCTCGACGTCGGCACAGGGACGGGTTGTATAGCTCTTTCGCTTGCTTTGGGTTTGCCCGAAGCGAGTGTGACGGCGTGGGATGTTAGCGATGAGGCATTGGTTGTGGCTCGGCAGAATACGGAACTTTTTCCCGATGCAAAGGTCGTTTTTGAAAAGACCGATATATTGTCTCCACCAAATGACGACCGTCGTTGGGACGTCATTGTATCGAATCCTCCCTATGTCCGTCGCTGTGAATCGACAGAGATGGACAGCAATGTGCTTGACTACGAGCCTCATCTTGCTCTTTTTGTATCCGATGACGATCCTCTTCTCTTCTATCGGGCTATTGCCGGATATGCATCGAAGCATTTACAGAAGGATGGTCAGTTGTGGTTTGAGATTAATCAGTATTTAGGTAAGGAAACAGCCCATTTAATCGAAGAATATGGCTTTGCAGATGTTCAAGTCCTAAAGGATGGTTTTGGGCACGATCGTTTCATAAAATGTATAAGGTAAAAGAAATAGAAGAGGAGAATGCCCTTGCCAGAGCTGCGGCTTTGTGCAGCCAGCGCGAGTACTGCGTGAGTCAGATAGAAGAGAAACTCGTCGCTTGGGGACAATCGACTGAGGCTTGTGAGCGCATAATCTCCAAGCTGATTGAGGAGCATTTCATCGATGAAGCTCGATTCAGTAGGGCTTATGCTCTCGATAAGATGCGATATAATCATTGGGGCAGGGTTAAGATTCGTCAAATGCTCAGGATGTTGGGTGTTTCCAATGCCGATCGCGAGGCCGCTATTGCAGAATTGCCCGATGATGAGTATTTCTCAATCCTCCGGCATTTAGTGGAACAGAAACTTCCAACCGTTAAAGCCCGTTCCGAATACGATCTTCGTGGTAAACTATTGCGCTTCCTCACAGGTCGTGGATTCGAACTTGACGAAGCCTCTTCCGCAATCGACGAAAATAGGTAATATTAACCTATCGTCACAGATAATATTAACCTATCGCCATAGATAATATTAACCTATCGCTATAAGTTAATATAACCTATTTGCATAAGTCGTATTATTTCCTTACCTTTGTCGCGCAAAACCATATAACCGCAAAACTGCATAACTGCAAAACCGTAAAAACCGAATATGAAAACGTTAGAGAAAATTTTTGCAGCAAAGCTGCTCAACGTAAAGGCTATTAAACTACAGCCCAACAACCCCTTCACATGGGCCTCTGGTTGGAAGTCGCCATTCTATTGTGATAACCGAAAGACTCTGTCTTATCCGGCTCTCCGCTCGTTCGTAAAGTTGGAGACTGCTCGCATCGTTATGGAGCGCTTCGCTGAGGCTGAGGCTGTAGCTGGTGTGGCAACGGGTGCAATACCACAGGGTGCTCTTGTGGCTGATGCTTTGGGTCTGCCCTTCGTCTATGTCCGTTCGAAACCAAAGGATCATGGGCTGGAGAATCTTATTGAAGGCGAACTGCGTCCTGGTATGAAAGTTGTTGTCATTGAGGACCTTATCTCTACAGGCGGCAGCAGTCTGAAGGCTGTGGAGGCTATTCGTAACAATGGGTGCGAGGTCATCGGTATGGTAGCCGCCTACACCTATGGCTTCCCCGAAGCCGAGCGTGCCTTCAAGGAAGCTAAGGTCAATCTGGTGACTCTAACTAACTATGAGGCTGTGGTCAGCGAGGCTCTTCGCATTGGATATATCCACGAGGCCGATATTGACCTCCTTCACGAATGGCGTAAGGACCCCGCCAACTGGAAGAAATGACAAAATACGAAAGTAGTGTAAAGAAGATATATGCTCCCATCGGGAACGTATATGCCAAACTGAGTGACCTCACTCATCTGGCTTCAATACAGCAGCGTTTGACAGACCCAGCCTTTGAGCAGGTAATCCGTCAACAGGCTGGCGACAAGGTCAACGACGAACAGCTTGCCAGACTGCGTGAGATAGTGCAGGGCTTGCAGTTCGACCGCGACTGGGTGGTGGCAAACATCGCTCCGTTGGGCGAAGTCGGTCTTCGTGTAGTAGAACGCGAAGAGCCGAAACTTGTCAAGTTTACTACAGAGAATTCACCTGTTCAGGCTAATCTGTGGATTCAGTTGCTGCCTGCCAGCGATACTCAGTGTGCCATGAAGGTTACTCTCGGTGCTGACCTCAACTTCTTCCTCAAGCAAATGCTGAAGGGCAAGCTACAGGACGGCATAGAGCGCTTTGCCGATATGCTTGCCATGCTTCCTTATTAGTCACCTATAACCTATAACCTATAACCTATAACCTATAACCTCTAACCTCTAACCTGTAGAGAAATGAAACTTTGGGACAAAGGATACGATATAAATGACGCAGTAGAGCGTTTCACTGTTGGTCGCGACCGTGAGCTCGACCTCTTCCTCGCTCGTCACGATGTATTGGGCTCTATGGCTCACATAACGATGCTTAACCGCGTTGGGCTGCTCGCTTCTGATGAACTCGATGCGCTGCTTGCCGAACTGCGCAACATCTATGCAGAGGCTGCCGAAGGCCGTTTCGAAATAGAAGAGGGCATTGAGGATGTACATTCTCAGGTGGAGCTCTTGCTTACACGCCGACTTGGTGATATGGGCAAGAAGATTCATTCTGGTCGCAGTCGCAACGACCAAGTCTTGGTGGACCTGAAACTTTGGACACGCGAACAACTGCGACTCATTGCAGACGATGTGCATCAGCTTTTCGAGCAGTTGCAGGCACAAAGCGAGCGATACAAGCAGGTACTTATGCCTGGTTATACCCATTTGCAGGTGGCTATGCCTTCCAGCTTCGGTCTCTGGTTCGGAGCCTATGCCGAGAGCCTTGTTGACGATATGACGCTGCTGGGCGCTGCCTATCGTGTTACCAACCGCAACCCATTGGGCTCTGCTGCAGGATACGGTAGCTCGTTCCCCCTCGACCGTCAGCTTACTACCGACCTTCTGGGCTTCGATTCTATGGACTACAACGTAGTCTATGCCCAGATGGGACGCGGAAAGATGGAACGTACAGTTAGTTTTGCTTTGGCAAGTATTGCAGGCACTTTGTCTAAACTGGCTTTCGATGCCTGCCTCTTCAACAGTCAGAACTTTGCTTTCGTCCGTCTGCCGAAGGAATGTACAACGGGCAGCAGCATAATGCCGCACAAGAAAAACCCCGATGTATTCGAGCTAACTCGTGCCAAGTGTAATAAACTGCAGGGACTGCCCAACCAGATTACACTCATCATGAATAATCTGCCCAGCGGATACTTCCGCGACCTGCAGATTATAAAGGAAGTGTTCCTGCCTGCTTTCCAGGAACTGCGTGACTGTCTGGCTATGGTGACTTACATAATCAACCGAATGGAGGTTAACGAACACATTCTCGATGACCCACGCTACGACCTTATGTTCAGCGTAGAGGAGGTGAACCGCCTTACAACCGAGGGTATGCCTTTCCGCGATGCTTACAAGAAGGTGGGAATGGACATAGAGGCTGGTCGTTTTACCCCTTGCAAGGAGGTTCATCACACCCATCAAGGCTCTATTGGCAATCTCTGCACAGCCCAAATCGCTGCTCTCATGCAGCAGGCCTACGATTCCATCGGCTTCTCCCAAGCCCTCACCGCCGAACAAAATCTCCTAAACTCTTAAACCCTTTAAACTCTTAAACCCATAAGAATGCACCTCCCGAAAGCCATATCCCGTATGTTGCTGCTTGCTCTCCCCCTCGGGGGAGTCGGAGGGGGGTTATTATCATGCAGCGACGGATTGGTGGATAACAAATACTCAAACCTGCCAGCGCGTTTCTCGTTCTGGCCTGTCAACAGCATTTCGCAGCTATATACTTCATGTGAGTCGATGGGGGAATGGTGCACTATAACTCTCTCTTCCAATGGCAGCAAGTTCCTGTTTACCAAAGCCGATGGCTCGCAGGGAGAGGCAAATCGTGAGGCGTTGGATGGATATACGGGTTTCTATATGGGATTGGGAGGATTTCTCGTAGGACTGCCCAATATTCCTGAAATGGGCGAAACATATAGTGTAGTCACTTGTTACGACCTTGCCTGCCGTAATTGTTACGAAGAGACTGATTTTCTCGTTCGTAAGCTCACTCTTCAGGAGAATGGAAGGGCATATTGCTCGCGCTGTCAGCGTACCTACAACCTCAACAACCTTGGTCAGGTGTCGCAGGGCGAGACTGGAAAAGCTCTCTATCGCTACCGAGTCTATTACGGCAACAACACCCTCTCCATTAATAATAAATAGGTAATAACCTTTTGTCAATAACCCATAACCTATAACCAATAACCATTAAAAATGTTCCAAAAGGTAAAGCCAAAGAAGTTCCTCGGTCAGCATTTCCTCACCGACCTCAGTATAGCCAAACGTATTGCCGATACTGTGGATGCTTGCCCTGAACTGCCTGTTTTGGAGGTTGGTCCGGGTATGGGAGTTATGACTCAGTTTCTGGCTCAGAAACCACGCCCGCTGAAGGTTGTGGAGATAGACTTTGAGTCTGTTCGATACCTTCGCGACCATTTCCCATCGTTGGAGGAAGGAATCATTGAGGACGACTTCCTTACGATGCATCTCGACCGAACCTTTGAGGGACAACCATTTGTGCTTACAGGTAACTACCCGTACAACATATCGAGCCAGATATTTTTCAAGATGCTCGACTACAAGCAGCTCATTCCCTGCTGTACAGGTATGGTGCAGAAAGAGGTGGCAGAACGTATTGCTGCCCGTCCGGGTTCGAAGACCTATGGCATACTGTCTGTGCTCATACAGGCCTGGTACGATGTGGAATACTTGTTTACGGTGGAACCTGGTGTTTTCAATCCACCTCCAAAGGTGCGCTCGGCTGTTATTCGTCTCACTCGCAACCAAACTACTGAACTTGGATGCGACGAACATCTTTTTCGCAGCATTGTTAAGACTACATTCAACCAACGCCGTAAAACACTGCGTAACAACATACGCCCACTCCTTACTACACTTGGAATTGACAACTCCGAGCTGTTGACTGATCCTCTCTTCAATCTGCGCCCCGAACAACTCTCAGTCAGCGACTTTATAGCCCTCACACAGCGCATAGAGGCTTTAATGTAGTGTTAAAAAAGTTAAAAATCTTACCTCCAACGCATTATCGTATTGGATAAATGTGTATATTTGTTCGAAATTTCGCTTAAATTCTAACAAATTGTAGCAAGATAACAACTTTATTAACCTATTTATTAACTAACAATTTAAAATTATGAGAAACAGATTACTTATTCTGTTGGGTATGGCCCTCGTTGCCATGACCTCATTTGCTCAGACGTGGACAGAACCAGAGCCGATGGATCCGGATACCGAGCCGTCTGCTCTCGCTTCTGAACATGTCTACAAAGTGAGAAATGTAGAATCACAAAAGTACTTAGGTGGCGGAAAGGCCTGGTTTGACTGGAGCACTACCGCTGTGCTTAAGGAACTCGAGGAAGACGGAATTAATTTCCTTCTGACTCAGGAAGAAAAGGGCTGGACCCTGAAGAACTATGGCGGCACATGGAACGGCAAATATCTGTTCGTTTCCGGTAATGGAAAGGAAGGTTACGCTATGCATGTTGACAATGCTTCCGACCAACACCGCTACTTTGAAATTATAGCCCAAGGCGACAACAAGTATCGTATTCGTGTAGCTGAGGCTGACGATACCTATGGTAAGTCAAAGACCACAGACTGGGAGGAGAAGTTCTTATGCTGGGACAAGGCTGATGATGCTGCCGAAAATGGTGCTATACAGGCCGCTTTGGTACCTGACGATGAAAACACATTCGCAGAATTTGAGTTCATTGACCAGAATCAACACCTCTTAATTGTTAAGACCGAGTTGTATAACCTCGCAAAGGCTATCGTTGACGAAGAATTGGATGTTGACTATGAGGCTTATACTGATGTTTACAATGGTTCCGATTATGAGGCCATTAAAGCAGCTATTGCAGCACTGCAGAAGCAATACGATTTAGCCAAGGTTTACAAGGTGCTGTCTGTAGGTGAAGACGGTGTGAATCCTCCTTCTGATGACAATCCCTGTGACGCTACTCCTCTGATTAAGAATGCCAGCTTCGATGCTGGTAACATCAGTGGCTGGACTTGTACTTTCGTTAGTGGTCAAAACGCCAATAATGTGGGTTATCAGAGTGCAAGTCATGCTAATGAAGACGGAACTATCAAGGTAGAGAAGTTCATTGAGGCATGGGCAAACAGCTCTTCAAGATTCAATCCAAATCTTAATTTCAGTGCTATTGGTGATGGTAAGTTGAGCCAGACCATGTCTGCACTGCCTCAGGGTAAATATAAGTTTACTTGTGATGCTATTTCTGTTCAGCAGCATCAGACATCTGAGAATCCTGTTACAGGCGTTGAGCTCTTCGCTATTGGCGGAGAACTCCCTCAAACAAAGGCTATTGCAACAAAGATTACGCCCAGAAACGATTTGCCTGAGCACTTTGAGGTATTATTCATCAGCACTGGTGGTGACGTTGAGATTGGTCTGCGTACCAATAACGCAACTGCCAACTGGATTGCTGCTGATAACTTCACTCTGACTTATTATGGTGAGGTAACTGGCGATCCCGATCAAATTATTCTTAACACCTATATTGCGGAGTTGGAGAAAAAGTATGGTGATTTATCCACTGTTAAGGCAAATGCTGATATCAAGACTACATATACTACCAAATTGGCTGCGGCTAAGGAAGCTGTAGAAGACTTCAAGGCCATTAAGGCAGATTTGGAAGCCATAGTAGCGAATCTCGAGGAATCTATCGCCTTCTATGCAAGCTTTGCAGAGCAACTCGATGCATTCATAGCAAAGGTACAGGATAATGCAGAGGAATGGCCTGGCATGGGTACATATGTTATGGATGTTTATCAGGAAGCACGTACAAGCTACGAAAATGGTACTGCTACCAGCGAATCCATTGCAGACTTTGCGAATAAGTCTTCTAAGGCAATTGCCGACTACATCAGTGAGAACGTAACTCCTGGTAAGGACGTAACCATTCTGCTCAACAATCCTGGTTTCGACAAGGATCAGTCTGGTTGGGAAATCACTAATTATGATGGAACTGGCAAAGTTGAGGCTGGTAACCACCGTTGGGGTGGTGAGAACGTTATTCTTCCCGCAGGCTTCGTTAAGGAAGGCGGCGTTGAGGTAGCTGAACAGGAAACACTCGTCAGCGGATGTAATGAAATCTGGAAAGGTGCATTCAAGTATCAGCAGACTATCTACAACATGCCTGCTGGTGTATATACACTGAGCTGTAAGGGTTTCCAGCGTAACGAGAACAACCAGAGCGACGTTTCTGTACCAGAAGGTGCAGCCGAGTTGTTTGCTATCGTAGGTGAAGATTTACAAACTCAGAAGTTTGCCAATATCTTCGGAGACTGCTCTGATTTTATGCTCTACAATGGTGCAAGTGCAGGTGACGAAGGTGTTGCTTACGGCGGTGGTGTAGGTACAGAACAAGACAAGAACGAGGCTGGTCCTGCCAATGGTATGTATTATCCCAATGGTATGTGCGGTGCAAGTGCTCACTTTGCTGCAGGTTACTATAAGCAGGAGTTCGATATTGTTGTGGCTGAGACATCTAACATCGTTGTAGGTGCACGATGCAAGGCTAATTACTACTGGACCCTCTTCGACGACTTCCAGATTGTTTATAAGGGTAAGGATGCCCGTCAGCTCGATAAAACTATTGATGACTTGACATCTCAGATTGAGAATGCTCAGGTGAACGAGAGCGACATCGTTCTGACCAAGGACGTGAAGACTGTAGCCGATGCTGCCATTGCTACTGGTGTTGAGGCTAAGGGTGACAACGACTACGACAAGTCAAGCGCTGCAGTTAAAGCTCTGCGCGAGGCTCTGGCCGAAGTTCAGAATACAATGATATTTGTTACTGAGTTCTATAACGAATATGCAGAAATGGCCGATTGGCGCTTCGACCTCAGCGATTATTATGGTGATGACCTGAGCTTTAATGGCACTCCTGAAATTCTGGATGTGATTCGTGAAAAACTCACTAGCGCAGAGAATGCTTTTGCCGATACCACAGAGATTAAGACTTATCGTCTGAACATGAAGAAGGCTTACACTGCTGCCGTTATGGAAGGTGCAAGTGTTGGCAGTGCCGACGAAGCTTCTCCTGCAGACGTAACTGCTGCCATCTATAACCCCAACAACATGAGCTACGACATTGACGACGAGACCAGCGATTACTATGCTATTGGTGCTAAGGGTTGGAATGTAAGCAAGGGTACTGTTGGTTATGGTAACAGCGGAAATAAGGCTACTGAGTTCTTCCAGCAGGCATTCGATATCAACCAGACTATCTATAACCTGACTCCTGGTTTCTATCGTCTGAAGGTTAACGGTTTCTATCGTGATGGTAATGCTGCTCGTATCGACAGTTGTCTGAACAAGAAGGAAGGCTTCGATAATCTTTCATACGCTTACTTGTATGCTGGTGATAAGGAGACAACTATGCTGCGCATTACTAATGAAGAGGACTTTAACCGTTGGACTGAATTCATCGTGGATGATGCTGGTATCGAAAATATTTCAGAAGCCAGCTCTGGTAAGATTGTTCTTAAGGCTGATAACTTAGACGAGCTTGAAGATGATGAAACCATGTACATCCCGAATACTGCTCTTGCTGCTTATACCGCATTCAATCTTAACTATGAGGATGACTCAGAAGACCCAATGTGGCTGAACATCCTGCAGTTCGAGGTTAAGGAAGGTGAGACAGATGTTACTATTGGTATCCGCAAGGAGCACGATCTCAACGTGAAGGCTGATGCAGAAGCCGGCATAGAGGCATTCGAGTATGGTGACTGGACTGTCTTTACTAACTGGCGTCTGGAATATGTTGGCACCGAGGAACCCTCAAATGATCCCACCACCACTACAATCAAGGGCATTGAGAATACAGTGGCTCCTGCCAAGGCTGTTATCTACAACATCGCTGGTCAGCGTGTTGCTAAGGCTGTCAAGGGCCTCTACATCATCAATGGTAAGAAGGTCGTGGTTAAGTGAGCGATAAACCACTAAAAAGAAAGAAGCTGCGCTTTCGGGCGTGGCTTCTTTTTTTATGGCTTATCCGAGCGCGAACGACTTCGAGCAAAAGCTCAAGGTCGTGGTTAAGTGAGCGATAAACCACTAAAAGAAAGAAGCTGCGCTTTCGGGCGTGGCTTCTTTTTTTTTAGTGGTTCCCCTCCTTTAAACAAATAATCCCTGTCGCATCGCGACAGGGATTATTTGTGCAGTGCCCGGAACGGGACTCGAACCCGTACGGCTGTTAGGCCAAGGGATTTTAAGTCCCTCGTGTCTACCAATTCCACCATCTGGGCAGCCTTAATGGGCACAAAGGTACAAAATAAAATTGAAAATTGAAAATTGAAAATTGAAAATTTGTTGTATCTTTGCAGGAGTTATGAAGAAAACGCTGCATACTATTCTGCGAATAGGACTACCAATAGTGCTTGGCGGTGCTATATTGTGGTGGATGTATCGTGGTTTTGAGTGGAAGGAGGTAAGTGATGCCTTGTCCACCGGTATGCGTTGGGAATGGATGTTGCTCTCAATGCCTTTTGGAATATTGGCTCAGGTGTTACGAGGACTGCGATGGAGACAGATGTTAGAGCCAATGGATGAACGTCCTCGCCGTCTTTCTTGTGTTAATGCCATATTTATTTCCTACGCCAGCAGTCTGGCTGTTCCACGCGTTGGTGAACTGCTACGCTGCGGCTATCTCAACAGGACTGAGGGCACGCGAATGAGTCGCGCTTTAGGTACTGTTGTGACGGAGAGAGTAGTTGATGTTTTGCTTATTCTCCTGCTCACTCTTTTTACCGTTATGTGGCAGGTGCCGGTGTTTATTCACTTTATGGGAAGCACAGGTATGTCAGTAGAAGGAATAGTATCCGGTTTCTCACTGACTGGATGGCTGGTTACTGCTGCATGTGCTTTGCTTGTAATGATGATGTTGTGGTATGTGGCGCGTCGTCTGCATGTGAAGAATCGCGGTCGTGAGGCCGTTCGTGGCTTGATAGACGGACTGCTCAGTGTGCGCCGAGTTCACCACAAACTGCTTTTCTGGATATACTCTGTGGGGATATGGGTTTCGTATTATCTCCACTTCTATCTTACTTTTTATTGCTTTTCCTATACAGAGCAGTTGGGCCCGATTGTTGCTTTAGTAGCCTTTGTTGTTGGAACCTTCGCAGTCATAGTGCCCACACCGAATGGTGCTGGTCCGTGGCATTTTGCCGTTAAGACAGTACTGATGCTCTATGGAGTGGATGGAAACGAGGGAGCAATGTTTGTGCTTATCGTACATTCACTTCAGACAATGCTGGTAGCGCTATTAGGTCTAGTGGGGCTTGTCAGAATTAAGGATTCCTAATATTTCTGAGTTAGAGATGCTCCGTCATAGTAATGGCTGAGGATGTCATCGTAGGTGTGACCTTGCGAAGCCATAACAGCAGCGCCTATTTGACACAGACCAACACCGTGTCCCCAACCGGCTCCATGCAGTATGAAACGCTGTGGAATATTCTCTTGATTCTCTTGTTCGTATTCTACTGTAAAGTTGGATGACTTTAGGTGTGAAGTGCTAAGAGTACGCCTTATCTCCAATTCTTTACCGATGGTGAACGATGCTTCAGTGCCCACGATTTTCAATCGTACGAGATGACCGCTTTGCCCCCGCTCTACATCTTCCAGTCGAACTATATGTCCGAGGTCGCGTCCCAATCGTTCGGTAATGATTTTATGTAATTCCTCTTGAGTGTATTCAACAGTCCAGCGGTAAAAATCCTCAGTTTCCTGATCATAGTCATTTAGCACTGTAGCCAGCAATTCTTTATCATGAGTGTTGCAATAAGTGTCGCTCACGCTATGGAGGTATGAGTGCGGCTTATCCTCCCAACAGTTTTCAAAGTCGTTGGTCTGTCCGCCGCAGCACTTGCCAAAGCGAGTGTCGCATACTTCACCATCACTGGTCAGTATTTGTCCACGAGTCTCGTCTATGGCTCGTTGAACTTGAGAACTTATCTGACGTGTTATGCCCTGATATCGTTGGCAGTGGTCATCGGCACATACATCGAAAATGGTGTGTTCCTCTTGATCGTGCCAGCGAATGAGTTCGGTATCTGTCTTCTTGAACTGGAAGAAAGCCTGTGCAGGTCCGTTCTTTCTTTTCTCTATTTGAGCCAATAGCCATGAACGGCTAATGACTGCACTCGCCTTTAGGAACTCAAGTGGACAAGTGGCTTTCATCTCGCTGCTGATAACACTTGCCAGATATTGTTCTACAGGCAATTGGTTGATTGCTACCACTTTGCCTTCGTCAACTACCAACAGCAGTTTGCCGCGGAAGGTTTGTGTTTCCTGACGCTCCCAATGGAACTCACGGCCAATAGTAACGTCATTGATGCTAAACGATGCTTCTTCATCCTGCGGACGGAATGTAAGGTCGTGGTAGATGTTACCATTCCATCGCAGTGCTCCATCCTCAATATCTACTTCCTGTTCTCCGGTAATGACGGCTCCCTTTGCTCGGAATTCTCCATTCAATCGGAATTTCAGGACTTCAGTAGTCGTGATACCTACACTAACTTCTGGTTCAATGGATTGTGAAGGGTTTGTAGTTAATGGGGTAGGGTCATTGTCTGTTGCGACTGAGTCGCTACAAACGGAGCCTTGGATTTTAGCAATAACAGGCTGCAGTTCCTCGTTGGTCATAGTAACTTCGCGAAGTATAGAGACTGCTTTTTCAAATGTAATGCGGCGGAAATCTTCTTCCCTTGGTGTGATAATAAGACCACCCATATCCAGTGCCCCTGGACTTATTAAAAATTGTTGGTCACCCTCGGCGTGATAACATTCTGGACGGTGCTTTTTGCGTGGGAAGACCAAGGTCACGATTTCATCATCGCGCCCAGCACCCCATTCCTGATGCCATGATATCACATTCATTCGCGGCTCGTCTGATTCTTCGGGTATCGGAAGAGCGTTATAGAGAAGTTGGCATAAAACGCTGTCAGGGGCTGTTGGCATAGAACGAATAACGAAGACCGGACAAGCCCATGTGTCTAAAAGATATAGTCCGCACCCTCTCTTGTTTCCTGATTCTTCCAGTTCTGCCTCTTGCTGGGGCGTGGTGGGGTAAAGTTTCTTCAATTGTGTATCGAAGTGTTTCCAATCGCGCTCTATTGGCAGTATTCCACGCATACCGGCTTGCAGGTGGCAATGGTCAGGACATGAAGCTCCACATTCTGGTCCGTTGTAGAAAACAATGTGGCGTGGCATATTCCATGCCAGATGACGCAACGTATTGAAGTGTGCGAATATGGTTTGTGGCTGATGGCGACGTGTTGGTATGGTTAGATGTCCTGGCAGTATAGGGAACGGATTGAGAAGGATTTCGTAATGTTTCTCTGTGGGCAGGCAGTGCTGTTCCTTGGGCCTATTGTGATTGCAGAGAAAGCACGGGCGCTCGCTTATACTCTTTGGGTCGATATTTGCCCCAGTGCTGACGATACGAGCCGGATTCCATTGTGCCACCATTCTTAGTAATTCTTCATTCTTCACCTCAAGCTCTTTTGTCTGAACGTTTGCCAATGCCGCATAGCGTTCTGCAGCAGCAGGCCATGAGGCAATTTCTGAAGCATGGAATTGCTCAATCTCTTCGGCATTTACTTCGTGTTGCCATAGTTGGTTGAGTTGCTGACGGGCACGTATCTCATGGGTTCGCAGTTGATCTTTATAGAGATTGTTTCGGTTGACCGCTTCTGTTGACAGGGCCGCATCACTGTTACCTTCCCAACGACGGCACAGGTATAATTCATCGTATATGCGTCCTATACGATAGCGTCGGCTCAGCATCAGTCCCAAAGCATAATCTTCTCCATAACTGGTGTTTGGAATCTGTATCTCACGTAGGATGGGTGTGTAGAAGGCACGCGGTGCTCCAAGTCCATTTATGCGTAAAGCATTATTGCGACCATTGGCTTCTGTCCATTCCCGATGGTCGATGAGTCCTGGTGGCAATGTTTCGAGCTGGAAGTTACACATCCGGTACGAACCGATTACCATTGCTGCACGTTCTTGATAGAACGTATCGACAATGCGTTGCAGAGTTTGTGGTGAGGAATATAGATCGTCGCTGTCAAGTTGTACTGCAAAACGTCCGCAACGTGGGTCGTGTATGGCGAGGTTCCAGCATCCTCCAATGCCAAGGTCGGTTCGTTCGGGAGTGAGCGTTACTAATGTTCCTTTCGTTGCGATAGTATCGCAACATACAGAACGTAAGACATCCGAAGTTCCATCGGTGGAATGGTTGTCGATTACGATTACATTGAAGGGGAAAGTAGTTTCCTGAGAAAGGGCAGAGCGAACTGCATCTTCGATGGTTTTTACACGATTACGAACAGGTATTATTACTGAGGCCTCGACAGGCATTTCGGGCTCTTCCAGTTTTACCTGATCATACTCGCCAGCTGCCAAATGGGCATTAATATGTCGTAGGTGGCGTGTCACGGCACGTTCCATTTCCATTTGGCGGGTACGGTTACGTGGATCTACATAGTCAAACTGACGTTGTCCGCTCAGTCTTGTGTCGGTTTCAACCTCGGTGTATAGATATTCTGTAATGTGCAGAGGCAGACATGTGCGGCTCAGGAATAATCTGAGGTCATATAGCCCTGCATGAAGATAACTGTGCTGTTTGGGTTGGAGGAAGTATTCGTGGAGAAGACTGGTGCGTATTAGCAGGACAGAGCCCATGGCAAAGTCATCGCGCACACTTCCTAACTGGTAGTCGATGAGGGGACGGCGTTCAGTGGTACCGTCTGGCAACAGCGTGTAGTGGTCGGCATAGAGCATTGCTGCATTGCTGTCGTCGGCTATCGTAACCATACGACTTAAAGCCTGATATCCAAGCCGAAGAGGCCAGGTCTTTAAATATAATAATGTATAGCGTGCTTGAGCAAGATTAGATATCTCGTGTAGTGCACGTGTTGAGTATGGAGCTTCGGTAATGTGATGAATATCTGCTACATTGGGGTCTGCCTTGAGTTGGGCAATAGTCTCGTGTGCCTGTTCTTCATTTTCGAACGGCACAAAACAGTCGATGCATGGTTTTATCATACTAGTATGGAATTTTGTTACAAACTTACGAAAAGTCGAGAAGAGAACAAAATAAACTCGTTTATTTTTTATGTAGAGACGGAGTAAGTTCGGCATTTAATGTCAAACTTACGAAAAGTAGGGAGAAAAAGCGAATGTATCGAAAAAAATATGTACTTTTGTTCTGTGTAATAATAAATAAATGAACATGAAATATTTTCTTGCCGTTGACCTCGGTGCCACTAGCGGACGTACTGTATTATCGACCTTTGATGGTGAGCATGTGAAAATGCAGGAATGGACACGTTTCCGTAATCCGCAGATACCTATGCTCGGTCATATCTACTGGGATCTCCCACATTTGTATAACGAAATACTTGAAGCTCTCCGAAAAGTTGCGAAGGAGGGAATTAGTCTAACATCTATAGGTATTGACACTTGGGGCGTGGACTTCGCCTTTTTTAGCGAGGACGGTCAATTGTTAGGCCTGCCATACTGCTATCGCGACAGTCATACTGATGGAGCGGTTGAGCGTTTCTTCAATGAATATATGCCAGCTAATGAACTTTATCAGCGTACTGGCATACAGTTCATGTCATTCAATTCGCTGTTTCAATTGGAAACACTGAGACGTAACGGCTGTGATGCACTTGATAAGGCAGACAAGATACTCTTCATTCCCGATGCCTTGACATATATGCTGACTGGTGAAGCCGTTTGTGAGCAGACAATTTTAAGTACAAGCCAGATGATGAACCCCGAAACAGGTGACGTGGATGAAGACCTGTTGGGTAAGTTGCGACTCAGCCGCAACAAACTGGGAAGGTTGGTGAAGCCCGGACATAGGGCAGGGGTGCTGACAGAGCAGGTACAGACCGCTACTGGTGTCGGACCGATTCCTGTGGTGTGTGTTGCTGGTCATGATACAGCATCAGCCGTTGCCGCTGTTCCGGCTGAGGATAGTGAATATGCCTATCTCTCTTGTGGTACTTGGTCGCTTCTGGGCATCGAGAGTTCCCATCCCATCATCAACGATGAGAGTTTCCGTCATAACTTTACCAATGAAGGTGGCTTGGACGGAACTACACGTTTCTTGAAAAACATTTGTGGACTATGGCTTTTTGAAAACTGCCGCAAGGAATTCAAGGATGTACCACAGGATGTGAACGAGTTGAACGCCTTGTGTCACACCTCGACATTCGACGGACTTATCCAACCTGATGACCCACTCTTTGCCCATCCCGACAGTATGACAGCGGCTATACGGCAGTTCTGCCGACAGACAGGTCAGGCAGAGCCACAACATCCGGCTGACTATGTGCGTTGTATCTTCCGCTCCCTTGCTCTCCGTTATCGTCAGATATTGGAAATCCTTGGTGGAATGGCTGATTTCGAAATAAAACGCCTACATGTAATAGGTGGTGGTTCCCTTAACAAACATTTGATGCAATGGACGGCCGATGCCACAAACCTTACCGTGATTGCCGGTCCTGCCGAGGGTACTGCGCTTGGTAATACTATGGTGCAGGTACGTGCAGCGGGCGATGTGGAAACACTGTCGGCGATGCGTCGCATTATCGCCCAAAGCATTGAACTGAAGATATACGCTCCCAACCGTACTTCCGAATGGGATGAGGCCTATGAGCGTTTCCTCCAATTGTCGAAATAATGTAATAATGATATAACGAAATAATTTAGAATTATGGCAAAACCATTAGTTGAAACAAAAGCAAAGGTAGGTGTATTCAGTATAGCCCTTCAGGCTTACCTGCCACAATTTCCTCAGCTTATTCCTGAGTTTGAGGCCCAGTATGAGGCTTTTAAGAAGACATTGCCTTCTACAATTGAGATTATCGATGGCGGTATGGTGACCACCAAGGAGCAGTCAATGGCTGCCGGCGACAAGTTCCGTGCTGCTGATGTTGACCTCGTCATCTTGCAAATGCTCACCTATTGTACCTCTTATAATATGTTGCCCGCAGTTCGCGACCTCGATGTTCCTGTTGTCATCGTGAACTTGCAGAAGAAGTTGGCACCAGACTATGCCAAGACTGATATCCCCACTTGGTTGGGTGAACTCTATGCCTGTGGCGCTATCGGTGAGATGGTGGCTGACCTGAATCGTGCTGGCAAGCGTTCGGCAGTGATTACAGGTGTTGTTGAGGGCGGAGACCCAGGTGCTCAGGCTGAGATTGAGGACTGGTGCCGTGCTGCTCAGGTGCGTCGTCGTTTCCGCGATACCAACATCGCACAGATTGGACGTCCGTATCCAGGCATGATGGATCTTTATATAGATGAGACCAATCTTTATCATCGTATGTTTGTCTATACCAAGCAGTTCGACTGGGAGAAGATGTGGGCTATTGCCGACAATATCACAGACGAGACTGCGATCCGTGCGAAGGCAGAGGATATTCTTGCAACCTTCGACATCGAGGGTGGTGGTACTGTTGAGAAGGTCTGGGATATGGCGAAGTATGTGGTAGCCTTCGAGCAATGGGTTAAGGATGAGAAGTTGGGCATGATAGCCTCTCACTACGATGGTTTTGCACAGGGCGTTGCTGGCAAACTCGATTCAATGCTGATACCAGCTTTCTCAATGCTTATCAAACAACATACAGCTTGTGCAGTTGAAGGCGATATGAAGGTGGCTATGGCTATGTCTATCCTGAAGACTATCTCTGGCACAGGAACATTGGCTGAGATGTACTCTATCGACTTCCCCAAGGACATTTGCATCATTGGTCACTCTGGATCCGGCGACTTTGATATTTCCCAAGCCAAGAAGCCTACTATGAAGATTGTGCCTGTATTCCACGGAAAGGCTGGCGGCGGATACCTTACTCAGTTCTATCCTCCTACAGGTCCTGTTACTTATTTGGCTATCACGCAAGACAAGAACGGCGTGTTTAAGTTTGTGGTTGCAGAAGGAATCAATGAGGAAGGCGAAATCTTCACCTTCGGCGATACCAACATGCGCACCAAGTTCTCATTGTCGTGTCGTGAGTTCGTCAACAAGTGGAGTGAGGCTGGTCCTACCCACCACATGGCGGCTGCCGTAGGTCATCATATCGATACCATCTTGAAGGTGGCTAAGATTTTCAACATTGACTGCGATGTAGTATGTCGTTAATTCAAAATTCATAATTCAAAATTCATAATTATGAGTAAGGGTGGAAGTTTGAAGAGCACCTTGGCGGTGTCTCTCAATAACTATCTTGACGCAGGTGCTATTGTGGCAGGTGCGAGCGGCATTACGCTGTGGAAAAACTATTTAGGGCTGAGCGAGATGCATCTGGGTTGGCTTAATGCCATCAGCGCAAATGCCCTTGGTGCAGCCATTGGTGCTATCATTGGAGGTTTCTTGGCTGATAAGTTCGGACGCAAGTTCATCTTCACCTATAACCTGTTGGTATATATGCTGGGTGTGTTGGTAATCATGCTCTCTGTCAACTTTCCTATGTTGCTTTGCGGATTCCTCATTACGGGCATATCCGTTGGTGTTGGTGTCCCTGCATCGTGGACATACATTTCAGAGAGTTCGGAGGTTAACAACCGTGGACGTAACATCTGTATCTCTCAGATGTCGTGGGGCATAGGTCCAATGGTTATTCTGCTCTTCGGCATGTTCTTTGCTCCTGGCGGCTACCTATATAATATTGTAGAGACACTGGCTCACGCTGTCATTGGTGCAGATGCTGTAACTGAGGCTGTTGAAGTCTTTAGTTCTCGTGTTGTCTTTTTCACCCTTTTCATCGTGGCATTCGTTGCTTGGAACTTGCAACGTCAGCTCGAAGAAAGTGCCGAGTTCAAGGCAAATAAGGAGGAAAAGAAGAGTGGTATAGTGGATAATATTAAGGTGTTGTTCACCAACAAAATAGCCGTAAAGACTGTTGCCTACCTTGCCGTGATATATCTCACATGGAACCTCGTGGCCTCTGTCATGGGCTTCTTCTTGCCTCATATCTACGAAACGGCAGGTGGAGTAAGCAACGAACAGGCTAACTGGTTGGGTTGTGTACTGTGGTTCTGCACTGTTGTCACTACTGCAATCCTATCCAAGTATATCGACCGCACAAGCCATAAGTTCGTATATGTTCTTGGTCTGCTTGTAGCCATTTCCCCTTGGGCGATGGTTGTCACAACAGGTATCGGTAGTACTGCTTCGCTTTGGGCTTTTGCAATACTGTGGGGTATCGAAGGTGGTCTGAGTGTACAGATATTCTATGCGCTGTGGGGTAGCGAACTGTTCCCTGCCAAGTTCCGTGCAGGAGCACAGGGCCTGATGTTCTTCCTCGTACGCGGTCTCTCTGCTGCATGGGGACTTGTATTCACATATATCTACGGTGAGAAAGGCGAGGGCTTTACTCTTGCGGCCTACTGTATGATAGGTCTGCTGGTTGTCTCTCTCATAGTAGGTGTTATGGGTGCTCCTAATACACGTGGTAAATCGCTGGAGCAAATTACCCGTGAACGATATGGTAATCTGAAAGTTTAGAGTTTAAAGTTTAGAGATATGAAAAGTATTTTAGACAATCGCCCTGCTTTGAGGGCTGAAGTAGAGAAAGTGGCAGAGGTGGCCGGATATCTTTGGCAAAAAGGTTGGGCCGAGCGTAATGGCGGTAACATCACAGTAAACGTAACAGAACTAGTTGACGATGAGATTCGTCAGATGCCTGCCATCGGTCCTGTTACTCCAATCGGATTGACCTTGCCCCACCTGAAGGGTTGCTTTTTTTATTGCAAGGGCACAAATATGCGTATGCGCGACCTTGCTCGTCGCCCTATGGAAAATGGTAGCATTATTCGCATTCTTGATGATTGTGCATCATACGAGATGATTGCCGACAATCCTGTGCGCCCAACTTCGGAACTGCCCAGCCATCTGGCTGTACACAATTATCTGCTCGGCAAGGGGTCACCATATCGTGCCAGTGTTCACACGCATCCTATCGAACTTGTTGCCCTTACCCACAGCCAGAAGTGGATGCAGAAGGATGTGGCTACCCGTATGCTTTGGTCGATGATTCCCGAAACGAAAGCGTTCTGTCCACGAGGTTTGGGTATGGTACCTTACATGTTACCCAGCAGCACAGAATTGGCTGAGGCTACCATCCGCACCATTGACGACGATTATGATGTAGTGATGTGGGAGAAACATGGTGTATTTGCCGTTGACGTCGATGTAATGGCTGCTTTTGACCAGATTGATGTATTGAATAAGAGTGCGCTCATTTATATCCAAAGCCGTGCCATGGGTCATGAGCCCGAAGGCATGAGTGACGAACAAATGGCCGAAATGTCTCGTGCCTTTAACCTTCCAAAATAATGAAACGCTTTGCATTTAAAATGTTCCTGAAGCCAGGCTTCGAGGAAGAGTACCAGAGACGGCATGCTGCCATCTGGCCCGAATTGAAACAAATGATAAAGGATCAGGGCGTGGGAAACTACAGTATCTATTGGGATCGTGATACTAATATTCTGTTTGCATATCAAGAGTGTGCTGGTGAGGGAAGTTCACAGGATACCACTGATGTAGATCCTATTACCCAGCGTTGGTGGGATATGATGGCTGACATAATGGAGGTTAATCCGGATAATTCGCCTGTTACTATTCCCCTGCCGGAACTCTTCCACATGGACTAGGGCATTTACCATTTATCCATTTACCATTTAACCATTTACCATTTGGTGGGGGAACGTCAGTACATAGCCATTGACCTGAAGTCATTCTATGCTTCAGTTGAGTGTGTGGAGCGGGGCCTTGACCCGCTCCACACTAAACTTGTCGTAGCTGATGCTTCGCGTACGGACAAAACCATCTGCTTAGCAGTTAGTCCTGCACTGAAGAAACTAGGCATACCAGGCAGACCGCGTCTGTTCGAAGTAAAGCAGAAGGCACATGGGGTGGACTTTATCATTGCTCCTCCACGCATGCAGCTCTACATTGACTACAGCACGCGCATATATAGCATATACCTTCATTACATAGCGCCTGAAGACATCCATGTATATAGTATCGATGAGGTGATGATGGATGCCACTAAATACCTTGCGATGTATAAGATGACGACCAGACAATTGACCCAGCGTATTTTGCAAGATGTTGTGTCGGAAACTGGTATAACAGCTACGGCGGGCATAGGTACAAATCTGTATCTTTGTAAAGTGGCGATGGATATTGTGGCAAAACACATGGAGGCGAACGAATATGGAGCTCGTATTGCCGAACTCGACGAGATGTCGTATCGCCAGCAGTTGTGGAATCATCGTCCACTGACCGATTTCTGGCGTTTCGGTAGGGGAATAGCTGCGAAGCTTGCCATGTATGGCATAGATACCATGGGCCGTTTGGCTCGATACTCAATACATAATGAGGAGCTTCTTTATAGACTGTTTGGAGTGAATGCCGAATTGCTAATTGATCATGCCTGGGGTTGGGAACCATGTACTATCGATGAGGTAAAGGCATACAGACCTGAAACTCATTCTTTGTCGAGCGGACAGGTGCTGTCAGTTCCATACACATTTGAGAAAGCACGTGTTGTGGTGCAGGAGATGGCTGATGGAATGGCATTGGAACTTGTCAGCAATCGTCTGGTGTGTAGTCAATTGACACTGACTGTCAACTATGATGTAGAGTCACTAACACGTTCCGACATTCGTGAGAAGTATCATGGTGAAATCGTGAAGGATTATTATGGACGTTTGGCGCCTAAACCAAGTCATGGGACAGCAAACTTTATAGAACCGACATCCTCAATGCATATTATTACTGATGCAGTAAAGGGTGTTTTCGATAATAACGTGAATCCGGATTTATTGATTCGCAGGCTTAATCTGACTGTAAATAACGTAGTAAGGGAAGAAATGGCGATAAAGCCGAGAATGGTGGAACAATTGGATCTTTTTACTGACTATGAAGCTTTGAGGTCGGAACAAAAGGCACGTGAAGAGTTGTTAGCCAAGGAACGGCGCGTGCAGGAAGCGCGACTGAAGATAAAGGAGCGTTTTGGCAAGAATGCCATCCTGCGTGGACTGAACTTTGAAGATGGTGCTACAGCTAAAGAACGTAATCGCCAGATTGGAGGACATAAGGCGTGAGCGAACTCACGCTGGTTAAGGATTAAAAGTTAAGGGTTAAATCGTAAATCGCAATTCATAATTCGTAATTAAAAAGATGGCTGAGTATGACGATATAATCGATATGGAGCATCCGACATCAAAGACACATCCGCGAATGTCGATGAAACAACGTGCGGCTCAGTTCGCACCTTTTGCCGCGTTGTCAGGTCATGATGAGGCTATTGCCGATACGGCTCGCCAGAATGAGGATTCCTATTAGTTTTTAAGTAACTTCCGGGCTGCTTCTATCAGAGTGTCGTAACCCTTTGATGCATCTGCAGAATCAAGAGTACAGGTGATATCGGGAGCAATCCCGAATTCAATCTGCTGCATGTCTTTGTCGAACGAGGGAGAGGCACTAAAACGTACTAACCAGCCGTTGGGCAGTTCCGATGAGAAGGGCATGCCACTACCGCCGCCTGATTTGTCACCTAACGTTCTTACGCGCGGACATGAGCGCATATTCCTTATAAATGTATTGCAGGCGGAATAGCATTCGCTGTTTTGTAAGACAATAACATCTTTTTGCCAACGGATGCCTGTCGAAGGGTCCATATATTCTGCCTTTGGTGTCGAAAAATCATTATGTCCGCGTCCAGTCTTGTACTGGCTGTATCCTACGAGTATGCGTTCGTTAGTGAAGCGCTGACTTAGTCGTTCGGCATAGGTTAGTTGACCGCCAGTGTTACCACGAACATCGATAATAAGACCATTTGTCGAGCGCAGGTAGTACAGCACATCGTCCAAATTCCCTTCACCGATGGCATTGGCAAACGACTCATATACTATCAGCCCTATGTTATCTTCCAGAATGCGGTAGTATAGCCCTGATGCAATCTTGTAGTTGTAGCCCGTACCCAAATATTTGTCGCGCAACTCTTGCGACCAGTTCCTTGCCGATTCCTCATGCCAGGCCCAATATCTACCGACATCAGATGCTGTGTACAGATTCACATGCCCGTCCCTCAGTTCTGCCAGCATCTCTGTCAGCACCTCTTGCAACTGAGTGTTTGTCATATTCGGACTTATGCGTTTCTTGTATTGAGTGTGCACAGCATTCCAATCCAGTCCATACTCCTGCGCTTTATAATCCAAGAAACAATAGTGCTCGTCAATCATCTGCCACAGAGCCTCGAAGTTCCCCTCCGGCGTGTTCTCAAACGTTTCCTCGTTCACACAACTCACCAATGCGAGTATTGCAAACAGCGGAAGCAATATAAGTCGTACAAGATTGTTCATTAGACGAATCAGTATATTTTTATGTTTTATTGTATTTCTTACATCTCATTCATCGACAGACCCTTGTATCGGATGTCGTACTTCTTGAACTCGTGCGTTGCCTGTAGCATCACCTCTGCTCGCTGCTTCAGCACACCCATGCTGATTTCCTCCGCCTGACGCTTGATCTCGCAGAACGTCACGCTATCCGAAAGCTCGTCTTCGGCAATCATGTCAATCTCGTTTTCACCCTTCCTATCCCACCAACGGCCAATACGTGTAAACTCGCCCGACTCCATTGCCACACGATGGAAATAGCGCTCCAGCATCAGCCCGCTGAACGTGTTGTAGTCACGCGCGATAATATCCTGCAGCTTCGCATAGTTCTCAATCTCTATGATATAGCTGTACTTAAATATAAACCGGAACCAGAAACTGTAGAACACGTCATCCAGTTCGTAGCGAACATTCTTGTTCGCGCTCTTCTCAAACAGAGGCTGCCGCTTGCTAATCAACTCATAATCCTCGGCCAGGTTGGTCAGATATCCCCCCACCTCCTTGCCTATCACATCCTCTATCTCGCTGCGGGTGTTCTTGCCCCGGGCTATGCATGACAGGATGGAGAAATATATGCCGTAGTCCTTGCCGAACTCCTCTATCAGGTTGTTCTTGCCCTCGTTCAGGAAGGTCGAGTTAGGGCTCACGATGTGCCTTATCATATCATCCTTGTCTAGCGCTCCACCATCCACAAGTTGGCTCACATATTTAGCCACGCCACCCGTAAAGGTGAACAGCGCCAGCAGGTCCTCCTTCGTATAGCCGGGCTTGACGTCCGCCATAATCTGCTTCAACACCGAGGGCCGGAAAGGTTTCACCCTCAGCTCGCCTGTATTCCTTCCATACAGAGGCTCTTTCTTGTTCTTGAAAATCTTCTGCATCAGCGAGTAAATACTGCCACACACCACCAGATTGATCTTCGACGTCTTCTCAAACTCATCCCATATATCCTGCATCTCGCTGTAAACGGCCTTGTTCACTCGAAAGAAATCCTGAAACTCGTCAATCACAAGCGTAAAGCTTCGCGTCTGCGACAGTTGCATAAGGTAGCGAAAAATGTCGCTGAAGTGCCTACTGCTTCCCAGTGTGGGGATGTCCAATTTCTCGCTGATCTCCTCCAGATACACCTCGCACAGGTCCGATTCCGCCTTCCTGGCCACAAAGAAATACACGAATGGCTCATCCTTGTAAGCCTCCCTAATCAGTGTTGTCTTACCAATTCGCCTCCGTCCGGTCACCACTGTAAAGCGAGCCACCCGTTCAGATGTTTCTCGAGTCTCCCTTAGGAAGGCGATTTCTTCTTCTCTGTCGTAGAATTTCATTGTATAACCTTTTGAGCTACTGTATTTTGATTATCGAAACGACCGTTTCCGAAACAATTATTTCGCTGCAAAAGTACATTTTTTTTCTGATTCAGCGAAGCATTTCGCAAGAAAAAGCATCCTTCGACCTTCACATATTGTTATGAAAGCGATATATAACGCATTAGTAATGCATAGCACGAAGCATTACTAATCTTCCGCCGGAAGATCTATAGTCTTTTTGCAAAACATCTATAGTGACATAGCCTGTTCAATATAGTGACTTTGACGATTCACTATATTAACTTCGCCTATTTACTATAGTAACATTTTTGGGCTTTTCCTTTAACCATTAAAATTTAATTCGTAATTTCGTAGCCAAGTTCCTAATAGGACGCAATATGATTATCATTCAATATCTATAGAATTCGGCTTTATATGTTAAATCTAAGAGTGTTGAGACCATGAAAAAGATATTACCATTTTTAATAATGTGTACATTTGCATTACGCATTAATGCACAAATTCTTTCGCTAAATGGAATCCCCTTTAATGTTGATGAAAAACAGCTTAAGACTCTTCCAAAAGCGCTAAGTGATGATATGATAATCTTCATATCGCGGCAAAAAGAAGTAATCGCTTGAACTTGCGTAATATGAAAAGGGTTCAAATTATCATATTCCTGTGCTGTTGCCATATTATTCTGTTCGCGCAAGAATATGACCATTATAGCAATGTATTTAATATCTCAAGAAGCAGTCAGACGGCTTTTAATAAGTTTGTTCTTGTAGCGCCATGCCCACAAACGAACGAGTATCAGGAAGTGATAGATCTCAACTATTCATCCTACGGCAAATGGAAGTTGAGGACTATTGAGGAGAATCAGAATCAGTACCTTGAATTTGACTTGTATGGCAATCAACTTAGGGCTGTCAGTCAAAATTTCAGCGTAGCCTATACCTTCACATTGTCTCCTAAAACCATTTCCATTGATTTCTCACCACTGAAAAACGATGACGGCAGTTGGAAAGAGATGCCTGCTTATGACACCACATCGCGGGATTACAAGGACAATACGAAGCGGAGCGGCAATATTGTAGTGCCGAAGAATAAAACGATACAAGTCCTCTCGAATCAGATTCTTGCCGAATGTAACAACAATCTGCTAGCTTATGCGGAGAAATGCTATGAGTATATAGCTAGCAATTATAAATACCTAAATCCATACACAGGGATTCACCCGTTGTCAAAAATATTAGATGCAGGCGGTGGCGACTGTGGTAACCTTTCATCTATTTATATCTCACTCCTGAGGGCGAAAGACATTCCTGCACGGCATGTCATAGCAATCATGCCTAATGATACACATATATGGGCCGAGTTCTACATACAGGATTTTGGCTGGGTTCCTGTAGATGTAACTTTTAAGAACAGCAATCCACATGGCAATTATTTCGGCAGATACAACCACAAAAATATGGCAGTTGTTCAAAAGGGAGTTGCAATGACTTATAATACCTCTGGTTGCGGTTCGAGAGATATTAATCTACTACAGAAATACTCCTATTGGTTTTGGTATGACACCTATGCAGAAATAAAGATAAACCAAAAGATTTCCGCCAAGAAAATCTGATTTAACGTTTACATGATTAGAGAGTGAGACACTGACAGGATAATCACAAGGTACTAGTCCTTATTGCTACAGGTAGTAGTACATATCGAAACAAGTACTAGAACCTATACAGGTAAGTTATATTAACCTATGCACACAGGTAATATTAACCTATGCACACAGGTAATATTAACTTGTGGACAGAGATAATATTTATCTGTTTTGCCTGAAAATAGTTTGTTAGGGTTTATATGAAGACAAGTTTTTTTAGGGTTAATGACAGCATTTACAAGACCTAGGTCTTACGGCAAGAAGACGCAGGCCTTATGGCAATAAGGTCTAGACCTTGTGGAGGTAGGGATAGTAATGCTTCGCACGGAGCGATAGTAATATTCGATTTTATTTTGGTTTTGTGCTCACTTAATCGTATCTCTGAGCCTACTACGTAGTCTCGTAATCGCGAAGCGCTTGCGTAGTGAAACGGAGCAAGAAGATAGGCTGCATCTCGGAAATGTTCAAATAAATTTGACTTTTCGCTCAATTTGCACTATCTTTGTCGCCCGAAAGTAGTAAAATTAAATATATAAAGGTATTATGGCACAACAAGAAGACGTTTTTAAGAAGATAGTTGCACACTGCAAGGAATATGGTTTCGTGTTCCCCTCAAGTGATATCTATGACGGACTGGGCGCAGTATATGACTACGGACAGAACGGTGTGGAACTGAAGAATAACATAAAGCAGTATTGGTGGCAGTCGATGGTGTTGCTGCACGAGAATATCGTGGGCATAGATGCTGCCATCTTCATGCACCCCACAACATGGAAGGCATCTGGTCATGTTGATGCTTTCAACGACCCTCTCATTGACAACCGCGATTCAAAGAAGCGCTATCGTGCTGATGTGCTGATTGAGGACCAGTTGGCAAAGTACGACGAGAAGATTCAGAAGGAGGTGGATAAGGCTGCCAAGCGTTTTGGTGACAGCTTTGACGAGGCTCAGTTCCGCTCGACCAATGCCCGCGTGATGGAGTATCAGCAGAAGCGCGATGCTCTGCACGAGCGTTTCTCGAAGGCTCTGAACGACAATAATCTTGAGGAGTTGCGACAGATTATCCTCGATGAGGAAATCGTATGCCCCATTAGCGGTACACGTAACTGGACAGAAGTACGTCAGTTCAACCTGATGTTTAAGACTGAGGTCGGCAGCACAGCAGAAGGTGCCAGCACCATTTATCTGCGTCCTGAAACGGCACAGGGTATCTTCGTGAACTACCTGAATGTGCAGAAGACAGGCCGCATGAAGCTGCCCTTCGGTATCGCACAGATTGGTAAGGCCTTCCGTAACGAAATTGTTGCCCGTCAGTTCATCTTCCGTATGCGCGAGTTCGAGCAGATGGAGATGCAGTTCTTCGTAAAGCCCGGCACTGAGCTGGAATGGTTCTCGAAGTGGAAGCAGACTCGTATGGCTTGGCATCAGGCTTTGGGCTTCGGTGCAGAGAACTATCGTTTCCACGACCACGACAAACTGGCACACTACGCCAATGCTGCTACGGATATCGAGTTCCACATGCCCTTCGGCTTCAAGGAGGTAGAAGGCATTCATTCTCGTACAAACTTCGACCTCAGTCAACATGCCAAGTACAGTGGCAAGAAGATAGAGTACTTCGACCCCGAGACTAATGAGAGCTACACTCCGTTCGTCATCGAGACCTCCATCGGCGTTGACCGTATGTTCTTGAGCGTGATGTGTCATAGCTACTGCGAGGAGCAACTGGAGAATGGTGAGACACGTGTGGTTCTTCGTCTGCCTGCAGCCCTTGCTCCTGTGAAGCTCGCTGTATTCCCCCTCACGAAGAAGGACGGAATGCCCGAGAAGGCACAGGAAATCATCAAGGACCTGCGCTTCCACTTCAACTGCAAGTACGAAGAGAAGGACCAGATAGGTAAGCGTTATCGTCGTATGGATGCTATCGGTTGTCCCTACTGCGTGACCGTGGACCAGCAGACAATGGTGGACAACACCGTTACGCTGCGTGACCGCGACACAATGGAACAGCATCGCGTAAACATTGCCGACCTGCGTTCTATCATCGAGGATAAGGTTAGCATCACCAGTCTCCTAAAGAAACTCATCTGATGAAGAAGTACCTAGAATACCTAGTTTGTCTAGTATGTCTAGTTGGCTTGGCATGTCTGGCTTCCTGCTCTGAAGAAGAACAGGAGTACGACCCTTACTATAACTGGCCGGCTCGTAATGCTGCCTGGTATGAACAGATAGCAGATTCGGCACGGAAGAATGCCGATGGGAAATGGCTCATGCTGAAAAGCCTTCAACAGTCTCAAAGCTACAATTCAGGAAGCGTTACAGATAGCATTTGCGTGCATATCATCAGTCAGGATGCCACTCTTGCCAATCCTGTCAGTCCTAAGTGGAACGACACCATAAGAATCAGTTATCGCGGTTGGCTTATGCCTACAACTTATAAAGTCAATGACGACAACGAACAACTGGTGGACTCTGTGATGCAGGAGGTCTTCGACCAGAGCTACTATGGACCTTTCGACCCAGAGAAGGCTTTACCGCGTCTGTCGGCAGTGTCGCTCTTCGTAGATGGTTTTCACACTGCGCTGCAGTATATGGTGGCAGGCGACAACTGGCTGGTGTACATCCCATATCAGTTGGCATACGGAACCACCGCCCACGGCACAATACCCGGCTACAGCACGTTGCTGTTCCACATACACATGGCTGCCGTCTATCCAAGTGGCAGCGGCGTTCCCGACTGGCAATAGAAATCGTAGAGGTGAGTGTAGCTCGCCAATACGTTTTTGTATCTAAGCACAGGGGTGGCTACGGCCTCCCCTTTTGCGTTATATACCTGTACGATTGATGGTGGCACTTCGCCTAAGAATTGGGTATAGTGAAATTCGTGTCCGCGATATTCTCTTCCGTCCAATGTGAACTTACGATAACCTAACGAAAGTTTGCGGTCTGCCTTACGAGCCGTAATCTTATAAGGGAATACACCACACATGGGGTACTCACCATCGTCAGTAACAATACTTTGGCACAAGTACATCATGCCGCCGCACTCGGCAATGATTCGACCTCCACGCTCGGCAAAGTCCTTAATAGCCAAACGACATGCTTCGTTCTTCACCAATGCCTCAAGATGCTTCTCAGGATACCCTCCTGGAAGATATAACAATTGATAATTGACAATTCTTTCCCCGCTTAGCTCTGAAAGCGTCCCTATGGGCCGAGCGGACAATTGATAATTAAAGTCTTCTGGGTTGAAGAAATCAACGGGACCGAGAGATGCAAGGCGGTCGATGGTTTCCTGATAGAGGAAAGAAAACGATTCGGCATTTCGTGCTATTAAAGTTCTAAAATTCTCTGCCATTTGACGTGTTCCTCCAATAGTTTTATCAGTTCATTATTCTCGGTTTGTTCCGAGAAGTCGAGTCCAAGATATCGTGACCCCTGTTCAAGCGAAGCATCCTTGGGCAGATAGCCTAAGCACTCGATATGTAAATCGTCGCACACTTGTTGCAACATATCGAAATGCCGCTGCGAGCTTACCTTATTAAAAATTACGCCTGCGTATGTAAGGTCGGGACGGAAGTTGATGAAGCCTTGCAGCAAGGCAGCCATACTATAAGCCGCAGAACGGGCATCAACAACAAGCACTATAGGCAATCCAAGGATTCTTGCAATCTCTGATGAAGAACCTCGGTCGCGGTCGTAACCGTCGAACAACCCCATCATTCCCTCCACAATGGCAATATCGGCTCCAGCTGTATAATGAGTGAACAACTCATGCAGATGTTCTTCAGAGGCGAAGAAAGAGTCGAGGTTTACACTGGGCCTTCCGCATACCCGTTCGTGGAACTTCGTATCAATATAGTCCGGTCCACACTTGAATGGTTGAACCCTGTAGCCGTGTTCCCGATACAAAGCCATTAGACCACGTGCTATGGTAGTCTTTCCTGAGCCGCTATGCGGTGCTGCTATGAGGAATTGTGCTTTCATCAGCGCAAAGGTAAGAAATAATTGATAATTGATAATTGATAATTGATAATTATTTCTTATCTTTGCGAGCAAATCTTGGCAACTGGGTGCCTATAAAGGGTACTTCGGTGTAAGGGAATCCGGTGAAAGTCCGGGGCTGTACCTGCAGCTGTAATCCCCGTCAATGGGTCTGCTCGACAAAAGCCACTGAGCAATCGGGAAGGTGAGCGGACTGGGGAAAGCCAGAAGACCTACCAAGTTTTAACATATACGCACGCTCAGGAACAAGCGAGGGCGGAAATAATGAAAGGAAGACTAAGTCTGACAATTGGGATGGCCATGATGGTTATATCCCACACGTTGATGGCACAGACGATACTCCGCACGGACACCATTCAGGAGGTCGTCGTTACAGGTACTGGTACTCAGCACCTGTTGAAGAATGCGCCCGTACAGACGGAGGTCATCAGCCGTAAAATGCTTGACAGTTTCGGTGGCAAGAGCATAGAGGAGATATTAAGTGGACTTACTGCATCCTTTGCCTTTGCAGAGGGCGATATGGGTGCTCAGATGCAGTTGAACGGCCTCGGTAATAACTACATTCTTATCCTTATCGACGGCAAGCGTATTCATGGCGATGTGGGCGGTGAGAACGACTTGGGACTCATTGACCCTCACGATATAGAACGCATAGAGATTGTAAAGGGCGCGCAGAGTGCCTTGTATGGAAGCGATGCTATGGCTGGTGTCATAAACATTATCACTAAAAAGCATACGGAAAAGGGCTTCTTGTTAGATAATACCACACGATATGGCTCGCACAACGACCTGCGCCAGCACAATACCTTCGCTTTCAATTTGAGAAAGGTGGGAAGCCAAACGAAATTCCAGATGCAGCGCAACGATGGTTGGCAAAATACTGCAAGGGAATTTGCCGAAGGCACGATTCTTACAGATAGTAAGAACAAAACGGTGAACGAGTTTCGCAACTGGCAACTTGCAGAACGTCTGACCTATCAGCCATCAAAGAATCTTGAAATGTATGCCGAAGGAAGTTACTATATAAAGCACATTTGTCGTCCGAGGAAGGGCAACCACCCCAGTTGCGATGTATATACTTATGACCTCCGCTACAATAACGCTTCGGCATCGATGGGCGGAAAGTTGTACTTGGGGAATGGAAATGGAAAAGTGAAGGGTGATTCAAATACGAGTCGAAAGAACTATCTCGCGCTGGATGTCGATTGGAACAAACATGCCTATTTCTACGACTATACGGAAAAGACATACGAAAACGTGCTGTTAAAGGGCGAGAAGTACGGTCCTTTGAATGGTACGTGGTATTCTGTGCCTATGATGCCCGGTCAGAGTAAGTTGCAGAGCGACCAGCAGCGGGTGATGACACAACTGAAAGGAATATTCTACCTGCCTTATGAGAATACCCTGCACGCTGGAGCGGAATACAGGTACGACTATCTTAATGCCCCTGATAGAACGGAAACTGGAACGGCAGACGACTGGACGACAGCTCTGTATGTTCAGGATGAGTTCGATAAACTGAAATGGCTTAACGTTACGGCCGGTCTGCGTCTGGTCGGGAATAGAAACTTTGGCGTGCGCCTTACTCCTAAGGTCAGTGCCATGTTCTCGGCAGGTGATTTCCGCTTTAGGCTCGGTTGGAGTCAGGGCTTCAAAACTCCGACAGTCAAGGAGTTGCACTATCGTTACTTGCATGTGATGGGTAGTAGCACGTTCTTCAATATTGGTAACAGGAACCTTAATCCTCAGACCAGCAACTACTATTCTGCCAATGTTGAGTATCGTGGTCGAAAGGTTACGGCATCTGTCACTGGGTATCTGAATCGGTTGGACAATATGATAGCACTGACGAATGTCTCCGTCGGTGAGATTCCCGCAGGCATAACCACAGCATATCTTGGCGATGGCAGCGGCAGTGTTCAGGCTCGTATGTATAAGAATATGGACGATGCTCAAACCTATGGCGTGGACGTTACGTTATCATATAAGGTAATAAAGGACCTGACTCTGACGGCGGCTTACAGCTATCTTGATACTGAAGCTAATCTCTATGATGTATCTAAGAACAAGATGATCAATGTGGTCATTGATGGTACAGCACACCATAAATGGAGCGCCTCGGCTATGTATACCCACACGTTCTGTTCACGCTATAAATTTGGTGTTAACTTATCGACACGTGGCAGTAGCAAGCGCTTTTATCAGAACAATGGTGATGGAAAGAAGTATCAGATATGGCGTATAAACACTACTCACGACTTAGGGAAGACGGGAAAGAAACTGGCTTATAGGCTGGAGCTAGGTGTGGACAATATCTTTAATTACGTTGACCGTACGATGCATCCCTATCACTTAGGTAACAATACGTCAGGAACAACGGTGCATGGCACCTTCGCTATAAAGTTCAATTACGGAAAGAGAGTTAATCAACATAATTTATCAACCAAACAACAAACAAACAATGAGGAAGATTAAATCTTTCATGCTGGCTACCTTGGCTCTTTGCATGGTAGCTCCTGTGTTCACCTCTTGTGGTGATGATGACGACGAAACGTATGCTAACATCGTTTCTGAGTACAGTTACAACGACAACAAAGTTGCCGCTCAGAAGGCAAAGTCTGGCAAGAGCGAAGCCGTGCTGCTGGTAGCCTTCGGTTCCACTTGGAACAACGCATTCCTGGCATTCGATGCTACTCAGAAGGCTTACGAAGAGGCTTTCCCCAATGCCGACGTATATGTCAGCTTCTCAAGTGACATCTGTATCAACCGTGCCAGCGTTGGTGAGAACGAGGACGACAATGGCAACATTGTAAAGCGTGACTATTATGAGCCTCGTTACTTGCTGCATGCAATCGGTGCTGCCAAGTACAGCAAGATTTACGTACAGTCGCTGCAGGTTATTCCCGGTGAGGAGTTTGCCGCAGTGGTTGCCAGCGTGAAGAAGTTCATGAACAACGGTTACATTGCCAGTGCTCATCTCGACGACGAGTATCTGGCTAAGTTGGAAGAGGACAAGGCCATCTTCCTGGGCCTGCCCTTGCTGAACGACTCTATAGAGGATGTCAACGAGGTTGCCAAGCAATTGGATGAGCTGTATAAGAACGAGGATGGTGTTGTGGCTTTCATGGGTCACGGTAACCCCGACACCTACGACACCTTCAAGGCTAATGTTCGCTACACTCAGCTTGAGAATGCCCTGCAGGCCATCAATGCCAACAAGTATTTCGTGGGAACTGTTGATATGCCAGACAACTACAAGCAGGATGTAATGGCTCGTATGAAGGACAAGGGCATTAACAACGGCAAGGTTAATCTGCACGCCCTGATGTCTATCGCTGGTGACCACGCTCATAACGATATGGCTGGTGAAGGCGAAGACTACTGGGATGCCGATGAGCCAGAGAGTGAAGACAATAGTTGGTTCGAGTACTTCAAGAACAATGGCTATACCCCCATCGTCTCTATGCCTTCAACGAACAAGCATCCCTTGGGTCTGCTTGAGCTTCCTGGTGTACTGAATGTATGGATCAACCACACCAAGAATGCCGAATTCCTGGAGGATGCTTACCACAGCATGTATCCTGAAGAGTAATATCTATCCAATCTATCTATATGTGTAAAGTGGAACTCCATGCGGTGCTTCGTTGCCGTGTGGAGTTCTTTTAACCAAAGAGAATTCATCCTATGAGGAAAACAATGTTCATGCTGACCGTCTTGTGTCCATTACTTGTGATGGCACAAACTGGCAAAAAGACGACGAAGGTTGACAGCCTACGTTCGCAGACTCTGAACCCTGTGGTCATAACGGGTACAGGTACCTATCACAAGGCTGACGACTCACCAGTGGCAGTCCAAGTTATTACTGCCAAAGAACTGCAGAATGCACAGGTAAGCAGTCTGCAGGATGCACTGGCTAAGCTGACCTCCAGCGTCACCACCCACACCAATGGTATGGGCACGTTCGTCAACTTCGGAGGCGTTAGCGATGACTATATCGTCATCATGGAGAACGGCAAGCGTCTCACCGGCGATGACCGTTGGGAGCGTATCAGCATGAATAACGTCAAGCGCATTGAGATATATAGCGGAGCAGCATCGTCGCTCTATGGTAGCGATGCCATAGCTGGTGTCATCAATGTCATCACAGAAGACGGAAAAGAGCCTGTGTCTGCGTCCGCCGAGACACGCATCAGGGACAACGGTCGTCTCGACCAGAACATTGACGTGGACATCAGTGCTGGGAAGTTCAGTTCGCAGACCTCTTACACCCACCGCCAAGCCGATAACTGGCAGGTTAACCCCTATCAGACCTTCGATGAAGGCGGCACTCAGGTACTGAAACTTACAGGACGCCCTATGTCCGTAGGCTACGGTAGCAACAATGTAAGCCAGCGGCTCGAATGGAAGTTCGATGACAAATGGTCGGTCTATCTGCGCGGTTCATTCTACGACTACAATACCCATCGCCCGTCCGATGCTACATACTTCACCCAGAAGAAGACCACGACAGCAGGGACAGACACCTATACATACACTTCAAAGAAAGCATACACCTACGACCTGCACCACCAGACCTACGCTTACGGGGGTGGAGCACGTTGGTCGCCCAACAAGAAGATTCACATCTATCTCGATGTATATAGCGACAACTTCACATCCTCCTACGACTACTGGCAGACTGATACCAAGGAAGCCTACGACGAGACTCGCAAGCGCACTCATTACATCAACGAGAACCTGCGTGGTATCTTCCGCTTGGCCAAGTGGAACAAACTGACTGCTGGTGCAGAGATGGTGCAGGAGAGTCTCACGAGTCAGAGCGACAACATAGATTCGGAACGAACCAATACCTATAATATCTATGCTCAGGACGAGATAAACATCGTAAAGGGATTGGAAGGTATCGTGGGTGTTCGCTACACTCAGAACGATAACTTTGGTGCAGCTTTTACGCCCAATGCAGGTTTGTTCTATCACATCAAGGGCTTCCGCGCCCGCTTTAACTACGCAGGTGGCTATCGTACTCCAACACTGTCGCAGCTTTATGCTACAGATCAGGCTAAGACAACCTCGCGATACACTATCAACAATCCCAATCTTCAGCCCGAGAAAAACCACTTTCTGAACCTTAATCTCGAATACAGCAACCACTGGATGCGACTGTCTGTTAGTGGATTCCTGAACAAGATTCGCGACATGATTAACTATCGTACTATGACCAATGCTGAGATTGCAGCCGATGCAAACCTTACGGCATTACAGACTGAAGGCTGGACAACCATTCGACAGCGCGATAACATCGATAGGGCAACATTGCGGGGTATAAGCACTTCTGTCCGCTTCCTTCTGCCCAAGGGCGTTACTATCGGCGGTGGCTACACCTTCACGGACAGCGAGGCCGAAACACAGTCACTTGACAACGCCACTCAACTCTATGTTGTCACAAAAACACCCGTGGACAAGAGTGTGAAGCACGTCGGGAATGTCAGCGCGGCATGGGACAAGACTTGGAGCCGTAAGTGGGGCAACTATCATTTCAATGTCAGTCTCAATGGTCACATTCAGAGTCGTCGATATAGCAGTACCTACGGCTATGCCGATGGAATCGGTCAGTGGGATCTGACCACACGACATGTCTTCACATTGAAGCACTTTACCCTTGAGCCTGGACTTGGTATAGAGAACCTATTTAATCAACGCGATACATCGTATTGGAGTTCCAACTTCTCGACCATCAACCCTGGTCGTTCCATCATTGCCTCCCTGCGCCTACGATACTAATAAAAATGTAATTCGTAATTAAAACTTCATAATTATTTCGTATCTTTGCCCTTGTGTTCAATCTTCAATATTAATCTTCAATGTCAAAAATCATAATCGCCGGCATTGGTCCGGGAAGCAAGGAAGACATCACACCTGCTGTACTGGAAGCCGTAGGCAAAGCCGATGCCATTGTTGGATATAAATACTATTTCCAATTCATCGAGCCTTACGTTAAGGAAGGGTGTGAGTGTATTGACACTGGAATGAAGAAAGAACGTGAACGTGCTGAGCAGGCATTCCAACTGGCAGAACAAGGAAAAACAGTAGTTGTCATTTCATCTGGTGACGCAGGTCTCTACGGAATGGCTCCGCTTGTTTATGAAATGGCGAAGGCACAATGTAGCAATGTAGAGATATCCGTTCTACCAGGCATTAGCGCCTTTCAGAAAGCAGCATCTCTGTTGGGTGCTCCTATAGGACATGATGTTTGCATCATCTCGCTTAGCGACCTGATGACACCATGGGCACTCATTGAGAAACGTATAAAGGCAGCAGCTATTGGCGATTTCGTCACAGCCATCTATAATCCGAAGTCGCACGGGCGCTATTGGCAACTTTATCGCCTCGTAGAAATATTCCTTCAAGAAGGTCGTTCTCCTGAAACACCTGTTGGTTACGTCCGTCAGGCTGGTCGCGAAGAGCAAGAGGTAAAACTAACCACCTTGGGACAATTCGATCCAGAGGATATAGATATGTTTACCGTCGTATTGATAGGCAATTCGCAATCATATATTGCTGATGGTAAGTTTATCACACCTCGCGGTTATTATCGTGAGCAATCACAAGAAGATGTTAAGCCAGGCCAATCCATCATGATGGAAAGTTTCCGTACTATCCTTTCTGAGATGAAACATCCTGATGTGCCTAAGTGGCGCCTTTGGCCATTGCTTCATGCTATCCATACAACGGTTGATTTCGGTATGGAAGAATGTCTGTGGATGGATGAACGTGCGACGGAGATTATATATAATAAGGTAAAGGACGGAACTCTTAAACACATAGTAACCGATGTGACAATGGCTGCAAGCGGTATCCGTAAGGGGGCTCTGGAGAGACTGGGTATTCAGGTACATTGCTACATCAACGACACTCGTTCTAAGCAGACGGCTGACGAGAAAGGCATCACTCGCAGTCAGGCTTGTATGCAACTGGCAGCGGAGGAATATCCCGAGGCTCTCTACGTTGTGGGTAATGCTCCGACAGCTCTCTTTGAAATTTGCGATTTGGTGCGTAAGGGCAAAATGCGTCCGGATGGTATCATTGCAGCTCCAGTGGGTTTTGTGCATGTCTGCGAAAGTAAGCATGCCGTTAAGACATTGAAGCAGATTCCAAAGATTATCATCGAGGGTAGGAAAGGCGGCTCTAATCTTGCAGCAACCCTTTGTAATGCCATACTTACTTTTAACGATGCCGAACAACTGAAACCAGGCCGCGATCTGTAACTAATTGACAATGGATAATTGATAATTGACAATTATGATTAGATTCATTGTAATAGGAATTACGGATAATCCGCAGCCTTGGTTCACTCCAGAGGTGTTGGAGATTATCAAGAACGGCAAAGTATTCTCAGGTGGCAAACGTCATCACGAGATAGTTGCTCCGTTGCTCCCATCCGATGCCCAATGGATAGACATCACCGTACCCCTTGATGATGTATTCAAACAGTATTCACAACTCCCCTCCTTTGGGGAGGGGATGGGGGTAGGCTGTATTATCGTCTTTGCCTCCGGCGACCCGTTGTTCTTTGGTTTTGCCAATACCATTAAGCGGAAGATTCCAGAGGCTGATATAGTTGTTTATCCAACCTTCAACTCTCTGCAAATGTTGGCTCATAAGTTGGTGATGCCCTATCATGATATGCGTATAGTTTCGCTTACGGGCCGTCCTTGGCAGGAGTTCGACCGTGCGCTCATCGAACGAGCTGACAAGATAGGAATTCTTACCGACCGCGAACATACACCATCGGCTATTGCCCAGCGCATGTTTGAATATGGATATAAGGATTATCAGATGCACATTGGTGAACATTTGGGTAATCCCAACGAGGAAAAGGTAACCACGCTATCCCTCGAAGAAGCCACCCGTCAAGAAGTTTCTATTCCGAATTGCGTGATTGTAGAGTCTCTCACCTCTCACCTCTTACCTCTCACCTCTAAATTCGGTCTCCCCGATACCGAATTTACCCTCCTTGATGGTCGTGAGAAGATGATAACCAAAATGCCTATCCGTTTATTGACGCTTCAGGCTCTCGATCTTCCTAAGAGACATGTACTTTGGGACATAGGCTTCTGCACAGGTAGCGTTTCCATTGAGGCCCGTCTCCAGTTTCCTCATCTACAGATAGAGGCTTTCGAGATTCGTCCGGAGTGCGAGGTCATCATACAAAAGAATTCCCGTCGCTTTGGAGCTCCGGGTATCAATGTCCATATTGGCAACTTCCTCACAACAGATATCAGTGAACTTCCACACCCCGATGCCGTCTTCATCGGCGGTCACGGCGGATGTCTGAAGGAAATCATGGTGAAGGTGCTGACCGTGTTGGCTCCTGAAGGCGTGATAGTGATGAACAGCGTCGTTGCTCCCAAGGTGCTTACCGATAGTCGTCAACTTTGGGATGAAGCCTGCGCAGAATTAGGGCTTAGACATGACCCACCAATAAGAATACAACTTAACGACAATCACCCAATTACCATATTACGATGCAGAAGATAGCGATTATACAGATTTGCGAGGCTGGTGGCGATATAGCTGCTACGCTAAAGCGCCAACTATATGCCACAACCATCCAACGCACAGATGTTGGCAAGGAATGGAAGCAGTTCGATGCTTTCGTATTCATCGGAGCTATGGGTATCTGTGTCCGTACGATTGCGCCTTATGTCAAGGATAAGCACGAAGACCCTGCAGTAGTCTGTATCGACTCGATGGGGCAGAATGTCATATCCGTGCTCAGTGGTCATATTGGAGGTGCTAATGAGCTGACGCGAGATATTGCTGGTATTCTTGGAGCCCATGATGTTATCACCACTCAAAGCGACAATGCCGGACTATGGGCTTTAGATACATTTGAGCAGCGCTTCGACTGGCCTGTAGCCAGTGATATCGATGATATGAACGACTGCATCTTTGCTTTCGTTAATCGTAAACCAACGGCTCTGCTACTGGAGGCTCGCGACGAGGGTACCGACTATCTGGAGTCAACCAAGCCAGACCACGTGACCATTATCAATGACATCCACGAAGCCGATCCGAGGAAATACAAACTATTGATTATAGTATCGCCATACAATCGCTCTGCACCTTATGGTATGCTCGAACTTCATTTCGTGCCAATGGTGGGAACTATAGGCTTTGGCTTGGCACATCACCCAGAGAATTATATATCCATTTATGACGAAATCGATGAGGCTTTTGCAGAAAGAGGTATTCTTCCTTGTTCTCACCGCTATTGTACTATCGATGTAAAAGAGGACGAGGATTTTTGTGCAATGCTTGAAGACGAATATGATGAAGAAGTAATGTTCTATACTGCCGAGGAACTTGCCGCTGTCGAAGTTCCAAATCCGAGCAATACTGTTGCGAAACATGTTGGTACGCCCAGCGTCTGTGAGGCTGCTGCTATCCTCGGCTCCAATCACGGCAAACTCATCATTCCAAAGATTAAGGGAAAGAACTGGACAGCAGCCCTTGCCATCGATTATTGTCATCTCAGAAACCAACAGGGCCATATTGAGATTGTTGGTGCAGGTCCTGGTGCCCCAGACTTGGTATCAGTAAGAGGTCGCAAGATGCTTGAGAAGGCCGACCTTATATTATACGCAGGCTCTTTAGTGCCTAAGGCTCTCACCGAATGTCATAAGCCTGGTGCTGTGGTGCGGTCATCGGCTGATATGAATCTTGAGGAGCAATGCGCGTTGATGAAGGAGCATTACGACAAAGGTCATTTCATAGTTCGTCTGCATACCGGCGATCCCTGCATCTTCGGTGCCATACAGGAGCAGATGGCTTTCTTCGATGCCAACAATATGTCATATCATATCACTCCCGGCATATCTTCCTTCCTTGCAGCGGCTGCTGAGTTGCGTAGTCAGTTTACGATTCCTGAGCGCACACAGACAATCATCCTAACCCGTGGCGAAGGTCGTACTCCCATGCCCGAGAAGGAGCAACTTCATCTGTTGGCAAAGAGTCAGAGTACGATGTGCATCTTCCTCTCTGCGGCTATTGTTGACGAAGTGCAGCGCGAACTCTTGCAGGAATACCCAGAGGACACTCCAGTTGCTGCCTGTTATCATTTGACTTGGCCCGACCAGAAGATATATCGCGGCCAACTGAAAGACCTTGCCCGCATAGTCCATGACAACCACCTCACGCTCACCACCATGCTTGTCGTGGGCGAGGCCATCGACAACCGCCACGGACTATCGGAACTGTATAACAAACATTTCACCCACCTCTTCCGAAAGGGTCAAGGTGGGGAATAACCAAGAAAAGATTTAGGAGAAACTATTTGCTGTAGCGTTCGCCGACAAATCCTTTTCCCGTCTCGCCCGTCATGAGGTCGAAGTGGAGGAACAGGGGCGGAGTGGGCGACAGGTCGTAGTAGTCCATTTCCGCAATGGACAGGGCGAAGTATTCCATCTGGTCGTACCGCTCATAAAGGCGCGAAAGCACGGCATTGTGGTCGTATATCCAGCGCTTCACGTCGTCGGGGACATGAAAGTTCACCATGCCTGCGCAACGCACGGAAATATTGTCGGCGTACGCCACCAGTTCTACGTTCGGGTTCTGTTGTAGTTCCGTCCATACGGCCTTGCGTGCCGAAGTGGCAAAGTAGAGCGTCGTGCCCTCCTGCTTCATCACCTGGAAGATGCGCAACTTAGGCACGGGCGTGCCTTCGCCACCCACCGTGGCGAAGGCTACCTCATTGTGCTTGCGCAGAAAGTCAAGTGCTCGTTCCATCCGTTTACCACTTCAGTTTGTCCTGCAGGATGATACCGTCCGTCATGGGGCTATCGGACTCCGTGAAGGCATTGGCCTTGTACTGGATGCAGAGCATGGTCAGGTTGTCCCGGCCTGTATTCTTCAGTGCGCGCTTACCGTTGGGAGCCACGCGGACTATGGTGCCCTCCGATACGGGGAACTGCTCGCCATCTACCTGATACAGGCCCTCGCCTTTCAGGATGATATATAGTTCCTCGTGGGTCTTGTGCGTGTGCAGGAAACCGCTGTCCTGCCCGGGCACGAGCGTCTGGAACGACAGTTCACTGCCTGTAGCACCCACAGCCTGTCCGGCAAACACCTTGCCCTGAATGGTCACGGGACCCATAGACAACTTGTGCTCGATGATTTCATTGATTCGACCTACGCTCACGGCGCTGTAGTTCTCACCCGTCTTGATTGTCTCAATCTTTCTCATAGTCTTTTATTGTTTAATTAATGTTGTTTATTGTTGTTCTTGTTGTCTCTTTTATGATTCTCTTTCGTTTTTGCTGGTGCAAAGGTACGGCGAACTTTCGACCCGTGCAAGAAGGCACCGCACGGTAACTCGGTTACCAAAAAGTAGGAATTGGCATCACGACGAGACGAGGCGTTTCTGACGTTAACACACATTAACATTCCAAAACATTTGGCGGTATGGTAACTTTTAGTTACCTTTGCGATGTTCAGCAAGAAATACTAAGGATTATGGCAGATATCAAGGTGGAATACATGGCCTGTCCGATAAGGCAAATCATCAGTCGCTTCGGCGACAAGTGGTCGCTCCTGGTGCTTTACGGCATCGACCGCAGCGAGACGGGCGTGATGCGCTTCAACGAACTGCGCCGCATGATGACGGACTGCTCTCAGAAGATGCTTTCGCAGACACTGAAGAACCTGGAGCACTACAACCTCGTCCACCGCGAGGTCTTTCCCGAGGTGCCGCCCCGTGTCGAGTACAGCCTCACGGAGACAGGCCGCTCTCTTATGCCATCCCTCCACCAACTCATCCAGTGGGCACTTGACCACTTCGACGACGTGGTCGCCCATCAGGTCGTCATTGATGCTTACTCCAAACCGTAGGCATAGACCAGTCCATACTTCTCGCACAGGCGGCACAGCGTGCCATCAGCCTTCATCTCTCGGATGGCGGCATTGACAAAGGTCAGCAGTCCTTCCTGTTCAGGGCGCATTAGGACTCCTATCTCGCCGCGTGTTAAGGGCGATGCCAGCAGGGGCGCGGCCAGTCGTTCGTCGACCCGGACATAGTAAGGAACTTCAGTTATCTCCGTTATCATCACATCACCATGTCCCTCGGCTATCAGGTTCGGAATCTCTTCGTTACGGGCATGAACCACGATGTTCGTCTGTGTCAGGTGCTCACGGGCGAAAGCCTCGTTCAAACCACCAGGATTCACCACTACCGTCACTTCTGGCTTGTCGATGTCGCTGAGCGAACGGAATCGTCCAGCGTCTTCTTTACGGCAGAGGATGGTCTTACCATTGGCCAGATACCCTTCAGACATGAGCATCGTCTGCTTCCGTGCCTCGGTGATGGTGATGCCGCCCAAAGCCAGGTCGAAGGTCGGTGGGTCGCTGAGCACATCGTTGGAGAGCGTGGGCCACGAAGTGGGCACAAATTCCAGCTCAACGCCCAGTCGCTCGGCAATCAGTCGGGCAAAGTCAATGCCGAAGCCCCAATACTCATGTGTTTCTGGTTCCACGAACGAGAGCGGTCTGTAGTCGCCCGTCGTGCCCACAAGCAAACGTCCACGCTGGCGTATCTCTGTGAGTGCATGGAGGTCTATTTCCGTACCTGATGACAGGATGTAAGCGCAACGTTGCCCATTGTCCAACCCAAAGAGCAGGGCTGCCACGATGGAGTCCTCAGGAAATAGTCGCGTACTGTCGAAATAGTAGAGTCCTGTCTCGCCGTCCAACCATCCACCCACATATCCCTCGTGCGACAGAGCATGTTTCACCACCGCATTGAGTGATGAGCGCGAAACACAAAACTTTATCTTACTTTACAGCAACGCGGCGGCCGCCTACGATGTAGATGCCGCGGGGCAGTCCTTCTGTCGATATGGTGCCACGGCGAATCAGCTGTCCGGTGAGGGAATAGACGTTGTTGTCCGCGAACCTTGAAGGTTGAGCGTCGGGAACGTTCTCCACGCCGGTGGGTAGTGTGTTATTGTTGGCCTCCCCATAGACGTTGGTCTGGTGGAACTTGACGCGGTAGGGCCACTGCTCGGCTGTGCTCTCCACCCAGTTGGTCAGGTTGCGCGTCCAGTAGGTTGTAGGGGCTCCGCTCACTACGAGCCAGACGTGGCTGCAGCCACCTGGGCAGTCGAAGGCGACGGTGCAGTCGGGCGAGCTGTAGGTGGGTTTGTGGATGTCGCCATAGATGCGCGTGCCGTCGCTCTTGAAGGCTACGAATCCGAGGCGCCATCCCGCGCGCGTGGTATTATAAGCGGTATAGCCCTCGGCCCCAGCCTTGCCCTCAAATTCGACGTAGAGGGTCTTGTCCTTGGCAGGCGCATTCAACCGAATGGCGTTGTTTCCCCAGTTCTCGATGCAGTGCTTTTTCTCGGGCCACCAGTAGCCGTCGGCATCCTTCGTAAGCGACGTCTGGCTGCGCCAACTGGCTTTGCCCTCGGCCGTGGCGCGAATGGGGTCGAGGTCGAAGGTGGTCATGCGGGCACCCCACTCCCACATCTCGTCGCCCAGTTGGCTGACCTTCTGTGCCACACCGCCCGTCATGCGGGTGCGCATGTAGGTCTCAAAGGGGTCTTCGGGGTCCTTGCAGTCGTTCCAGAGGCGACCTATGGCGTCCCATCCGTGCTTGTGTACGAACCAGTCCTGAATGAAGAAGTTCTCATAGCGCAGATAGCCGGCCAGCGGATGGCGGTGCATGCCGTTGAGCGAGTTCCACAGCCATTCGTTGTCGTTGAGCAGTTTGTTGGGGTAATAGACGTAGGCCATCCACTGGGCACACATCTCCCAGAAGGGGTTTTGCGTGGATTCGTGCCAGTTGTACATCCATCCGTTCCAGTCGCCCTTGTCGCAGTGGACCTGGTACTGGAAACAATGACCTATCTCATGGGCCACGGTCTGACCGCCGCGCGAGGTGTAGGCCCAGCGAGAGAGCGAGAGCATACCTATCTGGTTGTCGATGCCGCTGCCCTCGGCTTTCCACTCAGAGGTGGAGAAGAGGCGAATGATCATCTTATAGGTGTCGCTCTTCGACTTCCCTTGGTTGATGGTGATGAAGCCGAGTTTGTCGGCATACATCTCGAAAATCTTGTCGGCAGTATCCAATATGCCTGGAACGGCGCTTGGCACTTCGTCGCCATAGTCCTTCTCCCAGAAGAGCACCCAGTGCTTCGACTGATAGGAGCGCATGTAGGACCACTGGTTGCTGTTGTCCTGCAACTTGGCATCTGAACCACAGGCACTACCGCTGCAATAAATCTTCTTATCGACGGCCTTGATGCGCGTGTTGAGCGAAGTTGTGGCCGATTTCAGTTGGGCATCGGTGAGTGTGAGGTCGGTGTCCTGTTCCCTGGCTGTGGTCACGGCTTCAGAAAGTGTCTCCCATGCCTTGGCCTTTCGCTCCATGCCTTGCCACCATTTCAGGACTTTGCCGGCGTATGCGATGCGTTCCTCAAGAGCCACATAGAGGGCATGGGAAGCCTCGGCTCCCTCCAATGCCTGCTGCAGTGCCGTGCGTGCCTCGGCAAGGGCATCCGAGTCGTAAGTGGTTTGGCTTTCGTCGTCGGTGCCCGTTCCGGCCAATGCCTTTTGCGATGCTTCCAGCGCAGCTACAAGGGCATCGTTAGCTGTCTGCTGCATCTTCCGCCCTTGGACCGTCTGGGCGTATATCATCAAGTCGTGCAGGGCCTGCACCATGTCGTTGACGTCAGCCTCGCCTAAGTAATAGAGGTGGAAGTCATCGACACACAGATAGTTGCCCGTCGGACTTGTGGTTTTCACCCCCACCTCTATGGATTCGCCGGTCTCCACGATAGAGAAATCGACGGCGTAGGTCTTCATGCTGGTGACGACGGTCTGCGACAGCCCTGCATAGAGCCATGCGCCGGTCTGAGCCTTGCCTTGGTTCGTGATGCTGCCACTGCCGCTTTGCTGAATGTGCAGGCCATTGGCCTTCAGGCGATACCGTCCGCAAGGCAGATTCCTGACGGTCTGATAAAGCAACACGTCGCCTATCTTGTTACCAATGCTGGTCCAGGCTTCCATGTAGTAGGTACCTTGTTTCTTGGTAAAGACGTTGTTGCTCTGAGGGTTCATGCCCTTGGCTGTCCAGCCCGCCGTTCCGTCAACCTCGAACGAAGGATTCGCGAGATAGTCAGCGGTACAATCCACGGGCGAAGTCTCCGAGGCATTGAGCCATAGATAGGTTGCCAAGGCTTTTTTCAGGTTCTCATGGGCCTGCAGGATGACATCCATCGGAGTTTCTTCGTCATCACAGACGGTCTGGGCACGGTCAATGGCCGTCTTCAACTCATCGGCTCCGTGCCCCGTTCCGTCGGCGTACTGCTTTCGGGCCTCAGTCAGCGTAGCGACGAGTTCTGCCTTGCAGTCTGCCATGCTTTTGGCTATAATCTGGACGTAGTCGATGAGCAGATTGGCCGAACTGCCCGAACCTGCATTTTCGGCAGACCGATAACCGATCTGAATCTTGCCCTGAGTCTCCTGAGTCAGCGTGAAAGTTATCTGGTCCAGCGTCCACGTCTTCGAGGGATATCCGTTAAGCGTGGAGACAACGGCATCGCCTTTCTGCGGAATCCATGCCAACAGCGAATGGCCCTTTGTGGCACTTTTCCCATTGTAGGTAGGTGCCGAAAACGTATAAACACCAGCGGGCAAAGTGACGGTCTGGCTGTAGGTCATCTCCACACCCCAGCCGGTGGATAGGGCGAGTGCGCCGCCCGTCGAGCCTTCGTAGCCCTGTGCGGGCACTTCTCCGCCGTTGAACGTACCGGCAAAACCGTACTCATAGATGCCAGTGATGGTGTAATCGACGGTGAAACCCTGTGTCCATCCCTTGATGGTCTTGATTTCCTTATCCACCTTGGTCGTTTCGCTAGCCTTGTGGTGGAAACCGCTGTCGAAGGTGTAGTCAGTGAGGTAGTTAGCTGTGACGTCGGTCTGTGCCGTAGCAGTCAGCGACAGCCAACCGAGCATAATTATAAATAGCTGTTTCATAGTATTTTAGTTAGTCGGTTTTTGTTTTTCTTTTCAGCACGAAAGCGTAATGCATGGGTTGGTTTGCGTCTATGGTGTACTCCGGCAGCGTGCGTTTGCCCCAGGTGTCGGTGCCGCCCACGCCGTGGACATTTAGGCTGATGCAGACATTGACGAAGCGTCCGCGCTCCAACTCGTGGGGATGGCGGGGACCAAGGTTTTCCTCACCATAGTCCCAAGCGCTGACGCAAAGGGGCTGACACCCCTCGATGAGAACCGATTCCGCAGACGACGAGAGACGGAGCCAACGAACATCGCAGCGGTTCCCATTGTCCTGTGGATGGATATATTCGGTCTCGAAGTCGCTGAGCGGCATCCTGTAGCGGCCCAAGAAGGCGCCATGCTTGCGGTCGGGATAGTTCTCCCAGGGACCGCGTCCGTAGTATTCCACCTGACGGAAGTCGGCAGGAAGGCGCATACGCATACCGAATCGGGGCATCAGGGGGCGTTCCACCAATTCGCCCGTGGGCCGATAGTCGGCCTCAATGAGGATGCGTCCGTCCGGGGCGAGCGTATAGGTTAGTGTGTAGTCGGCCTGCATGGGGAGTTGCATCGGAATGGTCAATTTCACGCCGTCGCTCACGCGTTGCACTTTTGCCTCGCCAATCGTTCGGTGGGCAGCGGCTTCCTTCCATACGGTGGTGCGTTCCTCAAATCGGGCAGCCGTCTGGTTGTCGTTCGGGGCTTTCCAGAAATAGGGTTCAAGGGGGACCTGAAGAAGTTCGCGGCCATCCATCGTCCAACTGGTGAGGGCTCCGTCCCGACTGATGGTGACGACATGGGAGCCTGCCGAAAGGGTGACGGTCGCGGTCGTCTGACGGATTTCTACGTGGCCGGTGGAGCAAGGAGCAAAGGGCAAAGAGTAAGGAGCTGAGAGTACAAACTGTTCGCAAGCCACGGCAAAGCCTTTGGGAGCCCATGGCGTAGGATTCCGCAGGTGGGCGCTGAGCGTGGCAGCCAGTTCGCCTCGGACGTCGGGCAAAGGTGGCAGGGTCAGCGCGTCGCCTTCCAGGGTCAATGTTCTTTCTTCTATGGACAATCCGTCGCAAAGCAGTTGGTAGCGATAGTCGTATTCGTCAAGCGACGTGAAGCAGTCGTGGTTGACGAGACGGACCTTTTGCTTGCCGTCGAGCACGAAACGAATGGGCTGATAGACATGCTGCACCTCGTAGTACTGAGGGTGGGGCGTGCGGTCGGGAGCCACGATGCCGTTTATCAGGAAAGGTCCATCGTTGGGTTGGTCGCCGAAGTCGCCGCCGTAGGCCCAAAACTCGTCGGGCTGAAGCCGGAGCGACGAAGAGAATCGGAGTGGTGACCCGTCGATGGGCTTGGCCAATCCCTGGTCGGCCCAGTCCCAAATGGCAGCACCGCAGATGCTGGAGTCGGCGTAAATGATGTCCCAATACTCCTGCAGGTTGCCCATGGAGTTGCCCATGGCGTGACAATATTCGCGCATCATGAAGGGACGGTCGCTCACACGTTCGGCCACACGGCGCATTTCCTCGGGATAGAGGTAACTATCGTCGTAGATGTCGGAATATCGGCGGTCGCTGTCGTAGAAGACCGGCCGAGTGGGGTCAATGACGTGGATGGTGTCGCGCATGGCCCGCACGTTCTCGCCTGCTCCTGCCTCGTTTCCCATGCTCCATAGTACGATGCTGGGGTGGTTGCGGTCGCGCATGACGAACGAGACAGCCCGGTCCACGTGTGCCCTTCGCCAAGGGGGGGCTTCGCCCATCTCGCGGTTGCCGATGCCGAAGCCGTGGCTCTCGTTGCTGGCTTCGTCCATGACGTAAAGCCCATAGCGGTCGCAGAGTTCATAAATGATGGGGGTGTGGGGATAGACGGTCGTGCGGAGGAAGTTGATGTTGCACTGCTTCATCAGCCGAATGTCCAGTTCGCAAGTGGTATCGTCCACATACCTCCCCATTCGTGGATGATGGTCATGTCGGTTGACACCTCGGAACTTCACGTTCTTTCCGTTGATTTTGAGCACCTCGCCAATTATCTCTATGCGCCTAACACCCAGATGATTGTCGAAGTGCTCTATGGTATTGCCTTTGCGGTCGCGCAGTTCGACGGACATCGGATAGAGATTCGGTTTCTCGGCCGACCATAGGCGCGGACACTGCAACCTGCAGGCCAATTCCACGTGGCTTGTATCGCCCGCAGCAAGCAGCTTCATGCGTCCCAAGGTTTCCTGTCCGTCAATCAACAAGGCAACGGTGAGGTCGCGCGCCTTGCGGAGGCTTGTGTTGCACAGTTCCACCCGCGCACGGACGGTGGCCTCCTGGAAGTCGTTGCTCAGGTCGGTGGTGACGGAGTAGTCGCTAATGTGCGTGAGCGGACGCACCCACAACTGCACCGAGCGGAAAAGTCCACTGAAGCGCCACATGTCCACATCTTCCAAATACGATCCGTCGCTCCAACGATAGACCTCGACGGCCAGACGATTGCTTCCAGCACGGAGGTAGGACGTCACGTCGAACTCGGCAGGCGACATGCCATTCTGGCTGTAGCCCACGCGCTGGCCATTGACCCAAACGTACATGGCCGACTTGAAGCCGCCGAAGTGCAGGATGAGATTGTGGCGAAGCATTTCGCGCGTAATATTAATAAAGGTAACGTACGACCCGACGGGATTTCGATGGTCGTAGGCGTACCAGTCGCGTGGCGGTTCGCCTGACACGCTGGGCGGGTTGGGCCGGAATGGGTATCGGTAATTGGTGTAGATGGGCTTGCCGAAGTTCTGCATCTGCCAGTTGCCCGGCACCGCGATGCTGTCCCACTGGCTGACATCGTAGTCCGTGCGCCAGAAGTCGGAAGGGCGTTCCTCGGGGCACGGTGACCAGTGGAAAAGCCATCGCCCGTCGAGCGAGATGATTTCCTTGCATTCCTTCTCGCGCGAGGGCAGTTGCAGAGTGGCGTGGTAGGGCAGTTTGTTGATGGCTATGACCTGCGGATTCTCCCAGTCGGAGGGTGCTGTCTGGGCGCGGCCCGAAACCGAGGCGAGCACGGCGCAGAATAGGACGAAAGCGGGTATAGCATATTGCATGTCTTGTTTGCTTTTCATGGTTCTCCGTAGGGCAAAGATAGACAAAATTCCATAGGATGGATAGGAAAGACGGCGGTTTTTGCCCGATTACCTCCGATAATGACACGAATAGTCGATATTGTGACAGATTTACCCCCTCTGATAGCATGTTTTCCCAAAATAATGCCTATCTTTGCCTATCGAGAAGTCTATACCATGAACTACGATTTCAAGTTGCTCAACATCGGGCACTCGCACCACCAGGGCGACTGGAACTACGAACGCGTCTGCAGCCCCTTCTCTCGCATCTATTGGGTGACGGAAGGCAGGGGCGAAGTGACCTTCGTCGGCCAGACCCACGAACTGCGGCCGGGACACCTGTGCCTGATACCCTCTTTCACCACACACAACGTTCACTGCGATGGGGCGTTCGGCCACTACTACCTGCACTTTCTGGATGCCTCCAGACAGGTGTTCGACCTCTATCACCAAAACCAGTTTCCCCTCATCATCCCTGCCACAGAGGTGGACGAGCGCATCGTCCGCTATCTGACGAGGCTGGCTCCCGAACTGGCGCTGAAGAACAAGGATCCCCGGAACTACGAGGCCTCGACCCGCATCCTGCAAGGCATCAAGGACTTCCAGCAGCGGCCCGTGGCCCGACAAATGGAAATCAGCGGCCTGCTGCAAATCCTTCTGTCCCACTTCTTTGCTCAAGCGCGTCCGCGCACGGTGAGCGACAAGCGCATCCTGCAGGCGCTGTGGGTCGTCAACAACGACCTGGCGCACGTGCCCTCTCTGGACCGTCTGGCCGACGAAGCCTGCATGACGAAGGACAGTTTCATCCGCCTGTTTCGCCGCCAGACAGGCACCACGCCCACCGACTACATCATCCGCCGACGCATCACGCAGGCGCAGTTGCTCCTCGTGTCGGAGCGGAAGTCGGTCAAGCAGGTGGCGGCCATGGTGGGCTATGAGAACGTTTCGTACTTCGGTCGCACGTTCCGGCGCATCACGGGGATGGCTCCCATGGAGCTCGTCAGACAGAATCGGTAGGAAAACGAAATAGCAGGAATATTTTTATTTATTAAGTTTGGCATTTTGCTCGCTTAATCGTATCTTTAGCCATATGGCTGAAGATAGGCTGCACCTCGGAAAAATCAAATAAAATTTGTGTTTTCGCTCGGTTTGCACTACCTTTGTACCTATGATACTTGTATTCGGCGGCACGACGGAGGGGCGCAGGGCCATCAGGGCACTGGAAGAGGCGGGAAGCCTGTATTGGTATTCGACCAAGACGGGCGAGCAGGACGTGGCGATGCACCACGGGCGGCGCACGGACGGTGCGATGGACAAGGAGACAATGGAAGCGTTCTGCGGTGAGCACGGGATTCGGCTCGTTGTGGATGCGGCTCACCCCTTTGCCAGTGTCCTGCACCAGACCATCGCAGAAGTTGCCTGTTCCCTACAGATTCCTGTCATCCGCTTCGAACGCATCTATCCACCGCGCGACCCCGACATCACGTGGATTGACGACTATTCGGAAGTGCCCACTGACATCCAATCGCTTTTGGCCACCACCGGCGTGCAGAGCATCAAGAGGTTCAGGCGTTTAGAGGAAAGCGGTATCACTGTGTTTTATCGCATTCTCGACCGCGAGTCGTCAGTCAGGCTGGCGCTTACGCAGGGCGCAAGGCCAGAACAACTTTGCTACTACGAGGAGGCTGGGGAAATACCCGTCGAGGCCGATGCCATCCTGTTGAAGGAGAGCGGCACAAGCGGCGGTTTCGTAGAGAAAGTTTCCGCCGCCAAGGCCAAGGGTATGCGCGTCGTCGCCTTGCGACGTCCACCAATGCCTCAGTCGTTCCACGTCGTTAATGGCGAATACGGACTACGCCGCATGGTGGAGCGCCTGCTGCCTGAGTTCTACCCCCTGCATAGTGGACTTACTACTGGAACATGTGCCACTGCAGCCGCAGTTGCAGCAACTATCCGCCTTCTGCGCAATGAAATGCCTGACGAAGTTCCTGTGCTTTTACCCAATGGCGAAACCATCACTGTGTCCGTTGGCTATGGTGAAGGATATGCCTACTGTATCAAGGAGGCAGGCGACGACCCAGATGTGACAGATGGCATCGAGGTGAGGGCACAGGCCTACCCCCAGCCCCTCCCGAAAGGAGGGGAGTGGTTAGTAATAGAAGGCGGCGAGGGCGTGGGCCGCTTTACCCTCCCAGGCTTCGACTTCCCACCTGGTGAAGCAGCTATCAATAAGGCTCCACGCGAGATGATTCGCAAGAACCTTGAGCAATTGTCAATTGTCAATTATCCATTATCAATTGTTCTTTCCGTCCCAAACGGAAAGGACATTGCCAAGCGCACTTTCAACCCACGATTGGGTATTGAGGGCGGCATCTCCATCATCGGCGTTTCGGGCATCGTCAAACCCTACTCGGAGGAGGCTTTCATACAGAGCATCCGCAAGTGCATGGAGGTAGCAAAGGCAAGCGGCTCTGAACGCGTTGTCATCGGTAGTGGCATGAAGAGCGAGCAACAACTTCGCTCCCTCTACCCCGACCTTCCTCAACAGGCTTTCGTGGAATATGGCAATTATATCGGCGAAACATTAAAAATGGCTGAAGAGTTGGAGTTTTATCATGTCACTCTCGGAATTATGATAGGTAAGGCCGTGAAACTTGCCCAAGGTCACCTCGACACCCATAGTCGCCGTGTAGTCATGGACAAAGAATTCATTGCCCAACTTCTTCGTGAGGCCAATTGTGACCTCTCACCTCTAAACATAACTGTCGTTCGCGAACTTTGGGACATCCTTTCGCCCGAGGAGGCTGCTCGCTTTAGTAAAGTTGTTGTCCAACATTGCTATGAGCATTGCGCGCCACTCCTTCCCAAGGGCAAACTTACCATCCTACTATTAAGAAATAATTAAAAACGTCTCATTTTTTGCCGATGTCGGCAAAAAATCATACTTTTGCAGTGGAATTTGACGCATAAACTTGCCGATAGACGAAAACATGGAGTATATTTACCAATTACTCACGTATTACGGGAGGTATATCACTTGGCATATCTACTAACTTTGTAGAGAATTTAACTGTATAAGGTTTCTCCCCTGTACGATAAGTTATTACAGCGCAATAAGATGGTTTCAATGTCTGTTTATTGAGATACACTACCCTGAAACTTACATTGGAAAGACGTTCTATCATATATACATAACCAAAATCATCTGTATGGTCTTTTTCTAATTGTGCAATATAATTTTCTCCTGTTTTATCCCATCTAGGTTTCGTATTTTGAGAAAGACTATTTATTGTATATTCTTTTGTCTTATTTTTAACCTTATGGGCATTAACTGGAGACAATAATTCATCCGCAGCAGAACCTATCAATGCTGCTGCAATCATTGACGAAAACAAATCACTTCCATTATTTTCTGATTCGAAGCCTTTACTGAGTTCGTATTTTATATAATCTTGAGTTTCTTTTGGCTGAGAATGGATTTCATATTTGTTTCTCAAATAGTCCTTAAGGTATACCAATCTCTTGATACTAACGAACTCATCATACTGATTCCTATTCAATAAAGGAATATAGACCAGATTCCCTTGACTATCATAAACACCTTCAATTTTGTCTTCATCACGTATCACTCTATAATTAGAATGCGAATCGTAAACATAATATCCAATCTTTACAGGGTATGAGTCATCGTGGTATTTACCGTCTTCAGTGTAGAGAAACTCCCAACCCTTCTTTTGCTGAAATTCCTCATACATCCCAATATATTCAAAATACCAAAATGAACCTCGATAAAAAGAGTTTCGAATAGGGACGATAATTTCCTTACGTGGAAGCTTTTCTTTATCAAATCCTTCGGTCCAACCCCAATCTATTTTATGGTGTTCAGCCTTCAGGCTATCTTTGAGCCATCCATCATAGAAGGCAAGATACTGCCTAACTTCGGAAGTCAGAACGCCTTTCGCCACATTATTATCGGTTGAAATTGGTTTTCTACCTTCAAAAAACCAGCCAGATTCTTCTTTTCTAAAAAAATCTATGGCATAAACTGGCTGTTTTAACGATGGGATTTTTTCGGATTTGATTTCTACCTTATGGTATTTGTCAATTGTACCATAGTCTTTAAGCAAATATCTCATGTATGCCTGGTTTAACAGGTCTAAGTCCTCAGGTGTCTTAACCTTTTTCTGTTCCGAGCATTGTATTTCTTCAATTCTTTTCTGTTTTGCAGTGCCTTTTTCGTATTCTTTTATAAGACTTGGTTTAATATCCGAATTGAATATCTCTTCTGCTTTTAAGGTATCTACGACAAGGCGAGTCGTATTAATCATCATACTATCGGATTTTTGAAATAGGTTTGTGCATCCAGCAAAGACATTATACCACATCTTAACATTATCAGGGAGTGATATTGCTGTTAATCCAGTACAGCCCTCAAAGGCTTCACCGAATATATCCTTTACATCTTTAGGGATGACGACAGAGGTCAATCTAGTACAGCCTGAAAAAGCTTTTATATCAATGGACGTGACAGTATAAGTACGACCCATGTATGTCACAGAGTCTGGGATAACAATATCTCCTCGATACTCGTCAGAATACGAATTGGACTTGTCTCCTCCATTCGTTACTCTTACCCCTCCAGTAAGTCTATCTATGCTATAGTAGATATTGTCTACCTTAAAATGTTGGGCAAAAGTCTCACTTGCCACTATGCTAAATACGGCAATAAGTAAAGTCTTTATCAAGTATTTCATAATCGTATATCTATATGTCGATTCTTGTCCATTTTGCATTATCACTAATGTACCCTTTTAGATTTTCATCCTTTACAGGGTCCTTTCCTTTGCAGATTTCCAAGAAACTTTGCTCTCGTTCCAGTAACTGGCCAATATAGCTATTCAACTCTCGGAAACCTCCTTTCTTGGGTCTTAACTTACTTATATATTCGGCTTCATTCTCCCGAATATATGCTTTAATGAACATGTGTGATGTAAACTCTTTTGGTAGAGTTTTTACAATTGGTTTAAAATCAATAGCTTCCATAATTGTGGTATTGTATTATTTAATGTTATTCAATATTACCAATTATACAAACAACAAAAAGAAAACGTGGACAATTACTTTCGTCTACGTTCTTGAGGTATCGCCAAACACCTAACCCACTTACACGAGTAAAAGCCCACGCCATCGGCGCGAGCATCCGAGCTTATTACTCCTTGTGGGTTCTTTTAATTTGGCGAATTTCAAGAACAAGAACTAAAGCGGACGCTTCTTCCTATATGTCTTTTTATGTTTTATCTGCTCATTGGCGTAAAAGGGTTAGTGTGGTTTCACATTATATTCAAGTGCTTCTGAGGGCAAAGATACGATTAAGTGAGCACAAATACAAATTTCTTTGAAACAAAGTTTCTTCAGGCAAGCAAGCTCGGGGTCTTACAGCTTTGTTTTTTTTAATACGCCCCCTTGCGGTGAAAGAGAACGTAGGCGATGACGGGGGCACCGACGAGGGCTGTGACGGAGTTTACAGGTAGGGCTCCTTCGAAACCTGGCATACGAGCAATGAGATTACAGACGAGTGCAAGGCTGGCTCCAACGAGGGCGGTAGCTGGCATCAAGAAACGATGGTCGCTGGTGCGGAATATAGCTCGACATAGGTGGGGCACAGCGAGTCCGATGAACATAATGGGACCGCAATAGGCCGTTACAATAGCCACAAGAATGCCCGAAGAGGCAATGACAAGCATACGCTGACGCTGGACATCGAGACCGAGATTACGGGCGTAATCATCACCGAGTAAAAGGAGATTCATGGGCTTCACCAAAAGCATGGAAAGGGGAAGGAGTATGAGCATTAGTACGACGAAGAGTATCATCTGGTCGCCTGATACGCGAGCAAAGGAACCAAGTCCCCAAACAACATACGCCTTGATGTCTTCCTCATTAGAGAAGAACTTCAACACACCGATGACGGCATTCGCCAAGTAGCCAATCATCACACCGATAATGAGCAGTGTAACATCGCCTTTTACCTTCTGCGCCACATAGAGAATGAGAAGCATGATGGAGAGTGCACCCACAATGGCTCCGACAGACATGGCCACATCGCCAAGATAACCTAAACGGCTCAGGGCAACACCTCCAAGTGAACCAGAAAGCAGCACAACAAACGCCACACCCAGCGAGGCACCGTTGGAGATACCGAGCACAGAAGGACCAGCCAAAGGATTGCAGAAGACCGTCTGCATCTGCAATCCACTGACAGCAAGACCTGCGCCAGCCATCGTAGCAGTAAGGGCCTGTGGCACGCGACTGCTCCATACGATGTTGTACCAAATTTCATTGTCATTGCCCCCAGAAAGTATGCGAAGAATGTCGAGCATTGGAATGTGTACCGTCCCCAACAGCAGATTGAGTACAAAGAACAGGGCGATAGAGAGCACTATTAGTATAAATAGGAATGATTGTTTCATTTCAGTAATTTATAGTATTTCCCTTCGTGATTGGGAAGAAGTTCGGGATGGAATATGGCAACGAGGTCGGCAAGTACTTGGTCGGGTTCTACGGGAGCCGATTCGTAATAGGGTGTCTGCTTCATGTTGCAGTAGATTACATGCTTCTCCTTGAAAGCCTTGAAATGCACATTGCGTGGCTCGCTGGCCTTCAACGCCTCGTAGGAGAAATCTCCAGGGAAACTATTCAGTATACGCCAATAGTCAGCATTAGCTGCTGTAGCGTAGAGTTGCTCGTATTCCAGATTCACGCCTCCCGTATTGTCATCGTGGATGATGTAGTCGGCACCCGCATCGCGGAACATCTGTGCCAAGTGGTTCTTACCACCCACGGCATACCAGTTGCCGCCATGCATCTCGCCGCTGAACACTGTGGGGTGCTCCGTTGTCTGAGCCGCCAGTTCCTTTATTTCGTTGTAGCGTCGAGCTATGCCCTCAAACACTTTGTTAGCATCTGTTTCTTTGCCGATGAACATGCCCACAAACTTCACCCACTCGGCTTGTGCCAATGGCGTAGCTTCCTTATATCCAAGATGAGGAATCAGGGTAATGCCAGTCTCCTTAATGGTGTCATATCCACCACGTTTGAAAGGTGATATGAATATGATATCTGGGTTAGCCGCCAGAATTAGTTCAACATCGAAGTTACCCTCCATACCTATCTTCTGTATGCGTCCGTCCTTTACTCGTTGCAGTATATCTTTGTTGTAGAGATTCTTCGTACCCGTAATACCCTTGATGAAATCGTGTGCATCAAGAGCTGTAAAGTTCGACAACTGCAAAGAGGTCATTGTGATGGTGCTTCGGATGGGAACCTCCACACGCTCGTAGCCCTCTGGCACCTCTGCCTCACTGCCTTTAGGTACCAAGGCAAATGCATAGCCTATGGGCATGCGTTCATCCTCATCGGCCTGCGGGTCACACACCTCCACCAATCGAACACTGTCTTTCAGGTACTTTACAGTAAAGCCTTTGGCATATTCAGTACGGACATAATTTGATGAATCCTCAACAATAATTGTATCATCCAATGAATTGGTGTTCTTCTGCTGTGTACAGCAATTTAGGAACAGTGTTACCAATAGTAACATTACTGTTATAAAAGGGAATGAGTTTTTGGTATTCATATAATGGACTTTATAATGCATAAACAGAAACTGTAAGGTAAAACATTAGTTCAGCCATGAGGAACAAGGCTCCGCAGCAATCACCTGTATATCCTCCGATGTGTTTCTTTATATATATAATTAGGAAATAGATAAGCAGGGCGGGAGTGATTAGAAGTGAGAGGTGTGAAGTGAGGGGTGAGAGGTGTGAAGTGAGGGGTGAGTAATCGCAAAGCGCTTTCGTAGCGGAGCGGAGAAAGAAGATAATGAGGGCAAGTGGCAGGAGACCTTGTACTGTAAGGCTAAGGCCTGCCCATAAGTTGTACTTTCGATAGACTACTTTGGATTTGGCTGTCTGCTCATCGCGGGCATAAGGGAGTATGTAAACGACTTGACTTGTTAGCATCTTAGCATATGGGTCGGCAGCCAGAATAAAGAAAGGTGCATACTGAGGCGGTAATGAACAGATGGCGAAGAAAAGCAATGCCATATACATTATCAATGATAAGGTGCCGTAAGTGCCAATGTGTGAATCTTTCATTATTGCAAGAATACGCTCTTGATTTGTTCCGCCGCCGAATCCATCAAAGAAATCAGCCAATCCGTCTTCATGTAATGCACCAGTAAGCAACAGACGTGCTACTATTGCCAATAGGACAGCCAATGTGTAGGGAAGGAACATACTGCTAAAATATAGAACGCCTGCCATAATGCCTCCCGTTAACCAACCGACCAAAGGCCACCATTCAACGACACTACGATAAGCATCAGGTAGCGGTTGGTGAATTCTCCATAGGGGGAGACGGGTGAAGAATATGAAAGCTGCCCAAGGACGGTCGTACCAGCGTGTACGAGGTTCGTCAGAAATATTTTGTGATGTTTGCATTCTGGAAGTTATTCATTTCGTTAATCATTCTTACTGCGGAGTCAACAATTGGGAATGCACACAGAGCTCCTGTTCCCTCGCCAAGGCGCAATCCCAGTGAAAGCAATGGCTCTGCGCCTAAGGACTTTAGCATTAAACGATGACCGCTTTCATCGCCTGAGTGACAGAACACCATATAATCTTGTGCCTCGGGATAAAGACGTACGGCAGCAAGAGCGCAGGCTGTCATAATGAAGCCGTCTACCAACACTAAAGTATGCCGCTCGGCAGCCCTAAGCATAGCACCAATAGCCGTTACCATCTCGAAACCACCGAACTCACGGATGGCGTCCTCTACACTATATTGTTCGTGTTCTCTGAGGAAACGCTCGAGAGCTTTTTGCAATACCTCGCATTTATGTTTGATGCCTGGAGAATCGAGTCCAGCGCCAGCACCTACGCATTCATTCAATGGTATATGGCAGAAGAGGTGCATCCATAGGCTCGATGGTGATGTATTTGCTATACCCATCTCACCAATACAAAGCACATGACAACCCTCATTGATGCATTCATCGGCAAGTTCTGCTCCAATCTCAATCGCTCTGTCCATTTCCTCTTGTGACATTGCTTCTTCGTAGAGGAAATTCTTCGTTCCACGCGCAATCTTATAATTTTCAATTTGACATTTTACATTTGACATTTCAAAGTCATAGTCCACGCCCACGTCCACAATACGTAACTTAAAACCATGCTGACGGCAGAACATATTCACTCCACCTCCTCCACGTGTAAAATTAAGCATCTGTTGCCAAGTAACCTCGCGTGGTGACAGACTAACTCCTTCGCGTTCAATACCGTGATCGCCTCCAAGCAACAAATGACAAGGGTGGGCAAGCGATGGAGACAGTGTCTGCTGAACCATGCAAATCTGCATGGCAAGACTCTCTAATCGTCCAAGCGAACCTTTTGGCTTATTCAGATTATCTATCTTGTCCTGAATAGCTGTCCTTAATGCCTCGTCCGGCTTATCTATCTCAAATTGTCTCATTCCCAATAACCTTTAACCATTAACCTCTAACCCTTAATCTTTACGGGTATTCCACTTATCATCATCACCACTTCGTCGGCACGTTTAGCTACATACTGATTCAGCCATCCCAAGAGATCGGTAAACTGGCGTTGTACTTTATTCTCACTTGTTCCACCCAGTCCAATCTCGTTGGTCACTATTATCAGTGTCGCCTCCTGGGAGGCAATTTTATCGAATTCGGTCTTCAACGCCGTGAGAGCCTTGTCAACATCCTGTAGGTCGAATAAATAGTTGGTAGCCCACAATGTAAGACAGTCCACAAGAACCACACGTCCCTGCAAGGGCAGACTTCCCAAATGGCGTTCTTCTTCAATATTGTCCCACTCTGGTCCGCGACGTTCCTGATGACGACGGACACGTTCCATGAACTCCTCGTCCCACACATGTGCTGTCGCTACATAGACAGGATTCGGACTGAGCGAAAGAGCTAATGTCTCGGCATATTGGCTCTTGCCCGACCGTTGTCCTCCTGTTATCAGAATCATCCTTTTCATACGGATATAAGTTATTTCCTTGTTTTTATACGGAAGTGGGCAGAAAGTGGGAAATGGTCGCCCAATGGTGTTGTACCGTCCTCGCGGAAGTAGTTTTTGTTATGAAATACCACGCTGTCCAATTCCAGTTTGGTATTTGCACCCTTCGGATTGATGTATAGAATCTTATCAGGAGCCTCGCCATTTACAGTCCAGCCACTTGTGGGGCTGTCAGGTTCAATGCGAGTATCGCCCATGGAAGGATATTGTCCACCTAGTTCCTGCTGAATCCAAGAATCGACGATGCTGGCACATCCCGACTGATTGATGTAGTCTATAACCTGCGACTTCACACTATCGCGGACATAATAAGTGTTAAGGTCGCCAAGGATGATAATTGGACGCGTATCGAGATGCTCCATAACATAGTCGCGCAATTGTCGCCATTGGCTCATACGAGCCTTCCTATCCTCCTCGTCCAAACCTGCGAGTTCCTCTGCTTCGTCACCCGCATCCATATGCATATTATATACCACCAGTTGATTACCCTCTGGTGTAGAAAGTTCATAACGGCGGAAGCCCTTCACTACATTCTGATCCCAGGCGTGAGCGAAGTATCCCCAGTTGTCAGTCCAACGCACGCTATCTGTCCGCTCTCCTGTTATATTATTCTTCCAGAAGCCCTTGACGCCGTCAGTATTAAAACGCGCCAACCCATAATCTCCTCCTTCTTCAAGTATCGTGATGGGATTCTTCAACATTCCACTTCCCCAGAGGTCGAAATTGTAACCTTCGGACAAAGGGGCTGTAAGTTCGTCGTTGTAATCAAAATTTTCCTGAACGCCAATAAAGTCGAAACTGCCATCTGCAAGCCATTTTCCTATGACTGGGGTCAGAGTTTCTTTTGGTCCTTCATCATTACCGACACCCAAGCCATCAACATTAAGGGTACATACGCTAAATGGTTCACCTGGTTCCTGCCACTCGGTATCGTTTTTTCCGTCTTCTTCATCATCACAGGAAATAATGGCCAGAGGCAGAAATGCCAAAAGGGAAAGATAGAGATACTTTTTCATTGGTTTATAGTTTTATTGATTTATCAGATGCAAAGTTACGAAAAAACGAGGGCAGAATAAAGAATTTATTCTTTTTTATGCCGAGTGCAGTAACTTCGGCGAAGCCAAAGTTACAAAAAACAATTATCATAAAATGAAATCAGTATTATCAAACTAACGAACAATATCTCTGCTGTAAAACAGACGACAATACTGAGATGCATGTCTGTAGTAGTGAGCTGACGGTCGTTCTCGCCTATATATGGTTTCGGGAATAGCTGACCAAAATAGTAATGTGGCCCGCCAAAACGGCAGTTGAGAATGCCTGCTAAGGCTGCCTCGGGCCATCCGCTGTTAGGCGAAGCATGTTTAGAGCCATACTTCAACACAAATGGGAAGAGTTTCAGCAGTGATGTCTTTCCTTTTGTACATACCCATCCCGCCAACATCATCAGCAGAGCTGTGATACGGGCAGGAATGTAGTTGGCGATATCGTCAATATGGGCAGCCCAACAACCATAGTCTTTATAACGCTCCGTACGGTATCCAATCATTGAGTCCTGCGTGTTTATCATCTTATAAGTAAGCATAGCAGGTACTCCTCCAATAGCAAGCCAAAAGAGTGGAGCTACTACTCCGTCACTCAGGTTCTCTGCCAATGTCTCAAGAGCTGCTGTACGGACCTCCTGCGCTGAGAGCTCTGATGTATCGCGACCTACGATGCGTGCCACCTGTTTCCGCCCTTTGTCAAGAGAGTTGTCGAGAGCTATGAACACTTGTCGTACCTCACGAATAAGTGTTGTGCCAGCAAGACAATAGAAAACGATTATAATGCATAATGCATAATGAATGATGCATAATGAACGAGTATAGTACAGGATGAACCAAGTAATAGAGAATATGATGAAATCAAGGAAAATTGTCATTATGGCACCTTTTAGCATTCGATGCTTGCCATGATTTAGATGGTGCTCACCCCACGCAATCATCTTACCAAAGCCCACGACTGGGTGGGGTAACCATGAAGGGTCGCCAAGAGCAAGGTCGAGCAGCCATGCAAACACTAATATAATGCTTAATTCATAATTCATAATTAATAATGCTCTTTATTGCCTCAACGAGAGAGTCGTTATCCTCGGGACGTTGAGCAGCTACGCGGAAGAGGTGGGGAGTCAGTCCCTTGAAATTAGATGCATCGCGAATGAGCATGTGGTGCTTGTGAGCCAGATAGTCCTTCAGTTTGGCTGCCGTACAGAACTCGGTGCTGCAGAGCATGAAATTGGTATGCGTCGGCATCACATTAATGCCTGGAATGTTCAGAAGATTAGAGCGCAGGCGCTGTGCTTCATCGAGGTCAGGTTTACAAATTAGTTCGTCGTGTTGAAGGAGATACTTACCTGCCTCAATGGCCAGAGCCGACACACTCCAAGGCCGTAAATAACGACGGATTTGCTTCATCAGACTTTCGTGTCCCGTAATGTATCCTAAACGCAGTCCGGGTACGCCGTAGGTTTTAGTCATTGAGTGTATCTGTACGGAATACTTCGTGCGAGCGCCCCATCGCGGATTCATGATATGTTCGTGGGTATAGTGCTCGTAACTGTGGTCTAACACTACGAGGTCGTACTTCGCCATCATACGATCAACGTATAATTGGTCGTAAACCTCCCCCGTTGGGTTATTGGGATTGCACAGCCAGAGCATCTGATTTGGCCGGCGGTGTCCAGTGGAATGTTCGTTAGTATTAATCGGGCGTTGAAACATGTTGCAGGCATCCTCATACTCGCTGAACGTAGGGGTAGGAATAACAGCATGCATCCTGAATGTTTGGGCAATCAGATAAATGGCATCGGTTGCACCGCTGGTTACAATCACCTGTTCGGGTCGCATGTCGTGGCGCTCGGCAATCATATGTTCCAACGACCATGCTTCGGGTTCTGGGTAATGGTCCACAATCTCGCAGCATTGGGTAAGATGCTCCATGAGTGCCCTATGGTTCTTATGGGCACAGATGTTCGACGAGAAATCTATTTCTATACCGTCGTATCTGTAACTGTCATCCCCGTGTCCTTCAATCATAGCCTTGCATTATTTTGTATAACAGCTCCATATCGAGGTTCTGGCGAATATGGGCCGCAAGGAGGTCGTATTGTTGCTGTTTGTATGCCTGATAATCGAATGTTTCATTACGTTTTCCGATCTTATCTGAGAAGGGTCGGAGGAGGAAATCGACAAACACTGCGTTGTCGAGTATGCCGTGCACGTAGGTTCCGATGCAATGGTCGGTCTGCACGATACGTTGGTCAGTATTGCTAATGCCTTGGTGTATCTCGTAGCCCTGACACTCGTGTCCCTCGAAGAGGAAAGTCACCTGACGGGTAGTCTTTTCGTGCGCCATCGTAGTGTTGACAGGTAGCAGACCGAGGCCCGGCATAGAGGCAACAGGACCTTCAATGCCATCAGGGTCGTCAATTGTCTGTCCCAGCATTTGATAGCCGCCACAAATGCCAAGTATGGTCTTACCCTCGCGATGAGCACGTAGAATGGTCTCTGCCAAACCTGTTTCGCGAAGCCATCGGAGGTCATTGAGTGTGGACTTCGTTCCAGGAAGGATGATTATATCAGCCTCTGCAAGTTGGTTGACCTTGTCCGTATAGAAAAGTGATATGCGTGAATCGTGTTCCAAAGCATTGAAGTCCGTGAAGTTGCTAATGTATGGCAACCTCACCACCGCTACACGCACACCATCATTTTTCACTTTTCCTTTTTTACTTTTCTCTTTTAAGTCCACGCTGTCTTCTTCGTCGATGTGAATGTCCTTCATATATGGGACGACGCCAAGAACTGGTACTTGGCATACGTCCTCCAACATGCGGCGCCCCTCATCAAATAGACGCATATCGCCACGAAACTTATTAACGATAATGCCTTTGATACGCTTACGGTCTTCTTCGTCCTGAAGCATGATGCTGCCGTATGCCGAAGCAAAGACACCCCCACGGTCTATATCTGCCACAAGTATAACATTGGCATTTGCGTATCGTGCCATAGGCATGTTCACAAGGTCTGTTTTACGCAGATTCAGTTCTGCAATGCTCCCAGCCCCTTCCATTACTATGGGGTTGAAACGCTGAGAAAGACGGTCGAAAGCCTTATGTACTTCCTGTCGCAACTCCTCTTTACCTTCTTTTCTCCAGTAATCGTAGGCATTTTTATTTCCTATAGGTTTGCCCAATAGTACTACTTGACTTGTATGGTCGCTTTGAGGTTTCAGTAATAGGGGATTCATATCCGCCTCGCAAGGTATGCCTGCAGCTTCTGCCTGTACTGCCTGCGCTCGTCCGATCTCCAAACCGTCGGAGGTGACGAAGGAGTTCAGAGCCATGTTCTGCGCCTTGAATGGAGCTGGTGAGTATCCATCCTGTTTGAGTATGCGGCAAAGGGCAGCAGCAAGAATGCTCTTTCCCACATCGCTGCCTGTACCAGCCAACATAATCGGATGTAACTTTGTCTTATTCATTTGCGAACAACTAAAATACTTACCTCATAAAGCAGATAGACGGGGACAGAAACCAGCAGTAGAGTGAAGGCATCGCTTGTGGGGGTGATTATTGCTGATAAGATGACAATCGCCAATAGCGCAGGGCGACGGAATTTGCGCATCAGTCCTGCATTGACAATACCGAATCGGCCCAGTAGCCAGCTCACTACAGGCAACTCGAATACTATGCCAAGCATAAGGCTCAACATTACTATCGTGTCGATGTAACTCTCTAAAGAAATGAGGTTGCCAATCTCGCTACTTACCTGATAATTCCCGAGAAAACGGAGTGTGAAGGGTATGATTACGAAGTAGGAAAATGCAACTCCAAGAGCAAACATCAGGTAACCGCTAAGTACAAGATGTATGGCTATACGGCGTTCTTGTTGATAGAGAGCAGGTGCTATGAAGTGGAAAATCTGGTAGAGGATGTAGGGCATAGCCCCAATCAGTCCTATGTAGAAGGACACCATCATGTGCATGACGAACTGTCCTGTAACAGCCGTGTTGATGAGTTGCAGCGAATCCTCCTTGGGATAAAGAACGATGGCGAAGACCTCGTCTTTGAAGACAAAGGCCACCACCATAAACAGAAGTGTGACCACCATACAGCGGACGATCACACCACGCAATTCATCAAGATGGTCCCAGAAAGTCACTCCTCTTTCTTCTCTATCTTTTCCTCAGATTCTTCTTTAGTAACCTCATTCATGCCATCCTTGAAAGCCTTGGCGCCCTGACCGAGCCCACGCATCATCTCAGGCAGTTTCTTGCCACCGAAAAGTAATAGTACGATGAGCAGGATAACCAGCAGTTCCTGCATACCCAAACCAAGGAACATTAAATGTGTCATAATTTATCTTGTTTTAGTTTCTCTACGAATGAATCGATTCTGTTCATCTCACGCGGAATATTGATGCGTTGTGGACAATGCTCTACGCAACGTCCGCATCCGATGCAGTGATTGGCCTGTCGCAGACGTGGTACAGAGCGGTCGTAACCCACAAGGAAAGCCTTGCGTGCCTTTCTGTAGTTCTCGGCCTGTGCCGACTCTGGCACATTTCCCTCGTTTACACATTTGTTGTAGTGTAGCAAGATGGAAGGAATGTCAATGCCATAAGGGCAAGGCATACAGTATTTGCAATCGTTGCATGGAATAGTGGGGTAGGAAACATACAGATTTGCAACCTCTGTCTCAAGCCATTCCTGTTCTTCTGCCGTCAGCGGTTCCAAGGGACTATAGGTGCGCAGATTGTCCTGCAAGTGCTCCATATAAGTCATTCCGGAGAGAACCGTAAGGATGCGAGGCTTAGTGCCGGCGTATCGGAAAGCCCATGAGGCAACGCTATCCTCTGGACGTTTGCTTTTTAGCGTAGCAACGATGTGGTTGGGCATCTTCACAAGTCTTCCGCCCAACAGAGGTTCCATAATAACTCCGGGAATGCTGCGTTTGTCAAGTTCATTGTACAGATACTCAGCATCGGTGTTGCGATTGTTGGTCTCGTTTGCCAAGTGCCAGTCAACGTAGTTCATCTGTATCTGCACAAAGTCCCAATGATACTTGTCGTGGTTCTCCAGAAGATAGTCGAAGACCTCAATGTCGCCGTGATACGAGAAACCGAGGTTGCGTATTACACCCTCTTCGCGTTTCTTCAACAGATAGTCGAGCAGACCATTGTCCATATATCTTCCGTTCAGGGCGTCCATACCTCCCATGCCTACACCATGCAGGAGTAGGTAATCTATGTAGTCGGTTTGGAGATACTTCAAGGAGTTTTCGAACATCTTCACTCCTTCGGCATACGACCACTGCTCGGGAGAGAAATTAGAGAGCTTAGTGGCAATATAGTATTTGTCACGCGGATAACCGCTGGCTACAAGAGCCGTACCGGTGCTTGCCTCGCTTTCGCCTCTGCAGTAAGCAGGACTTGTATCGAAGTAGTTTACACCATGTTCTAAAGCGTACTTCACTAAGCGGTTAACCTCTTCTTGGTCTATTTCTTCGGGAGTTGGTGATCCGTCGGCAGAAGGTTTCTGTGGTTTGTTGGGCAGACGCATCATTCCATATCCCAACAACGATACATGGTCTCCCGTATTGGGATTGTCGCGATAGGTCATCTTGTCCGTAGGAATCTCACCTGTATGGTGTCCCAGCGGGTCTATGTCCTTGTCCTTCTTTATGCCGCAACCAGCCAAAGCCGCCGTAGCAGCTCCTGTGCCTAATATCTTTATGAATTCTCTTCTTTCCATAACTGTCAATTGTCAATTAAACCTCCCGGTGTGTTTCGTAGCCTTCGACATAGATGGCACTGAAGGGACGTGCAGGACAAAGATTCTCACAAGCTCCACAGCCTATGCACGCCGATTCGTTTACTGCAGGTACCCATATTTCTTCATTCTCGTTTAATGGCACCATTTCAATGGCACCGGTAGGACAGTGACTTGCACAATGACCACACGAGATGCCTTCGGTTACACACAGACAATTATCTTTTACCCATACGGCGTGACCTATCTGCTGGGCTGTTTTCTCCTCAATAGTAATAGGTCGGATGGCTCCTGTCGGGCACACTTGCGAACAACGGTTGCATTCAGGTCGGCAATAACCGCGTTCATACTGCATTACCGGCTGCATCAGGTGCTCCAAGTCGTCACTGGGTCGCAGTACCTGATTGGGACAAGCAGCGATGCAAAGCTGACAAGCGGTACAATGTTGTGAGAAATGCTTCACTGAGAGCGAGCCCGGTGGAGTAAGACGTGTCTTACGTTCTGGAATTGCCTTGTCTTCGATAGCAGCCAGACCACCATCTACTGTCTTGGCAACAGCATCAACAGAAGCGGCAGTTGCTGCCAATGCCAAACCCTTTACAAAGGCACGACGCTCTTCGTTGACTTGGCTAGTGGCACTAGTTATATTAGACTTACTAGAAAATTTAGAAAGTCTATTACCAAACTTCATTGCTCCCTGTGGACAGAGCGACATACAGTTGCCGCAGGAAACGCAGCGTGTCATATCGACGTGATGGTCTTTAACATTAATGCAACTGGCCTTGCAGTTGCGTTCGCATAGACGACATCCGTTACATTTCTCTTCGTCGAACACAGGACCGTGAATCGAGAAGTGACTGATGTAGCCCAGTATGGTTCCAACGGGACAGATGGTGTTGCAATAAGTACGGCCACCTCTCCAAGCCAGAATGCCAACGATAACCAGCGTGCCCACAGCTATGCCAAGGGAGATGGCAGAGCGCATCCATACGTCAACTGTGTAGAAAGCATAAGAGTCGTAGTGCTCGGCAATGGCTGCCAATCCGTTGTTCGCCCAAAGGTAAACAGGTTGCATCAGGTTGGTTGCTATACGTCCATAAGCGCTATATGGAGCAATGAGTATTGCGATACTGTTTAATCCTGCTGTCATAAGAATAAGGAATGCGAGCAGCACCAGAGCCCTCAGAATGCGTCGGGTAGGGGAGTAACTGTATTTGCTGGCAAGTTTCGCTTTCTTGTTCTTGCGGAAGATGCGACGCTTGCTGACCCAGGCGATGAAATCCTGCATAACTCCCATCGGACAGATTACGGAACAGTATATGCGACCAACTAGGAGGGTAAGGACAATCAGCCCAACAACTACAGCCACGTTCAGAGCCAATACGGCAGGCAGGAACTGTACTTTAGCCATCCATGATAGATATTGCTGTGCTGTTCCCGTGAAATCGAGAAAGAGCAATGTAATACCTGTCCAGAAGAGGATGGCAAGAGTAATGCGGATTTTGCGTAACATACTATTTTATTTCACTAAGATTTTCTTTCCGTTGATGATGTAGAGACCTCGGGTAGGATTCGTGACACGACGTCCTTGCAAGTCGAATACACCATTTTGCATTTGGTGCTGAGGCATTACGACCTCGCCTATTGCCGTTTCCAGACTGGTTAAGTCTGTCACGCGGTTAACCATAGTTTCCAATGCGAGCAAATCGGTGGACGTCATTTCGCGGTTGAATATCATCACGTCGTCGATGTAACAATCTGGCGAACCCCAGAATGAACCCATGCCAAGGTTGAAATACTTCATTTTTGTGACATCGGACACTAGTTTTGCTATGGGCAGATCTTTGACCTTGGTGGTACTGGTGACATTGTTGCTTGATGCAACATTGTGCAGCTTATTACTGCGATTGACATAGTACTGGATGCCCTTAGTCGGACCTACAGTAACTGTCACCCAAGCCCATTCACCTACGGCAATGTCGTTGTATATCTTTGTTTCGGGATGGTTTATGTCGAACCATGTGGCATCGCTGGCGTTGTCGTTGTAGCCCAGATAGCCGTTACCTGTTAGGAAGAAACGAGAGCTGCTGGCTGTGCTGGAGGTGCTGTTGAAGAAGCTCCACAGGGCATCCCACGCATTATCATCTGTGCGTTTTACCCACATTGCTACGGTGAAACCCTCAAGATTCTCTTTCCCATATAGGGGATTCGACATACGCACATAGGAGCAGTTCTTCTGATTACCGAAGTTCAGGTGTACCACTTTACCGAAACGGTCGTAGTCGGACAGTTGGGTTGATGTCGTTCCGCTGCCGGCACGCATGAAGTATGCTCGCTGTGTACCATCATAGGCATTGTAGCATGGTGTATCGTCCATGTTGTAGTATGCCAAAAGTCCTGTCTGGTAGTCCCCATTTGGTGTTGAAGCAGCACGGGCCGTTATATTGTAGGTCTGTTCCCAGTAATAGTTCCCGCATTCGAGACGACCGGTTAGTGTCACCGGAGTATTCTCCTCACGCGGATTGTATTTACCCGTTTCGCTGATGACATCGGGTTCCGAAGAGGTCCATGTCAGAGTGGTGTTGTCTGTGGTGGGGAACATCAGGCTGATGTTGCGTGAATAGGAGGTGCTGTTCTTCACGTTAATGCTGTTGCTGACGTAGTTATAGGCTACTGCATACTGAGGCTGCAGTTTGTAACCCCAGATGGGCACTCCGTTGTTGGCTACGGCAGAGAAGGACAGAGCCTTCATGCCTGAGGTCTGGAAACCTGCGGCTGTAGCACCGTCAACCGTTGACTCCATAATAACTCCGTAATATGATGTTGTGCCGAGTTTCAGAGTGATATAGAGGGAACCTTCCTTCACGCTCCATGTTCCGGTTTTTGCTCCTTTAATGGTTCCGTCGGCATTCAGTGTGATGATGCTGGGTGTTTGTTCTTCGAACTCTGCAAAGTTTTGCTTGTAAGGATGAAGCAGGAAATGGTAGTCACCCACAATATCTTCAACAGGGATTGAGGTTGAGGCTATTGTTTCGTCAGTCCATTCTTCGCCTTTATAGCAGAATGGGGATGCCACGAGCCACTCCTTTTCGTTAAGGAAGAGTTGGTGAACACGTACCTGATGACCTGCTGTACCGTCGTTGAACTTCGTATGGTAAACTACAAACGAACGGCCTTTGTCGTCCTGACATGCTGAGTTGTGTCCTTGCGAGCGTTCTCCTACTTCCTGTAGTCCCCAACCGTTGTATGCATCCAATAACTTAACACCAATATTTTTGGCTGAGTTTGAACCGTAGTTCATCATGTAGCTGGTATATGTGGCAGCGGTTCCAGCAGCATCAACGTATGGTCCATCAGGATTCTTCGAGCGGAAAATTCTCATCTCGTAGCCGCCTTGCGGATTGCCGTCATCATCGTAACCGCCCGGAGCATAACCTCCGTAGCTTACGAACAGGTAGTAATAGTTACCAATGTGCTGGACGTACGGACCTTCGCCGCTGACATAATGTCCGCCTGCTATGCGCTTACCGAAATATTTGTCGCTGGTATAGCTTTGTCCCTTTGTGCTGACGTCTGACTCGTAGGTATAGGTATAGTCGCGAAGACCAGTTTCCTTGTCGAGCTTCAATATGAAGATGCCACCGCTCCACGAACCATAGACAAGCCATAATTCACCGGTTTCATCGTAGAAGGGACATGGGTCTATGCAGTTTGGCCACCACCATCCCCAGTCGCCTCCCTTCGCGTAGTCAGAGGGGAGTGATGCCTGTGTGCCCCAAACCAGTTCCAGGTCTGTCATCTTGTATGAAGGGGCTGAGATTTGTGTTCCATTACTGTTTGCGTGCTTTCCACCGCTGAAACCTCCCATTACTACCGGTCCTTGATAGGTGAACGGGCCTGTAGGCTTAGAGGCCGTAAGCAGCACAATCACGCTGTTCCATCTTAGACCGTTCAGACTCATATACATACACCATTTCTGCATCGATTCGTTCCATATCACGTCTGGGGCCCACATGTTTCCCTTCACCCATGCCGAGTCTCCGTTGACAGAATACCATGAGCAGAAAGCAGCGGCATCAAAACTTCCAAGTGTGCCAGTGTTGCCGTTCGCAAGCTTCACCTCATGCTCAGGGCACTCCTTGAATGCTTCCCAGAATGGTTTGTTGAAGAGTTTACTTCCGTCTTGGTAGTTATCCCACCAGTTGGGCATGGTGACCCATATTCCGTTGTCAACGCTTTCCCAACTTACCAAGTCCTTGCTCTTGCCAAGTCCCATGTGTGAACCTACAATGTAGAAGTAGTTGTCACTTTTGTTATATACCACCGATGGGTCGTGCACACTGACAGTACTGCCTTCCGACAGCTTCGTTAAATTCTTCATTTCAGTTACTGTCAGAGCAGTCTTTTCCTGTGCTGCAGACGTGCCGCAGATTACCATCAGTGTGGCAAAAATAATAAGTTTTACTTTCATCTTTGAATCGCGTATGTGCGTATAAAATTAATGTATAATCGTACAAAACTACGAATTTTTGCTGATAATGCAAAGCTTTTTCTCGCATTTTTATGTATCTTTGCAGAGTTGTAAAGTAAAATCAGGACAAAGATACATGATTGTTTGCATAGCAGAGAAACCGTCGGTAGGCCGCGATATAGCCCATGTCTTGGGCGCTACAAGGCAGCACGACGGCTATATGGAAGGTAACGGATATCAGGTTACCTGGACTTTCGGACATCTGTGCGAACTTAAGGAACCTCACGAGTATTCGCCCATGTGGAAACAGTGGTCGCTTGGACAGTTGCCCATGATTCCACAACGTTTCGGTATTAAGCTCAAGGGCGACAAGGGAGTTGAAAAACAATTCGAGACAATAAAGCGACTGATGCTTGGTGCCGAGCGCATTATAAATTGTGGTGATGCTGGTCAGGAGGGTGAACTTATTCAGCGATGGGTTATTCAAATGACAGGCGCGAAGTGTCCTGTGCAGCGTCTGTGGATAAACAGTCTGACCGAGGATGCCATTCGCGAAGGGTTCCAGACTCTCAAGGATCAGGCCGAATACCAAAGCCTCTATGAGGCAGGACTGTCGCGAGCCATTGGCGACTGGACTCTTGGCATGAATGCCACACGTCTCTACACTCTGAAATACCGTAACATGCAGACCAACGAGAAGCAGGTGCTCTCGATAGGTCGTGTGCAGACTCCAACACTTGCCCTCATAGTACGTCGTCAGCAGGAGATAGAGAACTTCGTGCCCGTTCCTTACTGGGTGCTGACCACAAAATACCGCGATGTCGTCTTCTCTGCCGTAATGGAAGAGGGAGACAGAGGCTTCAAGACCAAGGAAGAGGGTGAGAAAGCCCTTGCCGCCGTGCGTGAACTGCCGTTCACCGTTACAAAGGTGGAGAAGAAGAAAGGCACAGAGGCTCCTCCTCGCCTGTTCGACCTTACTTCGTTACAGGTGGAATGCAATAAGCGTTTCGGCTTCTCTGCCGACCTCACTTTGCAGCTCATTCAAAGTCTCTACGAGAAGAAATATACCACATATCCGCGTGTTGACACCACTTTCCTGCCCGATGATGTCTATCCCAAGTGTCCGCAGATACTTAACGGTCTGCGACAGTACTTTCCCCTTATGGAACGTATCAAGGGTAAGAAACTGTTGAAGAGCAAGAAGGTGTTCGACAATAAGAAGGTGACCGATCACCATGCAATCATTCCCACAGGTGTTGAGGCAAAGGCAATGACTGACCTCGAGGCAAAGGTCTATGATTTGATTTCGCGCCGTTTCATCGGTGCTTTTTATCCCGATTGTACCTTTGACACCACAACTGTCTTTGGAGAGGTTGGCGATATTCAGTTCAAGGCCACTGGTAAACACATTACCGACCCTGCTTGGCGCATACTTTGGCAAAAAGAGGAACAGCAGGACGAGAAAAAGGATGAGGAGGAGAAGACTCTGCCCGAATTCACGAAAGGCGAGTCCGGTTCTCATGTGCCTGACCTTGCTGAGAAACAGACAACGCCTCCCAAACCGTACACTGAGGCTACGCTCCTGCGTGCAATGGAAACGGCAGGTAAGTTTGTCGAAGACGAGGAACTGCGCGATGCCTTGAAGGAAAACGGTATCGGACGTCCTTCCACACGAGCTGCCATCATCGAGACTCTTTTCCGTCGTCGTTACATCCGTAAGGAAAAGAAAAACCTCTGGGCAACTCCCACCGGTGTTGAACTTATCGGCATCATCAAGAACGAACTGCTGAAAAGTGCCGAACTCACCGGTCAATGGGAACGCAAACTGCGCCTCATAGAGAGCCGTAAATACGAAGCCCGTCAGTTCATCGACGAACTCAAGCAAATGGTCACAGACCTCGTCCTCTCCGTCCTTTCCGACAACTCCCAGCCCAAAATCCCCTAACCCGTTAACCAGATGGCAACCCTGCGTAACTGGCTCATAGGTTGTTACATTGTGGAGTACGAGCAGAAAGGTAGTGACAGAGCCAAGTATGGCGATAGACTGCTGAAACGGCTGGAAGAAAGTGTAAATACGAGGGGATTAAACGAGACGCTTTTCAAAAATTCCAGACGTTTTTATCTGCTATATCCACAGATAGGAATGTTGTTTGGAAAAAGTGCGACGCCGTCGGATGAATTCAGAACGTCCCCCAACGACATATTATGTAAGTTATCCTTCTCGAAAACGACTTTGACTGACTATCAATGCGTTAGCACCGGATGTTACACACATGTCGCAAAAACGAAAATAACCATTGATAATCAACATGTTACAAAATCACTGCAAAGGTACAGATTTCTCCCCAAACAACTAAAAGAAAACACAGGAAAAAACACAAACTTGCCACATTTTCTTTGATTTGGACTGGGTGTGGAATGCTGAAATAGCAATAAAACGGTATATGGAGAAAAACATGCCATATAGCTCTTCCTATAATTGTTTCTGATGTTTCCATTGGAATAATATCAAGCCCAACTTCATAGCATATATACTTTTATCTAAAAAGCACCTTGGGAGTTTACCAACGCTCCCAAGGATTTTTTTGAAGACCTTATTGTTTGATGAGGTTCCTTATATCGGGTATCAAACCGACAATATCTGTTACTACTGAAATTGCCCCAAAGGGTGTAGGAGCTGCAAGAAACTACGCAACGTCCGCAATTAGGATTACTACATTAACAATAACATTCCACGCGAGGTGGATGGTCTTGGTAGAACTTGCCTTCTTATTAAAAAGGCAAATCTACACTCCAGCTTTCTTGATATCAAAAACTATCATAGTATAAATTTTTTTTAATAAGCATCACTTAAGTTTTACGTCATTGATCCGCTTTTTTGGACGAAGACTTTATATGGCAGCAACCTACTCTCCCGATTTTTCAGTACCATTGGCGCAACTGTGTTTAACTTCTCTGTTCGGAATGGGAAGAGGTGGAACCACATTGTTATAACCACCGATAGTCTTTAAAAGTTTCATGGATAGTTCCATGCGATTACATTTGCTTTTGTTTGTATTTGGGCGTTTGTGTTTTATTTGTTAATACGTTTATAGAAACTACCTCAATTTATAGAACCTAACTATTGTTATTATTTCCATTGAATTAACCTATAATTTTCGTAATTATTCCAAGTCTGGAACGAATCTATCATTGAAGGTAACCTACGTTTTAGGCTACTATCGTGCATTTTCTTTCAGCATCTCAATCAATTTATAAATACCAGTTGATGGATTATGGAACTCACGCAATTCCTTTGCTCTCGCAACAGCAACATCTGTGTTGTCGTTCAGAAATGCTTTTTGCGTATCCTTAAAGGCTGACTTGGAGTAATTCTTCCACACGGGGGCGCTTTTCTTCAACTCTTTGATGAGTGCATCTGTTTCGATGGCTGCCTTCTGGTCTTTGGCATGAAGCAGCAACCATATT